>CAZTBH010000010.1:36703-65318 GCA_964611845.1 uncultured Neisseria sp.
CGGAGAGTTGTTGATTAGTTTTTATGATGTTAAAGTGTGATTTACTAAAGGAGCTGGGATAGTTTAAACCTAAAATAGAATTAAGATAATTAATTTCTCTCGTGCTATTTATGTCTATGACATGTTGTCTACGAAACATAATACGGTCTTTCAAATAGTTTAGAAAGTGATTAGAAAACCTAGTATTACGTGAAACTGTCCATTGGATAGCTAGTTTAGGTATTTGCTGATTCAAACATAATTAATTCCTTATAAATTGATTACAGCACTAATTATATTCATAATAACAAATAATTACACCTATGTAGAATATGGTTGTAATTTATAAAAAATTATACTTATCTCATTGATTTAAGCTACAATACAGTTGTTATTTATTGCAAAAGCGTATTAACCATGTTTGATCGTAGCGTTCTCAGTCTTGTTGACAATTTGATAATGACCTCTAGCGATGCTGTCCATCTCAAAGATGCTAAATCTGGTAAATATTTGGCATCAAATGATCACAATCTATCGATATTTAATTTAAAAGAAAACGATTTCGTGAACCGCACAATATGGGATATTAATGATACTATGATCCAATACTGGGTAGATAATGCCACTCAGATGGATGCATATGAAGAGCAAGTAAGATTGACAGGGAGAGCAGTAGTAGATAATTCTAGAGTTTGGTTAAACTCTAAAGGCTATGTATGGCGGCATACAATGAACAAGATGCCTGTAATGAATTCATCAAATAATGTGAGTGCGATACTAAGTATTGGGAGAGATCTTACACGAGAACTCAGCCTTAAAGAGCTACATGGTTATTATCGCCATTTTTATAAAAATAAACGTATCGCAACAACTAAATTCCTTGAGCATACTGGTATAATTCAATTTTTTAATGAGTTGCCAACGCCAACAGAGTTAATGATACTTATTACTCGGGCTGATTTTATTCGAAATAAAGAAGTTGCAATGCATCTGGAATATTCTAAATCAACAGTGGAATCATATATCAATCAAATTATACAGAAAGTTAAAAATTTTGATAATATTTTGGCGGCTTTACGTGCATGGTAATACAAATAACATTAGACGCGAAGTATCTAAGTCTGTTACTAATCTTTAAGAAAAATTATTTAAGCTGTAAATATAGTAATAAAAGTCTTTAATGAAAAATACTAGACTGAACAAGAGTGTGCCGCAAATTTTGTGTCGATCTGATTTTTGCTTCATTAAAGATCAGATTTCCCCAAATTTGATTAACATCTATTGGTATGCTATAGCCCAGCCACGAATTGGCATCCTCCAGCATTTGGAGATGCTAAGGATTGCCATACAGTGGTATCATTGGAATAATAAACTTGGATTCATGAAATATATAGACAATATAGTTTCATCTATATCTTTTGGCATTGTCAAAGAATCTCATATGTATCCGGATCAGTTAAATAAATTCATTGATATTAGCTACAGTAAGTCTGTATTTATAGGTGATAATGCCAAAGTAATTGCCAATGCGATTAACCAATGTTTCCACATAGTTATATTGCTCCGACTATGTTTATTCGATGCTCTATTCAAATGTTACAAAGTCTGATTTTGATGCACCACAGTCTGGGCAAACCCACGAATGAGGTAAATCATCAAAACGGGTTCCAGCTATACACATGCGCTCACAACCGTTACTTTCGTCATAGGTAAAGTCACAGATCAAACATTGCCAAGAAGTTGTTGTTTTATGTGGTTTCATAATTCATTATTCCTTTTAAGTAATATTAATCGGATGAAATAAACCTACTGATTAAACTAATTATTAGTATTGTAAGATAGATCAATCCTAGCAGAGTACCAGAGGTTATTGTCATCAGGCTTACCAAGCTCATTCCAATAAACCCGATGAGCAACATTCCTGCACCTTGCAAGCTTGCAGACAGTCCTGCCATAGTGGGGAATATTGCCATGGCACGCGATAGGACATTGGGAAAAGTAAGCCCTTGGGCAAATGTAATAAACATAAGACCTATAATTAGTAACGGCGAAGTAAATGTAATCTGAATCAATAAAATGATAATTCCTAGCATAAAAACAACTGCACCTAAATTTAAGCGCCAACTTAGTGAGGTTTTAGCCACCAAAAAACGATTTACAACCGTACCAGACAGATATGCCACACCAGCGAGTAATGCCGTCATCCCAAAATATACTTCGTTCTTACCCAAGATATGTTTTACAATAAATGGACCAATTTGATTCCACATGGTAAAGGCGATGAAGCAGCCACCTAGCTGAATAAATGAAGAGAGAAATTGTTTATTGGCAAGAATGATTTTATAATTGGCAAATGTTTCTCTTGGCTGCTTGCGGTGTATCCTCGGCAACGACTCGCGCATCCAGATAAATGCAACCACAAGCAAGATAAGACTATACAACGCATATACTACAAAATCCCAACGCCAACTTAATGAGTGTTGAATCAATGCGCCAACATACGGTCCCAAAATAAGTCCCAAAGCAAATGCGGTACTCAAATAAACCACCGCGATAGTAAAACGGTGTCCTTTTACTTCATCAATCAGTGCAGCCCTTGCCACCACTTGACAAGAGCCAGCTGCGAAACCTTGTAAAATACGAGCAATAAACAAAACTACAATCGACGTCGCGCTAATCGCTAAGGAACTCGCTACAACAAATAAAGCCAGTCCAGAAATAATGCTAAATTTACGCCCTCGCCAATCACATAATATGCCAAAAAATAACTGCCCAGCAGCATAACCAATTATTGAGGCGGTGATCGTATTTTGCATAAGCATCGCGGAAACATGTAATTCGCTGCCAATGGCTGGCAAGCATGGAGCATATAAATCTACAACAATCCCAGCTACACTATTAAATAGTGCAGCCAGAATGATAATAAAAGCCTCATAGTTTCTGGTTATAGATGGCATTATGTGCGCCTCTTAAGATAATTTAAATTTCTTTTGCATAATACATAGCCCGGTCAATTCCGTTAAAACATAATCCATCTTTACACGCTCACTTTCGGAATATTTATTTAAATCAGCAACCATCCTTCTTACTTTATTTGCATCAATGAATGGTATGTTATTTATACTATCACTCATTAACTCGTCATTCATCAATTCAAATAACTTACAGTTGTTGGTCTTGAGTGATGTAGGTGGAGCTCTGAAATATTGTTTCTTCCGATTATATATTTCTTCTGGTAGGAAAGGTTTCATTGCTTCTCTTAATACATATTTAACTGTTCCACCTTTCATTTTCAGACCAATAGGTATTCTTGATACTAATTCAATAACTTTATGATCTATAAGAGGCGGTCTTCCTTCTATGCTTCCTGCCATTTCTATTCTATCACCTAGTGTGTTTAGAACAATATTAGGTAAGCATGTTTTTGCAAGCATGTACATAGAACGATGAACTGGAGATATATTTCTTATCTTATTATGATCTAATTGATTATAAAACTGCTTGTATCCCTCCATGTTTTTAGATAACAGACTATATTCATCCTTATAAATAGAATCCAATGGATGAAGTAGTCTTGCTTGAGTTTCTAGCCATGAGACACCGTGTGACATAGCTCCCTTCACCCACATCATATCCTCTGAAAGTTCATTTATTTCTTCAAAAGTATTAATCTGATTCAGGAGTCTTTCTTTCACGTCCGCAGAGAGTGACTCATTATCATACAGAACCATATCTCTTCTAAAATGTGGATATCCACCAAATATTTCATCTGCCCCTTCGCCGCTGAGTACGGCTCTGGTTCCTGAATTCCCGATTGCTTTACATAAAATTAATTTCGCCACACTATGAGCATTAAAGAATGGTGTTTCAGTATGCCATATTGCGTCCGAAAAATTATCAGCAATTGAATTTGAAGTAACCTCAATAACATGCATGTTAGCATTATTGTGTTTTGTTGCAATTTTGGCAAACTCTAGTTCGTCATAAGCAGGATCCTCTGGAAATGATAAATGAAATGTGTCCAATGATTTTCCTAAAATAGCGGTGGCAACTCCTAATACCGAAGATGAGTCTAAACCACCACTAATGCTGACACCAACAGGAACATCTGCTTGTAACCGAACTTGGACTGCATCTTCAATTTCTCGACGAACAGACTCAATAATTTCCTCTTCTTTCATGGAGGTCATTATCTGATCAGATTCAAATTCAAAATCCCAATATTTTCTAAACTTGGCATTACCATCATTAATAATCATCCAATGACCAGGTTCAAGGGCACAGATATTCTTAAATAATGTTCTATTTTGTAAAATAAATCCACGTGTTAAATATGATTCTGTATCCCATTCTGCAGGAACACCAGCTTCGATTATACCTTTTATTTCTGACGCAAAGTACCATGAGTTATTGTAATATGAGTAGTATAGCGGTTTCACTCCAAGCCTATCACGCATCGCAAAAAATATATTCTTCTTCCTGTCAAATATTACAAATGAGAACTCCCCTCTGAGCTGATGTAACCCATCAACACCATACAATAGATATAAATATAACGCTATCTCGCTGTCTGAAGATGTTCTAAATATGCAACCTTTTTTCTCTAGTTCTTTCCTAATGATATCATGTTCATAAAATTCACCATTTACCATTATTGCAACGTTTCCATCTGGTGAGAAAATTGGTTGTGTACCATTACTTATTCCTACCAAACTAAGTCTAACATAGCCAAAGATAGCATACCCATTGGGATCAACCCAAATACTATTTTCATCTGGTCCCCTATGGTCTAACACATGGACAGCATTATTCACTCTCTGGATATCAAATTTACTCGGGGTAGTCTTAAAAATTGCAATGTATCCACACATAAAAACTCCTAATCAAATTAATTTAAATTATACCAAGATGACTAAATGTATCATGGGAAAAGTCATCATCAAGCAATCCATTATTTGTTATCACGCTTACAAAATCAGAATAATTTATTGTTGTGTTATTTTCTTTTTGATTTAGACAATCATTGATTATCAATTCATAATTCTCAATCTTTAATTGTTTTAAAACATCTTTCCATAATATTAACTCGCTGTCACTGAACCATTGGATAGCGTCTGCCATTGATGAAATGAGGAATCTTTTTTGTTCACCTG
Source organism: uncultured Neisseria sp. (assembly GCA_964611845.1). Classification (GTDB taxonomy): domain Bacteria; phylum Pseudomonadota; class Gammaproteobacteria; order Burkholderiales; family UBA11063; genus Aquella. Next base: position 41,836 of record CAZTBH010000010.1, read on the forward strand.
ATAATTTATGATATGTTTGACTCAATAAAGAGGAGAATATTTTGCTATGAGCTAATTCATCATGTAAATGAGCCGCAACAGTCATTCTGTTTAATGGTTGAATATCTTCTGATCTCGATAATTGAGCAAGATAGTCACTTATTAGAACCTCTGTAACAGTTGCTGTGGCAAAACTAAGTAACGGAGTCATCCAATTTTCTGAACATAAAGAGAATGCTTTGGCAATCTCTTTACTAATGCTAAAATTTGGAATGTTTATATTAGAAAGACTCCTAATCTTCCTAGTGGTTTGGTTTGCTCTCTCAACCATCAATATATGATACGCTTCATCAACTAATGTTTCACAAGCTGCTAGTCTGATGTTATCTTTCTTAGTTCCAGGAATGACGCCACTGATTATATTGTTACATGCAGGTGCTACAACATCACTTTCAATAGCAATTGTTTTCTCATTATAGATTAACCACCCGCATGATAAACAATTACTTTTATCCTGCAGATCAAGACGTTGATATAGCGGATGTGTATAGAAAGGAAGCAAATACTCTAAGAAATCTTTCTCATTCTCATTAAACTCTTGTTTAATTGATCCTTTATATATTCTCGCTCTCTCATCCCATCCATAAACAATGCGGTCAAAAATGTTATTAGCGTTGTGCATTAGAATTATCCTATAGAACTTTAGTGCAATTTGTACAGTATTAATATTCTACATCTATAGTGATCGACCTTGTCGATACCAATTTATATGACGAACACACAGGATTTTATAGCATCAGATTAATAAAAACACCCAAGTAATACATGGGTGTTTTTCACGGATTGAATAACGTATAATTACCAGTTTTGATAAAGTGTGAAATAACATCAGTGGCAGCGCAGAATTATTCAACGACTCTTAACGGTAAATAAATGTGTTACAAATGCTATAGTACAATCTGGTATGCAAATATAGCATCACTAATTAATTCCTGTGGATCATACTAGCTGTCTTATAGAAAATTTATAAAAGGTAAACCATGACGACAACAGAAAACAACATGCAAAATTTACATCCTGATATTCAGCAACGCTTATATGATTTAACTGTGCTGACGTATATTTCTAATAATAACAAAACAGGAGTTAAGTATCGATGCTTTAAATTTCCAGATCGCAATCTTGATATCAAAGACATAAAAGATTTAGCACTGGGTAGTGACATTTTTATTAATAAATTTGCCAGTGGTGATATTCAAGTTTCATGGTATGCCGATGAGAAAGAAGAATATAAAAGCACAATAGTGCGGGATGTTTTTAATAAAATTATTGATATGATACCACCAGAGATGCCATGGAGTAAATTAGTTAACCCTTGTAAATCAAAAAAGCAAACAATTGATAAAGATTACTCTCATAGCAGTTTTGAACATGACTCCTTGAGGATTGTTTCGTCAACGGCTTTTCGTCGATTACAAAATAAAACGCAGGTAGTTCCATTGTGCGATAACGATATTGTGCATAATCGTTTGACACATAGCATTGAGGTATCTACGGTAGGCAAAAAATTAGCACGAATGGTTGCCTCATATGTGTGGGAAACGTGTATGCCCAAACATGATGTGGCGGTCATAGCTCAATATTTTGGTGGTAGTTGTCTTAATGATGAACAAGTGCGAGAGTTATTTACTAATAATGTTGCTGATCTGGTTGCTGCGGCATGTTTGATTCATGATATTGGTAATCCTCCTTTTGGACATCAGGGCGAAGAAGCTCTGAATGAAACGTATGCTGAGTTGCTAGTTCTGCCAGAATATCGCGATAGTTTGGGTAAGCTTGCTAAGCTGGAAGCAGATATATTTAAAATAGAGGGTAATGCGCAAACAATTCGTCTTTTAGCCCAAAATCAGAATATAGATCTCACCTATGCAACATTAGCAGCCAGTATCAAATATCCACGAATGCATCATCAAGAAAATAGTATTTATAAGAAATTTAATATCTATGCTAGTGAGCAAGAGCTCTTTAATCGTATTTTGAGTAACTGTGGGCTAAATCTTGTTGCTGGCGAAGATTATGAGCGCCATCCATTAGTATATGTGGTAGAAGCTGCTGATGATATTTGCTATAGCTTATTTGATTTTGAAGATTTTGTATATCTTGGATTTATTTCAGAGGAAACATATAGTGAAACACTTCTTGATATTACTTTTGCCAACCTTAAAACCCCATTAGCGATGAGAACTCCTGGTGAAACTCTTGAAGAAAAATTGAATAATTATAAACAAAGTTTGGCGGAGATGAGCTTTGCCAATATAGCAAGCAAACTACGCTCTGAAGCATTATTTCAACTAATATTAAATGCTTTTCATGCTTTTAAAGAAAAATATGACTATATTATTACGGGTACTTATACGATTGATAATCAATTACTCAATGCAAAAGGTAAAATAAACGGGCTGCTTGATATTTATGCAGCAATTATGGCAAATCATCCAGTCAAGGATCGCTTTGCTAAAAGTAATACCGGGCTTAAAAAACATTCTGTAACCGCAGGCTACAATAATATTGCAGTTCTCAAAAATAGTCTTGGTGGTTATGAAGTAATGAGTGAGTTATTAAAAACACATATTGCAGCATTGCATAATTTGAATAAGCTACAATCACAGATGATATTACTCACCGCCCCAGCTGAATTTGTCCATAACGATATTCGTGATTCATTAAACAAACGTGATGCTCGTTCGTGGGTTGAGATATTGTCGCCACAGCAACAGATTGAGCAAATTCGGCTACTTAACGATTACCTCACCGGTTTAACTGATAATGCAGCGCTTAAGCTATTTCGACATTTAAAAGGACACGAACAAGTGGGGTTTATTTAAAAAGAGGTAAGGCTATAGCATGTACGGGATAGGATTTTGTCTGATCTGATTGATGCCGGGCTGGTGTGGTACAATATTGCAATATTAATGAGCAGTATATAACATGAAAAAAATTCTTAGCGCTATATGCATATCACTTGCGAGCTATTCGTTTGCAGTTTCCCCTGACTATAACCAAATTTTTGCGGGTAAAAATGCTTGCTTCATTCTCTATGATGCGCAAAACCATAAGATGGTCGAAGAATATAACCCCGCGCGTTGCAATCAGAGAATCCCTCCCAACTCGACTTTTAAAGTTCCGTTATCATTGATGGCATTTGATAAAGGGGTAATTACTGAAAGCACGGTGTTTAAATGGGATGGTAAACAACGCTGGATGGAGAGCTGGAATCAGAATCAAACTCCGCGCAGTTGGGAACAATATTCGGTTCTTTGGGTTTCTCAGCAGCTATCTCCGCAAATTGGGATGAAAGCTATCAAAAATTATTTGGCTGATTTTAAATACGGTAATCAGGATTTTAGTGGTGATGCTGGTAAAAATAATGGTTTAACTAATGCTTGGTTAAGTGGTAGTCTGAAAATTTCTGCGCTGGAGCAATTACGTTTTCTAGAAAATATGCAAGATTATCAATTAAATATCAGCCATAGCGCGATTGACAATACCATGCATAATATCTATCTGGGTAAAATTGATGGTGGCTGGGATTTGTACGGTAAGACTGGCAGTGGCTCGCGGAAATATTTGAAGAGTCCTAATGCTAGCCAGCTGCGTGATGGTTATTTTATCGGCTACCTCAAAAAAGATAAACAGAGTTATATTATTGTAACTAATCTATCTGATATTAAGCCACCAGCTCCACAAGATAAAGAATTTGGTGGACCACTGGCAAAAGCAGCGAGCTTACAAATTATTCAACAATTACAATTAAAAGCGAAATAAACATGTACACTCCCAAAAATTCAGAAGAAGCCAATTTACATTTAGCGGTATTGATTGATGCGGATAATGCCCAAGCATCGGTAATTGAAGCCTTGCTGGCAGACGTTGCTCGTTATGGTGAAGCAACGGTTAAACGAATTTATGGTGATTTTACCTCTACCCATAGCTCGCAGTGGAAAAGCGTACTCAATAAGTTCGCGATTAAACCCGTGCAACAATTTGCTTATACTCGTGGTAAAAATGCTACCGACAGCACGATGATTATTGATGCGATGGATTTGCTCTATACTAAACGATTTGACGGATTTTGTATCGTCTCCAGCGATAGTGATTTTACTGGGCTGGCAATGCGTATTCGCGAAGAAGGTTTGTGGGTTTATGGTTTTGGTGAAGAGAAAACTCCTGCTTCATTTCGTAATGCTTGTCATAAATTTATTCGTACCGAAAATTTACGTTTGGATAATAAAAATGATGACGATGTCTTAAACGTAGAAACAGCACATGACGACCCAGTCGCAGGTAAAAGCACCCAAAATGATGATAAAGATGCACCTAAAAAACGCTTTCCATTAAAATTGGCAGCCAAAGCTGTTGAAGAAGCAAGTAGCGACGATGGCTGGGCAAATTTAGCTGCGTTTGGTTCGTACCTGAATCGGGTACAGCCTGATTTCGACCCGCGTGATTATGGTTATGAAAAACTCAGTGCGCTAGTAAAAGCCCGCAAGAATATCTTTGAGATTGAAGAACGGGTTTTGCCAACTTCAGGTAAAAAGCATTTGTATTTACGAATGAAAACTAAACGCTAAACCTTGACTTAAATTAATAGAGATTAATTAAGATATAAAGTTAACCAATAATGGATGCCTTTATTATGTACGAATTATCACTCCTCCTGTTAAATAGTGCTGCTGCTATTAAAAATGGTTATGAATTTTTGGTAACTGCAAAAGGTGCTTATGATTGCTACCAACAAAAGAAAACCAAATTATTTATTGAAGATGTTTTTAGAAACATGAAAGATATAACTATTCATGACGTGCATAAAAACGATATTTTGCATAACTTTTATATGACTCTTGATTGTATCCAAAAGGTACGTAAGCAAGAGCAATTGAAACATTTTGCTGAGATATTACAGACATATTTGCAAGATGATAGGTTAGAGTTGCCAGATTATGATGACAACGTACACAATAACTATGAATTGGTTCTGAATATGTTGACAGGATTGTCCTATATTGAATTTGAATTATTGATTCTTTTGTATAAGTTCGAGAAGCCATACCATGATGCAGCTATTGAAGTTATAAGTAAAAAATATTGGGATGAGCAATTTATGCCGGAGGTACAAACTAAATTTTTATTAGATAATTCAGTTGTTCTTGGCTTATTTCAAACATTACATGCAAAAGGAATGTTTTATATTGATGGCTCAGTTGGATTGGGTAGCGATAAAATTAGAGTTGGTACATTAACAAAATTATTTCTTATGATAGTTTCTTATATGCCAAGTATCAAAAATCAATGAATTAGGGGCTAGTCTATGTTTAAATTCACTACAATTATTTTCTTAATTTTATCCAATGCATTTATGACTTTTGCGTGGTATGGACATCTCAAAACTTTAAGCAATAAACCGCTAATGATTACAATACTTATCAGCTGGGGAATTGCTTTTTTTGAATACTGCTTTCAGGTGCCAGCAAACCGAATTGGCTATAATAATGCTGGATTTACCTTGATGCAACTCAAGATTATTCAGGAAGTTATAACCCTGAGTGTCTTTATCGTATTTGCGGTTTTCTTTATGCAGCAAAAGCTTAATTTGAATTATCTTTGGGCAAGTCTCTGTATTTTTGGTGCGGTATATTTTATTTTTAAAACATGATCTTATGAGCTTAAAGATTTCATATGATTAAAATGGGAAGGTGAATAACATGCTTACAATAACTAATGTACTTATGCCAGATGAAACCCGGCAGACAATAACCCGTGATTATCCGGAGAATATTACGCTTGATGGTAGTGATTTACTGGCGCTACCGGGCGCAATTGATCCGCATGTGCATTTTCGGGTACCGGGGATGGAAGATAAAGAAGACTGGCAACATGCTTCCAAAGCCGCGTTAAAAGGTGGTGTAACCACAGTTTTTGATATGCCAAATACCAAACCAGCTACGACTACTCAAGAACGCCTGCATAATAAATTTGCGATAATTAATTCACAATTAGCCGAGGTTAATTTACCCTTGCGTTATAAATTATTTTTTGGCGCGGATAAGAATCAGTTTCATGAAATTGTCAAAGTCAAAGATGAGATCGTCGGGCTAAAGGTTTTTATGGGTGCTTCTACTGGCGACTTACTGATGGATGATGAAGCTTCGCTGCACGCGATTTACGCACTGGCAAAAGCTCACGGGTTGTTAATTGCTCTACACGCGGAAGATGAGCTGATTATTCGTGAGAATGCAGCCAAATATAGCAATGAAACAGATTTTAAATATCATTCGATTATTCGCGCACCTGAGGCTGCGGTTAAAGCGGTTGATTTGGTGATTAAACTAACTGAAATTTATGATGTGCCATCCTATATTTTGCACGTAAGTACTGCTGGCGAACTTGAGCTGGTAAAACAAGCTAAAGCGCGTGGTCTACCGGTATATGTTGAAACCTGTCCACACTATTTATTTTTGGATGATAGTATGTATCCCAAGCTCGAAGGACGTGCGAAAATGAATCCACCACTGCGAGATAAAGCTGATCAAGGTATTTTATGGCGTGCGCTAAATGAGGGCGTGATTGATACTATTGGTTCAGACCATGCACCACATAAGCTAGGCGAGAAAGCCCAAGCTTTGTGCAAGTGCCCATCGGGTGTACCAGGCATTGAAACCACCTTACCATTGATGATTAGCGCGTGGAAAGATGGCAAAGTTACCTTAGCTAAAATAGTTGAACTTTTGCACACCAATCCACAACGAATCTTTAAACTAGAGAGTAACGACGATTTGGTATTAGTGGATATTGTCAATTACCGCACGTTGAGTGATGAACAAATGGCAAGCAAGTGCCAATGGACCCCATTTGTTGGAATGAAGTTAACAGGTTTTCCACGTTATGTGTTTACCCAAAATACCCTGATTGAATGTGCAAAGCTATAAAGCGTTAGTAGTAAATTATATCGTCACTTTTTCTGGGGTAAGTAAGCGGCAATAAAATCAGCATTAACAAAGGAATTAGAATATCTGTCCAGAGTATTGGTCCTGCATTACCTGGATTAAAGTTACCGCTGATAATAATCTGGTAAATATGTCCAGTTGCTGCACCCCAGAGAAATACTGTTGTAACTGTTACCACTGCTGCACGGTATGACCAATTAGCAAAAGAAGCAATGATTCCAGCAACTCCGAGTGCTAGATTAGCCAGAGCTACTTCAAACTCAAAGGGGTTTGCTTTCCAGCCAATGTTATTAGACGCAATCGAATCAAAAAAGGCGTGCATGATAAAGCCCCAGATACCGCCGAAGCCTACTGCAAAAAAGAGCAAACAGGCGAAAAAACGTTGGTTAAACTTACTATGACTAGTTAACGCAATCAATAATGATAGAATACACATGCATAATGGAAAATTACTGAGGATGAAATATAAAACTTTATCAAGCATTTTTTACTCCAGTTTTTCAAGAGTTGGAAAGGGATAGTATCAATATGGGATTAGTATACACGATTATGGTTTGTGATCAGGTTAAATCTATATGAAGCAAGCTAAGTCAACTATTTATTTTGGCTAATTAATTGTAGGATAGGTAACAAAATGCCTACCAGTGTTTTGAATCTGATTGAGTTTGCTATTTTACATGCCTATTAATGGTTTGTTGTAAAATAATACGTTTTTGAAAAAGGTTTGCCATGAATCCATTGTTTCAAAGTAAAGTTTATCACTCTCTTTTACCTTTACTTTCCAAGTTGCCAGCTTATTGGCAAATACGCCTTGCTTCGTGGGGCAGACTAGAGTTTATGCATAATTTTATCCAACATCACCCCAAAGAGAGCATTATTCCTCATCCAAAATATGCAATAACTATGTGGGGAATTGAATTTCGTGCACCATTAGCCAATTCGGCTGGGATGTTTAAAAATGGTGAAGGTTATGATACTGTTGCAGCTTTGGGTGCTGGTGCATATATCGGTGGCACGAGCACTGCGAATCCTCGGACAGGCAATCTGAAAAATGGAGTCGCTCTACCGTTTATTAGCTTATATAATTCTAATGCTGCCATTAATTTTTTGGGATTGCCTAATTTAGGTGATAAAACTCTCTCAAAAACAAATATTACATCCAATAAAATTAAGGGTTGTCCAATTGGCTGGAGTGTGATGCGTTCACCCGATTATAGTGAGAGTGACGGCTTAGCTAAACTGATTGAAAGTCTGTGGCTGTATCATAACCATCCGCAGATTGATTTTATTGAGATTAATGAATCTTGCCCAAACATTAAAATTGGTGGTGGCAGCATAATTCCACGCTTACAAATTATTGCCCGGGAATTTTTAGATAAGCGTACTCGCAAACTTCCAGTAGTAGTAAAGCTATCTACAGATTTGACTTCCGAGGGGCTTTCTCCGATTTTAAAGGAACTAATTCGGCTCAAATTTGATGGAATTAATCTAGGAAATACCTCTATTGACTATGCAAATGTAAAGCCACAACTTAATGCCAAAGATACACAATTATTTTATAATTTTACGCAAAATTTTGGTGGTGGAGTAAGTGGCTTACCATTAAAAAACAAATCATTACAACTTTGCGCAGAAGCCGCGCGGTTATTAAGTGAATTTAAACCAAATCACGAATTTCATATTATCCGTAGTGGCGGAATTGATAGCCTGGCAGATATAGAAGAATCACGAGCGCTCGGTATCTCATTTAATCAATGGTATACCGGATTTTTTAATAATTACGCCCGTGATGGCGATCAAGTGTATAGTAAATTATTTATCTGATACTAAAACTATTTAGCATTCTCTGGCTTATATGTAGTTCAGCACTGCATGAACTATATAGCTATTTGCAAACACTGAGAAGAGATACTATTTTTAGTTGATGACAGCATATTTTATTTAGGCCTGGTGTAATAAAAGTGTAAATTGTACAAAATTGTCTATTGCAAATAATTTTACTAGCATTTATAATACCGTCATTGATTTTCGATAGAACAGAAACTCTGTTAAAGTAAGTCAATATTAGGAAATGGAGTTTTCCTTCAAATGTCAAATGACTAATGACTCCTACAAGTTTCTATTTAGCTAAAATAGAAATTAGTTGGAGCAAAAGTTTTCTGCTGTATCTCAATTACTTCCATCTTAGCTTTATAGGTATCAATAAATTTGATTTCTTGTAAAGGTTTCTATCATGAAAAAAACTAAATTAATTTCTTTGTTATTTATGTCTCTTGTTGCAGCTAAAAGCTTTGCTTTTTCTACATTTACTTCGAGTGCTCATGTTTGCAATAAGACTCAAAATACTACTTTTCACTTTCAGTTAAATTACAAGCATGATGCTGATGTTAATACCCCAAATAGTTACGATTTTGTACTGAGCCCTGGGAGTTGTAACACTATAGGTTTTTATATGCAAACTGAAGATTCAGATTTGATGTTTACCGATTTAAACAATAGCCATAATTCTTTCCATATAAAGAATCGTACTTGGGCCTCAGATCTAGTAACTCATGGCGTGTATATTGATGTAGAACAATTTCATATGCATGAATATCAGTTAGGGTCAGGTTCCGATTACATCGAAGGTAATGCAGATTCAACAGAGGGTGATAATGATTTATATTTTACTCTGCAAGACTATGTAGATAATGCTCCAGCCAATTCATTAGTTGCAACGAAAGGTACTACAAATCAATCTAACACACAATCAAAGAAACCTGCTCCAATAGCACAAACCAGTGTTAGATTCTGGTAATTTTATTTAGCCTCCTCAATAGCGGTCAATTGACCGCTATATTTTTTACAGATGATTACTTACTTAAGACTCCGTAATTTTGAGGAACAGGCAAGCCACGTGCAGCTAACATTGAATTAAGCTGCGCTGGATCGTCAGTAATTATTCCATCTACGCCCCATTTGATTAATTTATCAACTAAAACTGGATCAAATGCAGCACCTGAATTTTCAGGCCAAGTCCATACCACTACTTTCAAGCCTAATTTATGTGCTTCATCAAGATCTTCTTTGGTTAAAGCTGTATCCTGTGGTTCATAGCAAGAGCCGCCAAGAGCTTTGATCATTTGCGGAATTGAATTATTATAGTTCTTCAATAGTTTACCGCCACTCCATAACCCTGCCTCTTTGGCATCTTTAGAATGCATCCGCTCAATATCATCGCCACCAACTAAAAAGGCTAATTTAACTTTAGGATTTAGTTTATGCAGCTCGTATAATGGCTTCCAGTCAAAAGACTGAATCTCAGCGCGGTCAACCAAATCATTTTTAACTAAAATGTCATTAACTTTTTTGGCAAATTCATGATCAGAAACCGTCCATTTAGGATGGGTTGGGTCGTTCTTAATTTCAATTTGGAAGTTAACTTTTTTGTTAGTGGTATAATTAACATAATCAATTATCTCTTGTAAACTTGGCATTGGTGTGCCATTTACTGGATATTGTACAGGGAAATATTTTGCGTACGGACTATTCGGGTTTAACATCCCTGCATCGTACTGCTGCAATTGTGTAACTGTAAGATTTTTAACCAGATATGGTTGAATATTTTTGTCAATTCCACCTGGCGCACTTTCTAGCTGTTTATAAAACTCTTGCTTGCTATTTGCCCAAAATTTACCATCTTTGCGTAAAATATCAGGGTTAAGCCAAATATCATGGTCAATTAGAATCACGCCATCTTTGGTGATGCCGATATCCATATCAACCCAGTCTGTTCCGACTGCCAAACCAGTTTTGTATGCAGGTAGCGTATTTTCAGGAGAGAAGCTCCGTGCACCACGATGCGCATAAACTTCAACATAAGATTCATTACTTGCGTGCGGAACTCCGGCAATAATCGGATAATCATTAGCAAAACTCATTGCAGCAGCTACTCCTAAACCAAGGCTTAAAAGAATTTTTCTCATATCTTCTCTTTTCCAAAAAAATTAACCAAAATTTCAATCTAAATCAAGAAATCATGATTCTTACCGGAACAAATATCAATAATATAGGCTTTAGCCTCTAATTTACTAAAGAAATAACGAGGCAATTTATCTTCGATTTCATCTTTATAAATTACTTCTACTTCAGGATTTCCCAAGCCTTGTTCATGCATCACTGTGTAGCGAGCAGAGGCAAGTTTAATCAACAACATTCTACCGTACTGTTTAACAATTAAGCTACGAATAGTGGAGTTCTTATAATGATGATATAGGTACGGCGCAATGCCTTTGCGATCTTCAACTTTTTTCGACTTACTCAAAAAGTATTCGTCTCCATCATTTCAACTTAAACAAAAAATAAGATCAATTTATAAACACCAGCTGAAATTAAAGCGGTGATTGGTAAAGTCAAGAACCAAGCAGTAACCATTGACCGTACCACGATCCAATTAATGCCACGTCCATTATAACCAGCCCCCATAATCGAACCAGATGCGGCTTGAGTAGTACTAACTGGCAATCCAAAGTGAGACGCTGCCAAAATTAATGCTCCTGAACTTAACTCTGCAGAGAAGCCATTAGCAGGTTTTAGTTTGGCTAAACGACTACTTAAGGTTTTAATAATCTTCATTCCCCCAGCTAGTGTTCCACCTGCCATAGCAATTGCACAGATAATAACGACCCAGCCTGGAATAACGTTAGTCGAGCTAACTAAGCCAAAACTAAATAAAGCTAGTGTAATCACTGCCATCGTTTTTTGTGAATCATTTGAGCCATGGCTAAATGCAAGCAAGCTTGAAGATAGAACTTGAATTTCGCGGATAAAATTATTTGTTTTACGCGGATTGGTATTATTACCTAGCAGCAATGTGACTATCACCATAATAGTTAGTGCAACAAAGAAAGCGACAATTGGCGATAAAACCATCGGTAAAATTACTTTACTAAATAAACCCGACCATTTGATAGCGCTCCAGCTACCATTCACCAAAACCCCGCCAATTAGCGAGCCTATCAAGGCATGTGATGAGCTAGATGGAATTCCTAGCCACCAAGTGATTAAATTCCAACTAATTGCTGATAATAATGCAGCTGCCAGTAAAGTATGCGTGATGAAACTCGAATCAAATAAACCGCTGGTAATAGTTTTAGCAACGCCTGTGCTGAAATATGCGCCAATAAAGTTAAATATTGCAGCAATAATAATTGCTTGATAAGGAGAAAGTGAGCGAGTAGCAATCGGTGTTGCAACTACATTGGCGGTATCGTGAAATCCATTGATAAATTCAAAAGCTAATGCAATAATGATTAAGGCAACCAGAAAGAGGGATAAAGCCATGTTACATATCCTTGATAGAGATTTGCATTACCAAATCAGCGATTGAGGCACTGGTATCAATTGCGGATTCAATACTTTTGTAAATTTCTTTTAGTTTTAGGATAGTCATTGTATCATAATTTCCCGAATACATTTCTTTCATTGCTCGGCGTAAATCTTCAATTCCATTTTCATCAAACTCATCGGTACGTTGCTCATCTTTACTGATGCGTTGGTAATTACCTGCTTTTAAAGCGTGCATAATATCAACCAGAACTTTAGTAATATTTTGTAGTGTAGTAGCACTACCAATCAAGCAATCATCAGCTTTGATGTCTATTGCATAAATCTGTAATTTAGAATTAGTTTTGACAATTCGTTTAGTTAATTTTAATAATAATACTGAAAGTTCTTGAATATCGCCACGATCAAGCGGAGTGATAAATTGATTGTTTAATTGCACCATAACTTTTTTCTCAATTTCCAATGCTTTTTGTCTTTGTTGACGTAGTTCGCTGGATAGTTGAGTTTCTGTGGCTTTGTCTTTGGCACTAATGATATTGGCAAAAATATTTGCTGTTTGATGAACGTTTTCTGCGCCCTCAACAAATAAATTGAAGAAAATTTCGCCACGCGCTGGAATAATTGCGCGAATTATTTTTCGTAACATGTATGACCCCTATGTCAAATTAATATACTTTTCATTTTTGAAACTCTGACTTTGCCAGATTTCAAAAAGACTCCTTGTGTAACTCTATAATACAGAGCGGATTATAGCGCTATCACCGAACGGTGTCGGAATTTTGCAAGTAGCAAATTATTTTTAAAATAAATGTAAACATTACAGCATACTATATCACAACATACTAAATATTTATTACATAAAATTATTAATGGTTATTCAATTCAAGAGCACTTTCTAAGATAATAGTAACAGGTCCATCATTAGTCAGTTCAACTTGCATGTCTGCTCCAAAAATTCCAGTTTCTACAGTTATGCCTAATCGTTTAAGTTCGCTAATAAAAAACTGATATAGCTCGTTAGCAAATTGCGGCCTTGCGGCAGCGGTGAACGATGGTCGATTACCATTGGCAGCATCCGCATACAGAGTAAATTGTGAAATTGCCAACACAGCACCATTGCAATCGCTAAGCGCCAGATTCATTTTATCTTCTGCATCATTAAAAATACGTAATTTGGCAACTTTTTGGGCTAGCCATGTAGCATCTTTTTTGCTATCGCTATGAGTGATACCAATAAAAACAAGCAAGCCACGACCGATTTTACCTACAACTTTATTGTCTATCTGAACACTTGCTGAAGTTACTCGTTGTATAAGTAATTTCATGATTTACTCTTTTGGTGCTTTGATTAATTTTTTATCCGTAGCACTTGCTGATTTGAGCTGGTTTGCTCCACGGGTAACATTAAAAATACTGACGTTGAGACTGGCTGCAATCTCGCGTTGTGGCTTCTTACCATGAATTAATTCAGCAAGAATCATATAGCGGGCGGCAATTTTTTCACGTTCTGCCGGAGTGAGGGTTAATTCAAAAAATTTAGCTAAATCAGTGGGAGAGCCAATTGTATTACAATTTTCAATAAAGTTATTCCAAGCAGGGGTATTTTTCATAATTTACCAAATCAATAGTTATTAATATTCCATAATAATACCATTATTTGCTTAATAAACAGAAAAGAAAATCTATACTCAAACGGATTGGGAATACTCATGTGCGAGTTAAGACGAAAGCTATTACTCGTAAGTAACCAGTAAACCAACGACTCAAGATGATGAATTTGATTGAGTGGAATAGAAATATAGATAAAAAAATAGCAGCCTGTGAAGGCTGCCCAATTCTAGGGGAAACTTACACCTTCATTAGCTAGCTCGTCTTTAAAAGGTTGGTCAAAATCTAAGCGATTCGTAATAGGTAGAGAAGAAAACAAGCTTCTGATAAAACCTTTACAATAAAACTGGCTAGCTAATTTTTTGGTGCAAGTACGTAATCATACCGTAACCCAATCGCAAAATGCAACAATTGTCTAAAAAATATTTTAATTACAAATCAATAAGATAACCATACTACCACTGTTATCGTTAGTTATAAGTTGTTGTTGAGCAATGAAATATCTTGACTTATTGCTTATGATTTATATTGTATCCACAGGGTTAATTAAGAGAAATATATTTATGTAATAAAAGAGAATAGTGGTCAATTTTGTTATAATCGCTGAATAAACTTTTTAGTGGAGATATTTATGGATCACGATTTTTGGCACCAAAAATGGAAGAATAATGAAATTGGGTTTCATCGTGAAGAAATTAATGAATTTTTACAAAAATACTACCCATTAAATCAATTGCCTTCCACAACTAAAGTATTTGTTCCCTTGTGTGGTAAGAGCATTGACATGCTATGGCTTAATCAGCGCGGAGCTCAGGTAGTTGGTTCTGAGCTAAGTTTACTCGCCTGTCAGCAATTCTTTGTTGAGAATAATTTAGAAATGGAAAGCTCACAAAGTGGTGAATTCGTTCAATTAAAGCATAATTCTATTGAGTTACTCAGTGGTGATTTTTTTAAACTAACTCTGGCTGAATTAGGAAATATAGACTTCTGCTATGATCGGGCTGCCTTAGTGGCACTGCCAGCGGAATTAAGAATACAATATGCACACAAGATGGCAGAATTATTACCTGCTGGAGCATTGTATCTATTAATTACATATAATTATGGCGGAGATAGCGCATTTGGCCCTCCATTCAGTGTGGACAGTAACGAAGTAGTTAAGTTGTTTGGCGACAATTTCACCATAACTTTCTTAGAGCAGCAAGCTGAAGATTCGAATAACCTTCCGGCTCTCGCAAAACGAGGCATTGCTCAGGTTACTCATCAAGTATATATGTTAAAACGAAAATAAGGTTGGGTATATGAAAAAATATATAGTCGCACTAATAATAAGTCTAGCTTTGGTTTCATGTGCAACTAACCCGAATAAAATTGAAAACCAAGTAAAGAGTATTGGTAAACCAGGTGATGTAGAGATTACGAATCTGACAAAAACGCATGATCGGGTAACTGGTAATATTATTGTACGCTGGGACTTTACCGCTACGGGTGATAAGCCAGAGCAAATTTATTGGCGCTGTGATTATCTGGATGCTAATGGATTTAGGGTAGGTGAACCTGAGCGTTATGTTGAAGCAACGATTTACCCAGAACAACCAAGTTCGCAAACGTGCAGTTATCCATCGCAAAAAGTGGTTGATTTCAGAATTAGCTTCCAAAATATTGCGACTAATATGACCATCTATAATTGACAAAACAATGAGAAACATTTTAGTTCTTATGCTGTTGATTTCGTTTGGCTCGATTGGTGCGGTGTTTTTTACTCCAGGATTACCTGAAATAGCGCGATACTTTGCAATTAGCAACTCTGCTGCTGGTATGACTGTTACTTGGTATTTGATCGGCTATACTTTTGCGCAGTTACTCTATGGACCAATGGTGCATAGCTTAGGTAGCAGAAACACAATTATTATTTGTGGCGTGCTGGCATTACTTGGTTCGGCATTGTCTATCTTTGCTGGTCTTCATCACTCATTTGCGCTACTGTTATTAGCCCGCGCAATTATGGCACTAGGTGCTGGAGGTGGACTTAAAATGGCGTTTACGCTAAGCTCACATTTATATACTAAGAATGAATCCGCACGCGTAATTTCACTGCTTACCATGGCATTTGCCATTATGCCGGGTCTTGGTGTATTCATTGGTGGGATACTGGTACATAATTTTGGCTGGATTAGTTCCTTTTATTTAATGGTTGTGTATAGCATAGTCATTATTTTGGTGAGCTTTTTATTACCAGAAATGTATTCAAAAACTGAACGCCATAAATTTCACTTCAGCGAAATGTTAACTAATTATGGGCGGATGTTTAGTAGCCGTGCAGTAATTAGTGGCGGTTTACTCCTAGGTATTTGTAGTGGTCTAGTTTATGCTTTTGCGGCATTAGCACCGTTTATTGCAATTGAGATGATGGGGATTACACCCAGTGAATATGGTTCATATAACCTGATTCCGGTAATCGGGGTAATATGTGGTGCTTTGTGTTCCAACTACTGTGGAAAATTTTGGCAACCGCATAAATCATTAAAATTTGGTTTATTGGTCATTGCTAGCGGCATTGTATTATTACTTTTGGGATTGGTTTTGTCGAACAAAGCTCCTCTGGCATTATTTATGCCAATGGTTGTTATTTATTTGGGCTCTGGTTTTGTTTATGGAAACGCTACCGCTTTGGCACTACATAGCACCGAAGATAAAAGCAATGCTTCGGCTGTAGTGAGTTTTTTAAATATGGCATCATCTTGCTTGCTGGTGCTGGTTTTAGGTACACTACAGATACAAAGTGCACTAATCCTGCCCGCGGTTTATATTGTGTTGGTATTTTTAGGTTTATTATGGTATCGTTTCTTGGTAAGCGTTACCTAAGGATTATACTCAAATTGATTTGAACACATGGGTGTGGAAATACTAGTAGGCAATTTACAACTAAGCTTACAATTCGCTAAGTGAGAAGTAAATCAACATCTAGCATGATGAATTTGATTGAGTATTAGCGTGATTATTTGAATTTAAGGACAATATGACGAGTTATAAAAATATTGCAATTATTGGTCGGCGCAACTCCGAACATTTAGTTGCGCAAGTTACTAAATTGGCAGAATGGCTACAGGACTTTGGTTGCCGTGCTTATTTGGATTCTAGTGTTGCCAATGATTTCTATTGTCCCGGCTATCGCTGTGGAAAATTAAGTGACTGGATTGATGAAATTGATCTGGCAATTATCATCGGTGGTGATGGAACAATGCTTTCAGCTGGACGAAAGATTGTAAATCACGGGATTCCATTAGTTGGAATCAATCAAGGTCGGCTGGGGTTTATGACGGATATTGCGGCGAGCGAAATGCTGACAGTAATCAAAGATATGCTGGTTAACAATTCATATATTAAGGAAGAACGCAGCTTGTTACAGGCTAAGATATTGCGTGATGGTCAGCTGGTTCATGATTCGCTGGCTTTGAATGATATCGTGATCTCCCGCGGTGATATTGGTAGTATGATTGAATTTGAAATGAGTATTGATGGTGAATTTGTCCATGCTCAAAAATCAGATGGTGTAATTTTTTCCACACCGACTGGTTCGACTGCCTATTCTCTGGCCGCGGGTGGTCCGATTTTGCATCCTCATTCAAAAGTATTTTCGATTGTACCAATTTGCCCGCAGTCGATGTCAAATCGTCCAATTGTTGTTTGTGATGAGGTAGTGATTGAACTAACAATTATCAAAGATAATACGACTATCTTACACTATGACGGGCAGGAATATTGTAATTTGATCTATAATGACAAAATCATAATTCAAAAAGCTGAACGCCCGCTGCATTTGCTGCATCCAACTAACTATAATTACTATAATACATTACGTAATAAGCTGGATTGGGCAAAGCGAGTATCTTAATATAAATATACTGAAGCAAATTCTTAATCTGTTTTGGTATACACGGAGTTTTTATGTTATTAAATTTGCAAATAAAAGATTTTTTATTAATCGAACAGCTTGAGCTGGATTTCTTTTCTGGCTTAACCGTTATTACTGGCGAGACCGGAAGCGGTAAATCAATAATAATTGATGCTCTAATGTTAATATTTGGGGCAAAAGCTGGGACCGATTTAATTCGTAACGGGCAAACACAGGCTTCTTTTAGTGCTGGTTTTCAGGTGGATAATCAAAAAGTTCAAGAATGGTTACAAGAGCGTGGGTTTATTGGTGATGATCAGGAAAATCTGATTATTTGCAGGCGCGTAATTGACATAAATGGACGCTCTAAAGCATATATCAATAGTCAAACCGTCACTCTTGGAACGCTCAAAGAATTAGGTGAGATGTTATTGGACATCCATACCCAGCATGCTTCTATTGTACTACTCAAGCCAGACACGCAACGGTCGCTTTTAGATCAGTTTGCTGGTGCCAGTGATTTAGTATTAAAACTTGGAGAGCTCTACCGTAAAGTTAATCAGTTAGGTAACAAACTAGCCCAAGCACGTGAATTTAGTCAGGATTTAATTCTTAAACAGGAAATTTTAGGTGAGAAAATACATGAGTTAGAGTCGCTTAGCCTAGGCGAAGAGGAGTGGGAATCATTACTCCTAGAGCAAAAGCAACTTGCTAATGCCAGTTTTGTTCTACAAGAGCTAGGTCTTGTTACAGATTTAATTAACGGGGAAACTAGTTCTTTAACTGATTTATCTGCGACCATGAGTAATAAACTAGTTAAAATTAGTGAATATTTACCAAATGCCGATCAGGTAATAAAATTAACTGAAAGCATTGAAGCCGAAATCAGCGAACTAGAGCACGAACTTAATTTAGTAGCAAATAAGATTGAAGTAAATCCCGAACAACTGGCGATTGTCGATAGCCGGATTGATGAGATTTATTCTTTGGCTCGTAAATATCGGATTATGCCTGAAGAGATTTTGCCGCAATTAGCTCGTTGGCAGCAAGAATTAAGCAAGTTGGTACAAGACACCGATCTGGCGGTTTTAGCGGTAGAGTTAAAGCAAGCAGAAGCTGACTATTTGACTACCGCGGAACAAATTTCAGAAAAGAGGAAAGCAGCAGCAGTCGTACTCAGCACTAAAGTTACTGATTTATTGCATAGTCTGGCAATTAGCGGTGAATTTAAAGTACAGTTAAGTTCAAGTGAAAACTGGACAGCAAATGGTATTGATAATATTCAGTATCTGGTGTGCTTTAATCAAGGGATGACCTTACAGCCACTAAATAAAGTTGCCTCAGGCGGCGAATTATCACGGGTTGCGCTGGCTTTGTATGTTACTTTGAGCATTAACAATCCGCCGGAACTTATTGTTTTTGATGAAATTGATGTCGGAATTGGTGGCGGAGTTGCCGAAGTAGTGGGAACATTACTCCGTCAGTTAGGTCAATCGAAACAGGTTATTTGTATTACCCACCAGCCACAAGCGGCGTGTTGTGGAGACAGGCATATTTTAGTTCAAAAACAGTCTACTCAAGGGCAAACCCAAGCTAAAATTGAGTATATTTCTGAAACAGAACGTATTGGCGAAATAGCACGGATGCTTGGCGGGATTAATATCACCAGTACCACTACGAGCCACGCTCAAGAGATGCTTGGCAGCGCACTGAAGATCAAATAATAAAATTTGTAATGCTTATATTAGGTATTGCAATTCAGCTGTGAAATTTATAACCTATGAGTATTAATAAAAATAATAGATTATTACTTTATGCGGTACTTTTAGGGGTATTGTGGACTAAAGCAGCGTCATTGCTTTGTATGCCTTTTTTAACGTTATATCTTTTTAAACATACTCAATTATCAATTACTTCAATCGGACTAGTGGTTGGACTTCAGCCACTGGCATTATGTTTTGGTAGTGTAATTGGTGGATATCTTTCAGATGTTTTTAAACGTCATATCATTTTAGTGTTTTCTTTATTTGTAAGTTGTTTGGTTTATTTGGGATTTTATTTTACCGCAAAATATCTCCTACTTATTCCACAAATGATTTCTTTTGCCATACTCAATTTATTAAATGGGCTCTGTAGCGCATTATTCTCACCCACCGCAAGAGCCATCGTTAGTGAAACTGCTAAAAATGCCGAAGAAAACGTAAAATTTCTGCATCTACGTTATATGGCACTAAATTTGGGTGCTGCTCTTGGACCTTTAATTGGTGCGTATGCTGGGATAGCTGGAAATATACAAGCATTTTTGATAACTTCATTACTTTATTTTTCTTATATGACCATACTAATCTTTACTTTGAGAAATTACAGCTCAAAAAAGGCGATAACAACCAATAGCGGAATAACTGGATTTATTGTAGCATTAAAAGAATTGCTAAAAAATCGTTTATTTATTACTTTATTGCTTAGTCTTACTATTTTTAATATTTTGTACGTTCAATTATCTAGCAACTTAGCACTGGTGATTAATAAAAGTGTTATTGATAGTACAATTTTCTTTTCTTGGATGCTGAGTTTAAACGCCATTCTAGTAGTTATATTACAACCCGTAGTTTATTTTATTATTAAAAATCGCAATCAATACCTTGTAATTGCTTTTGGGTTTTCAATAATGATAGTCTGCAGTCTTTTATTGATATTTTTGCCGATAGATAAATTATCAATAATATCCTTCGTTGTCAGCTTAACTATCGCTGAGCTACTGATATTTCCTACTAGCAGCATATTAGTTGTTGAAATTACACCAGAGAAAACACGTGGAACAGCGTTTGGAGCAATTGATCTTGAGTATCTTGGAAGCGCGGTTGGTCCTGCGATAGGTGGAGTATTAATTCAATGTTTTGCAATAAATGGATTTTTTATCGGAATATTTTTAATTTCATGTTTGTGTATTATAACTTATTTACCGTGTCTGAGTTTTCGCAACAAAATGTAGCTGAATTGACAAACATAGAAAGAGTAGAATGGTCAGTACATTAAATTTTTAGCAAGCTATTAGAGATACTAGCAAATAAAATAATTTAGTTTGAAATTAAAAAAGGTAGTCTTTAAGACTACCTTTTAAGTTACCTAATGGTATGATTACATAGTGTGTTGACAACCATTGATGGCTAATTCAGCACCAGTCATGAAACCAGAAATATCAGAAGCCAAATAAGTTACCAAACCTGCGATCTCCTCAGGTTTACCAAGACGCCCCATTGGAATACCTGCGATAATTTTGTTGCGAATTTCTTCGTCAATTGCCATTACCATTTCAGTAGCAATGTAGCCTGGTGCAATTGTATTCACAGTAACACCTTTTTTTGCAACTTCTTGTGCCAATGCCATACTAAAACCATGTATACCGGCTTTAGCAGCAGAGTAATTAGTTTGACCAGCTTGACCTTTTTGACCGTTGATTGAAGAAATGTTAATCACACGACCCCAACCTTTTTCAACCATATCGTCTAATACTTGCTTACACATGTTGAACGCGCTATCCAAGTTAGTATGCATTACGGCATCCCATTTATCTTTGCCCATTTTTTTGAACATTGAATCACGAGTAATCCCTGCATTGTTTACCAAGATATCAACAGAACCCAGATCTTTTTTGATTTGCGCTACAGCTGCTTCACAAGAAGTATAGTCAGCAACATCACACGGGTAAGCCGCTACATCAAAACCTTCTGCTTTCATTTGTTTAACCCAAGCATCTGCTTGATCTTTCCATTTTTGCGGATCATAGCCATCTACAAAATAAGTAGTCACTACTTTGTGTCCAGCCTGAGCCAAACCTTTACACATCGCCGTTCCAATACCACCCATACCACCAGTAACTAATGCAATTTTCGCCATAGTGCGCTCCTTTAAGTTAAAATATTGCTAAATGAAATCAAAAGTTTTAATCTTTGACCCCAAATTTTATGAAATAAACCGCAAAACAAAAATATGATAACAATTTTTTTACACCGTTTACTGCAGAGCTTTATATTGCCTCCGCTTAATTCGCTAATTATTATAGTACTTGGCGCATATTTTTTCAAGGTGCACCGCACAAGAGGATGGATTATACTGCTGATCGGTTGCTTTAGCCTATACCTTCAGTCAACTCCGTATTTTGCATATAAATTGAACCGCTGGCTGTCTCCCGAACCGATGCAAATATCAAGTTTAAATCAGGCACAAGCTATTGTTTTACTTGGTGGTGGCGTAAATACTTATGCTGGAGAGTATAATGTAAATGCGGTATCAAACAGCGATACTTTTATACGAATTCGGTATGCCGCATTTCTTGCCAAAAAAAATCCAGATTTACCGATCTTTGTTTCAGGCGGCGCTATTGATACGAAGGATTCTGAAGCTAGTTTAATGAAAAAAGCTTTGCAAAATGAATTTGAAGTAGAAAATCCAATTTATTTAGAGCCAGATTCTAAAACTACCAGTGAAAATGCCAAATATACTTCTCGGATATTATTACAGTATGGTATTTCCAAAGTGGTTTTAGTGTCTTCTGCCAGCCATATAAAGCGAGCCGGTGCATTGTTTGAGCGTAACGGAATAAAAGTAATTGCTGCACCTACTGGATTTTATTCATTAGGGTATTATAAGCTTCCTCTTTTATGGTTTGTTCCAACGGCAAATGCTATGATGGTTACATCGAGTGTTTTACATGAGGTTTTTGGTTATATCTATGATATCGGATTCTAGCCTGTGAGTTTATTTTCTTCTGCCAATATTCACCAATTGGCTCAATTTTGGTTGACTCCTCCGATTAATTTTTGGATATTTATAGTACTAGGATTGATCTTTTGGCGGACTTGGCAAGTAATTCTAAGCTGTTTGTGTTGTGGGTTAATAATTACTTATATTCAATATACTCCGTTGTTCGCCGAAATTCTTACGAGTTCAATTTATCCTAAATTAGATACTCCTTATAATAAATTACAAGTAAATCCTCAGGCAATAGTAGTATTGGGTGCTGGGGTTACCTCATGTATTGATTATATCGGAAAAGTTGGAGCTTGTGTTGATGGAGCTTCATTACTAAATGTTCGTGCGGCGGCAAGGGTTGCTCTTGAAAATCCTAACTTACCACTAATATTGTCTGGTGGTATAACTGATGAAATTAATAGCGAAGCTGATGGAATGAGTAATTATCTCAAAGATAACTATTCATTGGCAAATATCAGTATTTTGGAATCACAATCACTAAATACTAATGAAAATGCGAGATATACTGCACTTAAACTTCAGGAGCTGGGAATTCGCAAGATAATCTTAGTAACGCAGGCTTCGCATATGTGGCGTTCATTAGCATTGTTTAATAAATATGGGATATCTGCTGTTGGATACCCTGCATGGGATGATTACTCAATTAACGGTCTTATTTGGTGGCATAAACTGTTGCCTACTAATACAGCATTAGAACAAACTACAAAAATCCTTCATGAAATGATTGGCTACTTTGTCTACGTGATATTGTAGTTAATACTTTGTTAAATTTAAATATATTCAATGTTAATGTCGAATGGATTTAGAAAATATATCAAAAAATCGCAAAAAAGATTTGACGATATGGATTGAGTTGTGTGATAATACCGTTCTGCCGCAAAGAGAGCGGTAGTAAAAAA
>CAZTBH010000011.1:0-61878 GCA_964611845.1 uncultured Neisseria sp.
TCCAGTGAGCCCAGCGATAACGCCTACTCCAGCTAGTAGTGGTAGTTTTAATGTAGTTGCGCAAGCTGTAACCTGTAATACAAATTGTATTTTTATTACTAATTTTGAATATGGATATTCAGGAAAATTAGATACTGGTGGTGGTCGTTCAGGTGTTCCTGGTATACCTGCCGCTAGTGGTGAATTAGGAGCAGATGCAATATGTCAATACGAAGCTTATGAGAGCGGATCAGTAATTCCAGCAGGTAAAACCTTTAAAGCCTTGATATTAGACTCAAATCGAACTCCATGCGGTAGTCTTGGTTGTGGAGAGTCGGTTGATGCAGGTTTTGAGTCCAATTGGATAGTTCGTCCGAATACGAGTTTCTATACTACGGATGGTAATTTCTTTATGACTAGCGATGCAAATGGTATATTTGAAAGTAGCTATACTCAAAATCAAATTCTTGATTCCAAAGGTAATCCTGTGAGTACTACACTAGAGTTTTGGATGGGTATGTCATGGCTACTTATCGAAAGCAACATTGACCCATCAAATATTTCAGCATGGACATCAATTGGTGGAAGCTTAAATCAAACACCACCATCTAATAACTTCTGGTTATACGGCGGTGGTGGTGCGGGTGGAACTGCGGCTAATTGTACTAATTGGACAAGTATATCTCCAGCAAATGGCTACGTTGGTGATAATGGTCAGTATCCGAATTCAATGTATGGCATAGCTGCATTATACTCCAATTATGGGTTCTTTTCTGCTCCAGCGGCTGTAAGTACAACAACGCTTAATGGAGCTGGTGTACGACCTACACGTTGGAATGATACTAATCTCTATAGTTGTAGCTTGGGTAAAGCGTTAATATGCATACAGCAGTAACCCTAATTTGTCTATTGTAAAAAAATCCATATTTAAAATGCCTCACAAAATATATGTGAGGCATTTATTTTAAACTAAACTTAAATTAATTCAAAATTACAAGATTGTGAAAGTGGCAACTCCATAGATCATGCTGCTTTCAATGGTCGTTGCGTTATTTAGAGATATTCGTGCATTGATCGAAGTTTGTTGCATTCGCAAAAACTCCATTAATACTAAAGCGCTTGGGTTTATCTCTGGGACATCTAAAAAGATATGGGCTTGCGGATCTGATTTTTGTATCAGATTTGCAAATAGTTTATGGGCAATCTCACGGTTTTCTGCAAACAAAGGTCCAACCTGATAGCCGTCGTGACATTGACGAATAGTTCCATAGCCACGAACATAATTATGATCATAATAAACCAGTGTATGATGATGTTGTAACCATTTATGCATGAAATCCCGACGTTCAGTAGTAATAACTTTGCTATCGAAATCTAATAATTGAGCAAAGTCAATCTGATCAAGAGGCTTAATAGCCGGGTCTTCGATTAGTTCAAAGTCGTTGCGGCGTAATCTATAACGAATATTGCGATGGGCTAATTTAAAACCAAATTGTTTAAACCATTCCAATTGTTCCATTTTACAATCTAGTGTGCACGCTGAATCACCTACGTATTTCATGACTGCGTCCCATAGCTGATGTCCATATCCTAAATGGCGGAACTCCTTATCAACATAATAAAGACCGACAAAACACTTTTTAGCTACCGGACGAATCACTGCCGCCATACAAATTGCGACACCATCAAGGCATCCAACTAAGAAACCGTCTGGAAATCTTTTTAAAATCATGCTTACATCGTCTAAACCCAGATTTTGACTATCATCTCTAGCTTTCTGTAGTAGTGGTGTGAGTAACGTAAGCGTCGCTGCTTGAACAGTGAATGCCATTATTCCGTCTCCTTATGTATGACTTTATTTTTAAGAAAATGCAATACAATATTATACTCGAACTATCATTCCTGCCTCAGAGTCTTGTATTTTTATGACTGTTTTGAGTAGTAAGAGGTAGGTATAGTGAGTAAAATATACTTTATATACTGGAATAGATTCATTATCTTAGGTTGTGTACTATGTATAGAACAATAAAGTTGCTTAGCTTAGGTGCACTGCATATAGGTATTTAACTTAAAATTAAGGTATAATCTGTCTATCATATAACTTAACATTACCGGGGAGGTACAATGAATAAACAATATAGTCAACACGTTAGTGGACAACTTCAGGAAATTATTGATAATAAGCTCAATAAAAGCGAACGGATTATTATCAACCCACAAAACCCTAGAGTGATATTAAAAGATGGTAGCGAGTTAATTAATTTTTGTGCCAATAATTATTTGGGTTTGGCTGATGATGCCGAGGTAATTGAGAGCGCTAAAAAAGCTTTGGATAAATACGGATATGGTATGGCATCAGTGCGCTTTATCTGTGGAACTAATCAGATTCACAAAGATCTTGAACAAGCAATTAGTCAGTTTTTAGGTTATGAAGATACAATTTTATTTAGCTCATGCTATGACGCTAATGGTGGGGTGTTTGAAACTTTACTTGGTGAACAGGATGCGATTATTTCTGACGAGTTAAATCATGCTTCTATTATTGATGGTGTCCGCTTATGTAAAGCTAAGCGTTTTCGTTATAAAAATAATAATATGCAGGATTTGGAAGAGCAGTTGAAAGCTGCAGACGCTGCTGGTGCGCGGTTTAAAATGATTGCAACTGATGGTGTTTTTTCAATGGATGGGATTATCGCTAATCTTAAAGGTATTTGTGATCTAGCAGATAAATACAATGCACTGGTTATGGTTGATGATTCTCATGCAACGGGGTTTACTGGTAAACATGGGCGCGGTACACCAGAATATTGTGGTGTTGAAGGGCGAATTGATGTGATGACCAGCACGCTTGGTAAAGCTCTTGGTGGTGCATCTGGTGGATATATTTCTGCCAATAAAAACATTATTGATTTATTACGTAACCGTGCACGGACATACTTATTTTCGAATGCACTAGCGCCAGTGATTACTGCGGCAACTTTGACAGTATTGAAAAAAGTTACTGAAGCAGATAGCTTACGCGAGCAATTAGAGCGCAATAAAAAACAATTCCGCGATGGAATGGCAGCCGCTGGATTTGATTTGGTTCTTGGTGAACATCCGATTATTCCTGTGATGCTTTATGATGAGAAATTAGCGGTAGATTTTGCGCAAAAATTATTAGCACACGGCATTTATGTGATTCCATTCTCATTCCCTGTAGTACCAAAAGGTAAGGCGCGGATTCGTACGCAAATGTCAGCTAAGCATACACCAGAGCAAATTGATAAAGCTATCGCTGCGTTTATCGCAGTTGGTAAAGAATTAAACGTTATTAAGTAAAAGAGAAAATTATGACTAAAATGAAAGCACTAATCAAAGAACGCGCAGAACCTGGAATATGGATGGGTGAAGTTGATAAGCCAACGATTAAAGATGATGAAGTTCTGATTAAAATTAAAAAAACAGCAATTTGCGGTACGGATCTGCATATTTATAAATGGGATGCTTGGGCACAAGCAACTATTCCTGTTCCAATGCATGTTGGACATGAGTTTGTCGGCGAAGTGGTTGAAGTTGGTAAGAATGTAAAACAAAAAAATCTGGCAATTGGTGATAGAGTTTCTGGTGAAGGGCACATTGTTTGCGGAACGTGTCGCAATTGTCGCGCTGGTCATTTTCACTTATGTCCAAATACTGTTGGGGTTGGTGTAAATCGTCCAGGATGTTTTGCTGAATATTTAGCTATTCCTGCGTTTAATGTATTTAAGTTGCCAGAGTATGTTACGGATGATATTGCGAGTATGTTAGATCCATTTGGTAACGCAGCGCATACTGCATTATCATTTGATTTGATCGGTGAAGATGTATTGATTACCGGAGCTGGCCCGATTGGTTGTATGGCGGTCGCAATTTGTAAAAAAGTTGGTGCTAAAAATGTCATTATTACTGATGTAAATGATTATCGCTTAAGCCTTGCTAAACAAATGGGGGCTGATGCTGCAGTTAACGTAAGTGATTGCAAAAATGCTGAACAAATTGATGCTAAGTTACGTCAGGTAATGGCTGAGCTTGATATGGAGGAAGGTTTTGATGTCGGGCTTGAAATGTCTGGAATTGAAGATGCAATTCATTCAATGATTGATTTGATGATTAATGGTGGTAAGATTGCTATGCTAGGTATTTCTGCCAGACCAGTAGCGCTTGATTGGAATAAGGTTGTTTTCAAAAGCCTATATCTTAAGGGTGTTTATGGGCGTGAGATGTTTGAGACTTGGTATAAAATGGTATCATTGGTTAAATCAGGTTTGGATGTTAATCCGATTATTACCCATGTACTACCAGTGCAAAATTACCTTGAAGGATTTGAATTAATGAAATCAGGTAGTTGTGGTAAAGTAATTTTGGATTGGACTACGTTACACGGATAGTATAGTTTACACTCTCTGCAGAGTTTTTCTGCAGAGAGAGTTTTAAGAGGACGAGGATCATGGATTTATTAGAAACAGCTAAGCAAAAATTGGAATACGCATTATCCACGCTTGAGAAATCTGACGATTATACTCAGAATATTAAATTGGTTTTGGCAGCGTTAGATGATGGGCTTCAATTTACCAAAAAGCATTATAGTGAACTAAATTCTTTAACTATGGCTAAGACGAACAGCTTAAAAGGTTCGGATATATATTTCTTTTTTATGCGTTTTACGCACCAATTCTTTAATGTAATGAATGTTATACAAACACTACCTAATGCGGGCTACTATGAAAAATTTCTGTTTTTACTTGAAGCAAGACAGCAGAGATTTGATGAACTACGTTTAGACGCAATTAGCAAAGCTAAAGAAATTATTTCTAAATAACTTTTAATTGAAGGTTATTTTAGCATTGACAAAAATAACATTTGCCCATGTTGCCATTAGTTCCACGTCTTTGTATTTTAAAGTGGAAGTTAATCCAATGCCAGGTAGAATAATTGGTGCATCATTTGACCATGATGGTTTGATCAGAACCATAGGAGTATAGCCAAGACCCCATTTCCAATTATTGCTATCAAAGATTGAGTGGTATTTTTGGTAGGTATATCCAGCATGAACTTCTGGTTTCCAATAAGAATCAGAGAACGCAATGGCGAATAAGGTATACTCTTCATTTGTGTCGTAGTTATACCAAGTACGAGCATAACCAGCACCATAAGGTATTTCGTTTAAGCCTTGTGGATCTGATGAGGTTTGTTCGGCAACTCCAGTTGGCCAATGAGCTGTTATTGAGGTATGATAAGCGTATCCACTAATCATCAAGCCATTTTTTCCTTCACTTTCAGCCATAACCAGTCCGTGTCCAATTTCACATAACCACTGTGTGGCTGATCCGCAACCCCATGAGTTAGCCGAGTACAATCCGCACAGCAATAAACCGATAAATTTGCTCCTACGCACAACTACTTCAATCTCTCAAAATGATTCAACCCGTGATTTTATCATGAATCACGGGTTTTAGCTTATTACAATAATTGCAGCAGAGTACTGGTTAAATATTTATTGTAGTTGGCTTATCCTCATTAATAGTATAAATTGTTATACCATCACTATGTTGTTTACTCCACTCATGCTGCTTGGATTCAACCAATTTGTGCGTGATCTCATAACCTTGCTGGTAATGTAGGTGAGCTGATTCAGCACTAAAATTGTAATCTTTACTATTGAGCTCAGTACCTTTTCTTGAGCGGTAAATCACATGTACTAAATCCAAACGATGGGCGTTTCCTAGTTTTAAAACTGCTTTCACATCTGGGTCGTGCTTAACTTCAGCTGGCAATTTAGACCCAAGAAATTTTATCGCATGCGATAAATTCTGTGCGGTAGAATAAATTGCGTTTGAGCGCTTAGAGTGGGAAGAATATTGAATATCCTTAATCCGTTCCAGCATACCATCCATCGTGTGTGGTAATGGACCTGATGCAGAGAATAAATCAAACATAAAGCATAGCACATCACAGATATCATGTTCAGTATCAGCAAATTCTTCCAGCACCTTAGATAGCGGAGTATTGGCATAAACGCCACCATCAACATAATATCGTCCGTCAATTTCAACTGCAGGAAATCCAGGAGGCAACGCACCTGAAGCCATGATATGCTCGACAGTGATTTTTTCTTTACTGTTGTCGAAAAAAACAAAATCCCCAGAAGCTAAGTCAGTTGCACCTAGGCAAAGGCGAACATGTCCCTGATTAAGATATTCAAAATCAATAACCTCATTTAACGTTTCTCTAAGTGGTGAGGTGTCATAAAAACTTAATTGATCGGGCGTTACATGGCTGAGTAACCAAGGGCTAAGGATTTTGGGTTTATAAAAACCAGGTTGTCCAAAGTGCAGCGCGTGCTGTGCTCCAAAATAATTATGAATTTTAGACATTTCGGGAAAAGGGGAATTTGGTAGTGGTATGCTAACCGTGATTTTGTTCCAAAATTGTTTTAGTTTTTCCACTCGTTTTTCTGGTGGGTTACCAGCAACGATTGCAGCATTCATCCCACCGATTGAAATTCCAACCACCATATCGGCGCGATAGTCATGTTCATATAGCGCCTCTACGCCACCAACCTGAAATGAGCCAAGAGCCCCGCCACCTTGAAAGACATAAATTATCTTACGGTTTTTTTTAGAACCTGTCATGTGGCTTATATGAGTGGCAATATCACGATCTAATACTTCTTTTGCAGATGTCATAATAAATTAATCTTTTAAATAATCATAAACAACCTCACCAAATCCCAGTGTGAGATCAGCGACCAAATGTGTTCCACTTATAACTTTACGTACAGGAAGTTTTGCAACTGGTGCTAGTGCATGCTCGAATAATTGCAAAGCAGCTGGACCTGTCCATGCGCCGTGAACTGTAACATCTTTAAGAAAATACTCAACTAATTGGCAGACACTTTTATCTTTACCATTAGCATGAGGAATAATCTTTAACAAATAATTAGGTGTTTTTTCAAGATTATGTTTAGTTTGTTGTTTGTCCAGCGAGTAGTATTTAAAACCCATTGTACCGATAGCAACAGGAACACTATTATATTTTAACATTCCAACTACGGTATCAACATCAATTTCTAATTTGGGGTTTGCATATTTTTTAGGAAATCCCCATATTTCACGACCAGCAGCAATCGGTGCTAGATTATCTAAAAACATCATGTGCGAGTATGTTCCGACCTTACCATCACACTCAACTTCAATTACTTGCCCTGCTTCAGTAAAACTACCAAATCCATATGCATCTGGCATTTTCATGAATTCAAATTTAACTACATTGCTAATAACCTTTAACGGCTCAGGAACTATAGCTTGTAGTGCATCGTAGTCAGTTTCATAAGAGATAATCAAATATTCCCGATTTTTAAATTTATAATCAATTTGTAATGCACTTGGTGAAGTTAATGGCATTGCAAATGCGCTTTGTTTGATTTCAGTAATTTTCATAGGTTTATTTTCCTTTTTATTAAAAAAATATACTGGTTGGATTGTAACATATATCTTAATCAATCTAGTGCTTTTTGATGAAAATTAAACTGCAAATATCATGTAATCCTCAAAATTGATTTGATTATTTTTGTCCTCATATGATAAAGTCAAGTGATCTGATAATGCTTTATCTGTTTGGAGGTCTTATGCATAAGGCAGGGAGTAGAAAGAAGAAACTATCTTCACAAATTTGCTGGTTATCGCTTGTATGTGTTTCTTTGCTGGGCGAAGTTGCATGCCATGCTGCCGCACAGTCTACACAAGAATCTGTTTCACCGGTCTATAATGATTGGTCGTGGTTTAAAGATACTTACTGGGTTGTACCAGAGCAAAATATTTCTGCAGTTGCGCAAAGTGCGACTAATCCTAGTCAATTTAATTTGGTGCGCGATCAAACGGTTTTTCATTTTACTGATTATTTTAATGGTTATTTCACTGGTGTCGTTGTTGCGAAGCTTTCATCTGCAGAGAGTGTTCCTGGTTGTCAATATGTGCTTGGCGAGGTTACACCACAAGGCGTTGTTCATCTAGCGATGTATAATGTGTCTGACGGTAGTATTATCAATCAACCAATGGGGAATATGGTTCAAGTGAATGGTCAATGGACGATGGTTAATACCATGACAGCTCCTGCTACAGGAGGTGGCTCAGTAAGTCACTGGGCTTATATGGTTTTATCCAAACCAGGTGATCCGAGCTGGAATAATCTTCCATTTGCGAATGAATCCGTTCCTGCTTTTGTTGCTAATTGTCCGGCTGGGCCGATGATTAATTTATGATAATTGTTTATAATCTAATGGAGATACTTTATGTCACAACTAACTTTTTATACTAATCCAATGTCACGTGGACGAATTGTACGCTGGATGTTAGAAGAAACCGGGGTGGTTTATGAAACCAAGATATTGGACTATGCAACGACAATGAAAAGTGCAGAGTTCTTGGCAATTAATCCGATGGGTAAAGTTCCAGCAATTAAGCATGGTTCTGCGGTTGTTACTGAAACTCCTGCTATTTGCGCGTATTTGGCAGAAACTTTTCCTGACGCTGGATTAGCGCCTAAGACTAATGAAGAGCGTGCTGCTTATTACCGCTGGTTATTTTTTGCTGCTGGTCCGTTGGAGCTGGCATTGAGCTTAAAGATGCTAAAAATTGAAGTAACTGCTGAGAGCGAGAAATCTTTAGGTTGTGGAAACCCACAAACTACTCTGGATGTTATTGCTCAAGCCGTTAGCGCCAGTCCATATATTTGTGGTGAACGCTTTACTGCCGCAGACGTTTATATCGGCTCTCATATAAGTTTTGGAACAAGATTTGGCATATTTGAAGAACGTCCCGAGTTTACTGCTTATCTTGAGCGTATACTTAGTCGTCCGGCAAAATTACGTGCCGAAGAACTGGATAACGCATTAACAGTATAATATACTCATCGTCTTTGAATCTTGGAGTTTTGTCTGACTCCAAAAAAGCAGATCAATATGGTCTGCTTTTTTATTGATTTGCAATCCCACAACATATCTAATAACATTCATTTCTTCATTGAATTTAATCAAAAATGCTACAATTGCGCTTTAAAATTTATCTATAAAAAGAAAGTCAGTATGGCAGAACAATTTAGGGTAGTGATTGAGTCGGTTGATTATGAAGGTAAGGGGATTGCTCGTATCGATGGTAAGACCGTTTTTGTTGACGGTGCATTAAGTGGGGAAGAAGTGCTTATTGAAATTGTTAAGCGTCGGTCAAATTTTGATAAGGCGAAATTAGTTGAAATTATAACCCCAAGTGCTAAACGAGTTACTCCAGAATGTCCTAGTTATGGTGTTTGTGGTGGCTGCTCAATGCAACATGTTAGTTTTGATGCTCAAATTGAAATTAAACAGCAGGTTTTGGTTGATAATTTAAAACATTTAGGTAACGTTAGCGCCGAAGAAATTTTACCTCCATTAGCAGGAACGCCTTGGGGTTATCGCCATCGCTCGAGACTCTCCGCGCGCTATGTTGCTAAAAAAGGTGGGGCTTTGGTTGGCTTCCGTGAAAAAGGAGCACCATATGTAGTAGATATGAATGAGTGTAAGATTTTACCTGAGCATGTATCGGTGCTAATTCCTGCATTAAAAACATTGGTGAGCAATTTATCAATCAAGGCGGCAGTTCCGCAGATTGAGGTCGCGGTGGGTAATCACGTAACCGTATTAGTTATGCGTAATATGGAGAGTTTGACTAGCCAAGATGAATCCTTTGTCCGTCAGTTTATTGATGAAAATAGTAATGAGAATGCACCGCTGCAGTTTTGGCTGCAACCTAAAGGACCAGATACCTGTTATCCATTCTATCCAACTGAAGCACCTAAGCTTAATTATGAATTAGCTGACTTTAAAATTGATATGCCATATTATCCTTCAGAATTTACGCAAGTAAATCCGTATATTAATCAGGCGATGGTAAATTTGGCGATGAGTCTGCTTGATCCTCAGCCAAATGAGGTTATTGCTGATTTCTTTTGTGGAATAGGGAATTTTACTTTACCAATAGCCCAGTCTGCTCGGCAAGTGGTAGG
The DNA here is from genome assembly GCA_964611845.1 of uncultured Neisseria sp. Classification (GTDB taxonomy): domain Bacteria; phylum Pseudomonadota; class Gammaproteobacteria; order Burkholderiales; family UBA11063; genus Aquella. The sequence continues at coordinate 10,039 of CAZTBH010000011.1, forward strand.
GATTGAAGGTGCGGATCCATTAGTGAAACGTGCCAAACAGAATGCTGAATATAACGGTTTAGGCGATAAAGTTAGCTACCAAGTAGCAAATTTGTTTAAGATTGACAGTGAATGGTTAGCAAAATTAGGCTCGTTTGATAAGTGGCTGATTGACCCACCGCGTGATGGTGCGTTTGAGTTGGTTAAATCAATTACGCCTGAGACTGCGCCACAGTTGATTGTTTATGTTTCATGTAATCCTGCTACACTCGCGCGTGATGCTGGAGTACTAGTTGACTCGCATGGTTATCGCTTGCTTAAAGCTGGAGTTATGAATATGTTCCCACATACTTCACATGTTGAGTCAATCGCACTTTTTGTGCGCTAGACTACTTTAAGATTTTTTGCATATAAGATGCTAGCTCAAGTGAGTTAGCATCTTCACTTTGTTCTAGATGATGAATTATGTTATCTTGCTCATCTTTTGTTCGGTTTTGACTAAGCTTAAATTTGCCAATAATCTTATTGATAGTGATTTCAAAACCAATAATTCCAGCTAATTTTCTACTAATGTGTGGATTACTCCAGTCAATAGAATATGTTACATCTTGTTGCGATTGAAGCTCATCTAATTTTGAGCTAAGCAACTCTGGATTAAGTTGTCTAATGATACCATCTACATGAACTACTGCATAATTCCATGTTGATACCTGATCTATCGGCTCAGGATAAAAAGTTGGCGAAATATAGCCATGCGGGCCATGAAAAATTACTTTTACTTTTTGATTAGATTGAAGTAATTTAGCCAGCGGGTTTGGTTTTGCTATATGTCCAAATAATTTATCTTTCGTTGCGTTTAAGCTTAACGGTAAATGCGCAATTTCTAATTCATCTTGATTACTAATGATTACTGTTGCAAATGGATAATCTAGTATGAACTGGTATAATTTATCCGGATCAGATTCTGTAAATGATGGTGGAAGATACATGTGACACTCCTCTTTGAGTATTGATTAAATTAGCCAGTTAATTTCTTCAATCTGATGACTAGCTAAATATTGATTGGCAAGTTTAAAATGGTTACAGCCAAAAAAACCTCTACTCGCGGATAGTGGAGATGGATGTGCTGCTTCTAAAATCAGATTTTTATTGGTATTTATGAGATCTTTTTTACTGCGCGCAAAATTACCCCACAGCAGAAATACACAATGCTCATTACTATCACTAATATGCTGAATAATTCGATCGGTGATAGTGTGCCAACCAATATTGGCTAGCGAATTTGCCTGATCTTTAATTACACTCAAACTTGCATTGAGTAACAATACACCCTGCTGCTCCCAAGAGCTAAGCAGAGCAGCCGTTGGTGCAAATAATGGCGGATTATATTCGCTAACTAGTTCTTTAAAAATATTTCTTAATGATGGCGGTGTTTTTGTACCTGAGTTCACAGCAAAAGCTAAGCCATTGGCTTCTCCATCTCCGTGATATGGGTCTTGCCCTAGGATGACCACTTTAATCGCCGATGGCGGGTTAAACAATGCCCGTAGCATTTCTTGCGCAGGTGGATAGATAATGCGCTCTTGAGCAAGCTTAGTTAATTTGTTATCAATTACACATAGCTCATCTTGTGAAGATCGTTTTAAAAAATCTTGCCATTGTGGGGCAATTAATTTCCAACTTTCAGCTAAAAAATTTAACTCCATTAGTCAGTATAGGTCTTGAAATCGGTTACTTTAGATGATGATTCCTGACTATTAAGATAAAGTTTACCATTGCCAATGTGTTCGCTCAGCATGCTGCTAACATCGCTAGCTAAATTAGCACCAACTTGTTTTACCAAAAGAGGCATATTGTGTATCACTTTTTGGGTTTGCGAGTTTACTAATTTTACGTCACCGGAATGTCCAGCTGCAGTAAAAGATGCTACAATGGTACGATCTTGCGTCCGAATTAATTTATAATCTACTGCAATATCAATGCTATAGATATTAGAGTATTTATTGGTGCCGATAATTTGGTTAACCTCTTCTCCAGCATTGATTGCAGCCAAATTTCCGACTAATAAATAATCTGGTATCTGACTTGCCGCTGGTTTTATGAGAGCTGTTGCTGATTCTACTGATTTAACATTACTTAATGGTGTGGATTCTGCATTTGCTATCTTGATAGCTTCTGATTCATTTTGTTTCAAATCATTTGCAGGTGATGATTCATTGAGGTTTGCATATCCTTGAGTGACACCAGTATCAACATCGACAACTCTAAACTGCTTGCTTTGGATAACTTCGCCACGAATCTGTGCAGAGAAATTATTAATTTGTTGTTGAACTAAAGTATTGGTGGTGCTGTCCACATTATCACTTGCATCTTTTTGCATGAAACTTGGCAAATTACTGCTGTTGTCATTACTTATATTAGGAATACCTATGCTTGGGACTGCGGTAGCCAGAGAAGAGACTAGTAATAATCCTGCACTAAGGACCAGCTTATAAATTTTATTCATAATTATCTTTTACTTAATTCATGAACAATGTCAACTAGATATGCTACATTATCTGGTTTTGCAGTGGGTAAGATCCCATGTCCAAGATTAAATACATGCCCATCAGCATTACCATTGTTTGCTTTTTTGTATGTTTGCAAGATCTGTGTAACTTGTTGTTTGATAGTTGCATGATCAGCAACGGATAGAATCACTGGGTCAAGGTTTCCTTGGATAATTTTACCTGTTTGTTCGCGAGCCTTGGCAATATTAATTGTCCAATCAATACCTAGACCGTCGCATTCAAGTTGGTTTAAATGCTCTAACCATACACCACCACCTTTAGTAAAGACAATGCTTGGAACTTGATGCTGAGGTAATGCCAAATTAATTCGAGTCAATACTTTAGCCAGATATTTATGTGAAAATTCACTAAATGCAGACTCGCTAAGTACGCCACCCCAGCTATCAAACAACATAATTGTATCGACACCAGCATGGATTTGGGCAATCAGATAATCTGCTACAGCTATACTTACTTTATCAAGCAAAGTATGCAATTGCTCTGGGTGGGCATAAACCCAAGATTTAATTTTCTCGTAATTTTTGCTGCTGCCACCTTCGATCATATAACAAGCTAATGTCCATGGTGAACCGCTAAAGCCGATCAGTGGCGTATCTTTGGGTAGTTCTTGCTTAAGGTTTTTGATCGTCTGCATTACATATGCCAAATCAATTTCAGGATTGATTACTTTGAGTGCATCCACATCTAGCGTTGATTGAATTGGATTAGCAAATTTAGGACCTTCACCTTCACTGAAATAAAGTTGCATACCCATTGCTTCTGGCACAACCAGAATATCGCTAAACATAATTGAAGCATCCAGCGCAAAACGTCGCAATGGCTGTAAAGTAACTTCAGTTGCCAAATCTGGATTTTTACACAAAGCTAGAAAGCTACCCGCTTTTTCACGAGTTTTACGGTATTCAGGTAGATAACGTCCAGCTTGGCGCATTAACCAGATTGGCGTATAACTACTTTGTTGTTGCGTGAGTGTTGCTAAAAATACACTATTCATAGGTTTATTTTCCAATATAATTTGCTAAATAATTTAGTGCTTTTTGGTACACATCTTGCTTAAATTTTACGACCATGTCAATTGGCTCCCAATAGGAAATCCAGCGCCAAGCATCAAATTCTTGTTCCACAAAGCTACGCACATTGATGTGGTGATCATAACCTACAAATTGTAGCAAGTACCAAATTTGTTTTTGTCCACGGTAGTTTGAGTTTTGTTTCGCCCAATTGCCTGGAACATTATAGTATAGCCAATCTTCAGTTTTGGCAACAATTCTCACGTGCTCAGGTAGTAAGCCCAGCTCTTCATTTAATTCACGATACATACACTCGTCTAATGTTTCATTTTCAGCAAGTCCGCCTTGTGGAAATTGCCATGAATATTCTCCCTTTCGCCGACCCCAAAAAACCAAATCATCCTTGTTGATTAGGACTATCCCAACGTTGGGGCGGTATCCATCTTTGTCTATCATCTTATGCTCTCCCGCCGCTATTTGCTTAGTTCAATATATCTCGTTATTTTAACATAAGATACCCTGATTAAGACATTATTTGCCGTAATACCAAGGTAAATAGTGTAAAATTATGCGATTGTTATGTTTTCATAAAAAGTTATGACTGAGAAATTAGGTGCTTAGTAACCGATCTGTTTTATGTCAGATATCAGGAATTTGTTTATTTTAAGAGTTAGGGGTGCGTATGTCAGCTGTGGCAAATAGTTTGTTGATTGAATTTTTAAGTGAAGAATTGCCGCCAATTAATTTGGAAAAAAATATCGGAGCCGCATTTAGTGAGTCGATATACCAACAATTATCAGGGTTTTTAACTAAAGATGGTAAATGTACAGAGTTTGTTTCGCCACGGCGCTTTGGCTGTCTAATAGAGGGGATTGTGTATGAGCAATCTGATCAGCGTCAATTACGTAAAGGTCCAGCCATTGCAACGGGTTTACAAGATGGTAGCCCAACGCAGGCCCTGCTTGGCTTTGCTAAATCGTGTGGTGTTGACTGGCAAAAATTAGAGCAGCGCGAAGATGGATATTTTTATGCTGAGAGTTTGATTAAAGGTAAAAATTTAACCACTGTTTTAGGTGATGTTATCAATAATGCGCTGAAGAAAATCCAAATTGCCAAGGCTATGCGTTGGGGTGATAAAAATTATCAATTTGTACGCCCACTACACAATTTAGTTGTGATGTTTAATGGCGCCGTAATTAACTGTGAGGTTATGGGATTAAGTGCAAATAACACAAGTAGTGGTCATCGATTTATGTGTAAGTCACAAATCAAACTAAGTTGTGCACAGGATTATTTTAGCCAATTACAAAATCAAGGCAAAGTTGTACCTCAGTTCAGCGTGCGCAAAAAGTTAATCGAGAAACAACTAAATCAAAAAACCCAAGAGCTGGGATTGAGCATCAGTCATATGGATGGGTTACTGGATGAAGTAGCGGCATTAGTTGAATGGCCAGAAGTTTTAGTTGGTGAATTTGATGAAAAATTCTTAGCTGTACCACAAGAGTGTTTGATTTTGTCGATGGCAAAAAATCAAAAGTATTTTGCGCTGGTTGATCAATCTGGCAAGCTCAGCCATAAATTTTTATTTGTTGCTAATTTGATTTCAAAACAACCGCAGGTAATTATTGAGGGTAATCAGAAAGTTTTGACTGCCCGTTTGGCGGATGCTGAGTTCTTTTATGAGTTTGATAAACGGACACCTTTGGTTGAATTTACTGCTAAAACAGCAACTGTAGTTTATCACAATAAATTAGGTAGCCAGTTAGAGCGTATTGAGCGCCTGCAATCAATTACGGGTGGAATTGCTCCCTTACTGGGAGTTAATACTGATTTAGCCAAACATACCGCATATTTGCTTAAAGCTGATTTACCGACTGAAATGGTGGGAGAGTTCCCCGAGCTACAAGGTGTGATGGGGAAATACTATGCCTTGGCAAGTGGTGAATCTGCTGAAGTAGCCAATGCTATTGAGAAACATTATTATCCTCGTTTTAGTGGCGATGAGTTACCGGATAGTCAATTAGCCAAAGTAGTAGCTCTGGCTGATAAGCTGGAGAGCTTGGTTGGGATTTGGGGAATAGGTTTAATCCCAACTGGTGATAAAGATCCGTATGCCTTGCGTCGTGCGGCATTGGGAATAATTCGGATTTTATTGAGCGAAAAGCTAAATCCGGAACAGGTTAGTAGCCTATTTAAAATTACTTTAGACACCTTTGCGGGCAAAAATTTAGCGCTAGACACTTTAAGTGGCGTTGAAAACTTCATTAAACAACGCTTGGCAAATTATCTAAGCAGTGTTGAAGGATATGCAGCTAAAGTGGTTAATACTGTAGTAGCAAGTGCGGATAAAGTTGACTTCACTAATATCATCGAGGTTTGCGACGCATTTAGTAAGTGGTCGGCAAGTGAGGGTAATCAAGAATTATTCGAAGCAAATAAACGGATTGAAAACATCCTTAGCAAAAATGCGGATTCAGTTGATTTAAGCTTAAGTCTTAATCATGAGCTATTCAATGCCTATGAAAGAGAGCTTTATCTTGCAACAACTAATATAAATACTTCGCTTAGTATCCAGTCTTATTTGGAGCAATTAAGTGCTTTGGCAAAACCTTTAACCGAGTTTTTTGCAAATGTGATGGTTATGGATAATGATTCAAATATTCGTAAAAATCGCTTGAAGTTATTATCCGAGCTATATGATAAATTTAGTAAATATGGCAAATTATCTGAGCTGGCATAAATTAAGAAGGTAATGTATGAAATTAGTTTTTCTTGATCGTGATGGTGTAATCAATCAGGACAGTGATAAGTTTATCAAAAATGTTGACGAGTTCATTCTGATTCCTGGAAGTGCTGACGCTATTGCCAATCTTAGTCAGGCAGGATTTAAGGTTGTGGTTTGTTCTAACCAATCTGGTCTTGGACGTGGCTTGTTTACAATGGAGGATCTAAATGCAATGCATGAGAAACTTCATCAACAAGTAGAACAGGCTGGTGGATCATTAGATGTAATTATCTTTTGTCCGCATATCCCCGATGATAATTGTACTTGCCGCAAGCCAAAACCAGGAATGATTCTTGAAATCTGTGATCGTTTTAATCTTGAAGATTTGAGTAATACGATAATGGTCGGTGATAGTATTCGTGATTTACAAGCGATTAGCAACGCTGGTGGAATTCCTATTTTGGTAAAAACTGGTAATGGTAAAAAGACTCTAGCCAAAGAGACTTTGCCAGAAGGTACCAAAATTTTTGACAACCTATTAAGTGCTAGTGAATACATTATTGAGCGCGAGCAGAAAGAACTACACCGTGAGGAATAAATTAACTCCTTTAATTATTGTGAGATCGTGTTTATTTTGGGTTTTATCTGCGTCAGTACTACCTTTTTATAGTATCGCTGCTTTATTAATTGCAAAATTACCACCATTGGTGCGGCATAGAATTATAATGAGCGCGGCTCGGTATTACACGTTTTTGTTCAAATATGTCGGTGGAATCAATTATCAGGTTAGTGGTGTTGAAAATTTGCCAAATACGCCAGCAATTGTTGCGGGTAATCATCAGTCAGCTTGGGAAACTGCCGCGATGAATCAGTTCTTACCACCTTGTGTTTGGATTATGAAAAAAGAGATCTTCAAGATCCCTTTTTATGGTTGGGGAGTGCGGGCTCTTTCGACAATTGCAATTGATCGCAAGCGTGGCGAAGATTCACTTAATCAGGTTATCACGCAAGGTCGGCAGCGTTTTGCACTTGGCTTCTGGATTATCATGTTTCCCGAAGGAACGCGAGTTAAACCAAAAACACGTAAGCCATTTAAACATGGTTGTGCTAAGCTTGCTTTAAGTTTGGATGTGCCGATTGTGCCTTTTGCGCATAATGCGGGTTATTGTTTACCAAAGAATAGCTTTTGGATTTATCCTGGTACGGTTTCAATTGTAATTGGAAAACCATTGTATCCAGACTCTGCTGATGCTGCTGCTTATACCAAAAAACTTGAGGAGTGGATTCATAATACTTTGACATCTATTGGATCTTAGTATGCCGCGCTTTTATGTTGACTTGCCAATCACATTAGGCACTAATTTTGAGTTGCCGGATAACGTTGTTCGGCATATGAATGTGTTGCGATTACGCACTAGTGATTCGGTTGTATTATTTAATGGTGATGGTTGTGATTATACTGCTGTACTAACTGAGTTAACTAAGCGCAGTGCTAAAATTAATATCCACAAATGTGAGAAATTGGCCAATGAATCTCATTTAAAGATAACGTTATTACCCAGCTTGATTGCGAGTGATAAATTTGATCTAGTCATCCAAAAAGCAGTTGAACTAGGTGTAAGTGAAATTTTGCCTGTAATTAGCCAATATACGCAACGCTTGAGTAATGATAAAATTAACTCACGGATCGAACATTGGCGTAAAATTATTATTGCAGCATGTGAACAATCCGCACGGGCAACTATTCCTCATTTGTATGAACCAACTTTATTTAGTGATGCTTTACCGATGGTAAATGCTGAACGAAAGTATATTTTGTCACCACATCACGAGCGGCAACAGGTTTTAGCAGAGAGCGCCATTTCCAGTGCCGCGGTGTTGATTGGACCTGAAGGAGGTTTTAGCTTGACAGAAGTTGAAAAAGCTGGGGAGCATGGTTTTGCAACTTTACAACTTGGAACACGGATTTTACGAGCAGAAACTGCAGCGATTTGCGCGGTAACATTATTACAGAGTTATTTTGGCGATATTGGTATAATACAAAATTAATTTAATGGAGAGAGAATCATGAAAACAACTTATTTAAGGCTTGTTTTGGCTGTAGTGGCAACTATCGGTGTTAGTGCATGTGATAGTGGTAGCCCTGCTGCGCAAAATATGCCAGTTGGCGGAGCACCATTTACGGGTATATTTACCCCAGGGATTGGTAATATGGGAAATGGAGCATCAATTAATACCTGTAACGCTGTGGGTGCGCAGACAGAGACAATGACATTCACTGTTAGTGAGTCAGGTCCAACAGTTTTTCAGGACGGTGCGCTTTATCCAAACCAAAATGTAATGAATGGAACATTTACTAATCCAGTAAATACGAATAATCCATGCTTTACTGGTACAGTTACCTATTCAGGGTGCTCATATGCACAGGGTGGACGAGTAACATTTAATGGCTGTTCAGTGGTGTTGCTTGGTTCTGGTTATCAATTTACCGCAACGTATTACCTTTACACTGCGCAAAACACTTTAATCCAAAGCGGATCGGTAAATGCAACTAAATAGTATTCGTAAACCAATTCAGTGGCTCAAAGATTCATGGCATTTGGCACGTCCTTATTGGACTAGTGAGGAGAAATGGCGTGCGATAGCATTGGTAAGCATCGTGATTGTGTTTAATTTGCTTACAGTCTATATGTCGGTACTGTTTAATAAATGGAATAACAGTATGTACGACTCTTTACAAAGTTTTGAGGCGCATAAATTTTATCAATTAATGATTAAATTTGGATTTTTAGCGTTCTTTTATATTTTGTTTCAGATTGTATCCTATTACTTTCGCAAAGTACTTGAGATTCGCTGGCGACGCTGGATGACGAATAGCTATTTGAGTAATTGGTTGTCACATAAGGCGTATTATAAAACTCGGTTTATTGCTGACTATGTTGATAATCCAGATCAGCGGATTAGTGAAGATATTAATTCTTTCATCGGCACTTCTTTGGGGTTAACTTTAGGTTTTATCAGTAATATTGTAAGTTTGTTTTCTTTTGTGTTTATCTTATGGGGCTTATCTGGAGCGCTTAGCTTTACTGTTTTCGCGCATAAAATTTCTATCCCGGGATATATGGTATGGGTAGCTTTACTTTATGCAATAGTTGGAACTTATATTACTTTTAAAATTGGGAAACCTTTAATCAAGCTCAACTTTCGTCAAGAAACACTCGAAGCTAATTTTCGTTTTGGTTTGATGCGCGTACGTGAATATGGCGAAAATATTGCCTTTTATCAAGGTGAAAAAGAAGAGAAGCAGAGCTTAACAACGAAGTTTAGTGATTTGGTGAGTAATTTCTTCTCGATCGTTTATCGGCAGATGAAAATTGATATTTTTAACATTGGTTATTCGCAAATTGCCAATATTTTTCCAATTTTAGTTGCAGCTCCGCGCTATTTTGCAAAGGCGATTAAGCTCGGTGATTTAATGCAAATTAGTGGTGCTTTTGGTCAAGTGCAAGGTGCATTGTCATATTTTATTGATGCATATGGATCACTGGCTAGCTGGCGGGCAATAATGGATCGGTTACATGGTTTTGAGAGTGCAATATCACATGCTAGTAGCTTACCAGTATTGGCTCGTGATGATAAGCCTGCAAGTTATTTGAGTGTTAATAATTTAAACTTAAATTTGCCTAATCAAGAATCATTATTAAAAAATATTAATTTTGAATTAAATGCTGGTGATCGCTTGTTAATCAAAGGTGCATCAGGTAGTGGTAAGACTACATTGCTGCGTGCGTTAGCAGGTTTATGGCCTTTTGCCAGCGGTGATATTAGCCAAAACCAGGCTAAAACAGAGATGTTCATTGCGCAACGTCCCTATATGCCACAGGTTTCATTGCGTCAGGCAATTTGCTATCCATTAACGACTAATTTACCCGATGATGCGGATTTATTGGTAATAATGCGTGAATGTGGCTTGGCATATTTGCAGTCGCGCTTAGATGAAGAAGTTGATTGGGGTAAAGTTTTGTCGCTAGGTGAACAACAGCGTGTGGCGTTTGCACGGGTACTGGTTAATCATCCGGATATTATTTACCTTGATGAAGCTAGCTCGGCATTGGACGAAGCAATGGAAGCTCATTTGTATCATGTGTTAAGTGAGCGTTTACCACAGAGTGCTATTATTAGCGTGGGTCATCGCAGTACTTTAGATGTATGGCATAATCAACAAATTACAATTAATCGTAACAGAGAGTTAAATGGATCAATTTAATCAAATAGTAAAACAAGAAATGAATGCATTGGATCAGGTTATTCGTCGTGATCTGGATTCAAGTGTGCCGCTAATCAATGCGGTTGGGGAATATATTATTGCAGCTGGTGGTAAGCGGATCCGTCCCTTATTAACTATGCTTTGTGGCAAATTGTTAGGCAATGATTCCGAGTTACTCTACAAAATTGCGGCGATGGTCGAATATATTCACACCGCAACCCTACTTCACGATGATGTGGTGGATGAATCAGGTTTACGCCGTGGACGAGCAACAGCCAATGCGGTCTTTGGGAATGCGGCTAGTGTTTTGGTCGGAGATTTTATTTATACTCGTGCCTTTCAGATGATGGTAGAAAGTAATTCACTTCGTGTGCTAAAAATTATGGCTGACAGCACTAATATTATATCCGAAGGTGAAGTTTTACAATTACTAAACATTGGACGCAGTGATTTAACTGAGGCTGAATATTTTAAAGTTATCGAGAGTAAAACTGCAAAACTATTTGAAGCTGGTGCTCGGGTAGCTGCGATTATCAGCGGTGCGGATGCGACACAAGAGGAACATCTTGCTAACTATGCGATTTATCTGGGTACAGCTTTTCAGATCGTGGATGATATATTGGATTATAATAGTTCGGCCGAAGTTATGGGAAAAAATGTTGGTGATGACTTGCTTGAGGGTAAAGTAACTTTGCCGCTAATCTATTTGCTAGCAAATGGAAGCACTGAAATGCGTAATATGGTGGTTGAGGCGATTGACAATCCGAAACAAGCAGATATTGCTGCGATAGTGAACTTGGTTAAAACGACGCCAGCTTTGGATTATTGCAAAAATATGGCGCATGACTACGTAGCACGGGCACAGGCTGAGTTGGCGGTTTTTGTAAACAACGAACATCGTCAGGCATTGGAGCACATTGCTACGCTGAGTGTTGAGCGCCTCAGCTAATTTAAGTAAAGTAAAAGTCTATGACAAATAAAGAGTTGTTAATTAATGGTTATTTGGACAGAATAAGTACTGAATTCCAACAAAGCGCAGATGACATAAAAAACAGAAATCTAGCTTTTGAAATTCTATCAATAGCTGCAATCCTTGATAAGCCATTTCAAGAAGTATTTGATCAAATTATTATTAAAGGTGATAATGATGGTGGTATGGATGGGGTATGGTTTGAAGATCATGGAGAATATTATGATATGCATGTTTTTCAATGCAAAAATAAACTAGGACTTTCAGCTAATGAGATAGATAAATTTAGAAATGATTTTAGGGATATTTTTGTAACAAATAAGACCAATAAAACTAACTTAGATGGTTTGAAGCCTAAGATTGATGAATATCGCCAGATATCTGAAGAAGGTATCATCATTGAAACCAAGCAATACTTTGTTTTTAGTGGACAAAAAAACGATAAACAGTATTCAAGTAATGCTGAGATTTATGAAAATTATCATAAGCCTGAAGAGAATTTTACAATTATTGATTCAGATGATATCTACGAGAGCATTGCCAACCTAGCTAGGAAAAAACGTAAGGAAATTAGGTTTACGTTTCATCCAGAAAAATCCAATATTTCAGCATTAGATAGTCAGGCATTATATACGTACTCAATACAAGATGTGAGGTCGGCAAATTTTAGAATAAAGGCTGCTGAATTATGTGAGTTAATGCAAAGAGAAATTGATGTTAATGGCTCAATTGACATGCTTTTTGAGGAAAATATTCGTGCGTATTTAGGGATTAAGGTCAGAGCAAATAAAAATATGCACGAGACCATTAATAAACGAGAAGAAGCGGTGTATTTCCCTTTTCTAAATAATGGAATAACCATTATATGTGAATCTTTCACCTTACCCAAACAGCCACAAAGTGGGATGTATATTCTTCCTGTGCTTAATCCGCAAATTGTCAATGGTTTGCAGACCAGCTCGGTTATTTTTGATAATTTTAGAAAGAATCAAAATATCTTAGATGATGTCTACGTGAATATTAGAGTTTATGAGACCATTGAAAGAGAGTTAGTTACAAAAATTACTGATGCGACAAATACTCAAACGCCTATAAACTACAGAGATAAAATAAGTAATAAGCATTTTAATATTTTTACCAAAGAAGTTTTTAATAATGCAGGGATAAACTACATTATTAAACGCGGAGAGTTTTTTAATAAAAGTAGCCAAGGATATTCTGAAGCAATTGAGAGTGACATTGTACTTAAATTTTGGTATGCTTCATTTTATGAAGAACCTGATGTCGCCAAGAATAGTGTATCAAGTGTTTTGCAGAAGATATTTGATGCCACATACATAAAGAATCATCCACTTGAAGCACTATTTAATGGTGATAAGGATTCACCTATCTATCAACAATTGTTAGTCAGTTATAAAATTTATAGATTTATACAAAAGCAAAAGAAATCATTTATAGATAAATATGATTTTATTCCTTATGCTGATGAAATTCTTTGCTATGGCATTTATAAAAGCATTGGGTTAATGTTTGATAAATATGACCTCGAGAGTGAATTAGAGTTAGCATATAATGAGTCTATTGAGGCTGTTAAAGAAATTCTTAATGTACAAAAAGAAAAATATGTAAAAGCTAATAAAAATTTCTCTTATAACGGATATTTTAAACGTCCTTTGTGTCGAATAGATTTTAATAATAAAAAAAATATACTAGAGAATGAGTCGCTAATTGATACATTAAAATCAATGGATATGACTGTTTAGTAATAATTTGCTAAGAGAGTGAAATAAAATGTATGACTTTGACAAAGTAATTGATCGCAAGCAATCTTATAGTAAAAAATGGCGTAAATATGCCGGTAAAGATATCTTGCCACTATGGGTTGCGGATATGGATTTTACTGCACCGCCAGCGATTTTAGCAGCATTGCAACGCACACTTGAGCATGGCATTTTTGGTTATAGTATGCATCAAGAAGAAGTACGGCATGATATTGTCGGCTATTTGCAGCGTGAATATAGTTGGGACGTGGCAGAAAAAGATATCATCTGGCTTCCCGGTTTAGTTTGTGGGTTAAATTTGGCAGCACAATCACTAAGTGATGTTGATCAACCGATAATAACTGCAACTCCAGTTTATCCGCCATTTATGAGCGCGCCGCTAAATGCAGGGCGTGAGCTATTAAAAATTCCGTTGCTGGAGGTAACTGGCGATTGGCGCTGGAATTGGGAAGATTTGGAACAACAATTTGCAGCAACTAGAATTAAACCTAAATTGCTCTTATTGTGTAATCCACATAATCCAGTGGGTAAAATGTGGACTCGTAAAGAGTTAGAACAGCTCCTTGAGTTTGCAATTCGGCACGATTTAGTGGTCTGTTCAGACGAGATTCATTGTGATTTAATTCTGGACGAAAATCGCAAACACATTCCATTTGCAAGTATTAGCAAAGAAGCCGCAGAGCGCAGCATTACTCTTATGGCACCATCAAAAACTTATAATGTTGCGGGGTTGAACTGTTCATTTGCGATTGCAACTAATCCGCTAATCCGTAATAAATTTGCCAAAATTATGCGTGGTTTATTTGGCGATCTAAATTCCTTTGGTGTGGCAGCCTGTCAGGCGGCATATAGTGAATGTAACGATTGGAAAAATGAGCTGTTGGTTTATTTGCGTGCTAATCGGGATTTGATTATCCAAACCTTGACGCCTTATACTGATTTGCAGTTAACTATTCCTGAGGCAACTTATTTACTTTGGATTGATGGGCGTAAACTGTGTGCAAAGTATAAGATTGAGAATCTGCAACAGTTTTTTGAACAAGCTGGTGTGGGTTTGTCTGATGGTGCAGAGTTTGATTTACCAGGATTTGTGCGGCTTAATTTTGGTACTTCGCGGGTAACTCTGACTCAAGCACTGGAAAGAATGACGGCAGCACTTGATAAATTGATGGCTAATTAAACACATAGCAAATCCACAGGCTATAAAAATTATGGCTTACTATGAAAAAATTTGCTAATCAGTTGACTATAATAGTTCTGATTAATTGGACCAATCACCTCGGTATGGTGGTTGGTTTTTTTATTATTAAACACCTGATATTGGCTAAGACAAGCTCCTGTTTTAGGTTCGCAAGCACCGTAAATTACGCGTTTAATTCGACTATTGATAATTGCACCGCTACACATTAAGCATGGCTCGATGGTTACATAAAGATCACATTCATTGAGGCGGTAATTTTGCAGATGTTGTTGTGCTGCGAGAATTGCGACTATTTCAGCATGTGCCATAATGTTATTGTCACTACGGGTACGATTATAGCCTTGTGCAATAATTTCTCCCTGATGAACAATTACTGCGCCAATGGGAATTTCATTTTGTTGCAAGGCTAATTGCGCCTGTTTCTCGGCCGCAGTTAAAAAATGCCTAATCACATCTGGTTTTAGCCAAACATGCCGAGGGGGCATGGCTTTGAACGCTCTGCGTAATTCAGCTTGCTTTTCTGGGGCTAAAGTATAACAAAGACTTTGTTGAGCGAGACAATATAAATCGTATAATGCTTGATAATTCATACTAGGGAAGGCTAATTTTAGCTGAGAGTAGATTTTCAGATACCCATGCTGACGGATTAGCTCTGTACTTGCTAAATTCAAGCGTTCAAGCTTGTTTTTTAGATAATAAGGGATATTGGTATCGCTCATACTAAATTAATCATAAAATTCGACATCGCACCAGCTTCCTTGATCTTGTCGTTTAGCAAGCAATCTACTTTGCCAATTACCGACATGAAGTTCAAGCTTATGTTCATCAGGATCTAGAAAATAGAGTGAATCACCTTCAGAGTTATTTTCTTTAAAGAGAATGCATCCTGCCTTGTTAAGCCTCTCATACCAATATTGGTAGTCTTCTAGTTTAATACTAAATGCATAATGAGTGTAGTCGCTATGTTTATTTGTGAGAGCATCTTGGTCTAAGCTTAGGCATAACCAAAGTTCTCCGACTATGAAATATGCCCCAGCATGCCAGCGACATAATGGTTTGAATCCCAATATGTTATGGTAGAAAGAGAATGAACGATCAATGTCACTTACCGCAAGAGTTAAATGATTAATTTCACTAATCATAGAACATCTCTTTCTTAATTAAAATCAACTCGTTCAACTGTTGCATCAATATTCGTTGATTCAAGTTTGTCAAGTACTTTATAGGCATTGTCCTGATTTTGGAATGGTCCAATAAATAAATTGTAGCGGCCCAGTCCTTCGCTATTAGCTTCAATATGTTGGATATTGGGGTGAAAGCCTTGTTGCTTAATAATTTGCTGCTGAGCTTTAGCCGCTGCCAGTGTTGAGTAGTTACCAACATTAATCAAATAATTGATACCAGTTAGATTTTCCAGTGGATTTATCACCTGAGTGGGGGCACTGCTAACTGCTTTAGTCTGCGGTTTGTTTGCGACCTTTTTTTTGCTTGGTTGTTTTGCTGGTGTATTCGCAACTGGTAACGTAGGTTTTGGAGCTGTCAGCACTGTTGTAGATGGTACTGATGAAACTTTATTATTATGTGTAGTATATGCCCAGTAAGCAAATATGACAGAGCCAAGGGTAAACAATATTACTATTATTAACCACCAGGTTTGATTATTTGCAGGTTTGATTATCACGGGAACAGAACTATCACGATTACGGATACTTCTCAGTAAGTCTTTGTCATAGCTGCGTTTGGTATGAGGATTACTTAGAATATCATAAGCTTCCTGAATTAATAAAAATTCACGATGCTCGCCACCTTTGTCCGGGTGGTAACGTTGAGCAAGGATGCGGTATGCGGCTTTAATTTCCTCATGTTCAGCATCAATGCCCAGTCCTAGAATTCGATAATAGTCTTTCATTTAGCCAGATGTTTCTGATAAGTTTTATCGACGATGGTTGCGCACACACCTGACCCGGTAACATTAGTCATGGTACGCATCATATCAATGATTTTGTCAATCCCGATAACCAATGCCAAACCTTGCAGTGGTAATCCCACGCTGGCAAGTACCACAGTTGCCATTATTGATGCTGTACCCGGTACACCAGCGGTGCCGATAGTTGCAATTGCTGCAGTAATGATAATTAGAAAATATTGCTGAACTGATAAATCAATCCCAAATACTTGCGCCGTCAAAACGCAGACAATTGCAGGATAAATTGCTCCACAACCATCCATTTTCATTGTTGCACCAAGAGGGGCAACAAACCCTGCAACTCGTTCGGAAATACGAACGCGATCAACCAATGTTTCCAATGTAACTGGTAAAGTACCTAAGCTGGAAGAAGTCGTAAATGCAGTTATCATTGCAGGCCAAAATTGTTTGAAAAAATGAACTGGATTACGCTTAGCAACTGTTGTAATTAGAATGGCGTAAACAACGATCTGTAAAGCGCAGGCTACGTAGATTGCTACAATAAATTTACCAAGCGGCAATAAGGTTGCAATTCCATATTCGTTACCTACTGATACCAGTAATGCAAAAATTCCATATGGTGATAAGCGGATTATTTTGCGGGTGATTTTAAACATTACATGTGAAAATTCATCAAAGAAATTGCGTACAGTATTAGCCTTCTCGCCCATTGAAGTAAGAGCTAGTCCAAAGAAAATCGCAAAAATAATTACGGGTATAACTTTACCTTCGGCAATTTGCCCAATTAGATTACCGGGTAACATATCCAGAAAAGTACCACTGATACTTGGAATTGCCCGCGGTTGGTAGTCGCTGGCAGCAAGAGATAGATTTAACCCCATACCTGGGTTGAATAACTTGCCAATTAAAACGCCAATACTTGCGGCAATGATTGCCGTAATCATAAACCAAATTAAAGTTCGAGAACCAAGTCTTTGTACCAAGTGAATATCATCTAGTTTTGAAAAACTGGCAACAATTGTCGAAAATGTCAACGGAACAATAATCAGTTTTAATAGTTTAAGAAATGCGTCGCCAAATGGTGTAACGGCGTCAACCGCAGCTTGCGGCATAAAATGCCCGGCAACCAAACCTAATACTAATGCTAGCAGGCATTGATTACCAAATCCTAATTTAATCCGCATCATAATGTCCTTGTACAATTACTTAAAAGTAAATACCCTATTTTAATATAAATATGCTCTAGGTTGTCGGGTTTTAATATGCTAAAATCTATACTCAAAAGCTCATGGGTATTATGATTAAAATGTAACGTTATCCTTTGTAACTAAATTAATAAAATAATATGAAAAAAATAATTCTTAAAAGTTTGTTGTGCTTGTTGGCAAGATTACCATTGCCTGCCATCCGTGCATTGGGTGCTGGAGTTGGTCTATTATCACTGCGTTTATCCAATAAGTCAGCGAAGAGGCTTCCGCATAACCTATTAATTACTGGATTAGCAACACCGGAAACAGTTGAGCAAATGACTCGTGATACCGCCAAAGCTTTGGGTATGACTTTAGCTGAAGCAGCACTAATTGCCTGGCAGAAAGATCGTGCACGAATTACGCGCTTATTTGAAGTAGACGAGAGCTTTTATCAAGTGAAGGCATTACTTGAAGCTGGTAAAAATATAGTTTTTTTGACGCCACATATTGGAAATTTTGAAGTGGCGGTTAAGTATTTCGCCTATCATTTGCCGATGGATATTCAAATTTTGTATAAACCATCCAAAGATCCAGTTATTGAAGAGATTATGGTGCGCGGACGCAGTGAAGTAAACATTACGCCAGTTCCGACTAATCGTAAGGGCGTATTAAGTATGATGAAGCATCTCAGATCTGGTGGTTGTCTTGGAATTTTACCAGATAATGTTGCATCAGGAGGGGATGGTGAATGGGTCAAGTTTTTTGGACAAGATGTTTATGCTACTTCATTAGCAGCAAAAATTTGCCAACAGCCCGATATGATAGCTGTGATTGTCCAGAATTTACGAACAAAAACAGGATTTAAATCTAAATGTGTACCATTTAAGCCAAGCAATAGTGATACGCATGATATCATGCAGGAATTATATAGAGAAATAGAAAAATTAGTTCGTGAAGCGCCGGAGCAATATTATTGGTCATACGACCGATTTCGTCATCCGGATAAAGCAAAACCAAAGCCACTGGCAGAAAGCGGAGCGTAAAGTTATTCTCTTTACCTTTTGATTTTAGTTGACTGTACGCTGCGTAATTTCATATTTGAAAATTACTACGCATTTTTATCTGAAACCAATTTGTCTTGATTATAGTTTTTTTAACTATACTCAAGCAGCTTCATTGTTCTAGTTTATTGATGTATCAATTACATCATCTACTAGCTACTCTGAATTTGCTTGAGCGTAAAATAGCACAATTAGGGAAGATAAAAATGCTAAATACAGTTTTAATTTATTTGGGAATTAGTTTTTTAAGGTTAATTAGTTGGTTACCAATGCCTGTAATGCGGGCTTTAGGTACGGTACTTGGTTTATTGGCATATGTTGTGGTTAAAAAGAGGCGCAATGTAGGATTGATTAATCTAAAACTCTGCTTTCCTGAAAAGTCAGAGGGTGAACGACGTAGTCTTCTGCGTAAGCACTTTTGTGAAATGTTTATTATCAGTCTAGACTATGGTTTGATGTTCGGTGCTAGTAAATTTCGCATGAAAAGATTGATAAAATATCGTAATTTGGAAAATTTGCAGCAGTATTATGAAAAACGTCCGGTCGTGATGTTGGCTCCTCATTTTTTGGCATTGGATATTGGTGGTAATCGGACTACAATTGATTTTGCTGGACTGACGATGTTTTCTCCACAGCGTAATGCCTATTTTTCCGAACGGGTTAAGCAAGCTCGAATGCGGTTTTTTATCCATAATGGTGGAGAGGTGATTTCGCGGCAGGAGGGGCTTAGAAGTATTATCAAGAAAATGAAGCAGAAAAAATGGCCATTTTATTATTTGCCAGATCAGGACATGGATGAAACTAGCTCGGTTTATGTACCGTTTTTTGCTCATCCTTATTGTGCGACATTGGATACTCTGCCAAAAATACTTAAGCTTTCTGATGCGGTAGTAATTTCGATGGCGACTTATCGCGAAGGAAATCATTATGTAATTGAATTTGGCGAAGTTTGGCAAAATTATCCAACGGGTGATTTATTAGCAGATGTAGCATTCATGAATCGACAAATTGAAACCATGATAATGAAGCATCCGGAACAATACTTATGGATGCACAAACGGTTTAAAACACAACCAAATATGCAACGTGGTAAATTATATGAAAACTGTTGAGCCAGCTGATAATGTAGCTCGACTGCTAATGATTGAATAAAGGGTTATAGCGATGATAAATAAGCTGTTAACTAATTTGGGTTTAACAATACTTAGATTGATTAGCGCTCTGCCAATGCCGATATTAAATGCATTGGGTGGAGGGTTAGGGCTTTTAGGTTTTTATTTGCTTAAGAAGCGGCGAAATGTCGGAATCTTGAATCTGAGTTTGTGTTTTCCAGAAATGGGCGAAGCAGATAAACAGCTACTTATCAAGGAACATTTCAAAGAGTTAATCCGCTCAGGACTATGTTATGGTTTGATTTTTCATGCGTCTCCTCGCAAACTACGTAAGGTAATTGAGATCCGCGGGTTGGAAAATTACAATAAAGTACGTGGTGAATTTCCGGTTGTATTATTAGCGCCACATTTTTTGGCTCTGGATATTGGTGCCAATCGACTCACGTTGGAAACGCCGGGGTATAGTGTTTATGCAGAACAACGTAATGCGTATTTAACCGAACGAATAAAAGAAGCACGGCTGCGCTTTATCAAAGATCAGGGTGGTGAGATTTTCTCGCGACAAGAGGGCTTACGTTCAATTATCAGAAAGATGAAGCAAACTAAAATTCCATTTTACTATTTGCCTGATCAAGATATGGATGAACGTGATTCAATTTATGTGCCATTTTTTGCCCATCCTGTTTGCGCAACTTTGGAGACCTTACCTAAATTAGTTAAACTTACAAATGCACTGGTTATTCCAATGGCAACTTATCGTGAAGGTAACAAATATGTTGTTGAACTGTCAGAGCCGTGGAGCGATTACCCTAGTGGTGATAGTTATACTGATGTTACTTATATGAATCGTTATATTGAGAAAATGATTATGAAGCATCCTAGCCAGTATCTCTGGCTGCATAAGCGTTTTAAAACTCAACCTAATCTACCACGCGGTAAATTATATGAAAATTGTTAGGAATTATATGAAATGAAACAAAATATTGAGAAAACTAGTAAATATGGTCCTGAGCAGCTAACCCGGCTGTTTCCCTATAGCCTAGGCGAGGATATTGGCAATGCAGTGACTCATTGCGTTGGTTCATTTGTTGCATTGGGTTTATTAATTAGCTTGGCATGGATTGCAGGGCGCTATGGTGACTGGTTGGATGGTTTAGCATTTGTTTTTTATGGAATTACAATTCTGTTTATGTTTGTAATCAGCACTGTCTACCATTCAATGACTAATCACTCAGCTCGTAATGTCATGAAGCGCATGGATCATGTCGCGATATTTATTTTGATTATTGGCTCTTATACACCATATGTGTTTAGTTTATTAAATACACCTCGTGGTTATATTACCTATATTTGTTTATCAGTTTTGACTGTATTTGGTGTAGTTTTTAAGGCAATTTATGCTGGACGCTTTAAAAAAATAGGTACTTTAATTTATGTTTTAATGGGCTGGGCATCACTGATTTTACTGCCGCAAATTGTTGCCAAACTACCAACTATGGGGGTTGTGTTTTTCGTGGCTAGCGGTTTAATTTATACAATTGGTGCTTTATTTTATGCATTTAGCAAATTTAAATATTCGCATATGGTCTGGCATATCTTTGTATTAGTTGCGGTTATTTCAATGTATTTGTCAATTGCATTGTATATTTTACAATATCGTTAAAATTAAAAAGGAGTTGGTCTTGTCATATAGTGCCCATAGTTCTGCAATTATTGATGATGGTGCCCGGATTGGCGTTGATACCAAAATCTGGCATTTTACGCATGTTTGTGGCGGTGCCAAAATTGGAGAAAGGTGCTCGCTAGGTCAAAATGTCTTTATTGGTAATGATGTTAAAATTGGCAATAATGTAAAAATTCAAAACAATGTTTCAGTTTATGATGCAGTGTATTTAGAAGATGATGTTTTTTGTGGTCCGTCAATGGTGTTTACCAATGTGTTTAGTCCGCGCTCTCATGTAGTACGGAAGCATGAATATCGCAAAACATTGGTAAAACGTGGTGCGACTATTGGAGCAAATGCGACGGTGGTTTGCGGTGTTACTATCGGTGAATATGCTTTTATTGGTGCTGGGGCAGTAATTAATCATGATGTTAAAGCTTATGCCATGATGGTTGGTGTTCCGGCACGCCAAATTGGCTGGAGCTGTCAGTGCGGAGTTAAGTTGCTTTTTATTGATGGGCAAGCAAAATGTAGTGCCTGTCAAAGTTCATATCAGCTAATCAATAATGAGTGTATCGCAGTTTGAATCTTTGCTTACGCGATTTATTGCGGCAAAATATAATTGATCGGACAGACAATCGTGTTTTGTTAATGCATGTTACAGGGTTTAGCCATGCACGATTACTTGCATACGATGATTATGTTTTAACTCAGGAGCAAGTTGAAAATTATGATCAACTAGTTCGGCGTGTGCAAAATGGCGAACCATTGGCATATATTGTTGGACATAAAGAGTTTTATTCACGAGAGTTCAAAGTTACACCTGCTACCTTGATTCCACGCCCGGAGACTGAATTACTTGTTGAACACGTACTGGCAAAGGCTCAACGCGGTGCCAAGGTTCTTGATTTGGGAACTGGAAGTGGCTGTATTGCAATTACGCTAAAATTGGAACAATCTGATTTAAGAGTTACTGCGGTCGATAAGTTTGCCGATGCTTTGGCAGTAGCACAGCAAAATGCTGTTCGGTTACAAGCTGAGATTGAGTTTGTTTGTAGTGATTGGTATTCTTTGTTTGGAGAACAACAATTTGACATAATTGTGAGTAATCCGCCCTATATAGAGGCAGGCGATGAACATTTAATTGCTTTAAGTTATGAACCACAAAGTGCATTAACTGATTTTGGCGATGGTTTAAGTTGTATTCGTGAAATTACGCGTTTAAGCCGTAACCATTTATTGTCAAAAGGGTCGCTGCTTATTGAGCATGGATATGATCAGGGTGCTGCTGTACGTGAGATTTTCGCAAAAAGTGGTTTAAGCAATGTTGTTACCGTACTGGATTATGCAGGATTAGAGCGCATAACTATTGGAATAAATGAGTAAATATTAAAAAAGGGAAGTATATGAATAATCCTATTGGGAAAAATAATATGATCTATAATGATCTGAGCCATTTGCGTAAGCCAAAGAGAAGTCTTTATAATTGGGCTATTTTCGCAGTATTCTTGGCTTTGGGGTTAGGGGTTTGGCTTAGCGGTAGTAACCAAGCGTTATTTTTAGTGATTAACCATGAACATGGTCTGCTACCAAATGTACTATGGGGTGGACTTAATTTGCTGAGTTATTCCAAATTTTTCATTTTACCTGTGTTATTAATTATATTGACTTTTAGTCTGAAGCGTGAACGAATTTTAAATGTTTTGTTATTAATTATTGCTTATTACGTAGTATTTACTGCCCTGAAAGTTGCGGTTGGTGAAGCACGTCCTTATATTGTGTTGCCAGAAGGTAGTTTTTTTTGGTTAAATTATTTTGAAGATGCGGTTAAATCAGCACATAAATCTTTTCCGTCAGGACATACTGGGAATATGGCAGTATTTGTCTTTGCGGTGAGTAATTTGTTTTTTGTGAATAAAAAAGGGCTTCAATTTATAATGCTGCTACTTTTGATTTTGACTGCATTTGCCAGAATGTGTACTGGTTGGCATTGGCCTTTGGATGTAATTGCCAGTGGTTTAATTGGTTATTTACTGGTTAAATTATGTTTTGCAATTGACTTAAAACGTCTAATTAGCAAGCGGGGATAAGATGAGGGTTATTGAACATTTAAATCAGGCGCAGAAGCCTCTATTTAGTTATGAGATTGTTCCACCATTGCGTGGCAGTACAACCAGTATTAATGAGATATTTAGCATTATTGAACAGCTTTTGCCATATGATCCTAAATGGATTAACGTTACCACTCATGCCTCATCTTTACTCTATGTAGAAAAAAGTGATGGTTCAATTACTCGTCGAATTCATAAGAAACGTCCGGGAACACTGGGGATTTGTGGTGTAATTCAAAATAAATACGGAATTGATGCGGTTGCGCACGTTTTATGTCAAGGATTTTCGCAACAAGAAACTGAAGATGCTTTGATTGAGCTTAATTATTTAGGTATTGAAAATATTTTAGCCCTTAAAGGTGATAATCTTAATTATAACCGCCAGCTGGATGTGAACGAATCAGTTAATAAACACGCTGTGGATTTAGTTAAGCAAGTTGCTAAAATGCGTCAGGGCTTGTTTTTAGGAGATACCGAATATCCTGCTATTGATTTTTGTACTGGTGTTGCGACTTATCCCGAGAAACATTTTGAAGCCGCCAATATGGAGCTGAATATCGAATACCTTAAACAAAAAATAGCTGCAGGTGCAGAATATGTGATTACGCAAATGTTTTTCGATAATCAAAAATATTTTGCTTTTGTTGCAGCTTGCCGTGCAGCAGGGATTACTGTACCGATTATTCCCGGGATTAAAGTCCTCAAATCAGCCAATCAGATTAATAGTTTGCCGCGTTTATTTCACGTTGATTTGCCGCATGAGTTAGTAGCGCAAATTTTGAAATCACCACAGGACGCTGGGCTTATTGGTAAAGAATGGGCAGATGCGCAGGTCGCAGAGCTATTGGCAGCTGGTGTTCCTTGTGTTCATTTCTTCCTGATGAATGATGTGGGTAATGTTTTAGACATTGTAAGAAAATATAATTAACTAATTTTATGGTTTAGGGGTGAATAGTGCGTAAGCCGATCATTGGAATCACGTCAAATTTTGAAAGTATTAAAGCTGTATCCAATCATAGTGATGAATTTATTTTCGTTCGTTATAACTATGTCAGTGCAATTTTAGAAAATGGTGGAATCCCATTGATTATTAACAGTAAAATTGATCATGAAGATGCAGAGCATCTTGTCGCTCGTCTGGATGGAGTTTTGTTTATCGGTGGACAAGACGTTGATCCACAGTTTTATGGTGAAGAGTGTGCAATTGATTACTGTGATATTTATGGGTCGGGTACTCCATATAGCCGTCCGTTACGCGATAAGCCGAATCCTGAGCGTGACAAATTTGAAATTGCGCTCTATCAGGCAGCAAAGAAACGTAAATTGCCAGTAGTGGGAATCTGTCGCGGTTATCAATTGATTAATGTGGCTGAGGGTGGGAGCTTGTTTCAGGAAATCCCTATTCATGACGTACTTCATACGATCTTGCCGAATGAGAAAATCCCCGACCATGAAATTTTGATTGAAGAAAACTCTCATGCACATCAGATCTTTGGTTCAACTTGTTTCTTTACTTGCTCAATTCACCATCAGGGAATTAAGCACATTGGACAAGATTTAGTTGCCTCAGGCTTTGCCAAAGATGGTTTGATAGAAGTTGTTGAGAGTCGCGATCCTGAACACTTTGTGATTGGAATGCAAGGGCATCCAGAGCGTTCGTGCCGCCAATATGACGAACATACTTATTTGTTTGCTGCTTTTATCGAAGCTTGTCAGAGTCAATATAATACAAAATAAATTTTAGACGCCGTTAAGCATTAACTTAAGTAGAGATTCTTCGGTTTTGGCATCCGAAAACTGTTCAATTGCCGAGCTTGGACCTCTATGGTGAATAACGGCACTATGCACGAAACTAACCATAGTTAGTAATATAAACTCTGGACTGGTGGTTTGATTATTGGTTTTTTGATAATAGGTGGTAAGTAGCTTAAGATATTTTCCTCCTACTCCGTCAATTGAGCGATTATATTCTGCTAATGCAGCTTGATTATCCCCAACTATCATGTCACGGTAGTAGATATACAGCGCGTTTATTCCATCCGCATGGCAATACCAGCCAAGGAATGATTTTAGACCTGAGTGAATTTTTTCTTGTAGTTCATCTTTGCTTAACGCTTCCAGATTATTAACATCAAACTCTTGAAACCACTCAATTAACTTGTCTACACTATAACCTACAACGGCTACGTAATAATTTTCTTTACCACCAAAGTGATAAGAAATCAGAGCGCTATTTATCCCAGTATATTCACCAACGTGTTTAATCGTTACAGCATCATAACCATATTTACCAAAAAGCTCTAACCCCGCTTGGAGTAACGCTTCTTTAGTCGCTTTTGTTGATTTATTCACAGCTCTTCCTTATCTGTATCTTGCATTCTGATTTTAATATTATATTTGTGGCAAATATAATTATTTATTATCCTATTATGATATTTTATTTATATTTATTCAAGATTAAATCTAAGATATTTTTCTGAATTTCGGCATGTTGGAACGCTTGTCTTGCTTCTTCAGGAGCATTTACATGCAATGAAATATTTTGCGCCAGACTAACCAGCATTATCCAGATAAAAGCGGCATTTACTTCAGGCTTATTAATTTTTTTATAATAGGCGTCAAATAAATTGACAAAAAGTGGTGTAATAAATGCAACTGCTCGCGATGCTTCAAATTGAGTTTGCGGATGCTCTTGAGAAACCATCTCTCTAAAGAAAATATACGTTCCGCAAGTGCCATGTTCTGAAAACATCCAGTCAAAAAAATGTGTAACGCTACGCTCAATTTGTTGTTTGAGTTCTAGCTCGCTCATTGCAGATAAATCAGTCGGAGTAATTACTTGAAACCAGCTGATCAACTCATCTGTTATCGCTTTGAATACTTCGTGATAATAATTTTCTTTATTGCCAAAATGATAGGCAACTAAAGCACTGCTAATACCGCTGTACTCATTAATTGATTTAGTTGTAACCGAGCGGTAGCCATATTTACCAAAAAGCTCAATTCCTACTTTAAGTAATTCCTGACGCGTAGTGTTATCTTTGGGGTTTAGTTGCTTTGCCATAATTATTTTACTGAATCCGTTTTGAAATAATAATACATCATTCTACATGGAGTTATGGTTATTGGTCAAGTTATTTGATTGACTAAACAATTAATTAAAATTCTGCCAATTTTATTTATAGTTCTACATAATATGCTAACCATATAAGAGTGTTCACTAGTAAATCTAGAGGGTACAGTGCTGTAGCATCTTACATGTGTCCAACAGTCATAATTTAAAAATAGTTTGAACAAAAATGGTAAAACTCTGGTTTCTGATATTTTATTTAAGCAATTAATTAAATATATCTTGACGATTATCATCTATCTTAATACATAGGTTAACTATAGCAGGATATCTAAGCCTGTTGATTTTTTACCAAAGCGTAATGCTAGCCAGTATAATAGTGGATTATGCTAACTTATTGGTCTCCATCTAATGATTTAAAGGATTGTCTTTATGAGAAAAAATATTTTAATTGCTTTGGTGTTGAGTTCAAGTTTTGCAACAGTTGCCAACGCTGCCACTGTAGCTAAAACATGTACAAAACTTGAAACAAATCAGGGTGATATTGTTGTTAAATTAGATTTTGCTAAAGCTCCAGTTACAGTGGCTAATTTTGAGCAATACGTTAGCTCTGGTTTTTATTCTAATAAAATCTTCCATCGTGTTATTCCGGGTTTTATGATTCAAGGTGGTGGTTTTGATGCTAAAATGAACGAAGCGGCGACTAAAGCGCCAATTAAGAATGAAGCAGATAACGGCTTAACCAATGATAAATACACCATTGCAATGGCGCGAACTAATGATCCTAATTCTGCCACAGCACAGTTTTTTATTAATGTTAATGATAATAAATTTTTGAATTATTCTGCATCAAATCCTGGTTATGCGGTGTTTGGTAAAGTAATTCAAGGTCAGGCTGTAGTGGATAAGATAGCTGGAGTATCAACAGGAACTATTGGAATGTATGAAAATGTTCCTAATACACCAGTAGTGATTAAGTCAGCTAAGATGTTGGCTTGTCCGAGCAAATAAGCATTATTTATTTTATTGGTTTATCATTCCGCTGGATTTTATTCCAGCAGAATTTTATTATAGTTTATCTAATGGGAACATAAACTCACCCAAAAGAAATGTCGGAAGGTGTTTATGGTAACCTTGCTTATGAGCGGCAGCTTTTAGGCTTTCTAAATTTATTACCTCAAATTGCGGATAAAGTGTACGACTGACTACTTTGGATACCATGGATTTAGTATAGCTTCTACCTACAATCAATGAAAGTAAATTAGCAACTTGCTGATAACTTTCACAGTGAAAAATTAAAAATAAGATTGCATCTTTAATTATTTCATTAGATTTTACACCATATTGGTTGTTAAGTAATGGACCTCCCTGTACGTTAGTTACGATCTTTTCAAAGTTGTAAAAGTTTAGAGGATCATTCATTTTTTCGCCTAAAATTTTATAACCAATAATATTATTAGTCTCAAGATTAATCAGTGGCATATAGGTCAATATAATTAACCAGTATTCTGGGCTGCGGGAAAAGCGTAACGAGAGCCATTTACTACTTTGTCGGGTAGCGAAACAGTCTTCTAAATTTATAATTATGATATTCTCGCGCCAATTATGTCCTCGAGAAATTATCCTTCCCAAGTGGCTACCACTGGGGATATTTGCCAGTTTTGCTGATATTTTGTCTTCGGCAACAATCGTGTAATTAAGATCAAGGATAACACCCATTGTGTTGTCATCAATCGTATTGCGACAATGAATAGCTAATTCTAATGCTTCTTGATCGGTCACACATTCTCCATTTGTTTTAAATTTGCGCTAGTCACTGATTTTAACAAATATTCAGTTTTATGTGCAAAATACCAATGCTATTTAACGGTAGCCCAAAGCATAGCCAAAACAATAAGTAAACCACCAACCCATGCCGCCAAACTTAAGGATTCATGCATCACGACAGTGGCATATAGCGCGCCCCAGACAGGCTCACTTCCCATTAATAGTGCAACTTTTGTTGGAGAGGTTCGTTTAACAGAAAAATTCTGTACAAAAAAAGCAAACATGGTACAAAATATTACCAAATAAATTACATTTAGCCAAAATTCGCCAATCCCGGGAAATATAATTACTTGTTGAGGGTAAATTACCAAGCCCAATATCAAACAGCCAATTCCAACTACGCTAGTTTGAACTGTAGTTAGGAGCATCATATTAACTTCCCGATCCTGTGTTAATTTCTTGGTTAAAGTAACCATTATGGAACGAAGTACGGCTGCTAAGAGGATTAAATAGTCACCAAGATTAAGTTGGAGAGATTGATCATGCTGATAACTCAATAGAAATGCGCCGATGATTGACATAAATGCTGCAATCAGAGTCTTCCTGTTTGGTGTTTCTTTCAAAAGAAGCCATTGAATAAACGGAGTGAAAACTACATATAGGCTAATCAAAAAAGCAGAATTTGCCGCGCTGGTTTTGGACAACCCATAAGTTTCGCTGATAAAAATAAGTAACAAAACAAAGCCTAGTGGTAAACCTGCCTTGATTGTTGTGGTGATACTTTTTTGGGTTGAGCTAAATACAATAGGTAGAAATATAATCGACGTAATACAAAACCTTAATGCGATGAAACCTAACACCGGGTAGTACAAAACTGCATTTTTTGCGACGCCATAGCTAGTTCCCCAGACGATTGCTACTAATAGTAATAATATCGAATCAAGCCATCTGGATGATTGAATTTGTTTTAATTTTTCCAAGAATACACCTTTAATATCTTTAGTCTGTCGAGAGCATAAGAAGCCAAAAAATAGTTAAATGATATTTGTTTTGCTATTTAAAATGCTAGCAAGTTATATTGTAACATCTCAATTATAAGAGAATTAATAATTATTGATAACGCTTAAGATTCGACTGACTTTTGTGCTACTAAATTAATCGAGTGAATCAAGTTTCAGGTTACATTATGGTATGTTGTCAGGAAGCTTTGCATCGTAGTTGAATTTTGTAGGTGATCATTATTAATATAAACGATATTATACCTACAATACTTGCAAACAAAAATAGTACTTTGGGGGTGTAATTAGACAAGATATAAGCGCCAAGTAAAGGGGCAAATAGAATTGCTGTATTTTGTACTGCCTGAATTTGAGAAGATACTACTCCAATATTGTGCTCAAATTTTTTGATGGTAAATACATTGGTAGCTATAGAAAATCTAGCACTAGCTATACCTATGATGAAGAATATTAAGCATAGTATTAATACGGTGTGTATTTTGATAAAGTATAAGGCTAATGCAACTACTCCAAAACCAAGTGCGGTGAGTAAACCAGGTAAAACTAATTCGTAAAGGTTTCCTTTCATTGGGTACTTTTTTCCACATAATGCTGAAAATGAACCAGATAAGACATTTCCACATCCCGAACACGAAATCAATGTGCCTAATAAGGCAGAATTAAAATTTAACATCTTTAAAATTAGTGGCAACTGGTTATTAAGCATAAATACAAAGAAAAAATAACAAAATACACAAGAGAGGAATAATATACTTTTTGTTTGGGACGGTATATTTGAAATATTTTCCGACTCAGTTTTGGGGTTTATTTTTTCTACCTTGTTTGGCTCTTTCAGTTTAGAGAAGAAATAGAATGATATCATGGCTAATATAGTAGAGAGGACAAATGCCACATTGGAGCTATATATGGAAGTTGCCAGTGAACCTAATAGAGGTGCGAATATTTTTGACAAACTATTTACAATGTTTAATATTGAATAATAAGATGTTGTATTATCTACATTATGTAAATATCTAGCACTCAACACATTTACCGCTGGTATAGTGACACCATTGAAAATAGAACGAACTGAAACTAATATGATGAAGATATATAAATTTGATGAGATCATAATACACAATGTTACAATCACACGCAGAAGGAATGAAAATTTTAGTACATTTATAGTTATACCGTTACTGACGATTTTTCCGATGAATTTATTCAAGATTACTGGCGGAAGTAGTCCTGCTGTACCTATAATAGCCATCTGATAAGGATTAACATGAAAGCCATATGTTGCTACAGTTAGTATAGTTATGAAGTCTATCCAAGCTCCAAAAGTAGAAAATGTATCACCAAGTAATGTATTCCTTAATGTCAAATGCATTTTGATCACTATTACTTTTCCTTTCGCCAGTATACAGCGTCTACCTTCTGATCTACTATTTATTACTCAGAACTAATATTATTATGCAGCTTGGATTTATTCATGTACTGTATTTTTTGTAACTGGTTGAACTTTATGTATAACGGATAATGCTGATTGGTTCAGTTATTTCCATAACAAAACAAAAATTAAACACTGATACAGCTTATTTAGCATTTATGACTATAGGGTAATTATGATAAATTGCGCAGTAAAATACCTAACCAAACATAATTCTACTACCAATTATGATAAAAATAAAGCCAACTAAAATATTAATTGCTCGTTCTCGTTTAAGATAAGCGTCTTGCACGCGTGAATGGCTAAAAACAATACTAACGCAAACAAACCAAAATAATGCAGCTAGTGCTTGCCCGATGATAATGCTAATATTGGTTGCGATTGAAGGATGTTGTTGTTCAGTATAGGTCAAGATTGCGGCAGCCATAGTGTATAGTTTAGGGTTTAGCAAATTGGTCAGCAGTCCCGCCCGATAATAACTAAACATTGGTGCACTTTGTTTGTGCTGGCTTTCAATATGCTGATGAGTTGATTTATTACGGATACTCATGAATCCCAGATAAATCAGATATGATCCACAAATCATGCTAAATATAGCTTTAAATAAATGATAGCTAAATAACACCTGAAGTCCGCAAACAACGATAGTGAATGAGAGTAGACAACCAGTTGCGATTCCCAATGCTGAAAATAAACCAGCCTTACGACCATAACTTAATGAGTTTCTAAGTACCATTACAAAATCAGGGCCTGGTGACATGACTGCCAAAAATAATACTATTAGAGTTTTAATGATTAAAGATATATCAAGTAACATAGGGTTTAAACTCCTTCTTTACCATGGATATCATCACGTCCAGGTTTAAATAAATAGTGAAATAATAACCCGCCAATAATAATTGTGAATCCGCCAACCAAGACAGGTAATCGAGCATGGTGCGTGGCAATATACCCGGCTAATATTGCTGGAATAGCCTGGGCTAGGGCGTTTGCACTTGAGTTAATCCCCATTGCCTCTCCTCTAATTTGCGGTGGGCTCACACGAGTGATCAGTGCTGCCGAAAATGACATGGTCAATGCGTTGCAAGTTGCCATTAGTGGAGGTAAAATATAAACCCAATTAGGATGAGAAACAGGAATAAAATAATAACCAATTAAACATAATCCTGAGCCAATGATAGAGTAACGCAAGACTTTATAGTCCTGAATTTTACCTGATAGTCTACGAACAACTAAGCCTTGGGCCAAAATCACCATAACTCCAATATAAGCATAAAAATCACCAATTTTGCCTTGGCTAAAACCAAATTGTTCAGCTAATACTACTCCCCAGAAAGTAGTATAAAAAGTAAACCCTGCATTAAAAAGAAAGGTTGCTGGAACTATGCTTTTCAAGCCATTAATTGAAAATGCTTTAATTATGTTATGTATCGGGCGTCTGAAGTCAATTCGCTTGTCGCTACGAATTCGCAAGGTTTCAGGTAACAGCCGCAAAACAAGAATCACATTAATAGTGCTAAGTGCTGCTGCAAACCAAAACGGAGTTGCGCTGGTGAACCAGCTAACCAGATGTGGGTCTGATAGTTTTCCACCAAGAAATGGACCCAAGATAAACCCTAATCCAAAAGCCATTCCAATTAAACCAAAGTTCTTTGCACGGCTTTGTGGGCTGCTAATATCACCAATTACTGCCTGAGCAACTGAGATGTTACCACCTGATGCACCATCAAGTGCTCTTGCTATAAACATGAGTGGTAGGTTTTTACTCAGGATACCGATTGCAAATAAAACATATGAAAGAGCCGTGCCAGTTATGGAAAGTGCTAAAATTTTCTTACGCCCAAAACGATCTGCTAATTGTCCCAAAATGGGAGCACAAAGAAACTGAGCAATTGGGAAGCAGGTCATTAACCAACCAAGCATTACAAAGCCCTCTGCGGTAGTCCAACTATCTGGAGTTACCCTAAAAGTTGAATGTGGTACTACCAGCATTGGAAACACTGGTATTAAAATGCCAATACCTAACATATCAATCAAAATAGTTAGAAAAATAGTCCAGAGAATTTTTTTATCGGTATGGTGAGGGGTCATGGAAAGCTCCGCAATAAAGTTAGTGATTATAACATATAGTAGAGCTTTGATAATCTTGGGCAGCGGTTTAATCTCAGAGTATTATTTAAAAAGACTTGTTATATACTTCCCGTTATATTTAAGTGCCTTTTCACAATCAAGAATCAAAAACTTCGAATATCAATTAGCTGAAGTTGAGCTTTAATATTCAGTAAAAACCCTCTCAATAAATCCTGCCAAAATTTGTTCTTGTTTGCTTTTTCGTTCAGAGTTTCGTATTAAGTAGCAGGGCAATTCTACAAAACTTAATTCGGGTAAGATTGAGACCAATTCGCCGCGTGCCAATTCGTTTTGTACCATACTATCCCAGGCTCCAGTAATATATTCACCACTTTTAGCTAGTTCAACTGCGTGACTTGTAGTATCCATATATAGATCTGAGGGATGTGTAACCACAATATTTTGCTTACTTTCTGCATGGTATACTTGGTAGGTATCTTGCTCACTACCATCAAAACCTAATGAACCAATGCAACGGTGTTGTAGCAGTTCAGGTAATGTTTGTGGGCTTCCATATTTGGCAATGTAGCTTGGACTAGCATAAGCTTTTAAGTGAAATTTGCGTAATAAAGTTACATTGTGAATTGATGAAGTTGGTAACTCTGAGCTGATTGCTAGATCATAATTTTGCCTGATTAAATGAATTTGTTGTGTGGTAAAAGTAACGTGGAGCTTTATATTTGGATTATCTTGCAGAAATTTGGGTAAATGCCGGAGAATGACATCACGTGCACTTTCTGTTGTTAGTGCCAGGCGTAAAATTACCTGACGTGAGCCTTGTTGCTGTTCATGTAACTCTTGCCAAGTATCTTGTAGTAAGTTGACTGATGATTTTACCTGTTCATAGAGGTTTTTACCTTCATCAGTTACAACTAAGCCACGTTGGTCACGCTTGAGAATAACAACTCCTAGATTTGTCTCTAAAGTTTGAATTCGGCGACTAATAGTTGCTTGAGTCGAGTTGGTTAATTTAGCTACTTGGCTAAAGCTACCCACATCCACAAGTTCCAACATTCAAGTTACCTTAATAAATTCTGTTTTATTATATTCGACAACGCGATCTAAGCTTTTAGCAACGGTACAGTCAAAAATTTCTGTTAAAGCTTATTATATCAACCCAAAATAAAGACAATATCTTTAAATTTAATATTTGAGATGAATTATTTGGGGCTTGATCTAACAACATAGCTGAATTACGACATTGATTCCTAAATTTTGATCAGATATTATTAATTACATCAAATAAATATAGCTCAATCTCGAAATAAGTCAATATGTTTGCTAAATTTACGATAATAATATGTTTAAACCCTAGATTGTGTTAGCAGTATTGTTGCTTCCTGTAACAGTTAGGAGGGTGAATTTGTAAAGGTGTGGTTGTTTATAATTAACTGTTATGTATCAGAATAGTAAAATTTACTTAAATTAACTTATAAATAAGTAATAACTGTTTTATGGTTTATTAAACAAAAATGCATATAAATCCTGACTAAATCAGTATACTAATGAAATGAGAAATAGGCAGCCTTAGCCTAATTTAAGATTTAGAATAAAAAGGATACTTTAAATGAGAAAACAAAACTATAAAAGCTTATTATTGACTGCTTCTGCACTACTTATTTTAACTGCCTGTAATGGAGGAACTACTAATAATTACACGAATAACACCATAGTTGACTGTCAGTTACCAACTTTCACACCTGAAATTGGAAGTTATTTATTAAGTCAATGGGGCAAGAGTGTACAAGCATATAGCCCAAATAATTTTAGTGGTGGGGATGTATATGTTAGTGCGGGTTATTTTACAATGACTAATTATATACCTGATGCTGTTTTATTGCCAACAGTTAGTAGCATACAGCGAGAAGGGACTCAAGAGCTATATGAATATTTTACACATTTTTTGGCACTGAACCCAGTTATGTCAATTCCAAATGCTGAATCAAATATTTTTGAGCAGTTGGGGTGTGGTTATGGCGGTGGCAATGGCTACTATGATTTTGTTACTAACCCTGGGACTTCTTCTGAATCAATAGTACACGCACGTTTTACGTTTATATACAAATATGAAAGCCAACCATTTACTGAATCATTTATGGTTGAATCCGGCGCTTCTGTTGGTCAAGTAAAGTCACAAACTAATGCGCCAGGTTGGTATATTTGGGGGCAACATTCATCTGTACTTCCAGTTGATTATTAGTACTTAAATTGAATATGGCAACCTATAAATGTTTATGATTTATCCGTGTTTTGTAATAAATTCACGGAATTTTTGCTGAACTTCATTGGCTTGGCGCGCAAAATAAAAACCGAAATGCGTACCATATTCAATCCAAAAACGTTCTTTTTCTTTGGAAGCCAATTGTTCATAGGCAAAGACGCCGTGATAGAATTTAACTTCAGCATCGTGAGTGCCATGGATGATCAACGCTGGTGCGGTGATACTCGCAAAATCATACCAGCTAGCTTTGGCTCCAATTGCCATATCATTCATTGTACCAATTTCACGTGGTTTATAATCAGCGATGCAATACATTAATTCAGTAATTAATTCAAGATATTCACGGCAATTGACGATCTCATTGATCTTGTTATCAATTATATTTTGGTCAATATAACCATCAAATTTAATCAAATTTTTAATTACCATTTCAGGAAAGTAAATCATACTTTCTTTGGTCATCCATAGCCCGATATCAGTTAGAAATAAAGAGTGAGCAAGTTTACTGGTCTGTTCTGGCATTAGATATTCCCCAGATACGGCATCAATGGCAATAATTCCACGTACTTTTTCTGGATGGCGAATAGCCAGTGGATACATTGAAAAGCCACCTGCAGAAATCGCGATCACTAGCGCAGACGGAATGTTTAGATAGTCAAGTAATGCAGCCATAGCGTCAGCTTGTTCTTCCGCACTTTGTCCTGTAGTGAGCGGTGTTCCCAGATAACCTGGGCGCGATGGGCAAATTAGTTGGTATCCAGCGGGAATATATTTACGAAAGAGTACTACTGCCTGATCGTAGCCACCAGCACCGCCATGGATAATTAAGAGTGGTTTTCCTTCGCCATAAGTAATATATTCCATTTTACCCATCGGTAGGTTGGCAATTTGTGCTGCAGGTATATCTAATGGTGAATTGAGTTTTTTGCGTAAATATTCGCGAAGTTCAAACATGTGCTACTCCAATTTATAATTAGCTTAAGCTATTATAGTATAATTAAGGTACTTACTGGCGTTTATAAATATATTATGAGGTATTTGATATGCGTAAATTAAGATTATTTGCACTCATTCTGAGTTTTGCAGGTATTTGTTCTGCTATGGAGCTAAACAGTAAAACTGTAACAGTTAATGGACATAAAATTCATTACTATCAAAGCGGAAGCAAAGGTTCACCAGTGGTCTTACTAACGGGATATGCGACTACAAGTAATTTTTGGCCACGGGATTTTGTGAGTTGTTTAGCTAGTTCGCATCAGGTTTATCTGATAGATTATCGCGGGATTAATACTTCAGAAAGTATAGTTGCATCTGAACTTACCATAAAATCAATGGCACAAGATACTAATGCAATTGTTGCGCAACTTAAATTAACAGATCCATCACTCATTGGTTGGTCAATGGGGGGCGGAGTGGCGCAAGAAGCTAGTAAAACCTATCACTATCGTCAATTATATTTATTGGCTAGCGTTATACCAACTACACAGCAATTAGTTTATCCATTTAAGCCGCACGGTGTGTTTAAGTCTGAAAGTGATGTATTAAATTACGTATTTGCCAATAATTTATATCACTATGAATCATCGCAACTAGTAAGCGAACACCAACGATTTATTAAACCTGAATTAAAAACCTTGTTTCCCAATGCAGATATAATTGAGGCACAAGGTAAAGCGATTGAAGCGTGGAAGAATGAATCAAATAATGCAGCAAGCTTTAGAACTAGTAAAACCCCGGCACAGTTTTGGTTAGCACAACATGACGGGATTATTAACACTCGCTTAGTTGAATCACTAATTGCCAATTATCCAGATAAAACAATACACTATACTGATGACAGCGGACATGCCTTGGCTTGGCAGGCAGGGCAAGAGATTTGTGCCAGTATTGTTCCCTAGTTCTTGTTTTGACTTTTAATTTGCAGTTTTCTCCATGAAGCGCTCAGGATATTGGGCTGTTTCAAAACCATATTTATGATAGAGCGTTGTTGCATCTTTAGTTTTTAGCAGGATTTTATTGATTCCTGCTACTTGTGGATCGTGTAGCAAATCATTTAGTAATAGTTGAGCAACCCCATTTCCGCGAAATTTCTCAGTTACAACTACATCTGCTAAATAAGCAAAAGTTATCCAATCTGTGATTATTCGTGCAAAAGCTATTGGTTGCTGTTTATAAAAAACCATTTTTGCATACGAGTTTTTAAAACTTAAGGTAATTTGGTCTTTGGTACGTCGATTCGCCCAATAAGTCATTTTCAATTCATTATAAATAAAATCAAAATCAAATTCAGATTGTTCTGAGAATATTTTTAATTCTGAAGTATTCAACATCTCATGCTCCATTTGAGTAATCAGCCATTATACAACAGAAGTATATGAGCTTTGCATCGGAATTTTATTGTTTTTGTTTTATACAAAAATGTATAAAAGTTATACAAAAATGACTATATACAAAGAATACCTGCTTTGGTACAATGCGTTACTTATTGGTAAAATGTGCGTTAAATAAGTACATAACACAATAGATAATAAGAAGTTAGAGAGGAAAACTAAATGAGAAAACAACACAAATTAAATCTTCTGGCGGTATCGATTGCAGCTGGAAGCAGTCTTTTATTGGCAGCCTGTGGTGGTGGAAGTAATAGTGCGACTACAGGTGGTGGTCAAAATTTAACTGGGGCGCCAATTAGCGCTAAAAGTTCACCAAGCTTATTTAGCAGCAGTAGCTGTTTGAGCGGAAGTGTAAATTTAACTGGAACTGCCTGGTGGGTAAATGCTACGGTCGATATAAAAAATGTATGTAATAGTGATCAAAGTCTGGCAGGTACAACTATCAGCTTTACGGCACAGGATGCTAACGGTAAAGCTATTCAGGTTGGAACGCTGAATAACTGGTGGTTTAACGGTACTAGTTACCAATTAGCATTTATGGCGGGTAACGGCAATCAGCAAATTGCCAATGTAACAGCAGCAGATGTTGGTAAATTGGCAGTTCCCGCGAATCAGACTTTAACTTTTCAAGGCGGTTTCCAGCTATTTGGTTCTGACTTTAAGAGTGATATAGCAAAAGCCACTTTTACCATCAATGGTGCGTCTCCGGCGCCAACACCTACCCCAACTCCAAGTCCTAGCCCAAGCCCGACGCCAACGCCTACTCCAGCACCAGTTACAACTGGATCATTAAATGTGGTGGTAGATACAACTGATACAGATTGCAAAGGAACTACGACATGTAATGACTTGGGTATTACCGTAACTGATACTGCTGGAAATATTCTATCATTCTTCAAAGTCCCGCCAGGATCTTTAGGTGGAACTTATAAGCAGCAAATTAATAAACTTGATGGTGGTAGCAGCTACACTGTATCAGGCTCGACGATTCCAAGCACCACAGTTACCTATACACCAAGTGCAACACCGAGCATAACAGCTGGTAATACTTCAAATGTAACGATCACATACGCTAGACCAGTAGTAACTACCGGTAAGGCAACAATCAGTTTAGCAAGTGTAGTTCCTAATTATACTGGTAATTTGCAAGTTCAGATATTAAATACTAAAGCGTCAAATACAGTAGTGAATAGCTATACAATAAAACAAGGTGGTTCATTTACCACTGAGGATTTACCAACAAGTGACAGTAGTCATGCTTACGTAGTAAAAATGACAACAGGTATTGCAGATCCATTACAAGGTTTATATTATGTTGAAAGTGGTTTACCAGTATTAACTATTACGAAAGCACAAACGACAAGTTTGGTCGTACCTATGAAAGCATCATCAGTAGCTAAGAAAAATGTAACAGTTGCGATCAGTGGTATGTCAACTGGCGATACAGCAGCAGTAACTTTCTCTGATGCGGCAAACAAATATAGCTACGTAAATTACACAAACTTGGCAAATAGCTCACCAGTTTACAAAATTGAGAGTGGTTTAAATCTTGGAGAATCAGTAACGGCAAGCAGCAATAGTTATGTAGTTAATCCAATTACTAATACTGCTATTATCAATGCAGCTACAACTATTAGCGCTGCGTTTATGACTAAACCGGTTCCCGTTAATAATCGTGTTTTATCAGTATTCTGGTGCGGTTTTAGTGGTGACTTCTGTGGTCAATCAACTACTGATGATGTAAATCCAAAAGCAACTCATGTAATTTTAGCTTTTGCAAATACTAATCCAGATGGTTCTGTGTTTGTAGATACTGCACATTGGCCAACGACATTAATTAAAAACTGGCAAGCGCAAGGTAAAAAAGTAATCATCTCAGTTGGTGGGCAAAATGGTTTGTGGGTGCCAATTTTCCAAAATCCAGATAATTTTATTAATAGTATAAAAAATATTATTAATACTTATGGTCTTGATGGTGTAGATTTGGACATTGAAAATTATGAAACTGCACCACAAGCTGTTGCGTTAACCATTAATCAACTACGCGCAGCTATTGGTGCATCCAAACAAATTATCGTTAGCCCTGAAATCGTTGGTGTTTATCAAGCATCTCCAGTTCCAAGCGCTACTGCAGGTGGAAATGCATGGAATTATTTTGTTCCAGTATTGAAAGATTCCCTCAACTCAATTGATTATGTTCAGCCACAATTTTATAATAACTGGTATGGTGGTAATGGTTACAATCCAAGTGGGGCGTCTGCAGATTACATCGTAAACGGGTATGTTAACTGGATGAATCAGGTTGTTGGTATGTTTCCAGCTACTTGGGGAACTACTACAATTCCTAACTTTAGCGGAGTTCCCGCAAATAAATTAGTTATTGGTGTACTAGCTTCAACTTCTGCTGGTGGCGCTGCCTATTATGCTACCCCTGATATGATCGCCGCTGCGTTTAACACATTGCAACAGACATATAAAGTACAGCCTGCTGGTATTATGATGTGGGATTCAAACTGGGATACATTAAACAACAAGGCAATCAGTAATGAGGCTGTGAGTTTGTTGGGTCTATAATTTGTAAAACTTTCTTGGCTAATGATAGTTATTATGACTGTAATGCAGATTTTCTATCATTACCACAATAATTTCTCTTCCTCTGTAGTAAATTATCCCCAGCAACTTTGTTGGGGCTTTTTTTTATTTTGTCATATTTTACGAATTTAGAGCAAGTCGTAATTTACAAACTGATAAAATTGGTACGATGGTATGGGAGTGGGTATTGATTTTGTGGGTCAATGGAGTTCTGTACCTTGATTTGCAGCGAAATAACGACATCCAGCCAACTTGCTAAACGTTATACCATAAAGATAAAAATGAATAATATTTATGTCTTTTTGTCTGATAGTCTTGAGTGCAAAATTTTGTTTTAAAGTTAATCATAATTTGGCAGAAAATTAGCTTGGCAATCTTCTCTGAATGTGCTATAATTCAGCACTAATTTTTGCTAAAGGGATATTTAAATGAAACGCACATTCCAACCTTCAGTGGTAAAACGTAAGCGTACTCATGGTTTTTTAGTTCGTATGAGAACTAAATCCGGTCGTGCAATTATCAAAGCGCGCCGTGCAAAAGGCCGTGCTAGCCTAGCTGTATAGACATATCGCGTGTATGCAACTACTGAATACCCAACAAGTAGCAGCTAATGAGTAATAAACTTACACAAGCGCACCGATTACGCAAAGCGGATGAATTTTCATCCGTTTTTGTATTTCGTAAGGTTCGTGTTGGCAAATTTTTTAAGCTGCACTATAAACCAAATGAGCTGACACATTCGCGGCTGGGATTTATGGTTAGCAAAAAAGTTCATAAGCGCGCCAATCAACGTAATTATATCAAACGTACCATTCGTGAATTCTTTCGCACCGAGCAATCTGACTGGATGCCTCTGGATTTAATCGTTAGAGCACAAAAACACTTCACTCCCGAACATTATCCATTGATAATTGCCGAACTTAAGCAATTGTGTACTAAATTTAAGCTAAATTCAAATGTTCAAAAAACTAGCGATTCTGCTAGTTCGTAGCTATCAGCTACTAATTAGCTCATGGTTGCCACCAAGCTGTCGCTATACGCCAAGCTGCTCCCAATATGCAATTATTGCTCTGAATAAGTATGGTATAATCAAGGGTTTTTGTTTAACCGTTCGACGTCTGTCACGTTGCCATCCATGGGGTGGTAGTGGGCACGATCCTGTACCTTGACAGTTATACTCAATCAGATTCATCATCCTAGGTCGTTGATTTATTTCTTACCTACTACCTGTAGGTTTCGTTATAAATCGCCTGCTAGTATTTCAAATCAGTTTGAGAATACACGCGCGAACAGTCTTATTTTTAAGGAAACGTATGGATACCCGTCGTTTAATATTATTTATTGTTCTTTCTCTCGGTCTAATGCTTGGTTGGGAAAAATTCTTTGCCCCTAAAGCACCGACTCCGACTACTGCAACCGCGCAAGTAGCAAATTCACCTGCTGATGGTAGCACGCCAACAGCTACAAATAATCAAGTTGCTGAAAACGGCACTGGCTTGGCGAGTGACAAAATCATCAATGTTACTACTGATTTGATGAAAGTGCAGATTAATACTGTTGGTGGTGATATCCGCAGTATTGATTTGTTAAAATACACTGATTACGATGATACCAGTAAACCTTACCAATTCTTGATGAACGACAATAATCGTGTTTTTGTTGCGCAAACTGGATTAATTAGCCCGAATGGCGATCTACAATTGCCAACACATAAAACAGTTTTCAAAGCACAAGATTATAGCTACGCAATGAATTCTACTGCGGATAGTTTAGCGGTTAGTTTGACTAGCACGGCTGAAAGCGGTGGAGTGGTAGTTGTTAAAACCTTTACCTTTAAGCGTGGCAGCTATGTAGTTGACGTTAGCTATCAGATCATGAATAATAGCGCGGTGGCATTAAACAATGTTACGGCATACTGGCGTTTCCTACGTGACGAACAAGCACCTGCTGGTGAAACTAAATTCGTTCATACTTTTACAGGTCCAGTTTATTATAATGAAGAAGCTAAATTTAACACCATCAAATTTGATGCTTTAGCTAAAAATAATGTTGAATATCCACAAAATACGACTAATGGTTGGGCTGGCTTTGCTGAGCATTATTTCACTGGTTTATGGTTGTTAAATCCATTTAACCATGCTGCGATATGTAGCAATGGTGTTCAATGTCGTTTTGATTTTAAACCAGTTGGTAATTTGGCTTCTGCTGGAGTTATGACTGATTTGCCGCAGATCAAAGCACATTCAAGCTACACGATTGATGTTCCAATGTATGTTGGACCACAAGAATACCATGCAATGGCTGCAGCAGCTCCTGAATTAGAGCGGACTAAAGATTATGGTTGGGTGTATATTTTCTCAACACCTTTATTCTGGTTGCTAGTACACATCTACGAAATCGTGAAGAACTGGGGCTGGGCGATTGTGTTATTGACTTTGTCAGTAAAAGTAGTTCTATATCCATTAACTCATGCGAGCTATAAATCAATGGCGCGGATGAAAGCTTTAGCACCTAAGATGGAAAAACTTAAAGCGCAGTACGGTGACGATAAAGCTAAGTTGCAACAAGCAATGATGGCAATGTATCGTGAAGAAAAAGTTAATCCAGTTGGTGGTTGTTTGCCAATGATATTACAAATTCCAGTATTTATTGGTTTGTATTGGGCA
This sequence comes from uncultured Neisseria sp., assembly GCA_964611845.1. Classification (GTDB taxonomy): domain Bacteria; phylum Pseudomonadota; class Gammaproteobacteria; order Burkholderiales; family UBA11063; genus Aquella. The sequence continues at coordinate 52,890 of CAZTBH010000011.1, forward strand.
TTACTAGGTTCAGTTGAGCTACGTCAGGCGCATTTCTTATGGATTACCGATTTGAGCCGTCCTGATCCATACTATATTTTGCCTGTGATATTGGCAATTACGATGTTCTTACAAACTTTCCTAAATCCTCCAGCAGCAGATCCGGTGCAAGCTAAGATGATGCGCATTATGCCACTGGCATTTAGTGTGATGTTCTTCTTCTTCCCAGCAGGCCTAGTGGTGTATTGGTTAGTAAATAATATCTTGACTATGTCACAACAATGGTATGTGAATAACCATACTAAGCTTAAGAAATAATAATTATTAAATTTTAGTTAAAGCCCACAGCTCATTTGAGTTGCGGGCTTTTTTAATTGGGAGTGCGTGATGATTAAAAATGATTTCCCAATCCTAACTAATGGTAAAGCTGAATATTATGGCTTTGATTTGCAAAAATTGGTGCTGAATTTTACTCTCAAGATTCAACGCTGACTAAACAGTTGATAGTAACTAAATTGGCATTTTAACGTCCACTGGGTGGTGCACCGCTGTACAGTGATGTTGATTTTATTTTGCTGGGAATGATCGTTGAGAGTGTCACACAGCAAGTCCTAGACCAATATGTTGAGAATGCTTTTTATCGACCATTAGAGTTAAGTAATACAGTTTTTAATCCATTGCGCAAAGGCTTTAAGGCAAGTGATTGTGCTGCAACGGAGATTAATGGTAATACCCGTGGTGCTACGGTGGCGTTTCCTAATATTAGAACCCAGACTATTCAGGGTGAGGTACACGATGAAAAAGCTTATTATTGATTAGACGGTGTATCAGGGCATGCGGGATTATTTTCAACTTTGGCTGATATGGCGGTTTTAGCCCAAATCATGCTTTGGGTTGGCGTCGGGCAGGTGATCCAACTTCACGAGCGCTAAAATGGTTTAGTCTCCTTATGCAAGCGATCAGGCTATCGGTCACCTTGGGTGGACTGGAACTATGACAGTAATTGATCCCCAATATAATCTAACAATAATTTTGTTGACTAATAAACGTCATTCGCCATTTGTTAATGGACGCTTTGAGGATGATAGTTTAGCAACCGGTAATTATACTCAGATTACGACTTTGATTTATCAGGCGTTAAATTCTTTGGGTGATTGAGTTCTGATTTATTTTATCAGCGCCCAATATTCATTTTTAATGCCGCCAATGTTCTTGAAAAGGTAAAAAAACGGTTCTACTATTGTTAACTATTTTTTGTGGAAGCGGATCATCTGCAATAGTGTCGTCATATTTTGCTTTTATTTGATAGTTAAAACAATTTTAATAAGGTCATCTAATGTAATCACTTTTCCACCAACACTATTAACCGCATCAATTAGTGGACCATCGTCTGTCACAAGTGTCATTTTATATTTGATTGCGGAATCTGCAATAATTGCATCATGAATATGGTTTTTTTTTGGCTTACGCCGTTTCATATATTCGAGTACATGATTATAGCTTTCACCATTACCTGACTTCGTTTTTCCTAAACGCCAATAGCCAACTATGGTTACAGATGATGGCTCTTCTTTGACTTGAATCATATTTAGAAATTTTACCGCTTCTGAGTATTTATCTGTCCACGTTACTTTCATTTTATCTAATTCATCGATCTGAATATAGGTTATAAAGAAGTTTAAGTTCTTATTTAGTACAGCACTCAATTTTGATTTGTCTTCAATTATATGATTAATAGCGCATGTATCTAACATGTAGTTAATTTGCATCATAATCTACTCCCAGACGCCCTCTTTCCAATGCCTTCTGCACACCGAAACATATTTAGTGTCAATTTTTTTGAGATTTTCATCATCAACCACTACTGACGCACCTTGCTTAACTGCTACGCCATCGCGTACCAACATATTAAAATTAGCCTTACGCCCACAATGGCAGATCGTTTTAACTTCTTCCAAGGTATCTGCGATTGCGAGGAGGGTAGTAGCGGCAGGAAATGGTTCACCACGGTAATCACTGCGTAAGCCATAGCAAATTACCGGGATATTGAGATAATCAACCACATCTGAGAGCTGAATAATTTGCTCGGAGCTAAAGAAGTGAATTTCATCGATAAGAACACAAGCGATCTTTTGCTGCTGATTTTGCGCTTTGATTAAATTAAACAAATTATCCTCGATGGTGGTTGAAGTCGCTTCTTTATCAAAACCAATACGCGAACGGACTTTATTGTCGCCAGCACGACGGTCAATTGCAGAAGTGATTACTAAGGTATGTTGCCCACGGTCTTCATAATTATAGGCAACTTTTAACAAATCAAGAGTTTTACCAGCATCCATTGCCGAGTAACGAAAAAATAATTTAGCCATGGTTATTTGGTGCCAAAAATACGGTCGCCAGCATCACCTAGCCCAGGAACGATATAATCGTGATCATTTAACCCTTCATCAATTGAACCTGTGTAAATTTCAACATCTGGATGTGCTTGACGAATTTTATCAACTCCTTCAGGAGCAGAGAGAATACAGACAAATTTAATATTGCTCGCACCATGTTGTTTGAGTAAATCAATTGCTGCAATCGCTGAACCACCAGTTGCTAGCATCGGATCTAACAGGAAAACATCACGGTTTTCAATATCACAGGGTAATTTGCAATAATATTCTACTGGTAGATGAGTGTTTGGGTCGCGATACATTCCGATATGTCCAATTTTGGCATTTGGTACAAAATCCGCGATAGCATCCGCCATTGCTAAACCAGCACGGAGGATGGGAATTAATGCTAATTTACGTCCAGCCAGTACTGGAGCTTTAGTTTTAACCAGTGGTGTTTCGATTTCAACCAGTTCAGTTTTAATATTACGCATCGCTTCATAGCCAATTAGCTGAGATAACTCATGAGTAAGTTCGCGAAACTCTTTAGTTCCAGTATTTTTATCGCGCATTATAGTTAGTTTATGTTGGACTAAAGGGTGGGTAATAGTATGAACTTTTGTCACGATTATGCTCCTGTTGATTCGTCGATTAATGTAGTACAAGTAAGTTTTTGTTGATTATCTGCATCCAAGTATGCATTGTCTAGGCAGTTATTTTGTAATGAAACCAAGCCATGATAGTTCTGCCCATCTTGATAATAGTCAATGATAGTGCCAACCTCTTGATTATCCATTAGCGGGCTGACTACACTTTGTCCAATCTGCGGCTGGGTGTCGGTGGTGAATTTTGCCATACGCCGTTTAACTTTACCCAGATAATGGGTACGGGCAACAATTTCCTGACCAGTATAGCAGCCTTTTTTGAAGTTAATTCCACCAATTAAATCATAGTTGATCTGTTGGGGAATAATCTTTTCAATTGATTCGAGATAAATCATTGGCAGAGCATTATCAACTAGAAATTTATGCCATGCATTGCTATCTGTGGTGCTCTCTTGTGAGCTCTCACTGATATTAAGGTATTTATCGGTACTTAATTGTAGATTGTGACTGTCATCAATTTGAGTATTACTTAGATAAATTGATTTAGTACTAACAGCTAGAGTAACTTTACTACGTAAAATATACATTTTCAGGCGCGGTAAGATTTTATCAATTACATTTTTGCTGGTAATCAAATAATAGCTGTTTTCTTGATATTGAGTAATGATGAAAGTGGCGAGAGTACGTCCTTTATTATTTAGATGGGCGGAAAATTGCCACGGCTTGTTATTTAGTTCACGGATATCGTTGGAAAGCTGTCCCTGCAGATAAGTTGCAGCATCGCTGCCACTACATTCTAGGATAGATAATTCTGAGTTAAGGTTTAAGGTCATTTTGTTGTACTCCTTAACCCGTTATTTTAGCACTTGTACTACTGTTTTATTTAAACAGATTGATTATTATAGGTTATTAGGCTTCTTTTATGAACAATTATTTTGCTTTTAGGTTGAAGAACTTTGAGACATAAAGTCTATATTTAGCACATGAGTGTCGTAAAAATATTTATGACAGCTTATATTCCTTCAAGGAGAGGGCATTTATTGAAATCAGCAAATCTTTGCAGTTCATTGCGTAATAATGGCAGCAGCTGTTTTTGATCGAGCTCATCATTTTCCAGATGAAGCTTTATCACTTCAAATCGCTGCTCTGCACGATGTGCCTTACAATCAACTCGACCGATGAAGGTATTCCCATATAAAACTGGTAAACAAAAGTAGCCAAACACTCGCTTAGCTGCTGCAGTATAGCATTCAATCCGATAATCAAAATTAAACAGCAAACTCAACCGCTCACGGTGAATTACCAAATTATCAAAGGGCGAGAGGATTTTTATTTGAGCATTGGTTTTTACTGTGCTTTCTCCCAATTCAAGTGCTTTATTATCCACATAAATTGTCGTTCTGCCAATATTAGAGATTGCACTCACTACTCCAGAACTAATGTATTCACTGAGAACTTCACGCATCATATCTTGCAAGGATTTTCCGGTTCTAAGATGCAATAGCTGTTTCAAAGTAAAAACACCGTGTGCCTTGATTGTTGTCTCAAGTAAATATATCGCGTACTCTCTTAATGTTGGCATACTTAGGTCGATATTTTGTGGCAAACAGCGTTCAGTAAGATCATAAACTTTCTCCATGCCGTTGCGTTCACAGATCATAAGATCGCCCTGCATGAACAATTTGTCAAGTGCCCTGCGTTCTTGTCCCAGATTCCACCAGCCGCCCTTATTTGGGTTGTTTTTACCAATATCACGTGCGCGTAATGCTCCTTCTTCTCTAACTCGAGCTAAAATTTCATTTGTCAGGCGTTTGTCGATATTTGTATAGTAGCGGTTTTCACCATTGCGGATGGACATCATCCGTGGTAGTGCATAACGATAGTCACGCATCGGTAAATATGCTGCCGCATGATACCAATACTCAAAGATATGCTGCTTTTTAACCAGTTGGTTCAGGTGGGTAAGATCATAATCAGCTACTCTATTCCATAATACATGGTGATGTGCTCGCTCGACCACCGATAGCGTATCAATCTGTACATAAGCAAGATTCTCAATTGCACTAAGCGTTCCAGATAATCCTGCTCCAAATTGTTGCGACAGTAAACCTTGCTTAAATAGTGCCAGATACCTTAATTGTGCGTTCATCTAGGAACATTACCCATCTCTACCATTTTCTTGATTGTTTTATGTTGTTCTATCGTTTTAACTTACTGCTTTAAAGCAAGTTACAAAATGTTCCTGCACAATTTTACCTTCTGGACGTGATGCACGACACCTATCCTCTGCCTGTGGGCAACGGGTACTAAATACACAACCTTTGGGCGGATTAACTGGTGAGGGTAAATCACCTTCAAGAAGCTGAATTTGCTTGGTTTTTTCTAGCAGAGGGTTCGCAACTGGTACAGCTGACAGCAAAGCTTTGGTATATGGATGCAAAGTATTATTATAGATAGTTTGCTTATTACCTAGTTCCATAATATTACCCAGATACATTACCAGAATACGTTTACAAATGTGTTTGACAACGCCTAGATCATGCGAAATAAATAAAATAGTTAATTTAAGCTGTTGTTGTAATTCTTGCAATAGATTGATAATTTGTGCTTTAATTGACACATCCAATGCACTTACTGATTCATCACAGATTAAGATTTTTGGTTCAAGTATCAGTGCGCGGGCAATTCCAATCCGCTGGCATTGCCCACCAGAAAATTCTTGTGGATAACGATTTACCTGATTTTGCGTCAAACCAACCAGTTTCATGGTTGCTAATACTTTTTGTAAAACCTGATCTTTTTTCATATCTGGATAAAGAGTTATCAGTGGTTCAGAGATGATTTCAGCAACGGTCATGCGTGGGTCAAGTGCCGCAACTGGATCTTGGAAAATAAACTGCATTTGTTTATGAACTTCATTCCACTCTTTAGATGAGGCTTTAGCCAGATCAATTTTGCCATCAAAGAGGGCACTACCTGAGGTGATTTTATTTAGTCCGCACAACGCGCGTGCCAAAGAAGATTTACCACAGCCAGATTCACCGACGATACCTAAAGTTTCGCCTTCAAAAACGTCAAAATCAACGCCATCAACTGCATGCACCACCCGTTTAGCTTTGAACATGCCACCACCCAGCTCAAAATGAACTTTGAGGTTTTTTACTTCGAGAATTTTTTTCATTGAGCTACCTCCACAGTACATTTCATAACATGACGCGGTGAGATTTTACGTAACGGAATCTGTCCGCTACACGCAGCACTTACCTTGCTGCAACGAGGTTGAAACGGGCAGCCTTCTGGTAAATGCAGTAAATTTGGTGGTTCTCCTGGGATCGTTTTGAGCTTATCCACATCGTGATCAATACTCGGAATTGTTTCCAGTAAAGCGCTGGTATAAGGATGGTACGGTGTTGCAAAGACTTGTTCAATTGTTGCAGTTTCCATTAGCCAGCCACCATACATTACATTCACTCGGTCACAGATATTCGCCACTACACCCATATCATGCGTGATAAAGATAATTGACATATTCATTTCTTGTTTTAGTTCTTTGAGTAGCTCCAAGATTTGCGCCTGAACAGTTACATCAAGTGCGGTGGTTGGTTCATCGGCAATTAGTAATTTTGGCTTAGTTAATAATGACATGGCAATCATTACCCGTTGACGCATCCCACCAGAAAATTCATGTGGATAGAGGTGAATCCGATTTTTAGCATCAGGAATTTTAACCTTATCCAGCATTTTGATTGCTTCATCCAGGGCTTGTTTGTAAGGCATATTTTTATGCAGCATCAAAACCTCAGTCATTTGTAAGCTGATTTTCAGGTATGGATTTAAAGATGTCATTGGGTCTTGGAAAATCATAGCAATTTGATCACCGCGGAACTTATTTAGCTTGCCAGTTGACATGCCGACTAGTTCTTGCCCATTAAATTTAACAGAACCTTTAACTTTACCATTGCCAGCTAGTAAACCCATTAATGCCAGCATGGTTTGACTTTTGCCCGAACCAGATTCGCCAACTATTCCGATAATTTCACTATCGTAGACTTTGAACGATAAACCATTTACCGCGCGAACTAAGCCATCCTGAACTTTAAATTCAACAACTAAATCGCGAACTTCTAAAAGAGGAGTTTTTTTATTATCCATCTGTGGCTCCTAGCGTGGATCTAATGCATCACGTAAGCCATTGGCAAAGAATGCAAAAGAAAGTAAAGTTATAATCATAAGACCAGCAGGGAAGAGTAATAGCCACCATGCTTGCATATTTTGCGCCCCATCCGAAATTAATAATCCCCACGAAGTCATCGGTTCAGTTACGCCCAAACCAAAGAAACTCAATACTGCCGAGAGTACAATCATATTCGGTACGGTTAATGCAGCATAAACAATTACCACGCCTAGTAAATTAGGGATTACGTGACGGGTGATAATTTTAAAATTACTCACGCCTGAAACCATAGCTGCTTCAACATATTCTTTATGTTTGATGCTCAGGGTTTGTCCGCGGACGATACGTGACATATCCAGCCAGGAAATCGCAGCAATAGCAACAAATGACAGTGCCATGCTGTTACCAAAGAGAGTAATTAGCAAGATACAGAAAAACAAGAATGGGATGCCGTATAGTACATCGACAACGCGCATCATAACCGTATCAACTTTACCGCCGACGTATCCCGCAATCGCACCGTAGAAGATTCCGACCAACAGCACGACGAATGCCGCAGCAAAAGCGATTTCAAAGGTTATCCGTCCACCGATGAATGAACGAACAAATAAATCACGTCCTAAGCTATCAGTGCCAAACCAATGTGCCATGCTTGGCGATTGCATAATTTCGCTCCAGTTGGTTTTATCATAGCTTACACCACTAAATATTGGCACGACAATGCACATTAAAGTTAAGGTAACGATTATCAAACCGCTAGTCATTGCTAGTTTATTACGCGATAAGCGGCTGAAAACACTCCGCCAGAACCCCTTAGTTGCTGGCGCATCTATATTCAAGTTTTTTGTTTTAAAAATCATGCAACAGTTTCCTTATTTGTAACTATTATTATTGTTTAATCTTAGGATCAAGCACCATATAAAGTAAATCAACTATAATATTAAACACTATCGTCAAAATACTACCCAAAATGGTAATCGCCATAATCATATTATAATCACGATTAGTTGCGGCATTGGTCGTAAGCACACCCAAACCTGGCAATGTAAAAATCTGCTCGGTAACTACTGCACCGACTAAAATCCCCGCAAACATTGGACCAAGTAAAGAAATAACGGGTAATAATGTTGGTCGAATCGCGTGTTTGAATAAGATTTTTTTGGTTGGCAATCCTTTGGCGCGTGCCGTGCGAATATAATTGGAATTTAGCACATCAATAATACTTCCGCGGGTAACAAAGGCAATTGTTGGTGTATAAGCTAAGATTAGCACCAGCACGGGTAGAAATAAATGAGCGATATCACCATCACCCCAGCCACCAGCTGGCAGTAAACGTAAGGTTACCGCAAATACCAATACACATAAAGGACCAGTTACCATAGTGGGTACCGCAGTAAAGAAAATATTACTTGATACAACTAATTTATCAAACCATGAATTTTTATGTAATCCTGCATACGCACCGCAAATTATGCCAAAAGGTACAGCAATTACCATAGTATAGATACTCAAGCGTAGAGTTACCCAGAAGCCACCCATATTATCCGGGAAGAGCAGATGATTAATCGGTTGTCCGAGGTATTTCATTGAAATTCCAAAACTACCGTGGATCAGGTCATTGAGGTAGAGCAAATATTGTTGCCACATCGGTAAATCGAGACGATATTGTGCCATCAATGATTTAAGAGCTTCGGGAGAAAGCGCTCGCTCACCATCAAAAGGATTACCCGGCGTGATATGTACCAGAAAAAACACTAGCGTAATAATCGCCAATAAAGTTGGAATGGATACTAAAATCCGTTTAATTGCAAATTTCAACATATAGCGTTCCTTTAGTTTAATTTATACCATTTACT
>CAZTBH010000012.1:0-36638 GCA_964611845.1 uncultured Neisseria sp.
ACGGTATTATCACACAACTCAATCCAAATCGTCAAATCTTTTTTGCGATTTTTTGATATATTTTACAATTTGAGAAAGAATAACTCCCTCTCCAAGAGGATTAAGGGCGATTAGACCGCACGTAAAATGTTATAATACCATATTGATATAATTTATCAATTTCGTTATTAAGGTAGTAATAATGTTGAGCTTTTATTTTTATCTGCTAGCTGGTATTGCATTAATCGCATTAGAACTTGCTACAGCAACTTTTTATCTATTGGTGATTGGTACTTCTTGCGTTATTGCCAGTTTTAGTGCTTTTATTCTGCATGATTGGATGATTCCAACTGTTAGCGCTGGTGTTTTATCTATTATCGGTTGCTTTTTTATTAGCCGTTACAAGTCTAAAAATGTTACCACGGAAGGAATGTTAGTAAAACATATTGGGCAAAGTGTGGAAGTAGTTGAAATCAGCACTAACCGCATTCGTGTACTTTATAGTGGAACTTACTGGGATGCCAAGACGCAAAATCCAGAACCAGTAAAAATCGGTGATCGCTTAATCATTACCAAATTCAGTAACCATGAACTTGAAATAGCAAAGGAGATTAAATAAAATGAGTGTTGAAGCCCTAAATAGTATAATTATCCAGTACGGCGTACTGATTGCTTTTATATTTTGTATCGTAATTTTTGTTAAATCCAGTATTAAAATTATTCCGCAGGAGCGAGTAGGTATTGTTGAGCGTTTGGGTAAATTTCATAGCGCCTTAAACCCTGGATTACATATTTTAGTACCATTTGTTGATCGTCTGGTAGTTATTCATGATATGCGGGAAGTTCCGATGGTCGTCCCTGAACAAGTTTGTATCACTAAAGATAATACTCAGCTGGCAATTGATGGTGTAGTTTACTTTCAAATTAGCGATGCCAAATTAGCCACCTATGGAACTAATAACTTTGTTGCGGCAATTGTACAGTTATCGCAAACTACACTTCGCTCAGTTATTGGTAAAATGGAATTAGATAAAACTTTTGAAGAACGTGATGAGATTAATAAACATGTAGTAGCTGCGGTTGATCAAGCTTCACTTAACTGGGGTGTAAAAGTATTACGCTATGAATTAAAGAATATCCAGCCACCACAACATATATTAAATGCAATGCAGGAACAGATTACTGCCGAGCGTGAAAAACGCGCCAAGATTGCTCGCTCTGAGGGTGATCGCCAGGAAAAAATTAATTTGGCAGAAGGTGATACCATGTCAACCATCCGTCGCTCCGAAGGTGATAAACAGTCTGCAATTAATAAAGCAATCGGTGAAGCAGAAGCCATGAAGACTAAAGCACAAGGTGAAGCACAGGCTATCTTGGCAATTGCCGAAGCTAATGCTGGTGCAATTAAACTGATTGCTGATGCTATTTGCAATGAAAATGGTGAATTAGCGGTAAATCAAAAATTAGCCGCACAATACATCGAGCAGTTTGGGAATTTGGCTAAAGTTGGTAATACCATTATCCTGCCACAAAATTTGACCGATATCGCAGGTGTAGTAACTACCGCTCTTGCAGCAGTTAAGCAATCACCTATAAAAAAATAATTGACTATACTGGCAAGCAAGTTTGAATATAATTGTTTAATTAGCATAACCCCTTGCAACTCAAGAGCAACTTAAGTTATAATACCCACCTCAAACAATGGTGGGTCTCCTTGCATTGTCTACCGCAAAATTTGGTCAGGTCGGGAACGAAGCAGCCATATGCGGATCAGCAAGTGCCAAGGGTTGGGCTCACCTTCCCAACCATTTCACACAAACATTTAAAATATAGATTTCCAGATTAATTTGCCTATACGCCGCCAGCTAATTTTCTCACGATAAGTGGATTTACCACTAAATACACTCATAAAAGCATTTACCGCACGTTTACTAGATAACATTGGCAAGATCCGACTCAGATTCTTATTGAGAAAATATGCCATTATTCGTGCATAATAAAAATCATTGCCAATTTCTTTATGAAATGCCAAGTCGTAATTTACTAGTAATTTAAAATCATTTTTAGCTAAAGCATAATTAATCACCTTAGCTGCCAGAAAACCACTTTTAATTGCTGGACGAATGCCTTCCGCGGTCAAAGGATCCACACAACCCGCTATTTCACCGATTAGCATTACCCTATCATGAACTAATTTCTGCCGACCAGAATAAAGTAAAATCGGATGTCCGTGCAGATTTTTTTTGTCCAACTCATCAACTGAGAATTGTTTAGTATAATTTAGTAACTTCTGCGGTAATCCAACCTTACCCTTGTCTTGCCCTTTGACAAAACCACCGATGCCTAATGATAAACCGTCTGATTTTGGAAAGTTCCATGCATAACCACTATCGTTATAATCAAAATCAATATATAATTTACCATTTCCTTTAGCCGTATAATGCTCATATTCCATTGCCGCTAAGGTGGTATTTTTTGCGGCATATCCTAGCTTTTTAGCAAGCTTTCCGCGACCACCTTCGGCGATGATGACAATCTTAGCTTGAAATTCACCGATACTAGTGATGACAGTCGGGGTTTCATTGGTTGTTATAATATCCTGAACTTCAACTGAGTGTTTAAATTCAACCCCCTTTTCTTTGGCTCTGCTTAATAAATAATTATCAAACTTCTCGCGGCGAACCATCCATAAGGGATATTTATCTCCAGTTATTTCTTGTCCATTGGCAACCATTACCACCGTATCACAGACTGAGTCAATTGCAGGTTTTAAATCAAAATCAAGATAATTCGCAACTTCTGGTGAAACGCCACCACCGCATGGTTTATAACGCGGAAACGCTGCTTTATCCAGTAGTAAAACGCTAGCATCAGAATTTAATCGTTTAACATTATACGCACAACTTGTACCAGATGGACCAGCACCAATAATAATCACATCATAGAGTTTAGTCATTAATAATCAATTCCTGCAAAACCTTTCCTGCTAACATAATTCCAAATAAGGCTGGTAAATAACTAATAGTCCCGTTAGTTGGGCGACCGCCAGCCGGATTTGCTAAAGGTTTTGCAAATGGTTCTTCCTCCGAATAAACCACGGTCAAACCTTTTTTTATACCCATCTTACGTAAGCGTAAGCGAATATTACGAGCTAGTGCACAAACTTGTGTTTTACTAATATCCGCTAGTTTAGCCTTAGTTACATCAATTCGATTACCTGCGCCCATACTAGAAACAATTTTTAATTTATGCTTTAAGCAATACACAATCAAGGCTAATTTGGACTCAATGGTGTCAATACAGTCAATCACATAATCGGGTTTATCGCTAAATAGTTCATCCAGATTATTTTCGTCAATAAAGACAGGTAATGAAATTAGTTCCACATCTGGATTGATTGATCTAATCCGCAGGCTAAATTCATCAACCTTAGCTTTGCCCACATTATCCAGATTGGAAATAAGCTGACGGTTAATATTGCTTATATCAACTACATCATTGTCAATTATGGTAATCTTACCAATTCCAGCACGAGCGATAGCTTCAACTACATATCCACCAACTCCGCCAACTCCAGCAATCAAAATATGCTTGCCAGCCAATTTAGCTATATTTGCATCACCCAGCAAAATATTGGTGCGTGTAAACTGAACCAACATTATTTAAACACCATTAAACTAACCATAAGGCTTAGGATATACAATCCACCATTAACCATAAAGTGCTTAACTTTATAGTGAGTATGTTTACCAGCATGGACAAACAACCATGCCACTGCAAAAAAAGTCCCGATACAACTAACTGCTTTTTCCCATGGTAATTGCCAACTGGTTAAGGCTATCCCCATCACAGGTAAAAGTAAACCTTGAAAGACCATTGCTCCAGTAATATTGGCAATCGCCAAAGTATCTTTACCTTTACGAATCCACAGAATGCTATTTACCTTTTCTGGTAACTCTGTCGCAACTGGAATCAATACAACTGAAAGCAAAAATGCAGGAATTCCCAATGCTTGGGATGTACCTGTAATTCCCAAAATAAACACATGCGCAAAATAAACTAAGCCCGCAAAACCAATAGCTGCCTGAATCGCCACTGTTACAATATTATTTGGCAATTTAAGATAATGTTTGAAATAAAGCTCATCTTCTGCCTCTGTTCCGTGACCGTCTTTAACCAAATCGCTAGATGCACGGATGGTTAACATTACATAGAAGAAGTAACTCAAAATCAAAGTAGCTACTACCATTGCATCGAGAACATTACTCTGGAAGAAATTATGGCTAAAAGCTAATAATATTGCCAAGAAGTAACCAAAGCTAAAAAATTTGAGATCCCGATTCAAACCAGTTTTTTCTGGACGAATTAAACCATTCATTCCACGTTTGCGCCAGACTGAAAAAGCCATTAAAGCAATTGATAAGGTAGACAACATTAATGGAGGCCCTAAAATCGCACCAACTCCAATTTCAGCACCAAAATTGAGTTGTCCTTCTCCATGTGGGGTACCAAATAAAGCTATTAACGGAACTATCGCCTCGGGCAACGCGGTACCGACAGCAACAAATATTGAACCAGTTACTCCCTCAGAAATCCCTAATGATTCGCCAAGATGTTCCAGCGCATTACAAAAAACCATTGCTGCAACTAGGATAAATACCATCCCGATTATGAGCTGTAACAAATTAACCATTCATCTTTTCCTGTAACAGTGGATAGAGTGCATCAATATTTGGAGATTTAGCAAAAATCAGAGTAAAAGCCGCCGCAGCTTGTTGGATTAACATTCCCAGACCATTTGCCTGAGTAATATCGGCGTTAAGCTGTTCCATCGCTTTTAGAAATAATGTCTGCTTGGCGGTGTAAATCATGTCATACACCAGTGCATGAGCACTTAACTGTTTAACTTGACTAAATAAAGTATTTTCAGCTGTATTTGGCGTGGTATTAATTACGATATCATAACTAACTACCGCGTCATAGGCATCAACCAAGCGCGACTTCTGGATAAAATCATCTAATTTAGAGCTATCGCGCATCAGTAAGTCAATCCGCTTAGGTGCTTCCGCCTCCAAGGAGCTCAGTACTGAGTAAATAACGCTACCACTACCAATTATCAAAATATTTTTATCTTTTAAATTACGACCCATGCGATGTAAATCGGCAACCAAACCAATTCCATCCGTATTATCTGCCAGTAATAATCCATCTCTAGCAATCAAATGATTTGCAGTTTGAGAAAGCAAGGTGTGTGTGTTATGGCGGTTAGCTAGTGCATAAGCACGGGATTTAAATGGTGCAGTTACGCTTAATGCATGTCCACCACTAGCAAAAAAATCTCGAACTACATGCTCAAAATCATCAATTGGTGCGCAGATTTTGTTATATTCCAACTCAATTTCACATTGACGAGCAAATTCACTCCAAATCAATGGTGAGAGACTATGCGCAATCGGATTGCCGATAACCGCTAATTTATGCATACTAAAGTACCTATTATTTCGTTTAATCCGTGATTTTAACATTATCTATGTATAACAGTATGCTCTTTATCTAATAACAATCCTGATAGTATATCAATCAGATTCATCACCCGACTAGGTCGTTGATTTAGGATTTTAAATCAGTTTGAGTATATTCTAGTTTGAATGGTATAATCTGGCAAAATTTTAGTGAGTCATTAGCAGATGCCAAATTTATATCTTATTCCAACCAGCCTTAATCCAGAAATCACAGCTTCAGTTCTAATTGAGGAACAGAAAGCACAAATTAATCATTTAAAACACTTCATCGTTGAAACTGCCAAAATTGGGCGAGCGCATCTTAAACAACTTAATCTAGCACTACCGTTACAGCAGTTAGATGTATTGGAACTTAATAAACACAAGCAGGACTACAGTGCTTTGATTGAACCTCTCAAACAAGGATTTGATGTTGGTTTAATTTCCGACTGTGGTTGCCCAGCAGTAGCTGATCCTGGTAGTCGGGTAGTGAGTATTGCACATGCGATGGGGTTTGATGTCGTACCACTAATTGGGCCTAGTTCCATCCTATTAACTTTGATGGCTAGTGGATTGAATGGGCAAAAGTTTAGTTTTCTAGGCTATTTGCCTGCCGAACCAGCAGCACGCAAAACACGACTCAAACAACTGGAGGCGCAAATTCTCAAAGAAGGAATTACCCAGATTTTTATCGAAGCACCATTTCGCAACCAACATTTATTTGATGCCCTATTAGCGAGCCTTAACCATGAAATTAAACTCTGTGTTGGTATCAATCTAATGACACCAGAGCAACAAATTATTAGTAAAACCATTGGACAATGGCAACGTAAACCGTTGCGACTGGATAAGCAAGAGGTGATTTTTTTAATCGGGCAATAAGCCACATTATTGGTTGAGTAATGCTAAAAATGATAAAGTGCGGATAATAATACTAAGCTATTATTAACATTCATGATATTCTGACCATTAACATTAATTGCAGAATTACCGATGTATTGGTACTCTAAGCGAATCCCGACTTGTCCAATACCGTATTCTGCACCACCAGCAATAACGGGTACCAGATTAGATGAACTGGATGGAATAGCAGCGGCACCATTTGGTTGAGAAGGGGAAACCAATTCTCCGCCATTAAATGAAGTTGTCGCATAACCAAAAGCTAATTTACCAAAAATGGAAATACCACTTAAAGCATCCGCAAATAACGAAAAAGGTAAATGCCCTGTTACACCTAAATCAAGTATCTGTTGGTTAACGCTAAACGTGCCATTAGCTCCAGTACTGGGAATAGTTCCAGTTGAATACTGCACATTAGCAATGTAATTATAATCCGCCTGAATCCCGACATAATGGCTAAAATCATAACCCACATATACTCCACCAGCCATATTGCCACCACTTTGCTCTGAGCTGCCGTTCGCATAGTTCATCCCACCAGTAGTGCTAGACGATGTTGTGCCATACCCTGCACCAACCCCAACATATAAACCACTATCAGCCACTGCATAGCCAGAAAAAAATGTCATAATCACACAAGCAAGTACTAATCTTTTCATAGATAAACCCAATAAAATAATTCGTCAATCAGGTGAACATTATAGCGTAACTTAGGAATATTACGCGAGATAAAGTAGCTGGTTAAATAGAGAACTACCCGTAAACTGGCACTCAAATGACGATGCTTGCGTCCAATTATATTCAATAGACTATACGGATTTTTGATACAATGGCGGGTTGATAATCAACGATAATTATATAGTTTACTTGAGGATTTATGAAAAAAGCCTGTTTATTGACATCAATAATATTTTTCACTTGTTATTCCTTTGCCGATAATTTTGGTAATGCTTCATTATTTGGAGCAAATAATAGTGCTGGTAATAACACAACAACATCATCTTCAAGTAATGATATTATGGTTCCACCGATTGTAGGTGGATCAGGTCTTAGCTCAACTACAGGTAGTACTGGCAGCGCAACCTTAAATCTTCCGGATAATACCAGTAAACCAAATAAATTGGCAATTAGTTCCCAGCAAGCTAACCCATCTAAATCTGGAATAAGTGAATTACAACCAAAAGCAAAACAAATAAGTGAATTTCAAAACAACGTAATGATACGAACTGGTAAGCTGCTCCCGATTTACGGTAATGATTTGTTTATGACGCCGACTAGCTTCTCACCCAATCAAAATGCGCCAGTGCCAAGTAACTATACTATAGCTCCTGGGGACGTTATCACAATGCAAACATGGGGAGCCGTAGATTCGAGCCTGAGTTTAAACGTAGAGAATGACGGTACAATTTTTATTCCAAAAGTCGGCACCGTAAATGTTGCAGGCGTAAAAAGCGGCAATCTAGATACATTCCTCTCAGGTAAAGTTGGTAAATTTTATCGCAACTTTTCTCTTTCTTCCAGCGTTGGAAAAATTAGTAGCATTCAGGTAACGGTAGCAGGCTTTGCTAATCAACCTGGCACATATAATTTAAGCTCACTATCAACCCTTGAAAATGCTGTATTTGCAGTTGGAGGTCCATCCAATGCAGGCTCAATGCGTAATGTTGAGTTGCGACGCAATGGTAAAACTATAACACATTTTGACTTATATTCTGCACTGCTCAACGGCAAAAGTAGTAACGTTCGTATTGTAGCTGGCGATGTAATTTATTTTACTCCTCTAGGCGATCAAGCTGCAATATATGATGGAGTTAAAGTTCCAGGCATCTACGAAATGCGCGCCAACGAAACAGTTAAAAATTTAGTTGATTTTGCGGGTGGCTATAGCTACGATAATCGCGGTGAAAGTATTGTTATTGAACAAGTTGGTGCTAATAAACAGATTAATGTACTTAACTACTCACTCCAAAATGGTTTACATCAGCCAGTAAGTAATGGTGCAATCATTCACTTTTTCACAACACATAATGAATATGCCAAATCAATTGTGTTAATTGGAAATGTAGCAAATCCTACTCGTGTTGCATATCACCAAGGGATTACCGTACACGATATTATCCAAAATAAGGAAATGTTACTTACTAAATCATACTGGAATAGCTATAATTTTAATACCTACGGAAGAGACAGTATCCTTACCAGCATGGGGCAGGAAAAATCTACATTTAAAGCAGATAAATCAAGTGATGATTCAAGCTCAAGTAATGGCTCTCAGCAAAACAACACACAACAAAGTGGAGAACAACAAAACACCTTTGCCAAACAACAGAACTTAGTTGTTGCAGGACCAATTCAAATACCCGAAGCAGATATAAACTGGAGCTATGCCCTAGTAGTCCGCACCAACCCGCAAAACTACAAAGTGAAATTAATTCCTTTTAACTTAAAACTAGCTCTCGAAGGAGATCCTAAGAATAACCTTCAGTTACAACCGGGCGATATTATTAACGTACTATCAAGTAAAGATGTACGCGCTCCAGTTAGTACCGATTTGATGTATGTATTTATCGACGGTGAAGTAAATAACCCTGGCGTATATCAGCTTCCACCAAAATCAACACTGCTGGATTTAATCAAAACCGCGGGAGGATCTACAACAGACTCTTATTTCTATGGTCTAGAGCTCAGCCGCGCATCAGTTAAACAGCGGCAAATGCGCATCCTAAACCAAATGCTTGATCAATTACAACAAACACTGTTGGCACAATCAAGCAATGCTGCACTATCTACGGCTACAGCGCAAGGTGCGCAAACACAACAAATGGTGATGCAGCAGCAACAAGCTTTTTTGGATAAAATGCGTCAGGTAAAACCAAATGGTCGCGTAGTGCTCAACTTCACATCGTCAAATATTACAGAAAGCGACTTACCCAAAATAACACTGGAAAACGGTGATACTGTCTATATCCCAGCCACACCAACAGTGATCGATGTAGTTGGACAAGTGTATAATCCGGCTACATTTCAATATAACAAAGGTTATACAGTGGGTAAATACATTGATCTGGCAGGAACAGAAAATCAATTTGCCGATTCAAGTCAAGAGTACGTCCTACGTGCAGATGGTACTTTGTACAGCAAGCAACAAGCAGGATGGTTCGGCTCGTTTGCCAGTCAAACTTTAAACCCGGGAGACTCGATCATCGTACCGCAACAAATTCAGTTCGGAGGAGCAATGCAAAACTTGCTGAATTGGACACAAATTTTGTCTAACTTTGGTACTGCCGCAGCAGCAATCACCGTGTTTAAAAATTAAATGTGAAATAAAAATAATGGAAAATAAACAAAAAGAAATAGATTTAGCCAAGGTTGCACTTGTCTTAAAAGACAGTCGCAAACAAATTGGAATAGCTACGGCAATCACTACATTGTTGGCAATCATTTATTGCATCTTTGCAACTCCGATCTTTACCGCAAAAACAGTGATTAACCCACCAAAACTTACTGATGCAGGAAGCGGTGTAGCACAAGCACTGAATGGCTTAGCAGCATTGGCTGGCGGAGGTGGAGGATTTTTGTCACAAAAAACGGATGCTGATGTAACCATTGCTTTATTAAAAACTTCAGCGCTCAAAAATATGGTTATTGAACGTTTTGGTTTACTGAAGTATTATAAAGCGAAAGATATTGAATTAGCCAGAGGTGGGTTAGATGCAAGAGTTAAATTTATTCCCGATATGAAAAGTGGCTTTTTAGAGATTGATGTGGATGATAAAGATCCTAAGCTAGCCGCCAATATCGCTAATTATTATATGATTGCGCTAGGACAACTAATTAGCAATATCGCATATAATCGTAGCCAACAAAAAATGCAATTTTTTGAGGGACAACTAAAAGTAACCAAGCAGAATCTATCCCAATCAGAGAGTAATATTAAAGCCTTTATTCAAAAAAATGGTATAATTGCTGGTCAACAGGTACAAGTACTTGCCAGTATTGCAACCCAACTTCAAAGTAAGTTGGTAGTTGCTCAAGCACAGCTTCAATCTCTCGCATACTATGCAAGTCCAGATAACTCTGAATATAAGTCTCTACAAGCGCAAATTGATAGCTATAAGCAGCAATTAAATCAATTAAATGACCGCGACAGTGCGGATAATATTGCAGTTCCATCTAACCTAGCCCCAGATTTAGCACAACAATATTTAAATTTGATGCGTAATTTTGTATTGCAAGAAGAAATATATAAATTACTAGCAAAACAGTATCAAGCGAACCGATTGGATGCTTTAAGTGAAATGATTCCTACTGCCATGCAGGTAGTTGATCCGGCAGCAGTTCCATTACATAAATCTAAGCCTAAACGGTTAAAAATTCTACTTGTTGCAATCGTGTTAGGTCCGTTGTTAAGTAGCGTGTATTTCATTATTCGAAACCGTAAGAAAATAATAGTTAATGTTGATATTGACAGGAAATTATCATGAAATGTGTAATATTAGCTGGTGGTCTCGGAACCCGTTTATCAGAAGAGACGGTATCCCGTCCAAAACCGATGGTTGAAATTGGTGGCAAGCCGATTTTATGGCATATAATGAAGATATATTCATACTATGGAGTTAATGAATTTATTATATGCTTAGGTTATAAAGGTTATGTAATTAAAGAGTATTTTGCAAACTATTTCCTGCATATGTCTGATGTTACTTTTGATATGCAAAATAACCAAATGACAGTACATAACCAACATGCTGAGCCATGGAAAGTAACTTTAGTTGACACTGGCGATGATTCAATGACAGGTGGTCGTTTGGCGCGGGTGAAAGAATACGTTAAAGATGAAGAAGCATTCTGTTTTACTTATGGTGATGGGGTAAGTGATATAGACATAGGGCAACTGATTGAATTTCATCAAAAGCATGGCAAATTGGCAACGCTAACTGCGGTGACCCCTCCTGGTCGTTTTGGAGCATTGGATATTCAAAATGGAGCGATAAAAAGTTTTAAAGAAAAGCCTAAAGGTGATGGCGCTTTAATTAATGGTGGTTTTTTTGTCCTGTCTCCCAAGGTTATGGATTTAATTGATGGTGATAAATGTGTTTGGGAACAACATCCACTAGAGCAATTAGCAAAAGATGCTGAACTAATGGCATTCAATCATGACGGATTCTGGCAGCCAATGGATACTCTTCGCGATAAAATGCACCTTGAAGAATTATGGCAAAATAATCAAGCACCATGGCAGTCATGGAAATGATAAATCAATCATTCTGGCATGGTAAAAAGGTATTAGTGACTGGCTGCACTGGTTTTAAAGGTAGCTGGTTAACAGTTTGGTTACATGCTTTGGGTGCCAAAGTTTATGGTTATGCACTAACACCTCCGACCAACCCATCAATGTGGGAAGATATACAGTTAGAGAAATTATGCGCTAGCATTTGCTATGCAGATGTTCGTGATTATGCTACACTTAAACAATTCGTTATTGATAGCAATGCCGAAATAATTATACATATGGCAGCACAACCTTTAGTGCGCTATTCATATAGTTATCCTCGAGAAACCTATGAAGTAAATGTGATGGGGACTGTAAATTTACTTGATGCAGTGCGTGAGACGAGTATAGCCAGAGTTGTGGTTAATGTAACCACTGATAAGTGCTATGAGAATAAAGAGTGGCTATGGGCATATCGTGAAAATGAACCGATGGGTGGACATGATCCATATAGCAATAGTAAAGGATGTTCTGAGTTAGTAACCTCTGCATTTATTAATTCTTATTTTGCGGATACCAAAAGCAATACGGTAATTGCCAGTGCCAGAGCTGGAAATGTAATTGGTGGTGGGGATTGGGCTGAAGATCGCCTGATTCCAGATATTATTCGGAGTTTTAGTAAAAACCAAGAAGTCTTTATTCGTTATCCTAATGCAATACGTCCATGGCAGCATGTTTTAGAGCCACTCTCGGGCTATTTAACTTTGGCAGAGAAGCTTTATAACAAAGGACAAAGTTATAGTGGTGGCTGGAATTTCGGTCCATTAGATAGTGATACCAAAACAGTAGAACAAATAGTTGCTCAAATGTGCGATATCTGGGGTAATGGATCAGCTTGGACAAAAGATAGTAGTGAGCATCCACATGAAGCCAATTTATTGCGCTTAGATTGTTCCAAAGCTCGCATGATTTTGGGCTGGCATCCTGTGTGGAATAGTGAAACTACTTTAAATAAATTAACCCTATGGTATAAGGCATATTTCAGTCAAAAAAATATGTTAAAATTAACCAGACAACAAATTGAAGAATACACGAAAGAGTTAGTATGTTAGAACAAATCCAAAGTAAAATCTCAGAATTAGTTAGTCAATATGCAGAGGAAAAGTATAAAACTAAAGATTTTATTCCCGGGCAAACAGTAATTCCACCTGCGGGTAAAGTGATTGGTGAATTGGAATTACAGTATATGGTTGAAGCTTCCCTTGATGGCTGGCTGACTACTGGGCGATTTAATGACAAATTTGAAAAAGAATTAGCAGTATATCTTGGCGTCAAGCACCTGATAACAGTTAATTCTGGTTCATCAGCTAATCTGATTGCATTTAGTGCACTAACTTCACCTAAATTAGGTGACAGAGCAGTTAAACCTGGTGATGAAGTTATTTCTGTTGCGGCAGGATTTCCAACTACAATTAATCCGATTATCCAAAATGGTGCTGTCCCAGTATTTTTAGATGTGGATATCCCGACTTATAACATTGATGTGACTAAGCTTGAACAAGCCTTGAGTAGTAAAACTAAGGCAGTATTTATTGCGCATACCTTGGGTAATCCATATGATTTACAAGCAATTAGGACATTTTGCGATACTCATAAGCTGTGGTTAATCGAAGATTGCTGCGATGCACTTGGTTCGCGCTATGATGGTAAATTAGTTGGAACTTTTGGTGATATTGCTACAGTTAGCTTTTATCCAGCACATCATATTACAATGGGTGAAGGTGGCGCAGTATTCACTAATAATGATCAACTAAAAACAATTGCAGAATCTTTCCGCGATTGGGGGCGTGATTGTTATTGCCAACCAGGTTGCGACAATACCTGTGGTAAACGCTATTGCCAGCAGCTTGGTCAATTGCCAGCAGGCTATGATCATAAGTATACTTATTCACATTTGGGTTACAACCTAAAGATTACAGATATGCAAGCAGCGTGTGGACTGGCACAATTGGCGCGGTTAGACGACTTTGTGCAAAAACGTAAAGATAATTTTAATTATCTTAGAACTAAACTACAAGGGTGTAGTGAATTTTTAATACTTCCGGAAGCAACACCTAACTCTGAACCATCATGGTTTGGTTTTCCGATTACAATTAAAGAAACCGCCGGATTTACCCGTGGTGATTTATTAACTTATTTAGATAATAATAAAGTCGGTACTCGTTTGCTCTTTGCCGGCAATGTAACTAAACAGCCATATATGCAAGGGCGAAATTATCGTGTAGTGAATGAATTGACAAATTCTGATCGGATTATGAATCAGACTTTTTGGGTAGGGATTTATCCTGGATTAACTGAAGAGATGCTGGATTATACAGCTGAGGTTATTGGACAGTTTTGTGGCGTAGGGTTTTAATTGAAGATGAATATTGTAATAAGCGGCGTAAATGGATTTTTGGGTAGTAATTTAGCTCACTTTTTTATTAAAAACAACATCGGCGTCGTGGGATTAGTTCGTAGAACTTCGAATCTAAGTCGGTTGCAAGATATTAAATCAAATGATTTGTTTAGGATCGTTTGCATCGAAGATGGTATAGAGCTAGCTTTTAAAAAATTTGAACATGTCAATGCAGTATTCCATACCGCAACCAATTATGGTAGAAATGGTGAATTAGCAAGTGATGTACTTTTAACCAATGAGCTATTTGCATTAGAGCTTTTGCAGACTGCGGCATTTTTTAATACGGATACATTTTTTAATACGGATACAATTTTATCCGATTACTTAAATTTTTATGCTGTATCGAAAAAAAATTTTGTTAATTGGGGTAAAGCATTTGCATTATCGAAAAAAATAAAATTTATTAACCTCAAACTTCAACATATATATGGCTATGGCGATGATAACTCTAAATTCGTAGAGTATTTGATCGGGTCACTTATCAGAAAAGTTGATTATTTGGATTTAACTGCTGGTCAACAACGAAGAGATTTTATTCATATTAATGATGTAGTAACCGCCTACTCGTGTATATTGGAAAATTTAGTTAGTATTAAAGAAGATTTTTATGAAATTGATGTTGGCCTTGGTGAAACAATCAGCATAAGAAATTTAGTAGAGCAAATTAAAGAATTAACTAGTAATAAAGAAACGTTGCTAAATTTTGGCAAACTCCCCTATCGAAAAAATGAATTAATGGAGTCAAAAGCTGATATTACTGGCTTGACTAATCTTGGTTGGACACCTAAAATAACACTTCCTGAAGGAATTAGACAATATATTGAGGAGTATCAAAGATGAAGTTATTAATTACTGGGGGTTGTGGATTTTTAGGTAGTAATTTGGCCTCACACGCCATAAAAAATGGACATGAGTTATTTATTCTTGATAATTTATATCGTTTTGGAGCCACCGATAATTTAAATTGGCTAAGGACATTAGGTAAGTTTAACTTCATTCATGGCGATATCAGAAATACTAATGATATACAACGGACGATTAAAGAAATAAAGCCTGATGCAATATTTCATCTAGCTGGTCAAGTCGCGATGACTACTTCGATTGCCAATCCTCGAATGGATTTTGAAACCAATGTCTTGGGATCTTTTAATTTATTAGACGCGGTACGTGATCATTCACCTGATACGATAGTAGTTTACTCTTCAACGAATAAGGTTTATGGAGATTTAGAGCAGTTCACCTATAATGAAACAGCCAATAGATATGAATGCATTGAGATGCCATATGGATTTGATGAAACAGTTAATCTAGATTTTCATTCTCCTTATGGTGTATCGAAAGGTAGTGCTGATCAATACATGCTTGATTATGCGCGAATGTTTGGAGTTAAAACAGTTGTATTTAGGCATTCATCGATGTATGGCGGTCGTCAATTTGCAACGTATGATCAGGGATGGATTGGCTGGTTCTGCCAAAAAGCAATTGAGACTGAATCTGGCAAATTAAAGGAAGAGTTTACTGTTTCAGGTAATGGTAAACAAGTTCGAGATGTATTACATGCGGATGATATGATTACCCTATATTATAAAGCTATTGAACATATTGAATCCGCAAAAGGTCAGGCATTTAATATCGGCGGTGGTATGGATAATAGTTTATCTTTGTTAGAACTATTTGACTATTTAAATGAGAAACTTAGTATAAATATGAGTTATAAGAAATTGCCAGTAAGAAGTAGTGATCAGAAAGTTTTTGTTGCTGATATATGCAAAGCTAAGAATATATTAAAGTGGACACCTCAAGTGAGTTATCAAGTAGGAATTAGCAGAATGCTAGAATGGGTGAATAATTTATCTTAATTATGAGAGTTATCATAGGTAAACATCGTATTGCAACGTTGGTTAGCATTATTAGTAAATTGTTAAGTGCTTTTATGCAAATTATGATAACTCCATTGCTTATTTCAAAGCTTGGAGTTAGTGATTTTGCAATTTATAATTTTTTAATTGGCATTTCAGCTTGGTTAATACTTTTGGATTTATCTACGGGAACTATTATTCAAAATAGAATTGCAAAGAATGAAGTGAATAATATTTCTTCTAACGAAATTATTAACTATTTCTTCTATTTCATGGTAATTCTTGTGATTGTTTGTTGTTTGATTCTCTTTGGATTGACCCCATTAGTTTTAAAGTTATTTTTAGAGCGGATTAGTGGGCATTTTTCATACAATTTAATCTTTGTATGGTTGTTTTTCTCGTTAGGATATGTTAGTAATATATTGTTTCAGAATGTTATCAAGATTTACTATGCCTTAGGATTTTCATTTAAAATAAATATTTTGAATTTAATTGCAAACTTCACAACATTTATTTTATTAACTCTAGTAACCCAGTTGAACTTTAGCTATTTATTGCCAGTAGTTATTATTTTAAGTGTTATATCTAGTATATTGGTGAATATTTACGCTTTTATTGTAATAAATAGAAGCAATACTAAGCTTAATTGGCGTAAATTTATACAGTTTATTACAGATTTAATATTCGAAAGTCGACATTTTCTCTTATTTACAATTAGTGGGATGTTAGTTTTACAGTTAGATTATTTTTTAATTGCTTATTTCTTATCTGCTCGCGATTTAATAGAGTATAATTTTATAAGCCGCGTGTTTATGGCTGCATTCGGATTTTATAGCATAATTCTAACTAATTTTTATCCAGTATGCGCGAAACTTACTTATTCACATGAGTGGGGATTATTAAAGAAGCATACTATACAACACTTAACAATTGGATTTTTATTAGTCATATTTAGTTTATTGTGTTTTATGTTTGCGAGAGATCAATTAAGCAGATATTTTTTAAAAAACTCGGTTGATTTACAGTTGTCTATAATAGTTATGTTTGGTATTTATTATTTCATTCGGGTTTGGACTGATACATTCGCGGTATTACTCACAATACTTAATCAGGGTAATTATATGTTTAAAATAGTAATATTTCAAATTATGATATCTGCTCCATTGCAAGTATTGTTAATTAGGAAATTTGAACTGATTGGTTTAATGGTAGGGTTAATCTTTTCATTTATACCAACGAGTGCGGTTTTTTTCCCAAAAATGGTTATGAAATTTAGTAAAGTTAGGATAGGTTAAAAATCATGCAACCAAAGTTATCAATCTGTATACCAACATATAATCGTGCAACAGAAATTATTCAAACCCTTGATTCAATAACCTCGCAAAATATTTTAGATATAGAAGTAATTATTCTTGACAATGCTTCAACAGATAATACAATTGAATTGATTAATGCGTATATTATTAACTATTCATATATAAAATTATTCCAAAATGAAGAAAATATTGGCCCAGATGGGAACTTTTTGAAAGTTACTAAATTTGCCAATGGTGAATATATTTGGTTACTCAGTTCAGATGATACTATTGTTAGTGATGGGATCAGTTATGTATTAGAACAGATTAACTCTCAAAATCCTGAATTGTTATTAATAGGATATAATTTATGTGATTATAAAATGCATGTCCTGCGTAAGGCTTGTGAGTTTGAAGTTAATGATACTGTAGAAGTCTATGATACTTTGAGTCGGCAGGGCAAGTCAAATTTTATCAATAAATTAAATGGTTGGGGTACAGCTCTGGGGTATTTAAGTAATGTTGTGTTTTGTAAGAAGCGCTGGTTCATAAACTATAGAGTCGGTGAACAATACGTTGGAACTGCATTTTCATTTTCTGCTATATTGTTGACAATGATTACTGACGGTTGTAAATTAATGTATATTAATTTACCAATAGTAAACTATCGATCAGATAATGATAGCTTTGTAAAAAATCCGCTGAAACGTTGGGTATTTTTAATTTTAGAGGGGTATTTTCAATTAGCCAAGCTAATTGTTGATAAAGAGCTAAAAGATAATTTTCTAATCAAAGTTAGAGGATTGGTTCCAGCTAAAGCTATCATAATAGTATATGCGGCAACAGAAGATAGGCATCTACAGAGGCGTGATTTGCTAGCATTGTTGCAAAAGCTTGGCTATTCTAAGATAGATACTTTAGTTATTAAGTTATTAACGTTAAATTTTGCATGTAATGTTATAAATTATTTGAGAAAGCTCAAGCGTGGTTTTTCTTAAATTAAAAAATGTTTATATCAAATTGGTATGCTTTTTATACTACTTTCTAAGATTTAGAGACTTCAAGTTTGGGTCTGTATTATGTAAACCTCGCTTATTAATTAATGCTAAGAAAATATCAATTGGTAAAGCAACAAAGATCGAGCGAGATGCTGTACTGTATTGTGTATCAACATACCATAATCAGGCATATAATGGAATAATCGTTATTGGTAATAACTGTTATATTAATAGTACGTTCAATATTACCTGTACGGGATACGTAAAAATAGAAGATAACGTTACTATTGCATATAATGTTTCAATTTTTGATAATATACATGGGACTGATCCCTCTATTGGTAACTATAATAGGCAACCTCTAATAAAAAGACCACAAATTACTATTGCTGATGGAGCATGGATTGGTGCAAATTGTTTTATTATGTCTTCTGTCGGTAAATGTAGTATCATCGGAGCTAATTCAGTTGTAACAAAACCTGTACCAGATTATTGTATCGCGGCAGGTAATCCTGCGCGTGTTATCAAAAGATATGATTTTGAGAAAAGGAAATGGGTTAAGGTATGAAAAATGTATTGATTACTGGTGGTGCTGGTTTTATTGGCTCTAATTTGGCGCTAAAGCTAGTTGAGTTAGGATATAGCGTTACTGTACTGGACAACTTATCAAAGCAAATTCATGGTGATAATCCAGAAGGTGATTCTCCTTTATATAATTCTATTAAAGACAAAGTGAAATTTATACATAGTGACGTATGCAATAAAGTTAAATTGGTAGAAGCAATAATAGGTCAAGATGTTATTTTTCATCTTGCTGCTGAAACTGGAACTGGGCAATCTATGTATGAATTAAGCCGTTATTTTGAAGTTAACGTTCAAGCAACTGCAAATTTATTGGATATTTTGAGTAATACTCAACATAGTGTCAAAAAGATGTTGATTGCATCATCGCGTTCCATTTATGGTGAAGGTCAGTACCTTAATAAAGATAATCAAGTTGTATATCCAAGGTCACGTTTAGATAATGATATGTTGAATGGTGAATTTGAACTGTTAGACGAAGTTACTAAACAACGATTAACATTGGTTGCAACTAATGAAGAAGCTGACATTCATCCTATTTCTGTATATGGAATGACTAAGCAGTACCAAGAAGAAATGTTTATGAAGATTGCTCCGACTATTGGTATCATACCAGTTGCAGTACGTTATCAAAATGTATATGGTCCTGGACAATCTTTGTCAAATCCTTATACTGGTATTTTGGCAGTATTTTCAACACGTATTTTGAACGGTAACCCAATTGAAATTTTTGAAGATGGATTGGAAAGTAGAGATTTTGTTTATATAGATGATGTTGTTGATGCTACAATTTTAGCAATGTTCAACACTAATGCGGACAATCAGGTATTCAACGTCGGCACTGGTGTTGCTATTCCGGTTAAATATATCGCGGAAAAATTAATTAAGTTATATGATAAATCGGTTGAAATAAAAATAACTGGACGATATCGAGTTGGAGATATTCGGCATAATTATGCAGATATGAATAAAATAAGAGCTGTTTTAGGCTTTATGCCAAAAGTAGATTTTGATGCTGGATTAGCCAATTTTGCAACTTGGGTAAAAACTCAACGTATACAAAATGACGATTATGAAAAAAGTATAGCAGAATTAAAAGCAAAAGACTTATTTAAGGGATAGTTATGGCTAAAATCGGAATAGTTACTGTTACATACAATAGTGGTGAGGTTTTAGATGAGTTTATGGAGTCTGTTTTAAAACAAAATCATCACAATTGGATACTTTATGTAATAGATAATGATTCAAAAGACAATACATTAGAATTATTAGCTAAATACCCCGACGATAGAGTTGCTCTTACTGCTAATAAAGAAAACTATGGTGTAGCCAAAGGAAATAACCAAGGGATTGAGCAAGCATTATCAGATGATTGCGATTATGTCATTCTGTTGAATAATGATACTATATTTGATGAAAATTTAATCTCAACTCTATTATTTGATTTAGTTAATAATAATGCAGATATGGTTTCTCCGAAGATGATGTATTATCAACCAAATAATATTATATGGTGTGCTGGAGGTGGTTTTAAACCTGGGCAAGCGATGAAAAATTACCATCGTGGTGAGGGTGAAGTTGATAATGGGCAGTATAACAGGATTGAGAAATGTGATTATGTTCCAACATGTTGCGTTTTGATTAAACGTGAGCTTTTTACGGACACTTCTGTTGGTTTAATGGATGAGAAATATTTTGTCTATTTTGATGATACGGATTGGATGTATCGTGCTAGTCTATTACAGAAATTATTAATTTATACACCAAATGTATCTTTATATCATAAGATAAGCTCATTAACTGGGGGTGGTAATTCGGATTTTTCTATTTCACAAATGACTAAAAATAGAGTGTATTTTGTGAAAAAACATTTTACTCACATTTTTTGTTATTTTTATTTGATTCAAATATTTTGTGAGCCAATAGTCCGTTTTATATTTGGTAAGTATTCATATTCATCTTTAAAAATTAAATATAAAGCATTCTATTCTGGTTTAAAAATGAATAGTTTTTCGGGCAATAAAAATTGACAGACATTTTAATTTTGGCTTTAGGCAAATCTGATTCAGGTACAGCAATATATGCTGGTAATATAGTTAAAGAATTTCCGCTTGATTCAAATATTGACCTCTTTGTTTCCAAGTATTCCGATTATGACTGGACGGAAATATCTCATAGATTTAGGGTTAAGCGATTCAGGACATATAGAAATAATATTGAATTTCTTTTAAACTCTTTGGTCTTTTATCCATTACTACTGATAAAGATAATATTCTATTTAGCTTTAGGTAAATATGATACGATTTACGTACCATACTTCCATCACTGGGAAATCTTTATTCTTAAAATTTTTAGATTATTTAAGAAAAATATTATATACACCGTGCATGATGGTATTATGCACGGTGGAGAGTCTCGTGCTCTCGACCAATATATTATATTTTCCTCCATAAGAGCAGCAACCAAAATTGTTTTTTTAACAAACTATGTGCAGACTATTGTCAAAGCTGAGGTGAAATTTCATGGCACAAGCTATGTGATCCCACATGGAATCATTTCCTTGCCAGGTGTTTTGGAATCAAAGCCATTGAGCATACCTCCTAAGATTTTATTTATCGGTAGAATCAGTCGGTACAAAGGAGTCGAATTGCTTTTCGATCTAAAGAAATATTTGCGTCATAAAGACATTGTAATTACTATTGCGGGTAAATCAAATTACCCAATCGATACTTCATGTCTGGGAGATATTATTTTTATTGATAAATGGCTTTCAGAAAGTGAAGTAGTTTCGTTATTAAATAACTCTGACATTTTAATTTTGCCTTATTTGGAAGCCACCCAGTCTGGAGTTGTTACTCTTGCAATTGATGCCCAAATTCCAGTTGTGGTGACAGATGTTGGTGGATTAAGAGAGCAATTTGAATCAGCTGCCCCCGTCTTTGTTGAACCAAATACAAAATCTATAGCAAGTGGGGTAGATTTTATTTTAGACTCTCCATCGGAATTTCATTCTATTCAGAAACAGCTAAGTTTAATAAAGGAAAGTATAACGTGGGGTATGGTTTCTAAAAAAATAGTGGAATTATTTTAGAAACCATGAAAATAAAGTTGCCAATGTTTAGCGTTATATTACCATTAAGTATAGAACTGAAATTCTACTGGTATCGTGCATTATTTGCCATTTTTATCTATCCTGTTGCTAGTCTTGTTATTTCAGTTGGTGATACTTCGAGCTATCTTTCTGGTGCTTCAGCTGCTACCAATTTAAGCACTATGATAATGAATAATATAGGTAATCTTTCAAAAATACTATCACCAGTAGGGATCAACCTTATTGTTTGTTTAGTGACTACAAAGTTTATATTGTGGGCGCTAAAAGAGCTAAAGTATACGGGAAAAACAAAGTTTTTATTGTACTGTATTTTATTTACACCTTCATTTACACTATATACATCAATTGTTTCCAAGGAGTCTATTGATGCTATAGGATGTTGCTTATTTATTGTTGGTGTATTTGAAGCTTTATCATCAAAGAGTTTTTTAAATAAAAAAATTCTATTATCAATTATTATATTTAGCATTTTTAAGTCAGCATATCTGCTGTTCATTGTGGATATGTTAGTATTGTTATTTGTGTATGGTAAGTTAAAAAAATATCCAGATATGATTATGTTATTTGGCATATTTCTTTTGGCAATACATGTCGGGGTATATTATTATTTTCGTGAAATTATTGAAAATGCCTTTTTAGGTCTAGGCCCGTATTTTGCAGGAGGGCTTAATAATCGTACTATCGTGGGTGGTTACCTTGATAATTATATAATTGCATTATTTCTAAGTTTTCATGGTTTAACTTTTGGGGAACTTTTCCATAACATGAGTGCGGCATCAATGGTTGGTTTTCTTGAAAGCGTATGGATTGATGTTATATTAATCTATATGTTATCAAAGTGCATTTTAAGGTTTGTTGTAGAGCTGCGTTTAACTGGAATATATTTTTTGATAGTTGTCGTCACTTTTTTTATGTTATTATCTGTACAAATATTTTTTTCTTATTATAATCCAGGTTCTGCTATTCGTTATAGAAATGATTTTTTATTATTCATAGTATTTATTGTGGCAAAGATATATGACAACTATGTGGTAAAGAGACAAAATCATGTTTAAAATATTATTTATAGATAACACTGCACATCATTTATTTGGTCAACTTCATTTAATGGCTGCTTTTCGTGATAGTGGATACATTGTAGAGGCACTTATTCCTAATGATGAAAACTACTATAGGAAAATAGAGCAATTTGGGATACCCTGTCACCAAATACAAATAGATGGCAAAGGGGTTAATCCATTTAAAGATTATTCATTAATTCAAAAATTCAAAAATTTATTTTTAAGGTTAAAACCAGATTTAATTTGTTCATATACAATAAAACCAAACTTATATGCAGCCATTGCAGCAGAAAGTTATAGAATTCGATTAATTGCAGGCGTAACAGGGCTTGGTACTGCATTTTTGAGTAAGAACTTATTAAATCACATTGTAGTGAGGTTGTATAAATTTGCATTTAAGCGTATTGGATGTGTATTTTTTCAGAATAATGATGATAAAGATACTTTTGAACAATTAAAAATTGTTCCAAATTTAGCGATAAGTTTTGCATTACCTGGAGACGGTGTGGATTTAGTTAAGTTTAAATATGTTGGACTAACTGAAAGTATAAATACTACATTTATTTTTTCTGGTCGATTATTATGGGATAAAGGACTTGGTGAGCTTGTTGCAGCAATGAAAATTGTAAAGCAAAAATATCCAGCAACTCAGTTAAAAGTTATCGGTAATTATTTTTTGGCAAATCCTTCTGGTATTCCTGAAAAACAAATAGAACAATGGGAGGAAGAGGGGATTTTTGAATATCTCGGTATGGTGGATAACGTATTCGAGGTTATGACGTCAATTGATTGTATGGTACTGCCTTCATATTATAAAGAAGGGCTTCCTAGAGTTTTGATGGAGGCATGTAGTATGGGTAAGCCAATTATTACCGTGGATAACGTTGGCTGCCGTGAGGTTGTTGAGGATGGAATCAATGGGTTTATGGCAGAGCCACGACACGTTGACTCTTTAGCAAAGGCAATGATTAGTTTCATTGAATTACCATTTGATAAAAAGGTGGAGATGGGGCTGCAGGGTCGTCGCAAGATGGAACGAGAATTTGATCAAACAATTGTTGTCAATAAATACCTTGAAGTTGTCAAACAGTTGTTGAGTAGATAATTCAATTTTCAGTGGGTTGTAAGTTGTTATTGCTCCGTTTATTTTATTGGCGCTGTTTTGATAGTGATCATTACAATGTTGCGGAAATTACTATTGACAATCTACAACTAAAATAAAGTTTACACAACTTGTTCTTACATTTAATTTGCTATAATAACCTCCTGTAAAGTCATGTGTTATTATTTTACTTCATTGTTAATAATAATCAGTGTATTCGTTCATCATGATTTTAAATAAAAATACAATAGTTCAGGAATCAAGATGATTGGTGTAATTATTTCATTTATTATTTCTCTAACCGTAGCTAAGGTTATTATCTATACTGGCGAAGTTCATAGCCAGCTAACATTGGATCATGATTTATCAGGGATTCAAAAAATGCATGAAACTCCAGTTCCGCGCGTCGGAGGGGTGGCAATTTTTGTAAGCTTGGTATTTACTGCTCTATATTCAGCTAACACTGGTGCGGTGTGGAGTGGTTTTTATGCGGGTTTAATTACTGCGCTGTTTTTTGTTTTTATTGGCGGATTGACCGAAGATTTATCTAAGGCAGTGTCGCCATTAGTCCGTATGAGCTTTATGTTGTTTGCTGTATTATATGCAGTGTATATTTCCCATAGTATGCCCTTGATTCATCATATGGGACATGAAAATTTAGATCAAATTCTGAAATTTAATATCATTGCGATCTTTATAACATGCTTTGCGGTTATTGGCATCTCCAATGCTTATAATATCATCGATGGTTTTAATGGATTATCAACCACCGCAGGTATCATCAACATAATTGGTTTAGCTTATTTATCTGCAATGGTTGGTGATACTACCCTACTCTTTGTGGCGCTGAGTTTAATTGCCGCGATTTTAGGCTTTCTAATGTTTAATTATCCTAAAGGAAAAATATTTTTGGGTGATGGCGGCTCTTATTCATTAGGCTTTATGATTTCATTAATTAGCCTAAACTTAACCGAAACTTATCACCAGCAGATTTCACCTTATGCAATTTTATTATTAGCCGCGTACCCTTTTACCGAAACAATATTTTCTATACTTCGCCGCAAATTAGTCCACAAAACTCGAGCAATGGCACCTGACAACCTTCATTTACATCAGCTTATTTTTGACCGCTGTTTACCGCATAGCTGGTCTTTAATTAAACGCAATAGCTATGTCATGCCAATTATGCTATTATTTATTTTGCCGCAATTATTTTTGGTTATGTTCTATTACAATTCAAACTTAATTATGCTATTGGGTCTTTTAGCTTATGCGCTTTTCTATGTATCAATATATCTACGTTTAATCAAGTTCAAAGCACCAACTTGGATGATAATCAAACGTTAAATTCTTTTACCAAAACATAACTCTAAGCCAAATAATACATTTTATCCTGCAAAACAGAATTATTTCTGTAGGCTGCATAAAATGTTAAAATCATGTCTGGAGTTATACTCAACAAATATTGAAAATATTAAAAAAAACAGGAATATCAAATATGAAACAAACAAAAATTATTGCAACTATGGGACCAGCATCATCAAGTCTTGAGATGATGGAAAAATTAATCAAAGCTGGAGTAAATGTATTTCGCCTGAATTTCTCGCATGGTACACACGAATTTCAGGCTGACAATGTAAAGAATATTCGTAAAACTGCCGCAAAGTTATCAGTACCCGTGGCAATCATGGGTGATCTGCAAGGTCCTAAAATTCGGGTCAGCAAGTTTGAGAATAATCAGGTTGACTTGTCTAATGGTGATGTTATCGTTTTAGATACCGCATTTGATGGACTGGGTAATGCAAAATTGGTTGGGGTTGATTACAAAGAATTAGCCCATGATGTAAAACCACAAGATATCTTACTCCTTGATGATGGAAAAATTACATTTACAGTTGCTAAAGTCGAAGGTAGTAAAATCACCTGTAACGTAACGCAAGGTGGCATATTAAAAAATAATAAAGGTATCAACAAACTAGGTGGTGGATTAACTGCACCAGCCTTAACGGAAAAAGATCTTGAAGATATTAAATTTATCGCCACTCAAAATCTGGATTATGTAGCGGTATCATTCCCTAAAGAAGAAGGTGATATTATTTTTGCACGTCGCAAATTGGTTGAAGCTGGTTCTAAAGCACAAATAATTGCTAAAATCGAGCGTACTGAAGCGGTGTTTAAAAATCTTGATGCTATTATTAAAGCCAGTGATGGCGTGATGGTTGCCCGTGGTGATTTGGCGGTAGAGGTAGGTGAAGCATTAGTCCCGGGGATGCAAAAGAAAATGGTTCGTTTATGCCACAAATACCACAAAGTTTCAATCGTAGCAACCCAGATGCTCGAATCAATGATTGAAAATCCTGTTGCAACGCGTGCAGAGGTATCAGATATTGCCAATGCAGTTTTAGATGGAACTGATGCGGTAATGCTGTCTGCTGAGACTGCTAGCGGTAATTATCCATTACAAGCCGTTGAAACTATGGCGCGGGTATGTGAAGAGGCAGAAAAAATGGCGGATAATAATATCGAAGCACATTTTGTTCATGAGAAATTTGCGAATACTCAACAAACTATCTCCATGGCAGCATTATTTACCGCTTATCATATGGAAGCTAAAGCTATCGTTGCACTTACCACATCAGGGGCAACCGCACGCTGGATGTCACGAGTAATTAGCGGTGTACCAATTTATGCGATTACTGACTCTCAGGAAGCACTGCAAAGTATGGCGATGTATCGTGGCGTTTATCCATTCTTTATGCAACATCATGCCACTAATTCACATGAACATGCTAATGAAGCATGTGATTTCTTACGTCGTCAGCATATTTTAGCTGAAGGTGACATGATCATCGCAACGATGGGTGAAAGAGTATCTAAAATCGGTAGTACTAACTCACTGAAGATCATCAAAATTTAATTATTACCTAGAGATAGCCATTTGGATTGAACCTGATCCAGATGGTTGTCTTTTACCTTGTAATTTTTAACGTATGATTTGACTAAGCGTGAATAGCTCGGTTGATAAAGTGGAATAATCGGGTAATCAGCTAATACAAGTTCTAGTGCCTGATGGTAATAACGTGCTTTGCTTGTCTCATCTGTTGCTTTATCTGCCGCAACAATTAATTTGTCATAGCTCGGATTACAATAATGTGAGTTATTTAGACGACTACCACAAAGGTATAAATTGGTATAAGCTGTCACCGAATTATATTCAGCATTACTTCCATCACGCGCAATTTCAAAATCTCCCTTTTGACGGCTGGTTAAAAAGGTTTTCCATTCCTGATTCCTAATTTCTACCTGAGCGCCTAACGTGTCGTGCCACATGCTGGCAAGAGCGAGTGTCCGTTTTTTATTCCCTTCGTCGTTATTATACAAAATAGTAATTTTAAGCGGTTTTGCCCTACTATACCCAGCGGCAGCATAAAGCTCTTTAGCTGTCTCAACTTGTTTCTCACGAGGCAAACTTTCCCACTGGTAATGAATGTCTGCATAAGCTCCATCAGCAATAGTTGGTGTTACTGTCGAATATAGTGGCAGGCGATTTTCATCGGTAATAATTTTGGTAACTAAGGTTGGACGGTCAATTGCCATCGTTAGTGCCTGACGTAGTTTTATATCTTTAAACATTGGTAATTGCATATTGAAATCATAATAAACCAATGCCTCATAATTAGTTCGTTGCACTTCTTCTGGATATTCGCTAATTAAACGCTTGGTATCATTAGTTGGCAAACTAAAAGTCATATCCAAATCTCCACTTTTATAAGCATTGAGAGCTGAATTACGGTCACTATACGGGAAAAATTTAATCACTGGAATCGCAACTTGTGCGGCAGCATAGTAGTAAGGATTTTTCTTAACTGTAATTTCACCATTTACCACATGTTCAACTAATTGATAAGCTCCTGAACTCACCATGTTTTGCGGATTAGCCCATTCTGAATTATATTTACTAATCGTATGCGCAGGTAATATCGCAAATGCGGGCAAAGTCAAATACTTTAAAAAATCAGGGGTTGCTTGAGTTAGGTTAACTTGAAAAGTTTTCGCATCAACTGCGTGGACTCCAAGACTAGCAACTGGCTTTTTACCATGGGCTATCGCTGGAGCATTGAGCACATTGTTTAATAACTGTGCATATGGCGCACCCAATGCTGGATTAGCCAAGCGTTGCCATGAAAATACAACATCATTGGCAGTGATTGGTGTCCCATCGGAAAACTTAATACCATCCCGTAAATGAAAGGTATAGCTTTTGCCATCTGGGCTGATAGTCCATTTATCAGCTAAACCAGCAATCACTTGATTTTTTTGATCAAAGTCCACCAGTCCAGCAAATAAATCGTTAGTTACTCGTGCCGAAGAAGTATCAGCAAGTAATTGCGGATCTAACGATGGGGGCTCACTGCCAATATCTACGCGAAGTTCATTTTTTTGATATGCTGATTTATTTGTGTTAGAAGCATTATTTGAACATGAAACCAACAATAATAGCCCAGCCAATAACGCAGGGATAATTAAGTTACGGGAGCTAGTTGTTTTCATCAGATAACGCCTTTAATATTTATCAAATAAGTCTACAATTGTAGCGCATCTCGCAATAACTGTTCTAATTTTTGACTATCAGCTTCTATTTCTGGGTTTTTAAAGATATCATGAGAAATAAATGTTGGTAATTGGCTAAGACCGACAAAGCGTAAAGCATTATGTACCGCCATAAATGCATTGTCCACACCTAAACCATTAAAAAATTGCCCATCTGTTTCAAAAGCCTCAACTGGTGCATTACAGGTAATTGAAAGCATATATTTGCCTTTCAATAAACCACCGCTACCATATTTTTTGCTGGCATCATCAATTACGCGTCCATCATGTTGATAAATTTTGCCCTGTCCTGCCATAAATACTTCATCAATATATTTCTTACCCAACCATGGCAAGCCCATCCAATACATCGGAAATTGCAAAATTACTAAATCCGCTTCAACCAATCGGTTAACTTCTTGTTCAATATCATAACCGTCATCAATATTTACAAAGGTGTATTCAATTTGATTATTATCTAAAACTTTACTCATAATATCAATGTAATGACGGGTTAAATTACCTTCGGCAATTCCACTCCATTTTTGATGTGCATTTACAATGTGAACTTTTTTGATTGACATAATAGATTATCCTTAAAATTTTTAATAGTGCATTGTAACCATAATTGGTTAAATTAGCAAGTACTTACTTAAATGTGGTATAGTATCTAAATATATACTATCACTGTTTCATTTAGTTTTTAGAGAAAATAAATTTATGTCAAATATTCATGATGAGGATTGTCCAGTTGGTGTAGTGTTAAGAATCTTAGGTGGGAAATGGAAGCTATCGATTCTTTGCGCTCTTTTAGGAGGAACTAAACGTTTTAGTGAGCTACGCCGTTTAAACTCTGGAATTACGCAACGGATGCTAACGAATCAGCTTAGAGAATTAGAGATAGATTTAGTGGTAAGTCGCAAAGTTTACGCGGAAGTTCCACCTAAAGTTGAATATTCATTAACTGAAATTGGTAAAAAGCTACAGCCAATCCTGCAACAATTGGAAGAGTGGGGACAAATATATCTGGAAGAGACAAAATCTGGCTAATCTTGCTATACAACAATGTTAAAATACTCTATTAAATTTTTAAGGATAACTTATGCTAGTAACTGAGCGCCGTAAGTGGTATGTAGGTTTTGGAATTGTTTTAATTTTTTTCGTTGCATTATTAATTATCGTGCAAGCAAATTGGTATTGGATCTTTGGTCTAATTGGGATTCTTGCTGCGGTCGGAATATATGATCGCTTACAGCGCAAGCACACGCTATTGCGTAACTTTCCGGTGCTTGGGCATATGCGCTATATATTGGAGTTCTTTCGCCCTGAGATTCAACAATACTTTGTAGCCAGCGATGATAGCGAACGTCCTTTTGATCGTAAAACTCGAACAATTGTCTATGAACGAGCTAAAGGTATTTCGGATACCATATCATTTGGGAATGATAAAGATATTATGAAAGCTGGTTATGAATGGGCATTACATTCATTGGCTCCCAAGCACCATAGTAATGTTGACCCTCGCATTGTGATCGGTAACGAACAATGTGCCCAACCTTATTCTGCTTCACGCTTGAATATTTCTGCACTTAGTTTTGGTGCTTTGTCTAAAAATGCAATTATGGCATTAAATTTAGGCGCTAAAAAAGGAAACTTCCTCCATAATACAGGAGAGGGTGGGCTTACTGAATATCATTTACACGGTGGTGATGTTGGTATGCAGGTAGCTACTGCTTATTTTGGCTTTAGAACTGAGGATGGTAACTTTGACCCAGAGAAATTTAAACAACAAGCAAGCCTACCTAATGTGAAATTAATTGAAATCAAATTATCACAGGGTGCAAAACCAGCTCATGGTGGTATGCTACCCAAAGAAAAAATAACTCCAGAGATTGCACGAATTCGTGGAGTTGGCATGGATAAAGATGTAATCTCCCCACCAACGCATAAAGCATTCTCAACCCCTGAGGGATTGTGTCATTTCATCGCGCAGCTACGTGAATTATCCGGTGGTAAACCAGTTGGATTCAAGCTGTGTATCGGTAAAAAAACTGAGTTTTTTGCGATTTGTAAAGCGATTCTTCAAACTAAAATTTATCCAGATTTCATCGTTATTGATGGAATGGAAGGTGGAACTGGTGCTGCCCCATCCGAGTTTGTCAATTCAATAGGAATGCCACTTCAAGAAGCTCTGGTATTTGTTAATAATGCACTGGTTGGCTGCGGTTTACGCAAACAAATCCGAATTATTGCTAGCGGTAAAAATGCAACTGGTTTTGATATGGTTCGTATGATGGCTCTTGGTGCAGACATTATTAACTCAGCTCGGGCAATGATGTTGGCGCTGGGGTGTATTCAATCTAAGCAGTGCGGTAATAATACTTGCCCTGTAGGTGTTGCAACCCAAAACCCACGTTTATTTAAACAACTGGATATTGATGATAAGTCTGAACGGGTTTATAACTATCATACTTCGACAGTTAAAAACTTTACCGAATTGGTTGGTGCAATGGGCTTGGGTAATCCAAGTGACATTCTTCCTTCCAGTGTGATGCGTAGGATTAGTGACCATGAGGTGCGCTATTTTGATGAGATTTATGAATTTGTCAAACCAGGTTGTCTATTAGATCCTGAAACTGTGCCTGCACAATACAAACGCTTCTGGGAAGCTGCGACGCCAGACACTTTTACTTTTGTTCACTAATTTTCACACTGGCGTGTAGTATTTGTAAATTTAATTTCAGATTAAAAAGCAGGTACTACCGCACCATGATATTTTTGCTGAATAAAATCTTTCATCGCTGGTGAAGTTAAAGCCTTTGCCAGTGCTTTCATTTTAGGTAACTCAACCTCATCAGCACGCACCGCTACGATGTTAACAAAAGGACTGCTCTTTTGCTCAAGCAACGTAGCTTTAGTAGGATTTAAACCAGAAAACATTGCCAGATTGGTCGTCATCAGGACTATATCAACCTGCTTGGAACTAAATACCCGCGGCAACATTGACGGATCTAATTCAACTATTTCTACTCCATATGGATTAGCCGTAATATTCTTTTTGGTCGGTAAATCTATCCCAGGCTGAACCTTAATAATACCGTTAGCCTGCAAAATATTTAACGCGCGTCCCTCATTTGTTGCATCATTTGGTACTGCTATTTTTGAATTTTTAATCAAATCTACTGGATTTTTAGTTTTGGCAAATTTGACTTCACTTAGATTAGAATAAGCGCCCATTGGTTCAAGGTGGACATTAACTAAATCAACTAAATTGGCATGATGATCTTTGTTATACTGTACTAAATACGGTTTGGTCTGAAAAAAGTTGGCATCCAATTGTCCTTGAACTACTGCCAAATTGGGCGTTAAATATTCAGAAAATTCAGAAATTTTAAGATCATAACCTTGTTTAGCCAATGTTGGCTTAATAAACCGCAACATTTCAGCATGTGGAATTGATGATGCTCCAATAGTAATGGTTTCACTTGCCCAAACAATTGTTGCTGCAAAGCTGCATAAACTGAAGATAATTTTTTTCATACACAACTCTATAGAAATTTATTTATTCAACAGTGACCGACTTCGCCAGATTGCGTGGTTTATCGACATCCGTACCTTTGGCAATCGCGGTATGATACGCCAGTAATTGTAACGGAATCGTATATAAAATCGGTGCTAGATAATCAGGCAGGTGTTTGAGGCCTAAATCAACCGTAGTATAGCACTGCTCTGCCAACTCGTCCGGATGGTCCGTAAACAAGTAAACCTGCCCTTGCCGTGCTAACACTTCCTGTACATTAGATTTCACCTTGTCAGCAAGTAAATTAGCTGGCATAGCCACAATCACTGGCATATCTTTGTCAATCAGCGCCAAAGGACCATGTTTAAGCTCACCAGCAGCATAACTCTCAGCATGGATATAGGATATCTCTTTAAGCTTCAAAGCGCCCTCAGCAGCCACTGGAGCCATCGTATGACGCCCTAAAAAGAGTGCATTATGTTTATATTCAAATTCTTTGGCGATTTCTTTAACTTGCTCTTCTACGTCCAGTGTCGCAACCACCAAATTAGGTAATTTACGAATTTGTTCAATTATCTCATGCTCTGCATCAGCATTCAATAGTCCACGAGCTTTTGCCAAACTAAATGCAAGGTACAATAAAACGACTAATTGAGTAGTAAAGGCTTTGGTTGATGCCACGCCAATTTCTGGTCCAGCTTGAGTCAACATGTGCAGCTTAGACAGTCTCACCAGACTGCTTTCCGCGACATTACAAATTGACAGAGTTTTGTCCATGCCAAGTTCAATTGCATATTTTATACTGGCTAAGGTATCGGCAGTTTCACCTGATTGTGACAGACTAATTACTAAAGTATTCGGATTAGCAGGAATTCTACGATAACGATATTCACTGGCAATATCCACGGCACACTCTAAATTAGCATATTCTTCAATCCAATATTTAGCGATTGAACCCGCATTGTAACTAGTACCACAAGCAATAATTTGTACTTTGTTGATACTACTAAAAATCGCAGCCGCTTCTGCACCAAAGATTTCCGCGTTAAAGTTACTCCCCAGATGCTGCATAGTATCGGCAATCGCACGTGGTTGCTCAAAGATTTCTTTTTGCATATAGTGGCGATAATGCCCTAGCTCGCTAGCTGAAGCTGATAATTCACTAATATTTACTTTACGTTTTACTAAATTACCATCTTTATCCCAGATTTGATAATCATCACGCGAGATACGCGCTATATCACCTTCCTCCAGATAAACTACTTTTTGCGTAACAGGCAGTAGCGCCGAAATATCTGAGGCAAAATACATCTCCTCAATCCCAACACCCAAAACTAATGGTGACCCAAGACGAGCGCAAATTACCTCATTCGGATTGTCTTTGCTAATCATTCCAATTGCATACGCACCATGCAAATGCTGCGTAGCCATTCTAACCGCTTCTAATAAATTATGATTATGTTTGTAAATTGAATGCACTAAATGAACAATAACTTCAGTATCCGTCTGCGAATCAAAGTGATAACCTTGAGCCTGTAACTCAGTGCGAAGTTGCGCATAATTTTCAATAATTCCATTGTGAACTACTGCCAAATTATTAGCAGAAAAGTGTGGATGGGCATTAGTTTCACTAACTCCGCCATGGGTTGCCCAGCGGGTATGTCCGATTCCAATCGTGCCTTTAAAATGATCGCTGGCACATTTTTGAGCTAATTCCTTAACTCGTCCAGTAACCCGCTCACGAGTTAATTCGCCACCAGCATTAATCACTGCCACACCAACTGAATCATAACCACGATACTCAAGGCGCGACAAGCCCTCAATAATTACTGAAACAACATTCCGCTCGCTAACTCCACCAACTATTCCACACATTTCCTAACCCTCTTGAATAATTTTATTTAGTATTATAGTTAATTCGTTGCTGGCATTTAAACATGGTATATAACGTAGTTCACGCCCACCACGACTAATAAATAACTCACGGTATTGAAGGGCTACTTCTTCCAATGTTTCCAAACAATCACTGACAAACCCCGGACAAATAACATCAACGGTGGCTATCTCTGCTGTCGCTAGCATATTAAGCGTTGCATCAGTTGCTGGTCCAACCCACTCTGCCCGTCCAAATTTAGATTGAAAGCATAACTTAGCTTCTACTTCTGGCTCTAATT
Organism: uncultured Neisseria sp.; assembly: GCA_964611845.1. GTDB lineage: Bacteria > Pseudomonadota > Gammaproteobacteria > Burkholderiales > UBA11063 > Aquella. The sequence continues at coordinate 34,347 of CAZTBH010000012.1, forward strand.
CCAATGCTTGACATAATAATTGATATGTAAGTTTGCATTCCTCAACATAACTATCACCATTTTCCACTAATTTAACTGGAATTGAATGAAAACTCACGACCAGTCTATCACCACGACCATTATTTACCCAGTGCTCTCGCACCTGATTAGCTAGCGCCTGGATATATAAAGGATGAGTCGCAAAGCTATTAATAAATTTAATTTGTGGAATTGAGTATGATTTTTGGAAATAATGACTAATTTGATCAAAAACTGCAGCAGTGGTTGAACTAGAATATTGCGGATAAAGTGGAACTACTATCAGCTCACTGATAGTTTGTTCTGCAGAATATTTAGCGAACTGAGCCTTAATATCTTCTGAACCATAACAAAAAGCATAACCAACGCGAGTCGTATCATCAAGCGCCTGCAGATGCTCTTGCAACAGTCTAGCTTGTTCTTTGGTATAATGAATTAAGGGCGCACAATCTTCTTTAAGCCAAATTTGCTGATACTTATGCAATAATTTTTTACTTCTTAAGGGTAGAATAATTCCATACAAAATCGGATACCACAATAAACGCGGCAAACCGACAACGCGTTTATCAGATAAAAACAACCGTAGGAATTTACGAATTGCGCTAACAGATAACTGCTCAGGTGAACCTAAATTCACTAGTAAAACTAATCTTTGATTCATAATTATGCTTCGTCAACATCAGAATCATTAGCACCTTTTACTTGATCAGATTTTTCTTTTCTTTTAAAGCTCGCTTCTTCACCTTTAATTAAACGAACGATATTGCTTTGATGTTTAAAGATAACTATCACAGCAATCATCAATGTTGCACCAAAATAAGAGGTATTTTGAAATAAAACATAGGCATATAGGGGAGATAAAAAAGTTGCTAAAATAGCTGACAAAGATGAAACACGCGTAAACTTAAACACCACAAACCAGCTAACTACAACTAACAAAGCCAAAACTGGGCTGAATCCCAATAAAACACCGATTGCAGTTGCGACACCTTTACCACCTTTAAACTTAAAGAATATTGGAAAAATATGTCCAATTACAGCAAGAACACCGCAGATTCCAACTATTGCATCACCGCCATCAATTCCACGCATCAAGAATCTAGCAATTAAAACGACTAACAAACCCTTGAGTAAATCGCCCAATAATGTAAATGCTGCAGCTTTTTTGTTGCCGCTACGCATTACGTTGGTAGCACCAGCATTATTAGAACCATAATTGCGTGGGTCATCCATCTTCATAAATTTGCTGACAATTATAGCAAAAGATAAAGACCCCAATAAATATGCCACCAAGAGCATGCTATATAATGAGTAATTCAATTTTAAAAACTCCAAAGAACGTGAGTAATTAGTAGGTCACATTAAATTTAATTTGGTTTGTCCCCACACTTACATCTGTATTATTATTTGCTTTAATTGGAATAGCTACATTATCTTTTAATGTATCTTCCATTGATCTATTATTTAACTGTGGCGCATAAGCCTGTAATGTGCTTTGATTAGAATCGGTGATATTAAAATTATTAATAGCATTTTGATCGTAACTATTTTGATTACGATTAAAATACTGTCCATTACCACCTGCAGGAGCAACCGACGAAGTTGGTGGTTCGACAGCCTCAGATTTAAGATTTTGCGGAATTGTGCTGCTTGAATTTTGGCGGGCACAGTTTAGATTATTAATTTTATTACAATACCACACACCACCGCTGGCATTTCTCTTTTTAGCTGAATCTGGCACACTGAATGCGAGTTTAGGATCAGTGTTAGCACTTTCATGACTTTTATCTGAGCTCAAAAAAGTCGGCGTAAAATCATCCAGAGTAAGCGCATGTATCACCAAAGGCGACATGCAAAACGCAATACTCCAGATGCGAAAATTTAACCACATAATAAACTAGACCGAGAACGATGAACCGCAACCACAGGTAGTTTGTGCATTTGGGTTTTTGATAGTGAACTGAGCCCCTTCAAAGGAATCGATATAATCGATTTCAGCACCGACTAAATATTGGTAAGACATTGTATCTACTAAAAATTGCACGCCGTCTTTATCTACAACAAAGTCATCATCGTTAGAAATTTCATCAAAGGTAAACCCGTACTGAAATCCAGAACAGCCACCACCTGTGATAAACACACGTAATTTCAGGCTTGGATTACCCTCTTCTTCGATCAGCTCACGAACTTTACTCACTGCGTTGTCAGTAAAAATAATTGGATGTTCCATAGTAATACTCCTAAGCAAAATAACTATATTATAATATTATAACA
>CAZTBH010000012.1:36648-57124 GCA_964611845.1 uncultured Neisseria sp.
CCCCCACAGTAGCGGAGGATTTTAAGTTTAAAGATAACTTAGACTTTAGCTGCAGCTGCAACTTCTGCTGCGTAATCAACAACTTTTTTCTCAATACCTTCACCAACTACAAATAGTGTAAAACCACTAATTGCAGCAGATTTTGATTTTAACAACTGCTCTACAGTTTGTTTACCATCATCGGCTTTAATGAATACTTGACTAAGTAAAGTAACTTCTTTAAGGAATTTATTAACTGTTCCTTCAGCAATTTTTTCTAGCATATCGCCAGTTTTACCATTTTCTTTAGCACGTTCAATAGCTACACGACGCTCAGTTTCAATTAACTCAGCATCAACACCACTAGCATCCAACGCTTTAGGTTTTGCAGCTGCAATGTGCATCGCAATATCTTTACCTAATTGATCTTGACCTGCAGTAACATCAACCAAAACCCCGATTTTAGCACCGTGTAAATATGATGCTAATTCACCACTTGTGGTATTACGTACAAAACGGCGTACAGTCATATTTTCACCAAGTTTAGCAATCAATGCTTTGCGTGCTTCTTCAACTGTTTCACCTGAAGCTAATTTAACTTCAGCAATATTTTCAACCGTTGCACTTGGATTTGCAACTATAGCAACAGCAATATCATTCGCAAATTTAACAAAACCTTCATCTTTAGCCACGAAATCAGTTTCACAGTTAACTTCAACTATCGCACCAGATTTTTTATCAGCAGTAATAGAAATTGCAACAATACCTTCGGCAGCAGTACGCCCAGCCATTTTTGATGCTTTATTACCAGATTTAATTCGCATTAACTCTTCTGCTTTTTTGATATCGCCATCAACTTCAACTAATGCGCGTTTACATTCCATCATTCCCAAGCCAGTCATTTCACGTAATTGTGCGACCATAGCGGCAGTAATATTTGCCATTTTAAACTCCTGTTTATTTGTATTCGATATTAACCGTCTAAGAGAAAACATCTGTTAGACGGTTATGAAAAATTACTCAGCAGATACTTCGCCGTCAGCTTTTTTAACACGACGTACAGTTTTAGCTTCTTCGGCAGCTTCTTCAACCATTTCAACTTTTACTGCTTTAGCTAAATCAGTAACTGTTTCATTTTTAGCAGCTAAAATTGCATCAGCAATTGCTGAAGCATAAAGTTTGATTGCACGAGCAGAATCATCATTACCAGGGATAACATAATCCACACCTGATGGATCATTATTAGTATCAACGATACCAATTACAGGAATACCTAATTTTTGAGCTTCTTGAATTGCGATATCATGCATACCAGTATCAACTACAAACATTGCTGATGGTAAACCCTTCATTTCAGAGATTCCACCAATAGTTCTTTGTAATTTTTCAACTTCACGAGAAATATCTAATAATTCTTTTTTAGATAGACCAGAATTTTCTTGAGCTAATTGTTCTGATTTAACTTCTAATTTTTTGATTGATTTTTTAACTGTTTCAAAGTTAGTCATCATTCCACCTAACCAACGGTGGTCAACGTATGGCATACCGCAACGTTTTGCTTCTTCAGCAATAATTTCACTAGCTTGAGCTTTAGCACCAACAAACAAAATAAAACCTTTGTTTTTGATTGTTTGTTTAGCAAACTTAATCGCTTCGTCAAACATTACCACTGTTTTATCTAAATTAATAACGTGGATTTTGTTGCGTGAACCAAAAATGAATGGCTTCATTTTAGGATTCCAGAATTTAGTTTGGTGACCGAAGTGAACTCCGGCTTCTAACATTTCTTTGATTGAAACTGACATATTAAATTTTCCTTAATAAGGGTTATACCGCCACTCGTGGATTTAGATGGCTCGCGCCACACCCTTTGACCACAAGTGTGTGAATTTTAAAAAATAAGACCGCAATTATACACTATTTAACCTAGCTTTGGTTAAATTTTTCAGCTTTAAAACTGGCGCTTAATTCGAACCAGCTGCATAATCGCTACAGATATTTCTTCAATTGATTTGTGGCTAGTGTTTAGAAAAGGTACACCACAATGATTCATAATACGCTCGGCAGCCTGAATCTCATTAACACAGGTATTTAGCTGCGCATATTTACTATTCGGCAAGCGATGAGTCCTAATAGAGTGTAAACGCTCTACTTCAATGCTTAAACCAAATAATTTATGATGATATGGCACCAGTGCCTTAGGTAAATGATCAGTCTGTAAATCTGCTTCAGCTAACGGGTAATTAGCAACCTTAATTCCATAATTAACCGACAAATAAATACTGGTTGGAGTTTTCCCTACCCGCGAAACACCGATGATAATAATATCTGCCTCATCATAATGTCTGCTACTTACCCCATCATCATTGTCCAATGAATAATGGATTGCATCAATCCTGTGATTATATTTATCTTCATCGCCGATTCCATGAATTTTACTGATTTCATGTGTTGCTTGACAGCCTAATTCTGCCTCCATTTTTCCGATAAATGCATCAAAGAAATCAAGAGTCAAAGCATAATCTACATCCAAAAGCTTACGCAGTTTGGGCGTAATAACGCTTGAAACAATAATTGGCTTCATACCATCGGTTAGAAAACGATTTTTTACCCGAATTAGTGCCTGACTTATTTTAGATGGAGTATCGGCAAAAGGAAAACTCTCTTTACGAAACTCAATTTGAGGAAACTTACCTAATAATGCAGCTCCGAGCTTTTCGGTTGTAATACCTGTTTGATCTGAGATATAGAACACGCTACGCATAAATACTCCAAATAGGTTATAATTACTTGTTTATCATATGAACTCAGACTGACTTTTCAACCAGCAAACCGTGTAACAAACATTAAACACGTTGCTGCTCTCTAAAAGCAGAAAGATTATGACGATATTGTAAAGGGTTATACCATATGCTCACAAACTTATTTCGCTTAATTTCACCACGTTTAACATTTGCACTAATTTTTATATTTTGTGCATCCTCAATCGGCTACGCCTTTTATTCTCAGATTTATAATGGAGCGCAACCGTGCCCACTGTGCATTGCTCAACGTATTATCTATGGGTTTTTAGGTCTATTCAGTTTAATTGCATTGATTAATAATTGTAAAGGGTTTGGTAATCGTATTTACGGAATCTTATTACTTGCTATTGCACTGTTTGGAGTTAAAACGGCTTACCACCATGTATGGCTACAAAGTCTACCACCCGATCAATGGCCAGCTTCTTGCGGTATGCCTTTAGACATTTTGTTTAAAAAAATACCTTTAAGTGGATTTATCAATACAATCTTAAGCGGAACAGCCGAATGTGCAATGGTAAGCTGGAAAGTATTTGGTTTCAGTGGACCATTGGTTAGTATGTGGGGATATGTGCTGGTGGCGGTAGGCGCATTTTATGTATTGATCCACCGTAAACCTAAACAGAATTTATATTAAAAATATGCGTTATTACAGCCCAGCTAAGCTTCGAGAAATTAAGCGCCATCTACGTAATGGTGGCGTAATTGCCTATCCGACTGAATCCTGTTATGGCTTTGGTTGCGACCCATTTAACTACTTGGCAATCAACAAAATAATTCAGCTCAAAGGACGCAACAAAGCCAAAGGAATGATAGTTATAGCAGGTAGTGTAAACCAATTGCAGAACGTCATTAGCCCATTGCATGAAAATGATAAATCCCAGCTCACGCAGTATTGGCCGGGATTTTACAGTATTATTTTGCCTGTCACTCGCCAGATTCCGCGTAACTTAATTGGAGCACATCGCAAAATTGCAGTGCGAGTTACTCGTCATAAATTAGTTAAGCAACTAACTAATTCATTGAATATGCCATTGGTTTCAACCTCAGCCAACAAATCAGGTCATCAATCAATCAAAACCTATCGCGAATGTGTCCGTCAATTTGGCAAACAAGTGATGGTGCTTGCAGGAACAACTAATTTTGCAAAAAAGCCCTCAACAATTCTTGACTGGGAAAGCAAGAAAATCCTCCGCTAATTACTCACCACCTGACCAGGCGACCTAAGCCACCTCATTTTGCAAAACACCACAGCGTAACAGATTTCTTACCGAGAATTATTACTCTAATAACCGCAATGCTTTCAAAATCCGTTTAGCAATTTTGCGATCTTTACCCTGATACGGATAAGTATGGATATGAATCGCTGGATTAAAGTTCAATTCAATCACGGCATAATTATTTTCCGGATAGGGGTTTTTAATGTCACGAATCATCATATCGACCCCACAAATTAAAGCTCCCACACTAGCAGCAGCCTTTACCGCAATCCGCTTATAGGCTTTAGGCATTATATCAGTAAAGTCTAAAGAATCTCCTCCTGTTGAGATATTTGAATTCTCCCGTAGATAAATTTTTTGTCCCGCGCTCGGTATAGTTTCAAAATCAAGCTTTTGCTGCGCTAAAAACATTGCCTCAGCTTCACCAAGCCGAATTTTCTCCAATGGTGTAACATAGCCAAATCCACGCAATGGGTCTTGATTTTTAGCTGTAACCAACTCACGGATATTTTTCATACCATCACCAACTACATTTGCTGGCTCACGATGAAGTATCGCAACGGTTTGCCCTTCAATCACAAAGAAGCGATATTCCTTACCCGCTACAAAATCTTCAACTAAAACTTTACGATCATGAGCAAAGGCAATCTCTAATCCACGTTGGTATTCGGCTAACTCAAACCCAGCTTTAAATATCGTGATACCCAAACCATAATTAGTAGAATTTGGCTTAATAACAATGGCTTTATTACAAAATAATGGATAATCAGTCACCGCTGTTTGCATATCCGAGTAGCTTTCACCACTTGGAACAACTACCTTGGTTCGCCCAACAAGCTCTTTGGTAACAACTTTATTCTCCATAGCTAAAATCGTAGCATAATTATCCAATGAAGTCTTGGTTGCCTGCTTTACAATTTGGCGGTTGCCATTATTAATTAGCTCAATAAAATTATCTTGCCGATCCAAGAAGTTAAATTTTATTCCACGTTTAATCGATTCTTTAAGTAAAATTTGCGTTGATAACTCCAAGTCTTCAAAACCACAAAACTTATAATACGTCTGCCGGCTTAACTCCAAATAGTTAGTAGCCTGCGTCATAAAATAATCACTATAACCATGCTTGACTACCGATTTTACTACTTGGCAGGCATAACTAGGCTCATCAGCAATCAAAATTCCTTTGTAGCGTTTTAATACCGCAAGGCTATCTTCTGCTACCCCTAAAGCATGTAAAGTAGAATAAACTTCGTCTAAAACCTCAACTCCACGTTCTTTAAGGTTGCGTGTTTCGCTACTCGAAAAATGCAGTCGAATTTCTTTTGCCCGATCAGAATCCGCGGCTAAAATCTGATTTTCATTCGCCAAGCGATATTCTTCATCGCTCATCCAAAAATCAGGTGCCGCTAAAGAGTAAACTAATAACAAATGTATTAAATCCAGTGAGTCTTGCGTAATGCCGACTTTAGTTAGGGGGTTTAAATCCAGCGTCCTTATTTCAACATAGTTAATTCCATTATTATACAGATCATCCAAAACACCACTTTTAGTCGAACCTTTGAGACGCAATTGCGAATAATACTCCTTAGCTGCAATAATATGCCCATCGGCAATGGCCTGTTTAATATCCGCGATATAATCATAAAGTGAGTTATAGGATACATAAAAATGTTCTAAATTGCGGTACCCACTGACTCCATTACGAAAAGAGCTCGCACCTTTAAAATTATAACTGTCATCAGTTAATTTCTGTTTTTCGCGCTTACTGCACGCAATATAAGATTCGTGCGCAACTGAATTAGCTCCAGTCAAATAGATCACTAACCAGCAAAATTTTAAATAATAGCGAGCGACTTTAAGATAAACCTGATCACGAAACTCACGAAAAGATAGATTATCTGGGTTCGCACAGTACATTAACTTCAGAAATTTATCGCTGAAAGAGAAATTAAAATGTACACCCGACAGAAGTTGCTTACGTTTACCATATTTGTGAGCTAAATACTCGCGATACTCAGTAATTTCTGGATCTTCAAACTGGGCTTCTTTAATTAAATTATCATCATCAGGCAAACGTGGCGGCAGTGAGTAAGGCCACAAAACTTCATCTTTTAACTCTAGCGAGACTAAATCATGTAAAGCTTCCATAAATTTTAGCGCCGCGGCAGGTGAATCAAATGGAGGTGTTACCATCTCAACCTGAGATTCAGCAAAATCAGTGGTAATGTATGGATGCTTGGCTTTGTCACCAAAGACTTCAGGATGAGGCGTTAACGCCAAATTACCGTTCATATCGGTGCGAACATTTTCTTTTTCTAAGCCAAAATTACCGCTTAATAACAAGCCACCAAGCTTATGCTCTTTGATTAAGTTATAGAAATTCACCGTCGCTCCTTCATATTAGAAAACTTTACTCACAATATGTGTAATGATACCCCTTATTATAGCCTCAAATCCAAACCACGCACAATCATAAATAAAAAGCTATAGTATAATAACGTCAAATATACTACATGACGTAATGGAAAGATGGAAAATGCAAAAAAATACTCTAGATCTGTTAATTGGCAATTTATGGCAAGTTGATACAGCTAAATTAACTCGATTATGTCAAAATGCAGCCATTCCACTACCACAACTTCGTCAAATAACCACGTTAGTAACGCAAGCACCTCTACCAGAAACCATCCCAATAAAGACACCTGCAACAGCTTTAAATCAAAATGTGTTGCTAGCTTCAACAAAACCGATTAAACCATATATGACTGAAATAGCAATAAGCCCAATACAGCCTACATCAAAACTACAAGTAACAAATATAGCAGAAAATATGAATTGGGAACAACTCGCTCATAAAGTAAGCATTTGTGAAAACTGTAAGCTTTGCGAAAACCGTACTCAAACAGTCTTGGAACGGGGAAATCGCAATGCCAAATGGATGTTTATTGGTGAGGGACCTGGTGAACAGGAGGATTTGCAAGGACGTCCATTTGTTGGAGCGTCGGGACAGCTATTAGATAAAATGATTGCAGCTATGAAATTAAATATAGAAAACGATGTTTATATTGCCAACGTGATCAAGTGTCGCCCGCCACGCAATCGCAACCCAGAGCCAGAAGAAATAAGCTCGTGTAAAAATTATTTATTACAACAAATTAACTTAGTTAAACCACAAATGATTATTACGCTTGGGCGTTATGCCGTTCAGACCCTATTAGACACTGAAATTGCGGTTGGTAAACTACGTGGAAAAGTTCATCATTATCAGGATATTCCATTAATCGCTACCTACCACCCATCATATTTACTGCGTACACCAAGTGCTAAAAAGGATGCATGGGATGATCTCCAGCTGGCAATGCGACACTATTTTAGTGGATGATAACGCCTACGATGGTCTATTGACAATAAAATCCCAAAACCAATCATTAGTACAATCGTAGCAGTACCACCATAACTAATCAATGGCAACGGCACGCCAACCACCGGAAAAATACCGCTGACCATACCCATATTAATTAAAACATATAAGATAAACGATAAGGTAATACTGCCTGCCATTGTTTGCGAAAAGCGATCTTGTGCTAGGCGAGTTATCCGTAAACCACGTAGCGCAATCAGGAGATAAAGAGCCAAGATTACTGCAACACCGATATAACCAAATTCTTCAGCCAATACCGTCACTACAAAATCAGTATGCTTCTCAGGAATAAAATTCAAATGAACCTGACTACCATGCAAATATCCTTGCCCATGCAAACCGCCAGAGCCAATCGCAATTACCCCCTGAATAATATGGTAACCTTTACCCAAAGGATCTGACTGTGGATCAATCAAAGTTAAAATTCGATGTTTTTGATAATCTTTCAGTAAGCCCCAAATAAGCGGACTAGATGCTACAATAGATACTAAGCTAATAATCATAACTTTCCATGGCAGACCGGCAAAGAATAATACAAAAAACCCTGCAGAAAAGACTAGTATTCCCGTACCTAGATCAGGCTGTTTGGCAATCAGCGCAAATGGTATCGCAATAATTACAAAGCCTAAAATAAAATCTTTATAGCTAAGTATATGGTCTTTAAACGATAAAGCATATGCAACCAATAGCGGGACAGATAATTTACATAATTCAGATGGTTGTATTCTAATACCCAAATTAAGCCAGCGTCTGGCACCATTAACCTTAACCCCGATAACTAAAACCAAGGCAATCAAAATCAATGAAAAAATATACAGAGGTAAGGCAAAAGAACGAATCCGATTGATATGAATCCCCGCAACTACTAGCATAATAATGAAAGAAACACCTAGATAAGCACCATCATTATACATTCTGGTCATCACTTGATCGTTAGCTGAATATTGAATAAATCCATTAATCACAAATAAACACAGCAATAATAATATCAGAATATAATCAAAATTAAGAATATATGCCCAAAATCGTTGCAGTTTATTGGCTTGTTGTTGAATCATCGGCATCCCCTCCAGCATCACTATTTTCTGCATCAGTGCTCGAATCATTGGCCTCATCCGCAACAGCTGGCACAGATGGGCTAGATGAATCAACAGGTCTAAAGCGTTTATAACGAACTTGTGACTCGACTACTCCGCTTTCTGTGGCTAATAAATAACTATCAAAAATCTGACGCACAATTGGTCCTGCGGCGCTTGCACCCCAGCCACCATTTTCAACTACCACCGCAATGGCTATTTTAGGGTTCTCAACAGGCGCAAAAGCTATAAACCACGAGTGATCTTTATACTGACTACCACTAAATTTAGATTTACGTGAGTTCTGTTGCAAAGCGACCACCTGAGCTGTTCCAGTTTTTCCTGCCATAGTGTATTTAGCCCCAGCACCAACCTTAGAACCAGTACCAATTTGCATTACGCGCTGCATCCCAAGTTTGACCAAATCCAAATCTGCTTTATTAATTGGAATTTTCACGCTTGATTCGGAATAAACGCTAACAACAGCACCATTTTTATTCAAAACGCGATTTAATAAATGCGGACGGTGTGCCACTCCATCATCAGCCAAGATGCTTGTTGCGTAAGCCATTTGTAACGGTGTATAGTGGTTAAATCCTTGTCCAACGCCCATAGTAACGCTATCGGCTGGCAACCAATTACGTTGGTATGGATCTTTCGCAAAGCGTTTTGCTTTCCACGCTCGCGATGGCAGTAACCCACTATTTTCTTGTGGTAAGTCAATACCGGTTTTTTGACCTAGTCCAAAGAATGGTAAAGTTTTGTCCATTCGATCAACTCCCATATCTAAACCAAGTTTGTAAAAGAAGGCATCAGAAGAGTGAGCAACTGCATCAACAATGCCAATAGTTCCCAACACTTCATTTCCACTATTTCTGAAGCGATGCGAAGAGCCTGGTAAAGTAAAAAAACCAACATCATTAAAGCGATAGTTTGCATTGCGAACACCCAGATATAACGATGCTGCAGCTAAAAATGGTTTAAAGGTTGAACCCGGTGGATAAGTTCCCTGAATAGTACGGTTTAATAATGGATTCCCCTTGTCTTGTTGAAGCTCATCCCAATCATCAGGGCTGATTCCATCAAGAAATAAATTGGCATCATAAGATGGCTTAGAAACGAAAACTAAAACCCCACCAGTTTGCGGGTCAAGCGCAACAATTGCACCTTTGCGATCTCCCAATAGCTGAGAGGCTTTTTGCTGGAGTTGATTATCTATCGTCAATTGTAATGTGTAACCATCAACTGCTGGAGTATTACTAATTAAGCCAACCTCATTGCCAAATGCATCCGTGCGAATGATTTTTTTACCAATTGATCCACGCATCATCGATTCATACTGCTGTTCAAGACCGCTTTTACCGATATAATCATTTGCCAAATAGTTTTTTAATATTCCATCTGAACCAAGTTTCTTCTTATCATTTTGACTCACGCGTCCAACATATCCAATACTGTGTGCATAAAGATCCGTAAATGGATAATAACGCTTGGTATGAGCAAAAACATTTAAATTGGGAAATAAATAATTATGAGAAGTTAAGTTAGCTACCTCGGTATTGGATAAGTCATCTTTAATAATAACCCAGTCAAAATTTTTTGCTTGTTTTAACTGTTTATAATACTTCTTTTTATCAAACGCAGTTAAATTAATCTGACTTTCCAATAAACTAAAAGTTGACTCAATGCTTTTAGCATCTTTAGGCAAAATAGCTACTGCATAGGATACTCGATTATCTGCCAGAACTATACTTTCCCGATCAATAATTCCCCCACGTACTGGCTGGGTTGCAACAATTGAAGAGTAATTCTCTACCGCTTTAACCAATAACTCTTTATGATCTGAAATTTGCAGATAAGCGTAGCGAGCATAGAGGGTAGCAATCCCCGCAATGACAAAAAGATAGGCAGCAATTATTCTTGATTTAGTCATAGAAAATAATATCAGAAGGGCGCAAATTGACAAATTTTTGTAGAATAAATTGAATGAGCGGCATCAATACTATAACTTCAAAAACCAAACTACTAAAAGAGGTAAATACTTTACCTACAATCACATCAATCAAATAAATAATAAGTAATAAAATCGAAAAGAATATATTTGCCATTATCGTTCGTGGCAGCCAATTACTAACCCGATAAAAGCTGGTAAATTTGCTACTAAAAATACTCAAAATGGTAATCGCCAGCAGATGGCTACCAAGATACCAGTGTCCAAATAAATCTGCTAATAAACTCAATATGATTAGCTGGGTCCAACTATAGTTCCCTCCCATTAGGAGGCATACCAAAACAATGGCTAAAATGTCAACATAAAATATAGTTAGATTATTGATTAGAAATTGGGTAAAAACCAAAATGATACAAAATATTATTAAGCGTAAGTTATTTACTATCATATTTTAGTACCAAAACATATTGCAATTGATGAAAATCAACAACAGGCACACATAGCGCACTATTAAATCCATTATTTTCATAGAAAACTTTAACCACTTTAGCTACAGGAATTCGTGCAGGATAAACGTCATCTAGGCCAGTTGTTTCTAAAATATCACCCGCTTGAATTTTGTCATTTTTGTCCAGATAACGAACAATTATATTACCATTGCCACTACCTTGAGCTAACATTTTAGATTTAGTCACAGATTGTTCAACATAGATTTTAAATTCGGGATTGGTTATAAGAGTTACCTGTGAACTATTAGCGCTGACATTGTAAACCTGACCGATTACCCCATCACGGTTAACTACTGCCGCACCGATTTGTGAACCTTTGTTACTCCCAACATCAATGAGCATTTGATTATTAACAAAAAAATTTACATCCAAGATAGCTTTGGCGACAATTTGATTAAAATCATCATAGACCCCATTGGGGTTAAGTTGATTAACCGCAGTAACGTCTTGAGTTTGATTTTTACTTTGCTTGAGCAACAAGGAATATTCCTCTATTTGTTTTTTCAACTGGGTATTTTGAGAGGCCAACTCCTGCTGCTGCGTCGTATGAAGCAGCAGCAGGCGGGGATAGCTTTGAATGCGGTAAAATAAAAGCGATGTTTGTTTCTGCATCCAAATCACAACACTGTCGCGAAAGTTGCTTATAAAAGAGTACTTATCAAATGCAATAAGGCCTATACCAATCAGTATAAGCCACAGCTTGAATTTGCGCATTATTTGGTGCGACTTAAGTAAACATTGTTAGATGCCAGATGATCCAAAGCAATACCACATCCCTTAGCTACACAAAGTAAAGGATCTTCAGCAATGGTAACTTCCAAGTGTGTCGCTTGGGATATCAAAATATCCAGCCCACGCAACAAGGCTCCGCCACCGGTTAGAATTATACCAGAATCCATCAAATCGGCAGACAGCTCTGGTGGCGTTAGCTCTAATGCTTGTTTAACGGCAGTTGTCATTTGCTCCAAGGCATCGTTCAGTGCACCACGAATTTCACTCGATGAAATAGTAACTTTCTTTGGCAATCCATCGTAAACACTACGTCCACGAATTTCCATTTCACCATTATCTGCATCTGGATGAGCCGAACCAATTTGTTTTTTAACTTCTTCAGCAGTAGCATCACCAATTAATAAGCCATGCTTACTACGAATATGGTTGGTAATAACTTCATCCAGACGGTCTCCAGCAACACGGATTGAATTAGCATAAACTAAACCACCAAGCGAGATCACACCAACTTCAGTTGTTCCGCCACCAATATCAACTACCATTGAAGCACGCGGGGACTCAACAGGTAATCCAGCACCAATCGCAGCAGCCATTCCTTCTTCAATAATTTCAACACGTCTTGCACCAGCCGCTAAAGCAGAATCTTTAATTGCACGACGTTCAACCTGAGTAGAACCACAAGGGACACAAATCACAATTGTCGGAGGAACCGACATCAGTTTTTTTTGATTAGCTACTTTTTTGATAAAGTACTTAATCATTTGTTCTGTAACATTGAAATCGGCTATAACCCCGTCTTTCATTGGACGAATCACTTCAATCTGCCCAGGAGTTTTCCCAAGCATCGTTTTAGCAGCTTGTCCAACTGCCAGAATTTTTTTGCCCATGCCACTTTTATCAACAGCCAAAGCCACCATTGATGGCTCATTAAGAATAATACCTTTGCCTTGCATATAAACAAGAGTATTAGCTGTCCCTAAATCAATGGCAATGCTACTTGAAAAAAAACCTAAAAGCCTTTTTAACATTGCGTCCTCATTTTAAAAACATTATTTTATTTTTTTAAACATATAAACGTAAATCAGATTCATTGTTAACAGGACTACAACTTTATCTAATAAAGCAAGTGCCGTAAAACAATGAATCTGGTTTAGTATAATTATACCACTTATTTTTTAATATTAGTATTATTTAGCGTTAACTAAAGCTTTAGCAGTATCTAACATACGGTTTGAGAAGCCCCACTCATTGTCATACCACGCAAAAATTTTAACCAAATTACCATCCACACGAGTTTGCGTCGCATCAAAAGTAGATGATGCAGAAGTGTGATTAAAATCCATTGAAACTAGTTTTTGCTCATTGTAAGCCAAAATACCTTTTAAAGCATCTTCAGAAGCGGCTTTCATTAATGAGTTAATTTCTTCTTTTGTTGTTGCACGTTTTGCAGTAAACGTCAAATCGACTAAAGATACATTGATTGTTGGTACGCGCACTGCCAAACCATCCAATTTACCCAAAAGTTCTGGAACAACTAGACCAACATTTGCTGCAGCACCAGTTTTAGTTGGAATCATAGACATAACTGCAGAGCGAGCACGGCGTGCGTCCTTATGATAAATGTCAGTCAATACCTGATCATTGGTAAAGGCGTGAATTGTCGTCATTAGACCGTGTTCAATCCCGATCTTATCATTCAAAACTTTAGCTACAGGAGCCAATGCATTGGTAGTACAAGAAGCATTTGACACTACCGTCATATCTGCTTTTAATACGCTCTCATTTACACCATATACAACTGTTGCATCAACATCTTTATCACCAGGGGCAGATAAAACAACGCGTTTAGCACCAGCAGCAATATGTGCACTAGATTTGGCTTTAGAGTTAAATACTCCCGTACATTCCATAACTACATCAATACCTAAATCTTTCCATGGTAAATTTTTAGGATCACGCTCTGCTAGAAAACGGACAAAATGCCCATCAATCGTCAAACCACCTTCAACCACTTTAACTTCATGGTTAAAATAACCTTGTACAGTATCACGTTGTGTAATCAATGCTTGAACATCTAAATCATCACCCAAGTCATTAACTGCTACGATTTCAAACTCATTAGTACGCTTTGATTCAAATAATGCACGCAAAACGTTACGACCAATACGACCATACCCATTAATTGCTATTTTAATTTTAGACATAATTTATTCCTTATAAAGTTAACTTTCACCGATGATTATACTCTTTAAACCCTAATAAATCAAGGTTATTATACTGCTAACTTCGCCAAAACGGCGTCGACAGTAAAGCCAAAATGAGCAAATAACTCCCCAGCTGGAGCTGATTCACCAAAACTATTCATGGCAACGATCACTCCATCAGTTCCCACGTATTTGTACCAAGTATCCGCAACACCAGCCTCAATAGCAACCATTTTTTTGGCACCAGACAAAACCTGCTTACGATAGGCAGCATCCTGCCTGTCAAAAACGTTGGTTGAAGGCATCGAGATTATGCGTACTTGTTTACCTTGTGCTCTTAATTTGTCGGCAACATTAGTAGCTAATTCGACTTCGGAACCAGTAGCAATAATCGCATAATCAGGAGTAGCTCCACCATCTTGTAAGATATAGCCACCACGAGCAATATCCAGCAGCTGAGTATGATCGCGCGACATAAACTTCAGATTTTGGCGAGAGAATATCAGCGAACTTGGAGTCTTGGTATTGCTAATCGCGCTACCCCACGCTGCCATTGTTTCAACCGTATCACATGGACGCCACACATCCATATTTGGAATCACACGTAATGAAGCCAATTGCTCAACAGGCTGATGGGTAGGACCATCTTCACCCAAACCAATTGAATCATGAGTATAGACAAAAATTGGCGCAATTTTCATCAAGCTTGCCATGCGCAGTGCATTGCGCGCGTATTCAGAGAACATCAGGAAAGTACCACCAAATGGACGAAGACCGCCATGTAAGTACATACCACTCATAATTGCCGACATCCCAAATTCGCGGACACCATAAGAAATATAGTTGCCCGTAAAATGATTATGTTCATTCAGGCTAATTGCCTTGCTCCATTTAGTCAAATTTGAGCCAGTTAAATCTGCAGAACCGCCAATAAATTCTGGCAAGAACTCAGCAAAATACTCAATAGAGTTCTGTGAAGCTTTGCGGCTGGCAATTGTTTCCTGTTTTTGATTAACTAAGTGCAATCCATTTTCAACAATTTGTTCCCAATTGGCAGGTAATTCATGTTCATAGCGACGTAACAGCTCAGTAGCCAAATCCGGATGACGTGATTGATACTCCATAAATAACTGATTCCAGTTATTTTCTGCACGCATACCAGTTGCTTTACAATCAAAATCAGCATAAACTTCAGCTGGAATTTCGAATGGAGCGTATGGCCATTTCAGCTCTTTACGCACTAATTCAGCTTCTGCTGCACCAAGTGGCGCACCATGACACTCTTCTTTACCTGCTTTATTTGGCGAACCTTTACCAATCACTGTCCGACAAATAATCAACGTTGGCTTATTATGAACTACTTTGGCTTTTTTAATTGCTTTGGTTAATTGATCAATGCTATCTCCATCAACTGGTGAAATAACGTGCCAATTATAGCTTTCGAAACGACGCTTAACATCTTCGTTAAACCATCCTTCGACTTCACCATCAATCGAAATACCATTGTCATCATAAAACACAATCAGCTTACCTAAACCCCAAGTTCCCGCTAAAGCACATGCTTCATGCGAAATCCCCTCCATTAAGCAGCCATCACCAGCAAAAACATAAGTATGGTGATCAACAATTGGATAACCATCACGATTAAACTCTTCTGCCAAAAGCTTCTCAGCCAAAGCCATACCAACTGCGTTAGTAATCCCTTGACCTAAAGGACCAGTCGTAGTTTCAACGCCTTTAGTATAACCGTACTCAGGATGCCCAGGAGTCCGTGAGTGAAACTGTCTAAAATTCTTTAAATCCTCAATACCTAAATCGTATCCAGTCAGGTGCAATAATGCATACTGCAACATTGAAGCGTGCCCATTACTTAATACAAAGCGGTCACGGTTTAACCAATTCGGATTAAGCGGGTTATGACGCATTTGATCTCGCCATAAAACTGTACCCATTTCAGCCATCCCCATTGGAGCACCCGGATGACCAGATTTAGACTTCTCGACACTATCTACTGCCAACATTCGAACCGCGTTAGCCATTAAACTATAATTGGCCATACCATATCACCCTTCTTTTGATTAAAAACTTTTATTGCTAGCGATTTTAGCATATTTTGGTACTTATAACACGCTAATTAATCTACTGAGCAAGACACTAACAGGATAAGCATCTAAAGAAACCAGCACTTAAACGCTATTCGCAAGGTTCACCAAATAATCTGGAATCGCAATAATTTTGCGCGCTACACTAAGAAAAGCTACCCGAATCTCCGCATTAGCAACCAGTACTCCACCATCTTTGTAAATAGAGTAAAGTAAGATTAACCGAGTTGGACTAAGCACTTTCAATGCTAATTCGACTCGAATTATGTCACCATAAAAACATTCACGACGATAGCTACATTGTAAATCAGCAACCACTAGTCCACTACCATTACCATCAACGTCCAGTTCACTATAACCATGCTCACGCAAAAACCGAACCCGCGTTTCGTGTAAATAGTTCAATAATGCAAGATGATCCATATGATTGGCATAATTAATGTCGCGAATTGATAACTGATAATTTTGTTGATACATTGGCATAACCTCATCTAGCACATAACTTTTAATAATAAACCCGCGGGATTCGTTCATTAAACCCGACCAAAACCTCATAAACTATTGTGTTCAATTTCATTGCTATTGAAGCAAGCGTAATTTCCAACTCTCCAAAGTGACCGATTAAAACAACTTCATCACCGACATACGCTTCACCATTCGCACCAATATCGACCATCAACATATCCATACAAATCGTACCAGAAATAGTATACTTCTGCCCACGAATAATCACTTCCCCCAAGTTGGATAAACCACGACGATAACCATCACCATAGCCAATCGGCAAAGTTACTACCCGAGTATCATTAGTTGTTTTATAGCGATGATTGTAACTAATTCCGGAGTTAGCATATACTACTTTAAAATAGCTGACCCGAGTAATCAGGCTGAAGCAGGGTCTAATAGTTCGTAGGGGTAATGTGTTGATTGAATGAGCGGGAAAGTAACCATAACTGAGTAAGCCTGGGCGCACCATATCAAAATGACTCTTTGCAAAATACGCCACACCACCTGAGTTTGCCAAATGACAAATAACATCAGGCTTCTGTTCTTTTGCGTATTGTGCAACACCCTTAAATTGCTCAATCTGCATATGTGTCAATTGGTTATCCGTCTCATCACTAGCCGCCAAATGAGAATAAACACCACACAAATCCAAGCATGGATGTGCAAGCACATAATCAATCAGCCCAGCTGCACTAGTGCTGCGTACTCCGACGCGATTCATTCCACTATCAATTTTGATATGAACTTTGCATATTACTCGATACATTTCACAAAAATCAACTAAAAGTTGTGCCTTATATAGCGATGAAATAGTAACTTCAAGATCATGATTGATTAGTCCGGCAATTTGTTCTTCATCAAAAGCACCAAAAACTAAAATTGGCTTATTTATACCAATATCGCGCAGCAAGCGCCCTTCATCAAGACACGATACAGCCAAATAATCAATATACGGTTCGGCTAATTTCGAGATTCCCGATAACCCATGACCATACGCATTTGCTTTCACGGGCAAGCAGAGCTTAACATTATCTCCAACGTGCTGTTTAATTGAGTTTAAATTACTAATCAGCTGTTGAGTGTTTATTAAAATTTGAGTAGGATGCACAAGAAGTCTCTTGAATTTTATATAATGCATTATTGTAGCCTATTTTACCACCTGTGTCTTTGAGAAGTACATGCTCAAACTGATTCGAACACGCGCGTTTAGAAATACTGGCAGGCGATTTACGACGAAGCTTACACCCAGTAGGTGAAAAGTAAATCAACGAGCTAGAACGATAAATCTGATTGAGTATACGTGACAAAAGTTGTATTTAATATGTTATAATCACTAGCTTTTTAAATGGAAGAGAATTATGAAGAATAATAAAAGCCTGATCCTCTTTGCCGTTTTTTTCATTATCTACGAATTCAATGCTTATATTGCCAATGACATGATCATGCCCGGCATGATGAAAGTTGTCACTGAATTTAATAGTCCTGTCGAAAATATAGCAAAATCATTATCGCTTTTTATCATTGGTGGCAGTAGCTTACAGATTTTTCTGGGTCCACTATGTGACCGTTACGGTAAACGCAATATTTTGTTAGCTGGCAATACCCTATTTTTGATTGCAAGTGGAATAATTCCTTTTGTACTTGATATTGATCAGTTTTTAGCCGCACGCTATTTCCAAGGTTTAGGATTGTGCTTCATCTTCATTGGCTATGCGATGATTCATGAACTATTTGACGACAAAGCAGCTGTTAAACTCTGCACCCTAATTTCCAATATCAGCGTTTTTGCGCCGTTACTCGGCCCGGTTATTGGTAGTGCAATTATTGTAGCTGCAAACTGGCGTTATGTGTTCATTGTTACTGCAATTTTAGCTGTTACTTCACTAATCGGTTTGGCTAAGAACATGCCAAATAACAAACCTGACACACCACGAATGAATTTAAAAGAAGTATTACAAACCTATGTTAAGATTCTTAGCACCCGCACACTACTTCAAGGTGGATTAATAATTGCAATGGCGATGCTACCGATGATTGCGTGGATAGGAATGGCACCAATTTTAGTAATGCAGATTATGGGCAAAAGCTTTGGTGCTTACATAATTTATCAATCATTTGTCTTTGGTGGATTTATTTTAAGCAGCATCAGCATTCAGTTTGTTGCCGGACGCTTTAGTTTCTATACAATGATTACCCGCGGAACAACAGTCGCTTTAATTGGCTTGGCTATCTCCGTATTTGGGCACAATAATAATGAAATCTTTATATTCGGATTATTTGTTGCTTCTTTTGGAATTGGGCTGTTTAATGGTTCAATTTTCCGAATTGCAATCACCTCAACTGGATTATCCAGCAGCATGAGTGCTGCTTCACTGAATATTATTCAAGCAACTATGTTAGCAGCTGGAGTTGAAATCTTAAATGACTTGTGCAGCAAATTCAATTATAGTACACTTAGTTTTAGTTTGCTAAATTTAATCGTTGGTATTATTATGACGGCATTATGTTTTAATTATGCTAAACTAGTCAAAACACGCCTGTGGCAGTAGCTCTTATTATAATTATATTTGCCAAATTATAACTTTATCACACAAATTTTCAAAAATATTTGACGAGCATACTTATCTATTAGTACAATACACATATCAGTCATTTTGATTCTATTAAAATGGTTGATATGTGTTATAGACTCAATTATAACTAGCCAATTTATTTAATAAAAAACTATAAAGTACTGCTAACATGAAATTCAAGTTGTTTAATTTAAACACCTACACTCTTAAATCATTAAATCTACAGTTCTGCATGCCTTCTTGTTGCTGAAACGCAACTACATATCCATTCCCTGAATCTCTAAGGTGCCCTAAGTTAAAAGCTTTACCACCTACAAAAAAGTAAAATATTTACATCAATTGATCACTTAACAGACAGACAAATCTCTGTATTAACATTTAGCATCTATTGATTATCAATATTAATTTACTGACAATTAGCACATATATACTCAAACTGATTCGAAATCCTAGTAGGCGATTTATGACGAAGCCTACATGTAGTAGGTGAGGAATAAATCAACGACCTAGGATGATGAATCGGGTTGAGTATACATAATGCATAAATACTATTTGGAGTATTACTAACATGAACTCATTTGATTTAATTAAACTAATTGCGATTATCTTAGCACTCGTTGTTATATTCTGGTTTTATCGCTATTACCATAAAGAAAAACTAAGTATAGGCGCACAAATTAAAATCGCGATAATTGGCTTTATTTCTAATCTTTTGGATACCATTGGAATAGGCAGCTTTGCGGTGATTGTAGCAATGCGCCGCCTCCTAGGCGTCATGCCTGATGATGTAAAATTAATCGGTAGCATGAATATTCAGGCGATGATTACTGCTTTAGTACAAGCCTTGATTTTTCTGCATTATATTCAATTAGATTTAACAACGCTATTGGTCGCAGTCACTATGATTGCGCTGGGTGGGTTTCTCTCGGGGTTGCTTGTTGTAAGGATCAACAAAAAAATCGTTCATCGAGTTATGCTAATTGCGTTTGCAATAACTGGTGTATTGCTGCTTTTGTCACAACTCAACATCCTTGAGATCTCAGGAGGAAGCACCGCAATTAAAGGAACTAAACTAGTTATCTTTGCCATATTTATGTTAATTGCTGGCGCATTACCTGCATTTGGGGTTGGATACTACTCTTTGGTTAAAGCCAGTATTTTTCTATTCGGTGTAAACCCCATCATTGCTTTTCCAATTATGGCAAGTGCCAGCGCTTATCAAATGCCAGTTACATCTATTACCTTTATTAATAAGCAAAAATTTTACTCTAAAGCTACAATTTTGATGGCGGTATTTGGAGTTATAGGCGTATTAATTGCTGCACCATTAATCAGCAAAGTAGATAGTTATAGTTAACCTATAATCATTTGAGCATAATGTGTTAAACTATACAACCTCTA
>CAZTBH010000013.1:0-55540 GCA_964611845.1 uncultured Neisseria sp.
TTTAGTTATCGAAGTATTCTGTTTAAAACTCTTATGGTATTCCTCAATACTCCATCGTTTTTTATAGATATTGAGGAAGTCTTCACTGGTTAAATCCAGATTGTTAGTAGCAAGATATCTGATGCCAGTGGAGTTATCTTTGTTTATAAAGACCTGCTTGATTAAAAGTATCGGTAGCTCGACATCTTTTAACCAGACACGTACGGGCTTAGATGCTTGCAAATCTAATTGGCTGATATTTGTCCAGTTAGGTTTATTCCTATCGCCAAGGGTTGCTAGGCGATTGAATTTTAAATCAAATATAAAGTATTTCTTCCGTTGGTGAATGAACTTCATATTCTCACCAGAGGAGTACCAAGAATCAGCAAGAACATAACTGAACTTGATCTGATTCTTTAGTGACTGTAATATCTGCTTACGCATTAGCTCATTCTTGGTTACTGGGCTTTTGCATACCTCAGATTTACTCTTGATCTCACAGTAGCTATACTTAGCTATGATATCAAAAGCTACAGGTATTTTTAATGGTTGCTCACTATTTTGGCTATAGTAAAAAGTTGTAAGCAGGTTTATACCTTTTACACTTTTACCAGTAGCATGGTCATGATGCCAGCATATAACCTCGTTCTCATCTGTATGAGGTTTATGCAGGATAGTATCATCAAATATTAAGCAACCATCAATATGCTCATGTTCTCTAACCAGAGATTTAACAGTACGCCATAAAGCTTTACTGTCAGATTCATGGTTAGCCAGCATACGCGTTACCTGATCATGGGATACTGCTTTATCCAGTATACTGGATAATCCTGTAGCTGTAGCCAAACCAGGTGTTATTTGTAAATAATCTGTGTAAAGGTCAAAGATATTCATTAGCTATTCGTCTTAATGGTTATTCTGAAATCAGATTTTACACAATCATGCACGGTTAGTGCGTAACATCAGTTACTAAGTCAAGTATAGCTAATCATCACATCAGGTTAAAACCACATGGGAAATTGGCTAGGCTAACGGTAGCAATATCTTAAACAAAGGTGTCTAGGTTTTTAGATACGATGCAACATTGGCAGAGCCAGTGTAAGTATGCTATATTTACGCTCGGCTATTAATATACTTAGAGTATAGTTAATAAGTAAGTAGTTACTATAAAACATTACATTACCAATTTAGGTTACAATCGTCATGATATTTATCTTTACTCATCATTATTTCAAGAAGAACGCGATAAATGCGGCATAAAAAGAGCCTTATTGCATGGCTACTCGACAAAATAAATTTGTCGCAGTTGATTTTTATCTCTGCTTTTTTATGGGTAATCGCTTATGGAACGCTTGGCTGTTATCTACTTCGTCATCAATTTAGAGGAATAAACTCGCTCCATGATGCTTTTTATTATACGGTTGTAACTTACGCTACTGTCGGTGATAATAACATTAGCCCAATTACAGACGGTAGTAAAGATTTTGTGGTTAGCATGATAGCTTTTGGCTTAAGTAGCTTTGCGATGTTTGGTTCTTTTATTATTTATCAGGTAGTTAATCGAGTTCAAAAAATCATTTATAAAATTCAAGGTGGGAAAATCAAAATGAAAAACCATATAATTCTTTGTGGTTACAGTGTAATTACCGAGTTACTAATCAATAAGTTTATCCAAAATCAAACACCATTCATCTTACTGGATAACACTCAACACCATGAACTAAATAGCGAAAAAGAAGGGAATTTTTTGTATGTTAGCGTCCCAAATCGACTTGAGAGTTTAATTAAAGCCAATATTGAACATTGTAAAATGGTAATTGCTTCATCAGATTTAGACAGTGAAAATATTTTAGCGGCAGTTAACGCAGATCGGCTAAAAAAACAATTTCATGCTGATTTTAAAATAGTAGTTCGCGTGCTTTATGAAGAAAATTTTGCCGTTGCCAAACAAAATGGCGCGACAGACGTAATCTCGCCAACTTTAATGGCGGCAAATGCCATAATTGATTTAATGTAGAGATATATTTAAGAATCAATACTGAAAACTAAAACTCGCTCAGACTTCCATTGTTGTAGACTCGCGCGGGTATGACCCAGCGGAATAAGAGCAGGTTTCTTTGAATTTAATGTGTTAAATAAATCCTCAATCTTATGCCGATAAAGTTCAGCAGAGGCTCCTCGTTGTGAACTTCGTGCGGTGATAAAGCTAAGTTCTTGAAATAACTCCATTTTAGCATTAAGCTCTGGAGTAGATAGACGAGCTTGATTAAACACTAATTTAATACTTGCAATCTGATGTATATTACTATTATAACCTAGTATAACAAACATATCCTTCACATCTTGCAGCGGGTAGATATACCACTGATAACCAATTGATTTACTATTTACTACTTCATATTTATTCAGTAATAATTTCGCACCTTTGGCTTTAACAGATAATACCACCTGATGATTGAATTTTTCTTGAAATTTTGCCAGACTAACATCGAAGTTGTTTATTTGCTTACTATTTAATTTTACATATAAATCCAGCTTACTGGCTAATTGTGGCAAGTTTAAAGACAAACTATCTTCATTCGTAGATGGAGTCTGATTTTTAATAATAGTTTCTGATGGAGTATTATCAACGATAATAACATCATCATTTTTAACCGTCCTTAACTTAATTTTGGCTTTATTCTGCGTAACTATTTGACTAGTTAGTAATTTACTTGGGATTTGAGCAGGTTGAACCTGATTTTCAACACCTTTTGCAACAGGCTTAGCGTTTTGAACAGTTTGCACGTTAGTCACAACACTCTGATTTGGGGTGGGGAAAAATGTGCCATGCAAATAATAGTTATAGCCAATTTTAATTACAAAGTAGCAAGCCCCAGCTAAAATAATCAGAATAAGCAATTCTGCACTAATTCGGAATATTTTAGCCAATAGCGGTTCTGGAGCCTCGTAAAGTTGCTCACCTTGATCATTTAATTGAGGCTCATTCATTTTAATTACCCACGATAGAAATGCTTAATAGCAGCAATAACCTTCGTTACATCTGGCTTACTAATATCTAGATGAGTTGCTAAACGGAGTAAACCAGCTTTATTGGCAGCCTTAGGCAAAACAATACCCTGCTCAAATAATGAAGCTCTCAGTTCAGAATACCGAATCGCTGCTTTAATAAACACAATATTTGTATTAACTGCAACTACTTCAATTTCATCAATTTGAGCCAGCTCATGAGCCAATAGCTCTGCGTTGCTGTGATCTTCTGCCAGTCGCTCAATATTGTGCTCCAACGCATATACTCCAGCTGCTGCCATAATTCCAGCCTGACGCATACCACCACCGAGCATTTTACGCCATTTACGTGCTTCTTTGATTAATTCGACAGACCCACAAAGTACTGACCCCATTGGCGTACCAAGACCTTTGGACAGGCAAATTGAGACCGAATCAAAATTTTTAGTGATTGACTGCAAATCAACACCAAGCTTAACTGCAGCATTAAACACCCGAGCACCATCCAAATGACTAGCTAATTTATTGTCACGGCAAAACTGTGGGATTTGTTGCAAATAATTTAAAGGTAACACTTTGCCACCAGTGGTGTTTTCCAGACACAGTAGCTTAGTTCGCGCATGATGAGCATCATCCGGTTTGATTGCAAGATACATTTTTTCCAAATCCAGCGTACCATCAGGGTTAAAATCCAGAGGTTGCGGTTGAATGCTACCCAAAACTGCAGCTCCACCACCCTCCCACATATAGGTATGTGCTGTCTGCCCCACAATATATTCATCACCACGACCGCAATGAGCTAATAACCCTAACAGATTGGTTTGAGTACCTGTTGGTGCAAAAACAGCTGCTGCCATTCCGCTTAACTCAGCAATCCGCTGTTCGAGCAAATTAACCGTTGGGTCTTCGCCAAAGACATCATCACCTACAGGAGCATTCATCATTGCATGAAGCATTCCTGAGCTGGGTTTAGTTACTGTATCACTACGTAAATCAATTATTTTCATTTTTGAATATCCAAGTTTTTAAATATGACATTATTTTAGCACGCTTATTAGCAAATATTTCATCTACAGCACAATACTTAATGATAAACTATCCAATAAATTTTTCTGCTTACTCCAAAGAACACAAAAAGGACATATATCATGCGTTCAAAATTAGCCATTTTGTTAGGTTTTAGCTGCTATAGTTTAACTTTTTCACAGCTTTGCTATGCAACAGAAAGTGACAATTGTTTGTCCTTTTTACCTGGACGACTCAACCAAAACCTAATGATTGCCCAAAAAGTGGCAGAAAAACATCAGTCTACAACCTATCTTTTACCTGCTACGCCAGCAACTACGCAATGGGGAATTTTCGACAAAGATCAACCTCCTGTTTTAAGAATCAAATCTGGTGATAGTGTCGTAATCGAAACCGATGCAGCCTCAGATAATCAAGTTGTTCCAGGTGTTAGTATTAATCAAGTTGCAAAAATGAATAATGCAGTTCCGGGACGCGGACCACACACCATAACTGGACCAATATATGTTGAAGATGCAGAACCAGGCGACATAATTCGCATTCACTTTAACAAGATTATGCCACGCCCATACGCTTCAAACAATAGCTTACCCGGCAAAGGGCTCCTTCCTGAAAAATTTCCAGATGGACAAATCAGATATTTCTATTTAGATACTGACAAAATGCAGATGCAATTTGCTCCTGGTATCATTGTTCCACTTCACCCATTCCCTGGAACGATTGGTGTAGCACGTGCGGAGTCTGGTCAATTTGATACCGTACCTCCTGGAAAATTTGGTGGCAATATGGATCTACCGCCAATTACCCAAGGCACTAATTTATACCTACCAGTTTTTGTTTCTGGTGCACTATTGGGAACTGGAGATTCTCATGCAGGACAAGGTAATGGCGAAGTTAATTTAACGGCAATTGAAACTGCATTCTCTGAATTAAATGTCACTATTGATGTGATTAAGAACAAAAATTTAGAATGGCCGTTAGCTGAAACCTCAACTGATTGGGTTACTGTTGGCTATGACCAAGATTTCAATAAAGCAATTGCAATTCTTGAGTCACAAACTACTAATTTCATCATGCAAAATCATAAAGTAAGCTATGATCAAGCACAAAAATTGATGTATCGCAACTGGAATTGCCCTGTTGCTGAGGTTGTAGATGAAGTAAACGGTGCATATTGTCTGATTCCTAAAGACCCAAATGCAGCAAAACCAGCACCACTACCAATAAAAGACAATGACAAAGAATATGTAACTTACGCTAAAAATCCACAAGCCATACAAGCAATTAAGGATGCGACATGGGAAATGATTACCAAAATATCAAAACTCAAGGATATGCAACAAATTGATGTTTACTCTTTACTTAGTCTAACTATGGATTGCAGAATAGCACCACACTACCAAGGCGGCGACTATGAAATTCATTGTATGTTACCGAAAAGCTTATGGGTAAAACAAAAATAATAGACATTAAAAGTGTTTATATGTGAAATTAAATTTTTCGAGAAATACTCCTGATGCAAATATTGCTTTGTCCTGATTCATTTAAAGATTGTATGAGTGCCAGTGAGGTGTGCAACAACATGACTCAAGCATTATTGAACATTCTTCCAAATGCACAAATTAATAAATTACCTATTGCAGATGGTGGTGAGGGTTTTGTCAAAGCAATTCTGGACTCCACACATGGGGAGCTATTCAATGTAGAGGTTAGTAATCCCATAGGTAACAAAGTAATTGCCAACTATGCGATTATTGACAGTGGAGCTACTGCTATCATTGAAATGGCACAAGCCAGTGGATTAGAATTACTTCAAGCAGAAGAACGTAACCCTTTATTTACGACTACCTATGGAGTTGGTGAATTAATTAAAGATGCGCTAGACCATCAGGTAAAAAAGATAATCATAGGTCTTGGTGGCAGCGCGACTAACGATGGTGGTGCTGGTATGTTGCAAGCATTGGGTGCAAAATTTTATGATTCTTCTGGTAATACACTACAACAAGGTGGAATCTACCTTGGTAAATTAAAACACATTAACCTATCTCAATTAGATCCACGACTGAAAAGCATTGAGCTAATCATTGCAAGTGATGTAAATAACCCCCTTCTTGGTACATCAGGTGCCAGTCACGTGTTTGCACGACAAAAAGGTGCTACTTGCGAGATGATAGTACAGCTAGAATCAGCATTACGTAATTACGCACAGGTAGTCCTTGAAGATTGTGGAATTGGCATATCAAACATCGCAGGCAGCGGTGCGGCTGGAGGTCTAGGGGCTGGGTTATTATCAATAAAAGGTAAAATTCAATCTGGAATTGAAGTCGTAGCCACGCTTTGTCAACTTGAAGAAAAAATTATTGCTAGCGATTTGGTATTTAGTGGTGAAGGTGCAATAGATGAACAAACCACATATGGCAAAACTATTAGCGGAATTGCGCGACTCTGTAAAAAGCATAATAAACCACTCATTATTATCTGCGGAAAAATGAGCGGTAATTTGCAAAAACTCTATCAAGACGGTGTCAGCGCAATATTTTCAATCAGTAATGGCTTTGCCAGCAAAAACGAAGCATTTGCCGATACCGCCGATAACATACAAATTACAATTCAGAATATTGCACGAACCATGTTTGCTCTAAAGTCCCAAACCCGGAAAAAGAATTTTTAAGCCCATACTCATGAATTGAATGCCCAAAGCCAAAGTAAAAAGCCCAACTACTCTGGTCAAAATACTAATTCCTGTTTTACCCATAACATGCAAGAGCTTGCTTGAATAGCGAAACACGATGAAAATTAGTAAAGTTTGCAGCAAAATAGCTGCCAACAATTGATAATACAAAAAATCATTGCCACTAACTTGATTTGCAAAAATTGTTATCGTCGAAAACGTTCCTGCCCCGGTAGTTAAAGGTATCGCTATTGGAATAATTACAGAAGGAATAACCTTAGAGTAAGTAGATGAAGCATTATAATCATCGGTTTCTTCAATAGGTTTGCGAGCTTGTATCATATCAATTCCGAGCATTGCCAGAATCAGTCCTCCCGCCACTCGAAACGCATCTAGAGAAATCCCAAAAAAATTTAGTAGAGACTCACCAATAAACAGCGCAGCAAGCATAACCACCAAAGATGCCAAAGTTGCATTAACACTTAGCCGAATTTGTTCAACATCAGACAACCCCTGCGAAATTTGCAAAAACTTTCCCAAAGATTTAAAATTATTGGCAACCGCAAATATTCCCAAAAACATTAATTGGAAACTTAATAGATGATGCATGGCAGGCTCAGACCACTCAGTATTAACTTGAAAACACTTTACGAAATTAAGCAAACATTAATAACGCTTGAACGGACTCTCTAGTTACGATGTTCAAATGTTGCTGGATCACCAGTTTGCGCCGTACCTACCGTCGGACTATCTAATTCTTGATCATCTGTATTAAATGTTCCGCAACCTTGTAGCACAAAACAACTAGCAAAAATCAGAAAAATAAATTTTAATACTTTCACAAATAAATCCTTTTTAATCATGATAACACATTATTATATTACGCAAACTTGATTATAACATAAACTATTTTCGATACTACAACTTACAACTGCCTATCTCTCAAATCATGCGCCGCAGCATAAGTTTGTAGCATAAGCATAAATTTAGTAAACTGGAATCATGCTAAAATCCAACCACAAATATAACAGTGCTATTTAAAATAGCCCACATTAAAGAGGTGGTAGAATTTATGAAGCTCAAAATACCCAAGCTTAGTTTCTGGCAAGTATTTAATATCAGTTTTGGTTTTTTAGGTGTTCAAATCGGATATTCACTCCAAGGCGGTAATACTAGTCGTATTTTATCTGCACTGGGGGCCAATGTTGAACATTTAAGCTATTTTTGGTTAGCAGCTCCATTTGCTGGCTTGATTGTTCAACCAATTGTCGGCTTATCCAGTGATAAGCTCTGGACAAGGATGGGACGACGAGTTCCATTTATTCTACTCGGTGCGATTATTTCTGCATTGGCAATGTTTTTTATGCCCAACTCGGAACATTTTGCTTCATTTATTTATCCAGTATTTTTTGGCGCATTTATGCTTTTATTTATGGACACGGCTTTTAATATCACCATGCAACCATTTAGAGCATTAGTTGGCGATATGGTATCGGAAGAGCAACGTAATCTAGGTTATTCAATCCAAAGTTTTTTGATTAATGTCGGCGCTGTAATTGGCTCTTTGTTGCCTTTTGTCCTAAATTGGGCGGGCGTAGCAAATGTGCCTGAAGCAGGTCAAAAAGTAGCGCCTACGGTTATTTGGTCGTTTTATTTTGGTGGAGGCTGCTTGTTATTATCTGTTTTATGGACTGCATTTACCACTAAAGAATACCCTCCAGAAGAGTATGCGCAGTATCACGATCTCGATAATGATAAGCCCAAAATTAAAACTTCATTTATGCAATTGCTAAAAGAAACGCCTCCGACAATGATCAAATTAGGAATAGTTCAGTTTTTTTCATGGTTTGCACTCTTCATGATGTGGGTTTATACTACATCTGGTATTGCGGGAAATGTTTGGCATACTGCAGCGGCAGACTCAACCTCTGCGGCATTCAATGAAGCAGGTAACTGGGTCGGTGTTATTTTCGCCGCTTACAGTTTATTTGCCGCAATCTATGCTATGTTTATGACAAAATTAGCGAATAAGTTTGGTCGTAAATCAGTCTATATGTGGTCGTTAATGCTTGGTGGTATAGGACTATTGTCAATGGTGTTCATACATGACAAATACTTACTTCTGATTTCAATGCTCGGCATCGGAATTGCTTGGGCGGCAATCTTAGCAATGCCTTATGCGATTTTATCAGCAGTCTTGCCAGCTGATAAAATGGGGGTTTATATGGGAATATTCAATGCCACAATTACTATTCCACAAATAGCAGCTGGTATCTTAGGTGGCGTTATTTTATCTTTAGTTGGCGGACAAGCGATTGTTATGCTTGGAGTGGCTGGTGTTTCTATGTTACTTGCTGGTTTTAGCGTGCGCTTTGTTAAGTAAGTAAATCTTCTGTGATAGATGGCTACAAATATTTTGTAGCCATCTATCAAATAAGCGCTGGCAACTATTGGTATCAGTGTTAAAATTATTGGCTCAACCCAATATCAAAAACTAATGATAAGAATTTTTATTTGGAAATCAGTATATGGAAAAAGAAATAATTCAACAAGCTCTAGAAAAAAAATTAAACTGCCCCCTAAGCGACGCATCAGATCGCGATTTATACTATGCCCTTCTTGAATACGTAAAACAACAAATTCCAACTCGCCCACAATTAGATGGTTCTCGTAAAATTTATTATATCTCCAGTGAGTTTCTGATTGGAAAAATGCTTTCTAACAATCTGATTAATCTTGGTTTATATCATAATGTTAATAACTTACTTAAAGAGCATGGCAAACATTTAAGTATAATTGAAGAGATCGAACCAGAACCGTCGTTAGGTAATGGTGGACTTGGGCGCTTGGCTGCATGTTTTCTTGACTCTATTGCCACGTTAGGTATCCCAGGTCGTGGAATCGGGCTTAATTACCATTATGGTCTATTTAAGCAGAAATTTAGCAATAATTTGCAAAGTGAACAACCAAACCCATGGATTGAAGATGCTGGCTGGTTAAACAAGACGGACGTTAGCTATGATATTCAATTTACCAATTTTACGGTTAAATCTTGTCTTTATGAATTTGATGTCGTTGGTTATCGTGGTTCTGTTAACAAGTTAAGCTTGTTTGATATTGAAGGTATTGATACTTCAATTGTCCATGATGGAATCGCTTTTGATAAAAATGATATAACGAAAAACTTAACTTTATTTTTATACCCTGATGACAGTGATCAGGCTGGTCATTTATTACGTATCTTCCAACAGTATTTTATGGTAAGCAATGCAGTGAACCTTATTTTTGCTGAAATGGATGCCAAAGGATATGATTACGCAGAATTGGATAAACACGTAGTTATTCAAATCAATGATACCCATCCTACCTTAGTAATCCCAGAATTAATTCGTCAATTATTACTTAAAGGTTTGTCACTGGAACAAGCTACAGCAATTATCAAGCGTAGTATTGCTTACACTAATCATACTATCTTGGCTGAAGCATTGGAAAAATGGCCACTGTCTTATTTAGAAAAAGTTGTACCACCCGCAATTATTAATATCATTAAATATCTTGATGCCGCAGTTAAAGCTCAATACAGCGATCCGTCACTTGATATTATTGATCATGATGGACGTGTACATATGGCAAGAATTGACATCCATTATGGCTTTAGCGTAAATGGCGTTGCTGCTTTGCACACCGAAATTTTAAAGCATAGCGAGTTAAAGCAATTTAATGATATTTACCCGAATAAATTTAACAATAAAACGAATGGAATCACTTTCAGACGTTGGATAATGCAATCCAATACCGAACTAACTGATTTCCTGGCTAAAACAATCGGCAATGACTTCAAATTTAACTCACTTGAACTAGATAAATTAATGAATTATGCCGATGATAGTAACGTACTGGCTCAAATAGACGTTATTAAACAAACTAAAAAGCAACAATTTGCTGAATACATTAAAGTTACCGCTGGACTTGAACTAAATCCGCAATCTATTTTTGATGTGCAGGTTAAACGAATTCATGAATATAAACGTCAGCAAATGAATGCGTTATATGTTATTCATAAATATTTGGAAATCAAAGAAGGAAAACTACCAAGTCGCCCATTAACAGTTATTTTTGGTGGTAAAGCTGCCCCTGCATATACTATTGCTAAACATGTGATTCATTTGATTTTATGTTTACAACAACTAATCAATAATGATCCAGAAGTTAGCCCATATCTGCAAGTAGTATTTGTCGAAAACTATAACGTAACTGTTGCGGAAAAACTGATTCCAGCAGCAGATATTTCAGAGCAAATTTCACTAGCATCAAAAGAAGCCAGTGGTACTGGTAATATGAAATTCATGCTTAATGGTGCCGTTACAGTTGGAACTATGGATGGTGCGAATGTTGAGATTGCTGAATTAGTTGGACCAGATAACATCTATACTTTTGGTAAAGATAGCAACACAATTATTGAGCTGTATCGCACCAATGGTTATCATTCATGGGATTACTATTTCTATGATCCATTAATTAAACGTGCGGTAGACTTTATTAATTCACCAAATATGCTGGCAATCGGTACTAAAGAGCGCTTAGATCAATTACATCACGAATTAATTACCAAAGATTGGTATATGACACTAATTGATTTTGTGGATTATATTAAAACCAAAGATCAAATGTTATCTGATTATGAAAATCGCGAAGAATGGAACAGAATGAGCTTAGTTAACATTGCTAAAGCAGGTTATTTTAGTTCTGATCGCACGATTCGTGATTATAATCAGGATATTTGGAAAATTGATTTAAACTAAATTTAAGAGGGATTAAAATGAGATCAGCAGGGATACTAATGCCAGTAGCATCATTTCCATCTAACTATGGAATTGGTGACTTTGGGACAGAAGCTTATAAATTTGTTGATATTATTCATCAAATGCAGCTTAAGATTTGGCAAGTCTTGCCACTTAATCCACTTGGCTATGGCAATTCACCTTATCAGGCTTATTCATCATTTGCGGGTGATGAGCTATACATAAGTGTTGATCACTTAGTGACAGATGAATTGCTTACAACTGCAGATCTCATCAAATTTAACTCGGATAAGCCAACTACAATTGAGTATCAAGCAGTACGTAGACATAAAGAACCAATGTTGCGTAAGGCTTTTGCCAACTTTAAAGTAAGTAGCAAGCTACATGCCGAGTACGTACAATTTAGCATAACTACTCCATGGTTAAAAAACTATGCTGTATTTTTGACGCTCAAAAAAGCTAATGATTTAAAAATTTGGACTGATTGGCCAGTAGCACATAAAAACTGGATTAAAGATAATGCCTTAGATTTGACACCGTTTCAAGAGCAAATTGATTATGAAATGTTTTTACAATTCATTTTTTATCGCCAATGGTTTGCACTGAAACAATATGCCAATAATCTTGGTATTCAGGTTATGGGTGATATTCCAATCTATATTGGCATGGATTCTCTTGATGTCTGGGAAAACCAAGATATATTTTTACTTGATGAGAATCAACAACCTACTTTCATTGCAGGTGTACCACCTGACTATTTCTCGGCTACTGGACAACGTTGGGGAAATCCACTCTATAATTGGGAGGCACTAGAAGCGAACGGGTTTAAATTTTGGATTGAGCGCTTGCGAGGTAATGCTACTGCTTTTGATATTATTCGGATTGATCACTTCAGAGCATTTGATACTTATTGGAAAATCCCAGCTAGTTGTCCAACAGCCGTTGAAGGTGAATGGGTTGAGGCACCAGGTTATGCCCTATTTGATACTATTTATCGTGAATTACCCGAGATTAAAATTGTTGCCGAAGATTTAGGTGATTTACGTAAAGAAGTTTTAGATTTACGTGATCACTATAATCTTAAAGGAATGAAAATATTCCAGTTTATTTTTGAACCGCATTTAGATAATTCAGCTCTTGAAAAAACTGTCAATACTATCGTTTATACTGGAACCCATGATAATAGTACCCTAATCGGTTGGTATAATGCTCTAAGTCATGAGCAGCAACATGCTCTTCGCGAATATTTCCATGTAAGTGATGAGGGAATTAAATCTGCAATCCTTGCGTATATATTGAATTATCAGGCAGAGTATGTTATCTTCCCTGCTCAGGATATCATTGGTCTAGATGATAGCTCAAGATTAAATACTCCGGGTACAGTTGGATCGCCAAATTGGGAATGGAAGCTTACTAATTTTGAGCGGTTACAATCAGAGATTAAGTATATTGCGGATATAGTAAAAAATAGCTCACGTATTTGATAAAAACCATCATCAAAAAACAGGTAGCTTATTAATTGGCTATCTGTTTTCTATTCTAAAACATCTTCTACAAATAGACTCAGCCTTGCTCACTATTAGCAAAATAAGGTAAAATACTCTCTTTATCAGGAAATTTATTTCCGGTTTCATGGTTATCTTCTGGTGTTAAATTAAATTGAACTACGGTTTAATTTGGATTAGAAAGGAAATTTATGAATACACCCTCTTTAGCCAGTTATTTTGAACAACAATACTTTGATATTGAACAAGCGAAACTATTTTCTCAAGCTCCGCAATATATAGCTCATCAGCTCATGGCAGTTAATCAGTATGATTACCGCTCAATTGAATGGCTAGACCATAGTAAATTAGTTTATAACAATGGAAATGAGCATTTGCTAATTGATAATATTTGTCGCCATCGTCAAGCAATTATGATGAAAGGTCATGGTAATAGCCAACATATAGTTTGTGATTTGCATCGTTGGACATATAATGCACAGGGAACACTCATAGGTGCTCCACTTTTTCCAGAATTACCTAAGTGTAAAAACCTCACTGTTACACCACTAACTAACTGGAATGGGTTGTTATTCAAAAACAATCGTGATATTCATCGAGATTTGGCGAATTTGGGCAAGTTTGGTGAATATATTGATTTTGAAAATTACCTATATAGTAACACCGTAGTAACTGATTATAATTTCAACTGGAAAACCTTTATGGAAGTCTATGCTGAAGACTACCACGTTGATCCGTATCACCCTGGTCTGGGTAATTTTGTTGACTGTGCAAATCTAAGCTGGAATTTTGGTAATTGGCATCATTTTCAAATTGTTCCGACTAAAAATCAGCTTACTCACGGTGGAAGCAAGCTATATAGTGATTGGAGCAAAAAAGTTCTGGAAGCTCATAATGGAGATATCCCAGAGTTTGGCGCAATATGGATGGCATACTACCCCAATATTATGATTGAATGTTATCCCAAATGTATAGTAATTTCAGTAGTTGAACCAGTAGCACCCGAAAAATGCCGTGTGATTACCGAGTTTTATTACCCCGATGAAATTTTAGGTTTTGACGAAGAATATGTAGCAATTCAGCAACAGGTTTATTTTGAGACCGCCAAGGAGGATGATGAAATTTGCTACCGGATGCATGAAGGACGAAAATCACTCTACCGCCAAGGTAAAGATGATTTTGGACCATACCAACTACCAACTGAAGAAGGAATGCGCCATTTTCATGAATTTTTAGTTCGTGAATTGTCAAACAGTGTAGTATTTACGCAGTCATCACTCTTTAATAATACTCAAAACATTCTTAAGCACTAAACTTTAAAAATCCCAAAGCAGAGTAAATAATTTCTCTGCTTTTTTATAACTTCCAATAATAAGTAATTTAACTAGAAATTATTGCAACTTTAGGCTAAAATAATTACCGCCAAAATTAAATAATCCATAACAGTATCCAACAAGTTATCCCAATGTAAGTAGCGATATTATTTTTCTTGTGAAAGTTGTTTATAATGATGCGTAATATCATAGCTTGGTTGCGGTTTAGCGCTGTAATCGCCAGTATGGCAATCATGGTTTTAGCCGTATTGGTTATTTACCCATTTTCAAAGTCTTTTGTTCGCCAGCAAGTTCGTATGATTTGGACTCGCTGCTTGATTGCCTCAACTGGAGCTAAACTCTATTTTCACGGCTATCCACTATCCAACCACGAGCTAGATAATTCAATGGTCGTTTCCAATCATATTTCCTGGATGGATACGGTTGTTATGTACCGCACCTGTTTCGTACAATTTATTGGTAAAATAGAGATGTTACAGTGGCCAATTCTAAATCGAGTGATTCAAGCTGGCGGTACAATTTTCATCAACCGTAAAAATAAAAAAGAACTTATTAATGTTAATCAGCACGTTGCACAACTTCTCCGTGAAGGTGCCAGTATCGGGCTTTTCCCCGAGGGGAAAACCAGTGTTGGCAAAGAAGTTTTACCATTTAAAGCACCACTTTTGGAAGCAGCACGAATGGCAAATAGTAAAATTTTCCCAGTCGTATTTAGTTACCGTAAAGAGAATAATCGTCTAGCCCGTGAAGTTTCGTTTGCTAAAGTTGGTTGGATGAAAACCGTAATGAATACTCTGCGCCTGCGTCGCTTAACTATTAACGTTACAGTTTTACCACCTGTCGCTGCGGCAGATTTTGCCGATCGTGAATTACTGGCAAACTATCTTCATCAACAAATCAGCGATTGCTACCAACAACAGCAAATTAAATAAGGTTAATTTAGTTTCTAGGGTAAGAACTGCGTTATAATAACCGCCTAGGTTTATTTTATAACAAAGGGATACTCATGAAAATACTTGTTCTAAACTGCGGCAGCTCATCTTTGAAATATCAATTAATTGAAACCACAACTGAAAGCGTTTTATCCAGTGGTTTGGTGGAACGAATCGGTCTATCAGGTGCAGTTTTAACCCATCGTAAAGGTGAGCAAAAATTCATTATTGATGCAGAAAAACAACTTGCCAATGGAGCTCCAATCACCGATCATAAAAGCGCAGTAGCTTGTGTAACCAAAGTGCTATGTTGTGAGATAATGGGCGTGATTAACACAATGGCAGAAATCAATGCTGTGGGACATCGTGTAGTACATGGTGGGGAAAAATACGCAGCATCCGTAATTATTGATGCAACGGTAATGGAAGCATTAGAAGAATGTGCAAAACTAGCTCCGTTACATAATCCAGCTAATATCACCGGAATTAAAGCCTGTCAGGAATTAATGCCAAATACACCAATGGTCGCAGTCTTTGATACCGCATTTCACCAAACGATGCCTGCTGAAGCATTTATGTATTCACTGCCTTATGAAATATATCAGGAACATAAAGTTCGTCGCTATGGTTTTCATGGTACTTCACACAAATATGTAGCTGGGCGTGCTGCAAAATTACTTGGCAAAGACTTAAATCAACTAAAATTAATCAGTTGTCACCTTGGTAATGGTGCTTCAGTTGCGGCTATTAAATATGGGCAAAGTGTTGATACCAGCATGGGTTTTACGCCGCTGGCTGGTTTAACTATGGGCACTCGCTGTGGTGACCTTGATCCAAGCATAATTGCTTTCCTTTCGCACGAAATGAAACTCAATGTTGATGAAATTGATAACTTAATGAACAAAAAATCTGGTGTTCTTGGTCTCTCTGGAATAAGTAGCGATTTTCGTGATATCGAATCTGCAGCAGAGCAAGGCAACCAGCGTGCTCAATTAGCATTAGATGTATTCACTTATAATGTGAAAAAATATATCGGTTCCTATGCTGCAGCAATGAATGGTGTTGATGCAATAATTTTTACTGCTGGATTAGGTGAAAATGATAAAGTAACTCGTGCTAAAATCATTGATGGCGTTTCATTTCTAGGAGTTAGTATCGACCCAGAAAAAAACGATGTTCGCAGTCAGGAACAAATTATTAGCAGTGAAGATTCTAGAGTTAAAGCATTACTAATTCCAACTAATGAAGAATTAATGATTGCTAAAGAAACTCAGGAACTACTATAACTATACAGAGGATAACTATGAAACATAATAAAATTGCACTACTTTTATTAACCAGTATAATTCCGCTA
Source organism: uncultured Neisseria sp. (assembly GCA_964611845.1). GTDB lineage: Bacteria > Pseudomonadota > Gammaproteobacteria > Burkholderiales > UBA11063 > Aquella. The sequence goes on from CAZTBH010000013.1 coordinate 16,613, forward strand.
TTTGCCAATGCTACCACCTCTCAGCCTGTGGCTCCAGAAGTTGCAACCGCTAAAACTGAAAAACCATTGGTTACTGGCAAACACTCTATGATAGTTACCAATAACCCTTGGGCAAGTAAAGCTGCAGAGCAAATACTCAGCGAAGGTGGCAATGCAACAGATGCCGCAATAGCTGCAGCATTCGTTTTAGGATTAACAGAACCACAATCTTCAGGGATTGGTGGCGGAGGCTACGCCCTTAGCTATCATGCAAAAACTAAACAACTACTTGCTTTTGATGGACGTGAAGTTGCTCCGTCAAGTGCTACACCAGAGTGGTTCATTGATCCAAAAACATCTAAACCTCTAAGTTTTGAATCGGCGATGTTAAGCCCCCTCTCGGTTGGTGTTCCTGGCGAAGTTGCTTTATTTTATAAAATGCACCAACAAAATGGAAAATTGGCGTGGAATAAATTGCTTGCACCCGCTATCACTCTTGCTCGCAATGGCTTTCCAATGAGCCCGCGACTTTATGGTTTATTACAAAGTGACCAGGATATCTTAAAACATAATCAACAAATTGCCAAAGTTTATTTTAATGCTCAAGGCGAAGTAAAACCAATTGGCGAAAAAGTTACCAATATTGCTTATGCCGACACATTACAAATAATTGCAAAAAATCCAGAAGAGTTTTATACTGGCAAAATTGCTCATGAAATTGTTGAAACGGTGAATAAAAGTGCACATAAAAAACTCATGAGTGCAAAAGATCTGAGTGCATATAAAGTACAGGTCAAAGAGCCAGTATGCAGCCCTTATCGCGATCAATATGACATTTGTTCAGTACCACCATCATCAAGTGGTGGAGTTGCAGTTCAAGAGTTATTGGGAGTTTATGCTCGCAATTATGCAAAAACTGGTGAAAGTGGATTCACTGATATAAATTGGGTTTATAATTTCTATGAAGCAAGCAAAATAGCTTTTGCCGATCGTAATCAATACCTTGCTGATCCTGACTTTGTTAAACAACCAATTGCAGGTTTATTAAATAATCAATATTTAGATGAGCGTGCAAAGCTAGTGAATGAATCAGCGGCGCTAGTAACACCAGTTGCACCTGGCAATCCCGATGGTGCTGATCCTAGGTATGTGGCAGACAATAGTCCAAAACCACATGGAACTACATCATTATCAATTGTGGATAAAGATGGCAATGCAGTTACAATGACCGTAACCGTTGAGCACCAATTTGGTAGCCATCTTTTTACTAATGGATTCTTCTTAAATAATGAATTAACCGACTTCTCATTGGCACCAACCAATGCATCTGGTAAAGCAATTGCCAACCGTGTTGAAGCTGGTAAACGACCACGTTCGTCAATTGCACCAACGATGGTATTTGATAAGGACCACAATTTGCAAGTACTAACCGGTTCCCCTGGTGGCAGTCAGATTATATGCTATGTTGCCAAAAACCTGATTCAAATTCTAGACTTCAAAAAATCAGCAGCTGAAGCCTCATCTTCCCCTAATCTTTGTGCCGCCAATGCTACACCAGTTCTGGAAAATGGCGATTCAATATTCAGTGCACAATTAGATAAACTAAATGCATTGGGTGAATCAGTAGTTAGAACTGATTTAGTTAGTGGCGAAACTAATATAATTCGCACTAATGATGGATGGAGTGGCGCAGCTGATCCACGCCGTGAAGGATTAGCTATCGGTAATTAAAAAAAGTCCGCAAGGACTTTTTTTAATTACACTTATTAGTCGCTTAATTCATCCGTATTAAATGTGAGCTCTTCGGACTGAACTGCATTCTTCATCACGTGCTGAGCTGGGTAGCCTGGGTATTACCTCACCAACTTCAACAGGCTTGGCTAATTGAATCTTCTCTCCGGAAAGCTGAGCTAATTTCTCGAGCTTACTATAAGCACTTGCAGCTGTACCATTATCCAGCGATTTGACCACTTCATCATATTTATTACCGCAACTCCGAATTGAGTGTCCCAAATCCGCGATCCGCTGTAAACTAATCTTAAATTTATCGCTTAACTCACGTGATAAGCTGATGATATTCTCAGCTCGTTCTTCAATCTGATAAACATCCCATGAGCGCTCAATCATTCCGAGTAAAACTAGTAGTGTCGAAGGTCCGGCAATAAAGACTTTTTGTTGATACGCTTCGCGCAATAAAGTACCGCTCAAACGCTGGTCTTCTTCGATAATTAAGGAAAATAATCCCTCATTAGGAATAAACATAATCGCGTAATCAAATACTGCTTTACCAATCGAAGCTTCAACAGCACTGAGATAATCTTTATTACTTAGATTTTTGATCGTCAGTTTGATTGCATCAAAAATTGCTTTACTTTTATCCTCATCGTTCACGATACTTTCGTAATAACGTTTCATAATATTTTTACTATCAACTACTACCGCCTTATTGTGTGGTAAATTAATAATCACATCTGGAATCAATCGTTTATCATCTAAGCTAATTTGCGCCTGCTCGGTATAGCTAATATGCTGTTGTAGCCCAACACTTTCGAGAATATTTGCCAAAATCATCTCACCAAACTCACCTTTTTTCTTACTATCTTTAGTTAGAGCCAAAGCTAAATTTTGTGCTTGCTGATTTAAACCCTCAGAATTACGGTTAATCTCTTTGGTTTGAAATGCCAACTCATTAATTTTCTGCTGTAAATCTTTCAAGTTTTCCTGTAACGGTAAAACTACATTTTCTTTACTGATATCACGTAGGGAATTATCTGCCCTCTCTTTAAGTTCGTTAATCGCCAGATTCTTCAGATTGGTAAATTCACTGTTCATTTGCAGCTTGAGTTCGTCCAGCATTTTTTCTAGCTGCGTATAGGCAGTTTTCAGGTGCTCATTCTCAACTTCCAGTCTTGATTTATCATTGCTCAACTGAAGATTGTCATGCTGAATATTACGACTACCTTCCTCCAATGCTCGACTGGTTTGCAAAGCCTCATTCAATTGCAGAGTAATGCGCTGCTGCTCTTGCTTAGCATGCTCATAATCAGCATTGAGTTTGGTAAAATCAGTGTTGAGCGTGAATAACTGCTGATTAAGCTCATTTAGCTGCTCTTTACTATCATTAGCACCTTTGAGACGACTAAATACCAGCAATAAACTGATAATCACAATCAAAGCCACACCGCCAGCACTCGCCGCGATAATAATTAAATTAGTATCCATGATAATCTTTCATAATGGTTTGTTAAGTACAACTAGCATTAAGCATCCTCAAAAACAGCCAACAAATTGGTTTGTTTAAATTTTTACGAGTATTTTACCAAATTAGAATATAATTTAATTTTTTGGCGAAAATTACTATCAAAAAATTTAATATGCTCTTGGCAATCCGCTAACAACGTATAAAATAAAATTTCTACCATGCATTTTTTAGCAATTATCCTATTAGCTTCATAACCAAATAACCTATCTGCCCAAGAACAAGAAACCAGCTCAAATGTTTGGTAAGTCGTATCATCTTGTATATCTTCGTATTCAGATGGTTCTATTTCAACAAAATCATCATCCTCTATCGTATACTCTTTACATGTTACGATAAATGGAAAGTCAAAAGCATCATTTTGTTCCATATACTTTAAGACGATCAATGCCATTTCTCGACTAATTTCCATCTGCTTGCATACTTTCATCACAATAATTGATAACATCCTCGGCCAACAAATTTCAGGTATCCTTTATCACGAAGCAGTTGTAGCTGTTGACGAATTTTCGCCTGAATATTATTATTTTGTGGATGTGTTTGTTTTAAATAACTTTCAAAATGATAAATATCATGTAAATAAAATATTTTCTTATCTATTTTCTCAATTATTTTCATTATATCAAGTAGCCAACCTTTATCGGTTAATGTGTTAGAACCTAAAAAATTAGTTTTTGCCCATCTCTCAAGCACAACACATTTATCTTCCATTTTACCATTTTGAATGAAGTGGATCTTACCAGATTCTGGTAATGAATTGATCAAAATATTACATCCTACCCATCCAGCGCGTTTAGCCGTTTCCGCTAACGGTTTTCTTTTTTCAATGATTTCAGTGGTAAAGTAATATTTTGGTGTAACAAAAAAATTTGTTACTTGATGAGTAATTGTACTATAACTAAGGAAGAAAAAATTTGGATTATCACGACTGCAAATTCTATCAATCATTGAACTATATGCACCATCCACAATTTTTTGCCCGAGATTATTTTGCTTGCTTTTTAATTCAAATTGCTCTAAGCATTTTATGCAATGAAAATCAGCGACAGGACGATTATTTTCAAATTCGCTTAGTTCATTTCCACAACTTGGACAAAAAAATGTTTTGGCAACAAAGTGCTCTGTTGCAACTCTAATTCGTTGAGAGTTACTCTTGTACAAAGAGCATAATTCTTCATTGATATCAAGTTTTAACATTTGTCAATATTCTTTCATCTAATAATATCTACAAGTTAAATTCTCAGTCGAAACCATTGGTTATAACTAAACATAATTCATTTAGTATTATATCTCATACAAAGATAGTTATAAATGAATTTTGTTTATTTTGGTAGATAAAACTCATAATCTATAAGAAACAATCTAGATTAATATCCGACTAATTTATCCATTGACGACGCAGAAAAAACTTTCTCTTAGCGCCAAATTACTTAATTGGTAGTACCTCAAAATGCTATATTTTAAGGAGTGCATTATCAATAAAAAGATGATTGAACTTTATCTTAACATCTTCGTAATCAAACTTAGCTTCGGTGCAATCTAAAAAATGTTTTATTTGCCATTTCTGAGTTTTTTCTGCTTGCTTATTGTCTGGCTTATCCCATATCGGGTAAACTCTAAATCCTCTTTTTCCAGCTTTTCCATTTTGGTCGGTTGTTACGCCCTGAGTAATCATGACATTGATCGGAAAAATGAAGTAGCCTATATTCGTATCTTTTTGTACAGCTACAACATAATAATCAAGCTTATCCTCTATACAATAAGGAACAGTTACTCTATCATCGGATCTTTTCCAGACAGTAACAAATTGCCCTATTTTAGTGGGCGTGATTTTTGCTTTCCGATAGAGAAATTTTAAATTATTTAGATTAAATGTACATGCTTCATACTCAATACTCTCTTTATCAATGCTAAAATTGGAAACTTTTGCGTTGCAATGATCATAAAATAATGCTTGTAACAAATTTAGACTATTAAATTTCAACAGTTTTTTCCTCTAAATATAATAAAACTTCTTATTATACTTTGAACGCTCATAAGTTGAGCTTTTATGTATAGACTCTAAGTGATCGCGATTGTAGCTAGGAGCCTTTTTTAGCAATGCGACAACGCTAGAATTGTGAACACGACGAGTATAGGTGTCAAATAACAAATTCTGGCTTAGCTTAGAAATTGCATCAATTTTATTACACTTTGCCTTTTAATCCAGTTTTATAAGCTAAATTACCAGCTTAAATCTTTGATTATCCTCGATATAATCCAACAAATGCAAGCTATCCTCGCTAACTCTCCCGATCACATTAACTCGTTCATCGACAGCCAAGTCACGTTTACAAATTTGCAATTCACCACTATAGCGCCCATAGGTAATATTATCAATGGTAATGCTTCCTTTGTTACGCACCACACAGTTTTCTGCCAATACTTCACGACGAATAACATTATTCTCCAGAAGCATCAAGCGGCTTTCCTGCGAACGGATAACATCTGCAGCCGCATCAGGACGATTGGTATGAATCTGCTGAAATAATTCACTATAAACTGGATTTGGCAAATAGTCTGCTACGTCCAATTCAATGATATCTGGCGTAAGTTTTCCGATACGCTGTAAAGTAAGTAAATCTGCCTGCGCATCACCAATAAATACATGGTCAATGCCAGCAGCAAGCAATATTTGCGCGCTGATTTGTGGTGTTAGACTGCGCGTAAACTCAAGCGTAGGTAAACCTTCGTAAAGCGGACCACGCCTCCCAGTTTTCATGCCAATAAAGCCACTTACTGGGACATCATGATGATGAAAAATTTGGTTTTTACGCTGGAGTGATTCAAGAGATATTCCGGTATTTTGTCGTGGATAGTAGTTATGACATGCAGAGATATTTTTGGCATTAGCTCCAGCATTCATGATTTGTTGCATAAATTCTGCGCTCATAGTGCTGGCATTAAGTTCAATTAATAAACCAGCATCATTATTGGTATAACTTGCAATTAATTCAGATGCAAAACCGTAATCCAAACGGATACCAGCCAAGCCCATTTTTTTAAATGTCGCTAAATCATGTGCTTCAACTTGCAAATATTGGTAGGCATTAGGTGAAATATCGGCAATTACTGCCATATCTAGCTGAGTAGCCAAGTCTAATATTTGCTTAAATTCGGCAATTAGTTGTGAATAATTAGCTTCAGGAATGTGCAATGAAGTAAATACACGGCTAAATCCTGCTTGCGCTGCTTGCGTTAGATACTCCAGATTATCTTCCAAACTCCAATCAAGCCCCAAAAACACTGAAATACCTTTAGCCATATGTCATTGCCTCACAAATATACTTTGAACGCTCATAAGTTGAGCTTTTATATATAGACTCTAAGTGATCGCGACTATGGCTAGGAGTATTGATAAAAAAAGGCGACGAGGTGTAGATAAACTACATAAGGAGCCTTTTTTAGCAATACGACAACGCGATAATTGTGAACACTACGAGTATATTAATTTTCAGGAAATTGATCGAGATATACTAGTCTAAATTTGGATCGTGCACTGTCATAAAAAGACATTAAATCAGTTTGTTCAGGATATTGCGCTAACAAAGGCAAAAGCACCGAACCACCAATGACATAACGTGTATCATTAGCACTAGTTTTCATACCCCAGATGTTCTGATAACTCATTGCGACCGATTCATGTTGTGCTGAATTCGGATTGGCATAATTACCGATATAAAGTAGAATATGTCCTGGTATTTGGACAAGAGTTAATAATTTATGTCCATTTTTCAATAAATATTGTTCGCGCTCAGCACTAGATAAATTATCCAAAATTACTGTTTTACCTGCTAATGACTGAAAACCAGAATTGCGCGGCAAATAAATACCAAACGAGGCAAAGAGAGCTTTCATTTCTGCCGAGCAATCATAATTAAAAAACATACTGCCCCAGCCGTATTGCTTGCCAATTTGATTACTGATAATCATCGCCATGTTTTCAGGCGTCAATGATAAGGGCATTACAACGGCACTACTCTGGCTAAATTTAGCTCTATAAATCAGAGCATTACGTTTTAAATCTGCAACAGGTATCAAAACCTCGTAAGCAGCATTGTTTGCTTTAGCCAGTGGGAAAGTGCTACCATTATATGCCATGCCACGGAAAATACCATTAGCATCAATCAACGAGCTTTGCGCAATTGTTGCTACGACACTTTTACGTGCAGCTTTTAGCCAAGTAGTAATAAATTTATCGTCAACCATAGCAATACCAGAAGTACGAACCCAGCCAACGTCATCTGACGCAATAACTAAACTCCATTCTTTGTCTGCGCTTTGTTTGATAACATACAGCGGCATACCGATAAAAATCGAAGTTTCCTGAAGATTATCAAAAGGATATCCTTCGCCAGCAATTTTGGAGTTATAAAATAACGGATCGGTCGTTGGCAGTGTCCGCACCAACAAATTATCTACCGCAATGGCGCGCCCATCACTAGAATAAGATAATTTGATTGGCTTTTCCAACGCCATGTTACTTTCAATTGTAGTAAACCATTGTGCTGAATAAGGTAAAAAATTTTCCCCATAAGCAGTATTTTGCTGATTTATCGGATTAGCAAATCCACGCAACATCAGACGTTCAGTCTGCAAAATATTATGGCTTTCACTTTGAACCAGCTGATGATTAACATAGTTGCGACTCCATGGTGATAAATCGCTTTCGGCTGAACTATAGTAGTGCCGATAAAATTCCTGCATACGTTGTTTTTGATAGCTCTCGCTAACCAATGCTTGTTTATAATCAGCAGCATCGGGCTTTAACCATGCACCAACATTCTGATTATAACTTTCCATGGGGAAAATATTGATCAGCTCAGTTGCCATAACATTGTTGATTATTCCCAAAGCAAAAATCACTTTAAATGAATTCACCAAAACCCCTTCAGCTTACCATTAATTACTCGATCACACTATCATCAAAACCAATTATTAAAGTCGCAATAAATCCACCTACGTATGCAATCAAAATACCAAGCAAATATAATAGCATTCCGTTATGAATTAATAAAGTCAAAGGCAAGCCAGAAATACCGATTCCAGTTGCGCCTAATTTGAAAGTTGCAACAAAAGCACCACCAAGCCCACCACCAACGCAGGCAGCTAGAAATGGACGGAACAACGGTAAGGTTACACCGTAAATTAATGGTTCACCAACACCTAAGAAACCAACGACAATTCCAGATTTAATAATATGAATTAGTTTCTGATTTTTAGTTTTTAACCAAACTGCTAATGCAGCGCCGACTTGACCAGCGCCAGCCATCGCTAGAATCGGCAGCAAAACTGTCGAGCCTGTAGTTTTAATTAATTCGGCATGAATCGGAGTAAGCCCTTGATGCAGACCTGTCATAACTAACGGCAAAAATGCCGCACTTAAAATGAATCCAACCACTGGGCCACCATGATCTACAGCTAATTTAGAACCATTTGTAATGGCATCAGAAATTACGCCACCGATTGGTTGTAAAATAAAAATAGCCAAGAATCCAGAAATAAGTAAAACCAAGGTTGGTGTTACGAATAAATCAAGAGCTACCGGAATGACTTTACGCAGTCGTTTTTCTAGCCAAGCGGCAAAAATTGCCACAAATAATACCGCGATAATTCCACCTCGTCCAGGAGTTGCCTGCTCGCCAAAAACGGTAATTGCAGATAAACCCGGCATGGTTAATACTGCCGCTAGCACACCGCCCAAAATCGGCGTACCACCAAATTCTTTGGAAGTATTTAGCCCGGCAAACAGTGCTAAACCAAAGGTGATTCCACCACCAATTAATTTGAGAATTGCGCCAACTGTAGTTTGATCAAAAGTCACCCCACCCAAGGTTTCAGGGCTTAGAGATTTAGTCAAAATATTAACAATCCCAAGTACCAGACCGCAACCGATAAAAGCAGGAATCATTGGGATAAAAATATTGGCTAACTTTTTCAAGAAATTTTTAAATGGTGTCGAATTCTTTTGTTTTAGTTTTTCTTTTAATGAATTAGCATCATTTGCCTTAGTTTCACTAACCACGGCAGCGTCTGGCGCCGCAATCGGTGCCGCACTTAGTAAAGTCTGGAATTTTTCATTAACCTGATTTACCTTACCCGGACCTATAATAATCTGAAGCTGATCTGGAGTATCGACCACACCTAGCACTCCAGAAATTGCTTTGATTTTGGCAATATCAACTAATTCTTTATGCTGTAATGTAATCCGCAATCGTGTCATACAGATTTCAACCGCAGTTATACCATGTGGTGATACTACATCCCAAATTTGTTGCGCGATCAGCTCGGGATTAAATGTCGAGGTTTGTTGTTCCATAATGTGTCTTACCGCTTATTTTCTGCTGAAGTCGTAGCATTATCTTCCAAATAAGGTTTAAAACACTCATAGACCTGAACTACTTTACCTAACCCCATTACAATTTGTAACTGATCATCAATAACAACTGCATCTGCAACTCCGTCAAGAGCTTTTAATGCCGCTAAATCAACTTTGCTATAATCACTAAGATTAAGGCGAAAGCGCGTCATACAAATTGCAGTGGTTTTGATACCTGCAATACTAGTTAATTCAAAAATTCGATCTGCAACTACTTGTGGATTAAAACTCATGATAATACCCTTTTCAAAAATTTAATTAATGTTAATAGATTTTGTATTGTTGTCTAAGCTCTGATAAATTAAATCAACAATCTGCTTATAGTTTCCAGTTGCGAAACCATCACCAGCAAATTTACCATCTTTGTACTGACTATGTTTTTTATTAGTTAATAGCACGATTGCCAAATCATACTTAGGATCAATCAGCGTTAGCGTGCCAGTCCAGCCAGTATGTCCAAAAGCTTGATTACTCGCATAGTGTCCAAATGGAGCATAATTACTTCTTGCTCCTGCTCTTCGCCAACCAAGACCGTAAGTATCATCACTAGCTATTGGAGCAATAAACTGTGCTTCAACTGCAGGTGACCACAACGTCACCTTATTGTATGTTCCATTATTTAGGGCAAGCTGTACCAATACCGCCATGTCCGCTAAATTAGCAAATAGTCCGGCATGACCAGAAACGCCGCCCATTGAATAATAGGAGTTTTCATCATGAACTTGACATTCGATTGGCGTTGTGCGAATATTTGGAAATTTAATACTGCCACCACGAGTATTACCATCAACCTCAGTTGCTGCACATGATTTATTGTTATAACCATTCAGCAAAGGATTAAATATGATAGATTTTAGTCCTAATGGTTGATAAATATTTTGTGCTACGTATTGATCCAATGATTGCTTGCTTATCGCTTCAACAATCATGCCCAGCAACATAAAGTCCACGTCACTATAGACAGGTTTGCCTCCGCGCGCGTGCTCAAAAGGAAGTTTATTTAAGATGATTGATTCAGTAGCGAGGCGGTTTTGCGAATAGAGATTATCACCATATTGAGCAATAGTTTGTGGATTATAAAATTGTGGACTTGGAGGATAGCCAGCGCTATGGGTAAGTAAATCACGAACAGTTCTGGTTTCGCGACATTGTCCATTTTTATCGCAGCCATTATATGATGGTAAATAAAAACCAATTGGTTTATCAATGTCCAGCTTGCCTTCAGCAACCAAATGCATTATAGCATAGTTAGTTGCATACATTTTTGTGTTTGATGCTAAATCAAATAAAGTATTGCACTCTACAGGTATTGGCTTAGTTAATGGTTTGCCAGTCTTTAAATCGTATTTGAGACTTGAGCCATAAACAGTTTGTTTAATCACATGCCCATCTTTAATAATCAATAATGCCGCACCAGGAAAACCATTTTTTACATCTTGATTAATTTGCTTATCCACTAATGCAAGCTTATTGATATCAAATCCATTATCTTCAGGATTACCCTGTGATAATACATTTGACTCATTAGAAACTAAAGTATTTGCAAAAAAATTACAACTATTTTCAGCAATTACCAGTGGCGTGATAAAAATATTCGCCAGTACAAGTAAACCTTTAAATTTCATTTATATACCTTTAATTGATAAATTCAAGGAATTGACGCATCGTCGGCATGGATTTAATCGCACCATAATTGGTACAAGTAAATGCACCAACTAAATTAGCAAAAGCCACAAAAGCATCCCAGTTAGGTTCAGAATGTTGAGCTAGTTTAAATAATAATGCTCCGACAAAAGCATCTCCTGCACCAGTACTATCCACCTGAGTAATCTTACGTGAAGGAATCAATCTAGTCCCCTGAGCATTGGCAATCATGCTACCTTTTGCCCCCAAAGTTACAATCACGGTTTTAGCTCCAACATATTGCAAATAGGTCAATGCCTTATCTAGATCATCTTCACCACTGATTAATTGCGCTTCACTTTCGCTAAGTTTAACTACATCCGCATACGAAATAAATGTTTTGCAGTCATGCAAATAATTTGCCATCATATCTGCACTAATTAAATCTTCCCGATAATTGGGATCAAAACTAATAAAATTTTTATTAGCATCTGCCATTTCAAGCAATTGAAAATAGCTGGTACGCAAACGCCCACCCATTAAAGCTGTAGCAGAACCAAAATGCACAATATCCTCAGAATCTAAATTATCTATTTCAAACTCAGCAAATTGATAATCACCATCACTGCCACGATAAAACTCAAAATCACGTTCACCATGAGCATCCAATGCAACAAATGCCAGAGTTGTTTTGCCCTCACGTCTACACAGATGAGTATCAATTCCAAGTTCAGATAATGCAGCTAATAAATATTCGCCAAAGCTATCTTGTCCAACTTGCCCCATAAATACCGCTTGACCGCCAAGTTTGCTAACTGCTGCAGCAACGTTTGCCGGAGCACCACCTGCAAATTTGGCAAATTGATTGCTTTTAACAAGACCTTGCGAGCTTTGCCCCATAAAATCAACGAGTAATTCACCGATACAAAATATTTTTTTCATACACCTTAACTATTACAACTAAAAGTTAAATAAAAATAAGCATAATTATAACAAACCCAGAATATTATTACTCAGGTGTTATGTATGAATAATTAGCATTATGCAAAAATGACACTTAATAAAACAAGGCTTTTATGGTAAAATGTAAACCTGACTGATATCCGTGAATGATATAATCGTAATATTAACAATATTTCCTATCATCAATTTAACACACTAGGTTCAGCAAACAACTTTTGACCTAATACTCATTTTGAAGGTAATCTGATATGCATATCCCTGATGGCTACCTTAGCCCACAAACAACAATTCCTGCACTTATCGTAATGAGTGCTATTTGGTATCTAGCATTTCGCAAAGTAAAATTAACACAGAATCAACAATCCATCCCAACTATTGCATTGTGTGCTGCGTTTAGCTTCGTTATCATGATGTTTAACATCCCCGTCGCGGGGGGAAGTTCAGCCCATGCAGTAGGTGCTGTTTTAGTAGCAATTTTAGTTGGTCCATGGGCTGCAATATTAGCAGTATCGACGACCTTGATTATCCAAGCCTTAATTTTTGGTGATGGCGGAATTTTAGCCATTGGAGTGAATTGTTTTAATATGGCATTTTTAATGCCTGTATGTGGTTACGCAATTTATAAATTAATTTCAGGTACTAGTGAGTTAGGTTCACGGCGCAATCTAATTGCAACTTTTATTGCTAGCTATATTGGAATCAATCTTGCAGCATTTGCAGCTGCCGTTGAAATGGGTATCCAACCGCTGCTATTTACTTCGCCAAACGGTACTCCTTTGTATGGATTTTATCCGCTAGGCGTAACGATCCCAGCCATGATGTTTGTTCACATGTTATTTGCTGGAATACTTGACGGGCTTATTAGTGCTTTAGCTCTTGGCTACGTGGTTAAATTTGCGCCACATCTTCTAAACCCAGTTACTAAAGCAACAAATGAAGTTGTTGCAAGCAGTTGGATGAGCCGCAATAAGACGCTAATTATTACTGCCGTTCTTGTTATCTGCTTAACCCCTCTTGGATTGCTGGCTAGTGGCAGTGCCTATGGTGAATGGGGGTTAGATGAAGTCAAACAATTAATTGGTTACATCCCAAGCGGAATGGCAAAAACTGCCGATTTATGGCATGCAATATTACCTGATTACTCTCTACCAGTGCTTGGTGAAAGTGCATTATCCCAATCATTAGGTTATATTTTATCGGCATTAGTTGGTATCAGTCTGATTGCTGGATTAATCATCATCACTCATCGCTTAACTAAAAATAGCTACAGCAAAAACTAGATGTGCCAACCTGAACTCATCCCAAGTTGGCTTTTAAAAAATGAGCGGAGTTTAATAAATAAAACTCCGCAGCGACTTAATTTTCTGCGACGCAGTATCACTCATCTAAGTAAAATATTCAACGACGAAATTTATTTTAATCGTACTACAAATCTTCAGGGATTATTACAAGCACTTGACCCGCGAGCTAAGCTCATAGTTACTCTAATTTTCATGATAATTATTAACTGCAGTCATACATTCACAGTTCCATTAATATTATTTGCGATTACTCTAATCTATACCAAACTTAGTCATATTTCATTAACCCAACTGATTCAAAGAGCATGGTTAATCATTCCTGTTTTTATTTTAATCTGTTCAATCCCTGCTTTGTTTAATATTCTTATTCCCGGTAAAGCACTATTAACCATCATTAACGCCAATTCAAAATCGCAGTGGTTCAGCCACGGACTGTATATCACCGACAATGGTTTTCATGCGGTTATGATGATGTTCATCCGTAGCGGTTGCAGCTTATCATTAGTCTATTTGTTATTAACCACGACTAGTTGGAATGACCTGACCAAAGGATTATCCTTGTTAAAAGTACCGTCTGGATTTATTCTGATTCTATCCATGACTTATCGTTATATTTTTTTGCTGGCAAATTGTGCTCTGCAAATAAATGAAGCACGCTTTTTACGGACAGTTGGTAGATTAAACCATCGCGAAAATCGGCGCTTTATCGGACATTCAATGGCGCTACTTTTTATCAAATCAAATTATTTGGCAACTGAAATTTTTGCGGCTATGCGCGCTCGGGGATTCTCGCATAAAATAGTTAGTCTTAAAATCTTAAAATTAGGTAAAATCGACTATGTTTTTATGATTAATAACGGTATAATTCTGCTGGTTTTACTAGCATGGAGCAAAATTTCTTGATAAATAATGATATCATTTTTAAAGTTGAGAATCTGGAGTTTAGCTATCCAGACAGTGATAAAATTTTAGACAATCTTAACCTTGCTATCTACCAAGGTGAAGCAGTTAGTGTACTAGGTGCTAATGGCTGTGGTAAATCTACCCTGCTTAAAATCTTTTCTGGGTTACTTTCACCCACCACAGGTAGTTTCAGTGCATTTGGTGAAACGCTCAGCGCACAAATGTTGCAACGCGATGAATTTGCAATGAATTACCATCGACAGGTTGGGTTTATTTTTCAAGATTCAGATGTACAACTATTTTGCAATAGTGTGACTGAAGAACTCGCATTTGGCTTACTTCAACTCGATTATACTACGGATGAGATTAAACAACGGATAGCTGAAATTGCTCAATTACTCAATATTGAACATTTACTAAATAAAACTCCGTATAAATTAAGTGGTGGTGAAAAAAAGAAGGTCGCTATTGCGGCAGTCCTCTTACTTAATCCAAGTGTCTTGATTCTCGATGAACCAACCAATGCGCTCGACCCCAAAACTCAGCACTGGCTGGTTGGGCTATTGCAGCAGCTTCATCGATCCGGTAAGACCTTAGTTATTACGACTCATAATCTAAATCTGGTTAGTGAGTTAAGTACACGTGGCATACTTTTTAATGAACAGCATCAGATTGTTGCTGATGCACCAATTGAACAGTTACTTCAGCAACAAGATTTACTCAGACAGGTTAATTTAATCTAGGCTATTTATTCTGGTTTGATACCTTCAAGACATGCCCAACCATTATTAACTTGATAAGTTGACATTGCAAACCATTTGCCATACAGTTCGCTCATCTCTTCGATTTGACTATCTAAAATTCCCGACAAAACAATTTTTCCACCAGGTCTCACATATGAAGCTAATGCATCAGCAATCATTCGTAGTGGGTTAGATAAAATATTAGCAACAACTAAGTCATATTGTTGAGCTTTAAATTGTTCTGGTAAGCAAAAAGCAACTTCAACCTGATTAACTTTCGCATTATCAACACTAGCTTCAACCGCTTGTGGATCAATATCTACACCATCAACCAAACCAGCACCAAGCTTTTTAGCGGTAATTGCCAAAATTCCAGAACCACAGCCATAATCTAATATCCGCGGAGTTTTACTTGCACAAGTCGCAAGATATTCTAGACACATAAACGTGGTTGGATGTGAACCAGTTCCAAACGCCAAGCCTGGATCTAGCACAATCCCAACCGCATCGGGTTTAGGAATGCTATGCCATGATGGTACAATATACAAATTAGGTGTAACTTCAATTGGATCAAATTGACTTTGGGTTAAACGTACCCAATCCTGATCATCAACGACTTCGTGAGTCCAGTCAAATTTCTTGGCTAATTGCTCTTGTGCCTCTGCAACCATATCCTCAACCCGGCTATCCTCATTTAAGAGCACCGATACTTTGCTATGTTCCCACAGTTTTTCAACATCCATCCCAGGTTCATTAAAAATTGCCTGCTCTAATTCAGTGCCTTCATATTGATCTTCAATGCTTACCGAAATTGCCCCTAAATCAAAAAAGATCTCTGATAACTGTTCGGCACTTTCCGAATCAATATTAATTATTAATTGCTTAAAACTCATTTTCACCTACATATAAAATATTTTTGACTAACACTCTAGCGTAATTATTTTGTTATGATATCTAAGATACAAAGTATCAGTGCTATATTGTAACTGACAACCATGTTTTTAATTTTAATTTATAACTTTAATGCGACGTCTTACGATTGTTTATAGCCACGAAAATAGACAATCCAATAGCTTGTGCCAATAAAAAGAGCTCCGCCAATTATATTTCCCATCGTGACAGGAACTAAATTATGAATTACACCAGCAATATTTAAATTACTTAGCATTTCAGGAGTTAAATGACTAGCTGCAAGCAAGCTTGGTGCAGTTTGGGCAAATAACGCTAAACTAAAATAAAACATATTAGCAACACAATGTTCATAACCACCAATAATAAATACCATAATAGCAAACCAAATTATCAGAATTTTACCCGCGACATCTTTAGCCGCAGAAGCACCCCACGCCGCACAACAGACGAGAATATTACACATAATTCCGCTACAAATATTTTGCCAAAAGGTATAATTAGCCTTTAAGCCTGCAACATGGATCACATAGCCACCAATAGCATTTGAATCATTATAGACAATACCCGCACCAAAAATTAATGCTGCAATGGAAATAGCACCGATCGCGTTAGTCAAATAAATAATAAGTAAATTGAGCAAATAAGTTTTAGTAGTAATTTTCTTTTCAAGACGAGCCTGAATTAATAAAGTGTTGCTGGTAAATAATTCGCCTCCGCAAATTACAATTAAAATCAAACCAGCAGGAAAAACTACCGCATTAACTAATTTAGCTAAGCCATAATCGCTGATTCCATGACTAGCAACTAATGCCGCAAATGCGCCTAAAGCCAAAAAAGCTCCAGCAATACAGCCATTTAAAATACTTTGAATTAAATACTGCTGAATGCCTTTTTTCTCACCAATATGCACTTGTTCATCAAGCAATTCTTTACCACTTAAATAATTCTTACTTTCTGTTTGCATCACCATTAAACCTTGTTTAAATTGTTGTTAATTGCGAATTCTACCACTACCTCAACTAAATTGCTAAGAAATTTTACGCTATAAATTAGCTATGTCACTGGAAAAAACTGCTTAAATGGTTTATAATACCGGTATATCCATATTATTTTTGTGGATTTTATTATCATAAATGATAATAAATTTTTAAGGAGAATTTAAAAAATGTTAAATAGCACAATAATTCATGAAGGCTCTTGGAGCGGCTTTAGCAGTGGAGATTGGTGTGAGAATGTTAATGTTGTGGATTTTATTCGCAAAAATATAACTCCATACGGAGGTGATGGAGCATTCTTGACACCTGCGACTACAAAAACCACCAAATTGTGGGAAATGGTTTCAGAACTAATCAAAGCAGAACGAGCAAATGGTGGAGTACTCGACGTTGATGCGCACAAGCCAGGCTCAATTGTAGCCCATGATGCGGGCTATATTGACAAAGAATTAGAAACAGTAGTTGGTTTACAAACCGATGCGCCTTTACGCCGAGCGATCATGCCCTATGGTGGCTTAAAAATGGTGGAAAATGGTCTAAAAGCCTATGGATTCGAAGCAGATGCTACCGTAGCAGAAATATTTACTAAATACCGCAAAACACATAACCAAGGCGTGTTTGATGTGTATACCAAGGAAATGTTAGCTTGTCGTAAGTCAGGTATCATCACGGGTTTACCTGATGCTTATGGTCGCGGACGAATTATCGGTGACTACCGCCGAGTAGCTCTATATGGTGTAGATTTCTTAATGGCAGAACGCAGAGCAATTTATGATTCTACAGCAGATAGCGCTATGACTGAAGACGTTATCCGCCAACGTGAAGAAACTACCGAGCAATATCGTGCACTGGGTGATTTGAAGCAAATGGCATTAAACTATGGCTTTGACATAAGCAAACCAGCTAAAGACTCACGTGAGGCCATTCAATGGGTTTACTTTGCTTATCTGGCAGCAATTAAACAACAAAATGGTGCGGCAATGTCAATTGGACGAGTATCAACTTTCTTGGATATTTATTTTGAGCGCGATCTTCGTAATGGTACGATTACTGAATCTGAAGTTCAAGAACTCATGGATCACTTTGTAATGAAATTACGCATGGTTAGATTCTTACGCACTCCTGAGTATGATCAACTCTTTTCAGGCGATCCAGTATGGGTAACTGAAGCCATTGGTGGAATGTGTGAAGATGGACGAACAATGGTAACTAAAAACAGCTACCGCATGATTCATACGCTATACAATATTGGCGCGGCTCCCGAACCAAATTTAACGGTCCTTTGGTCTGATGCAATGCCTGAAAGCTTTAAAGTATTTTGTAGCCAAGCGTCAATTGACACTAGTTCTTTACAATATGAGAATGATGATTTAATGCGCCCTAAATTTGGCGACGATTATGCTATTGCTTGTTGTGTATCAGCGATGAAAATCGGTAAACAAATGCAGTTTTTTGGCGCACGGGCTAATTTAGCAAAAACTCTACTCTACGCGATAAACGGTGGACGTGATGAAAAATCAGGTGCGCAAATTGCTCCGGCAACATTTACACCAATTACCAGTGAATATTTAGTGTATGATGAAGTTTATGCCAAATTTGATCAAATGATGGATTGGCTGGCTAAAGTCTATGTTAATTCACTCAATGTAATCCACTACATGCATGATAAATATAGTTATGAAAGCCTGCAAATGGCACTACATGACAAAGATATTTACCGTACTTTAGCTTGTGGAATTGCTGGACTATCAGTATGCGCGGATTCGCTATCAGCTATCAAACATGCCAAAGTTAAAGCACTTCGCAATGAAGATGGTTTGGTCTATGATTATGAAATTGAAGGTGATTTTCCGTTATACGGTAATAATGACGATCGTGTAGACTCACTTGCCGCAGAATTGGTATCGACATTCATGAGTAAAGTTCGCAAACACCCATCATATCGAGGATCAGTTCATACTCAGTCAGTATTGACAATCACCTCTAACGTGGTTTACGGTAAAAAAACTGGTAATACTCCAGATGGACGTAAAGCCGGCGAACCGTTTGCTCCTGGTGCTAATCCAATGCACGGACGCGATACCAATGGCGCGATTGCTTCATTGTCTTCAGTTGCCAAATTACCCTACTGTGATGCAGAAGATGGGATTTCCTACACTTTTGCAATTTTACCTAATGCACTAGGTAAGACTGAACAAATTAAAGCGGATAATCTAGCTGGATTAATGAACGGTTATTTTAGCGATAATGGACATCATCTAAATGTGAATGTGTTTAATCGTGAAACCCTACTTGATGCAATGGATCATCCAGAAAAGTATCCACAATTAACCATTCGCGTATCAGGTTATGCAGTTAATTTTATTAAGTTGACTCGTGAACAACAATTAGATGTAATTGCCCGCACGATGCATACTAAATTCTAAGTTGTAAGTCAAATCAAAATAGCAGTACGCTTTTTAATGTACTGCTATTTTCCCTACAATAATTAAGTGCAATACTAGTAAAGGAAGTTGAATGTCCACGACTGGATATATTCATTCAATTGATACATTTGGATCGGTAGATGGTCCTGGTATCAGATATATTATTTTTACATCAGGCTGCTTAATGCGTTGCCAATACTGCCATAATCCAGATACTTGGAAAATGAAAGATGGTATAGAAAAAACCACAGATGAATTAGTCAGCGATATTATCCGCTATAAAAGCTATATGCTGAATACAGGTGGCGGAGTCACCATTAGTGGCGGTGAACCGCTTTTACAGCCTGATTTCATCTATGAACTAATTAACAAACTGCATACTTTCAATATTCCAGTAGCCATTGATACTTGTGGCTTTCCCGATATTGATAAGGTGAAGCATGTAGTTGATGCTGCTGACTTAATTCTTTTAGACATAAAATCTTTTGACCCACAAACTTACAAGCTAGTAACATCTCGTGAACTAGGTAACACATTAAGATTTGCTGAATATTTACAGCAAACCAATAAACGCACATGGGTGAGATTTGTCTACGTACCTAATTTGACTGATGCCAAAGAAAACATTGAAGGGCTGGCAAAGTATTTAAGCACCATGACAAACGTTGAATTAGTTGAGGTTTTACCGTTTCACAAAATGGGAGAACATAAGTGGGAATTATTAGGCTATGACTACAAACTCAAAGACACACCAACTCCAAGTGATGAGGAAATTAAATTTGCTCAAGATATATTTAGAAGTTATGGTCTAAAGGTTCAATAATTAAATTAAAATACAATTATTAAACAAAAAAGCATGGATTAAATCCATGCTTTTTATGTTTTATCTACTACGTTGCTTTAAATAATTTTCCAGATAGTGGATTGATTGACCACCTTCTACAAAACCATGCTCTTGCAACATTTCCTGATGCAATGGAATATTAGTTTTTATTCCAATAAAAGATGATTCTTTTAAAGCGCCAAGCATTTTATTAATCGCATGATTTCTATTTTCTGCATGAGCAATTAATTTAGCAATCATTGAATCATAGTAAGGCGGCACGCTGTAGCCAGCATAAACATGCGAATCTACACGAACACCATTGCCTCCAGCAAAATGACAGCCTTCGATTTTACCCGGTGATGGTACAAACGTATATGGGTCTTCAGCATTGATACGACATTGGATAGCATGTCCTTTTAGCTTAATATCAGCTTGAGTATAACGTAACTTCTCACCGCTGGCAATGTAGAGTTGCTCTTTAACAATATCAATACCAGTAATCATCTCAGTAATCGTATGCTCAACCTGTACTCGTGTATTCATTTCAATGAAGAAAAACTCGCCATTTTCATACAGAAACTCAAACGTACCAGCACCGCGGTAACGAATTAATTTACATGCAGCAACACAAGCCTCACCAATTTTACGACGAGCTTCTTCAGTAATTCCCGGTGCAGGAGCTTCTTCAATTACTTTTTGATGGCGACGTTGCATTGAGCAATCACGTTCACCCAAATAAATAACATTACCATACTCATCCGCCAAAATCTGAATCTCAATATGACGTGGAAGAGTTAAATAACGCTCCATGTAAACTGCTGGATTGCCAAACCCCGCCTCTGCTTCACTTCTTGTAATTTCTAACGCATTGATTAATTCGCTCTCTTCATGAACTACCCGCATACCACGACCACCACCGCCAGCAACAGCCTTGATAATCACTGGGTAGCCAACTTTTTTGGCAATCTTGATAACTTCTTTATTATCATAAGGTAATTCACCCTCAGAGCCAGGCACAACAGGCACACCTGCTTTGATCATTGCTTCTTTTGCTTTTACTTTATCACCCATAGTCGCAATTGCATCTGGACGAGGTCCAATAAATACAAACCCACTCTCTTCTACACGTCTGGCAAACTCGGCGTTCTCAGATAGAAAGCCAAACCCTGGGTGAACCGCTTGGGCATTTGTTATTTCGCAAGCTGCAATAATCGAGGGAATATTTAAGTAACTTTGTGCAGAACGAGCTGGACCAATACATACTGCCTCATCAGCTAATTTAACGTATTTAGCATCACGATCAGCCTCAGAATAAATAACCACTGATTTCACACCTAGCTCACGACAAGCACGCTGAACACGCAGCGCAATTTCACCACGGTTAGCAATTAAAACTTTTTCAAACATAGTTTTCTCCAGCGAGGTTTATTAGGCAATAATGAATAAAGGTTGACCATATTCAACGGGACTGCCATCTTTAACTAAGATTTCTTTAATAACCCCAGCTTTATCTGCTTCAATTTGATTCATAAGCTTCATTGCTTCAATAATGCACAAAACCTGTCCAACCTTAACTTCCTGACCAACATCAACAAAAGCCGCACTTGTCGGTGATGAAGAACGGTAGAATGTTCCAACCATTGGTGAATCTATTGTAACACCAGCTGCTGCCGTCAGTGTTGCAGGAGCTGCTTCAACCACTGCAGAAGCTGGTACAGTTGGCGCAGTTGCAGGAATGTTTATCGACATCGGAGCAGGAGCATAGTGAACTGCTTGCGGTTGATTTTGATTAATACAAGTAACTCTTAACTTTTCTTCACCTTCGGTGATTTCCAGCTCAGCAATTCCTGATTCTTTAATCATATCAACGATTGCTTTAATTTTTTTAATATCCATATTACTATTTCCCTTTAGATAAATATTTAAATGCAAAGGATAATGCAAAATTATATCCTTCAGCACCCAAGCCACAAATTACACCGACTGCAATATCGGAAAAATAAGAATGATGTCTAAATGCTTCTCGAGCATGTACATTAGACAAATGAACTTCAACAAAAGGTATTTTTACCGCCAACAACGCATCACGTAATGCAACTGAAGTATGTGTAAACGCCGCGGGATTGATAATAATAAAATCCACGGGCTCATTAAAGCAACCATGAATACGCTCCAACAATACGCCTTCATAGTTACTTTGAACAAATTCGAGCTCTGCGCTATTTAACTGAGCTTGTTGCTGTAAATCCTGCTCTATTTGTTGTAAAGTAACAACACCATAGATCCCTGGTTCACGGAGACCCAATAAATTCAAATTTGGCCCGTTTAATATGAGTATCTTCATAAAACCTTATTCTGCCTCAGTGGCACGAAGCTTAAAGTTGGCACAATCAGTAACTATTAATTGGTTATCACGTGCAAACTGCATCAAAAAATCAAATACGTCACAATCTTTGGATTCTAATTCTTTCTTTACCGCCACGCACTGCATGTCTTTGTACATCATCGGGCGTAAAAATGGAGAATATGAAACTTTCTTAAGTTCAAAATCAGCTAGCATCCCGCATAGACGATCAACCCAGTCGCTGGGACGAAATTTATCGCCATTGGCTGTTCGTCCTTCTATAATAATCTCATCTAAATAACAAATTTCAAAATTATCACTCATTATCTTTTTCTTCCCGGTCGATACTAAAATCTAAAATACGCATTAAGGCGTATATTTTACCGTATGGCGCAAAATTTAGTCACTTTTTCTAACTAGCCGATAAAAAAATCTAATTTTTATTTGACGTATAGATACTGTTTCTATTATTATACTGACTTATTGAGTACAATTTTTATATTTTATTATGTTTTATTCGTTATGTCTAATAACATATAAAATATGTTACAAAAATAATCAGCATATAGATTATAATATACATAAAACCACTCGTAATTTGATTTCCGACAGGAGTTTGGATTGCATAGGGGCAAAAATTACCATTTTTGAAAGGTCTAACATGGAAAATATTGAAGCTAAAGTTAAAAAAGTTGTTGCGGATAAATTAGGCATTGATGAAGCAACAATCAAAGATGACGCTTCTTTTATCGAAGATTTGGGTGCTGATTCACTAGATACGGTTGAATTAGTAATGGCTCTTGAAGAAGAGTTCGGTTGTGAAATTCCTGACGAAGACGCAGAAAAAATTACGACGGTTCAAAAAGCTATTGACTACGTAAAAGCTCACGTTTAAAAACACTAAAAACATACGGCATCGCCGTATGTTTTTTTTATCACTACACCACTATTTCTTCCATTAGTTTTACTTTCTATTAATTACGCTTATACAAATACACTTATATGATTAAATCAGATAACTTGGCAATAGAGTCACGTATTACTACCGCAGTGAAAATCAATTCAGCTGAAGATCTTCAAGAACGCGCGCTACGCCCCAAAGAATTAGCAGAATATATTGGTCAGGACAAAGTAAAAAACCAGCTGGAAATATTTATTCAAGCTTCACGTAAACGCCAAGAAGCATTGGACCATGTTTTATTATTTGGACCTCCAGGATTAGGGAAAACAACTCTTGCCCACATTATTGCTCGTGAAATGGGTGTTAACCTAAAACAAACCTCCGGACCAGTACTGGAAAAACCTGGTGACCTAGCTGCGATATTAACCAATCTGGAAGCAAATGATGTTCTTTTTATCGATGAGATTCATCGAATGTCACCCGTTATTGAAGAAATTCTTTACCCTGCGCTGGAAGATTTTCAATTAGATATCATGATCGGTGAAGGTCCATCAGCTCGCTCGATCAAAATTGACTTACCTCCATTTACCCTAATCGGTGCAACTACTCGTGCAGGTATGCTAACCAACCCACTGCGCGATCGTTTTGGCATAATTTCTCGCTTAGAGTTTTATAATCCTGCAGAATTGAAGATTGTCGTTAAACGTTCAGCACGACTCTTAAAAATGGAAATCGACGATGAAGGAGCCGCAGAGATTGCCAATCGCTCACGCGGTACGCCACGCATCGCCAATCGCCTGTTACGACGCGTTCGTGACTTTGCTGATATAAAAAGTAATGGTTTAGTTGACAAAGTAACTGCTGATGCAGCGTTACAGATGCTAGATGTCGATCATTTAGGGCTTGATATAATGGATCGAAAACTACTCTGTGCCATTATTGAGAAATTTGACTGTGGTCCAGTTGGTTTAGATAATCTAGCCGCCACAATTGGTGAATCAGGAGATACAATCGAAGATGTTATTGAACCTTATTTAATGCAAAATGGTTTACTTCAACGTACTCCACGTGGTAGAATAGTGACCAACTATACCTTATCTCATTTTGGTTTTAGCCCTAAAGAATAATTTTTTAAGAGACAAGACAAAACGTTATGAAAAATTTCAGCAAAAAATTAAGTGTATTATTAATCTCTGCAGCTCTGCTAACTTCGCAAAGTGCCTTTGCCGCACGGATGGGTAAATCTCGAAGTCTTGGTATGCAAAGAAATACTCCAACTCAAACTACTACAAACAATAGCTATCAACCAGGAGCTAATGCAGCACCTACTGGTGCAGCTCCACAAAAAAGCGGACCAGGAATTGGTGGCGTAGTAGCTGGTGCAGCAGCTGGTGCCGTAGGTGGTTATATGCTGGGTAAAGCAATGAACTCAGATAAGTCAGCTAGTTCACAAGTTGCCAGAGAAACGGCAAGCAGTGGTAGCAATATTCCTTGGGGAATTATTGGTATTCTCGGTATTTTATTAGCTATTGGTTTAATGTTATTCCGTAAAAAATCAATCCCACAAGCAGCTTCGGGTAACTTGGCTACACCACAAGCTAATAACAACTTTAACATTCCTAATATCCGTAAAGATAACGGTGCTTATGTTCCAGGACAAACCGTGCAAGCCAATCAGCAAACTGCACCGACAGTTAATCCAGCTTTTGAGCGTATGGCAGATGGTGTAGAAGCACAATATTTCTTACGTCAGGCAAAAGGAATGTTTTTACATATTCAAAGTATGAATACACCTGAGAATGTTAGCGAAGTTGAAAAATACATGACTCCCGAGCTCTATGCTGAAGTTAAACAGTTAATTAGTGAAAATGATTACATTGCTGATTTTAGTCAATTGGATTGTCAGCTACTAGCTTCCAGTGCCGAAAATGGTAATTTTATTGCTTCAGTAAAATTTTTCGGTAAGGTGAGCGAATCACCTAATACACCAGCGGTTGATTTTAGTGAAATCTGGAATTTTATTAAGCCTGCAACGGTTGAGGGTGCAAAATGGTTAGTCGCTGGAATACAGCAAACCAACAGCATTAATTAAACAAAGATAATGCCCAATTTTATACGAATAGAATTGGGCATTATTATTTACCACGCATATAAAATTTGTTCAATACAGCTTCTTTCATACTCACACATTTTTAAATACAATCGTACTAGAAATTACATTACATGAATAATTCACAAGTATTTTTTCAAGCATTTATTTACCTACTCGCAGCAGTGGTAGCTGTACCATTAGCTAAACGTATTGGGCTTGGTTCAGTTTTAGGCTATCTGATAGCTGGAATCATAATTGGGCCATTTGCTTTATCATTGGTTGGTTCCAACACTGAAAACATCATGCATTTTGCTGAATTTGGCGTGGTGATGATGCTCTTTCTCGTCGGGTTGGAGTTACGTCCATCAATGCTGTGGGAACTTAGAAAGTCATTATTACTAACTGGAGGCTTACAAGTTGTTCTAACTACGCTAGCTATTGCCATCATTGCTAAATTATGTGGTTTGTCATTCGCGATATCCCTTGCCTTAGGAATGATCTTCACATCTTCTTCCACTGCAATTGTCTTACAGATGCTTCATGAAAAAGGCTGGATTAAATTAAACGCTGGAAACACTATTTTTGCGATACTCTTGTTTCAAGATATCGCCGTAATCCCAATTTTAGCATTCTTACCGTTATTGGGAGAACATTCAGCAGTATTAAACCACGATTCAACCACTTTTAACCGGTGGGAACAAACTGTATTAGTTATTGCCATTCTTATATTCATTATTGGTGGTAGTAAATACCTACTTCGTCCGGTATTCCGTTTTATCGCCAACTCCAATCTTAGCGAAGCCTTTACCGCGCTGGCACTGTTACTAGTAATTGGAATTAGCCTTGCTATGAATTATGTTGGTCTATCACCAGCGATGGGCGCATTTATTGCGGGTGTTGTATTGGCGGAGAGCGAATATCGTCACGAGCTTGAAGCTGACATTGAACCATTTAAAGGCTTGTTACTCGGTTTATTTTTTATCTCAGTTGGAACCAATATCGACTTTACGATTATCAATGAACATTTATGGTTAATTTGTGGGTTAGTACTGGCACTAATTTTCATCAAATTTTTGGTATTATTTGCGCTAAGTAAGTCATTGTGTAATGCGCGTAAAGACAGCTGGTTAATTGCGCTGACATTAGCTCAGGGCGGTGAATTTTGCTTTGTCCTTATTTCTTATGCCAACCAAAACCAAATTTTTACAACTGAATTTTCCAGAGAATTGGTTGCCGTAGTTGCCCTTTCGATGCTACTTACTCCGATTATCATGATGATCTATGAAAAAATAATTGCTCCGCGCCTAAATGATAATCAGCGACAATTGGACTCTGACGTAATTAATCAAGATAATCAGGTTATTATTGCAGGTTTTGGACGTTTTGGTCAAATAGTATCACGTTATTTGCTAGCTAATAGCATAAAAAGTACTATTTTAGATATTGATGCCAATCAAGTTGATACAGTTCGTAAATTTGGGCATAAAGTGTTTTATGGTGATGCAGCACGAATGGATTTATTGGAAATTGCAGGATTATCTAAGGCAAAGTTATTAGTGATTGCAATAGATGATAGTGATAAAGCAATTAAAATCGGTGCGATGGTAAAGCATAGCTACCCTCAACTAAAAATTTTACTTCGAGTAAGGAATAGAACCGATGTCTATGAAGCACTCAACGCTGGATTTGAGCGTGAGGATATTTACCGCGAAACTTTTGAAACCGCGCTTTTGGTCGCAACTCAAAGTCATCAGTTCTTAGGAGCTAGTGTTAAACAAGCTACCGATACCGCGCAAATTTTTAGAACTTTAGATGAAGAACAATTACAAAAAATGCGCGCTTATTATACTGGTAAAATGAATGATGATTATATCACGCAAGCTAAATTAAACAGTGAACAGCTAGAGAAAATTCTTGATGCAGATAGTAGCACAATTAAGATCTAATACGCATCCATTTCTCAATAAGCTTCGTTGTCTCTGCTAATAACTTACTCGCATCAAGCTCAGGCTCATCAATTGCCACACACTCCATGCTGCGTAGCCAAGTGATTTGGCGTTTAGCTAATTGTCGGGTTGCTGCTTTGCCCTGCTCAACCATTTCAAGCTCAGTAAGATTACCTGCCAGAAAATTCCAAGCTTGTGAATAACCCACCATGCGCATAGAGTTATGCTTAGCACTTAACTCAGAATAATTGAGCTGAAGTTGTCTAACTTCTTCGATAAACCCATCAGCCAGCATCTGATCAAAGCGCAGATTAATTCGCTGGTGAAGTAATGCTCGATTGCTCGGCACAATTGCCAATGGCAAATAATCGCAATCAACGATTCCTGCCAACTTACTCTCAGTTTGAACTTGCGACATTGGTCTACCTGTGAGATAGCACACTTCCAGAGCCCGTTCAATTCGTTGAGTATCATTGACTTCAATTTTAGCAGCACTTATAGGATCTAACGCCACTAAACGCTCATGCATAATCTGATTACCAAATTCTGTAAATTCAGACTCAAGTTTGGCTCTTAGCTGATAATCAGCTTCGGGAAGTTTGGAGATTCCATTCATCAAAGCGTTAAAGTACATCATCGTACCACCGACCAAAACAGGTAGCTTACCGCGGCTACAAATTTCACCAATCGCCCGATTACAATCAGTCAAAAAATCAGCTACCGAGTAATTTTGCAGCGGTGATAAAATATCAATCAAATGATGTGGTACAGCTGCCAATTCTTCAGCTGTTGGCTTGGCACTACCAATATCGAGATCACGGTAAATTAATGCAGAATCAACGCTAATTATTTCAATCGGAAAGATTTTGGCTAAACTTAGGGCCAACGCAGTTTTACCCGATGCAGTTGGTCCCATCAAAAAAACTGCTTGCTTATTTTTTACCATGAAGTAAGACGCTAAAATTATCCTGCCAATCCGATGGAAAACCCATTAAATCAACATTAATATTATAAATTGAAATCAAGCCCATCAGACGTTTATAAAATGGCTGCTCAACACCCAAAGTTTTGAGGATATACGTAATTAACACCAAGACACTATACATTCTGCTACCGTCACAAAGCGCATGAGAAATTAGCTGATGCTGATTATCTAAACTACATTCAAAACTGAAATGTCGATTCCAAATTCTGGTGTGATGTGCTGAATAATTACGAATCAAGGTTAGATTATCCATTATCGCTTGCAATACACTATAATGTATTTGATAGCGCTGTGACACGGCTTCTTTATCCTCGGTATGCTTTAAATTCATAAATAATTTGGTTAATTGCCCAATAGTCGTTAACTCAACCGCAATCCACACAGGCGGCATTGCCGGATCGTTATAGCGGTGATAATATTCACTAACCAACAAATCATGCCCTGATTTGATTTGAAACTGAATCCGCTCGATACTATCATTCAATTGGCGATGATCGCGAAATAATTTGTGATTTAAATAGAAATGCGGACCGTATTTCCAGCTCAGATTAATAAACTGGGTGCGAACAGAAATTTCAATTTTTTCAATCGCATCTAAAAGCAATAAACGCAACTGGCTGTCAAACTCATAAACTTTTACAACATCCGAGAATTTTGTATTTAGTTGATAGCGTCGACTGTCACCATTAGCCAAAAATGGAACTGAATAACTCAAAAAACGATGAAAATAAACTTCTTCCAAGAAATCTTTGGCATAAGCATAATCATCAACTATCATACCACGGCTACGTAAAATTTTAATTTGATCATCTACACTTGCGGGCGGATTAAGGTAAATATTACGCTGCTCAAACAAATCATTCATCTCATTGGTATCAGCCATCTTACTCCTAACAACATCTGAACTTATTCCATGATTATACGCTATAGCTTGGCAAACAAGGTAATCAAAATTGGCACTGCAATACTCAATAGCATTCCACTGGAGATAGCCAGCAATACACAATCTTCGTGCAAATTCTGTTTGATAATTGGCAGAGAAAAATCCATTGCAGTCGCGCCACTATATGCGACAAAAGTTGCTGGATAACGCTGCCCCAGACTTGGAATTAAAATAATTGCAATTATTTCGCGGATAAAATCAATAAAAAATGAGCACGCGCCAAAATTATGATCAATAAAACTGGTGTTTAAAATACTTGAAAGCGTGTACCAGCCAAAACCAGAGCTTAGCATTAAACCTGACTTAAGCGGTAGGCCTAACATTATTGCAGCTATCAAACCAGCAAGCAGAGAGCTGGTGATTATCATTAGCGCAAGACGTAAACCATTTTTATTAAAAATAATTTCACTTAACGATACGCCAGCAAGACGCATCTGATGCCCGATAATAAACAATAACACAAACAACAAACCTGAAATTACTCCATTGAGTGCGGTGATTGGCTGTTTAAAAATAGCGCCTAAGATTAAACCCAGCACAATAATTACAACGTACTTACCGCTTTCTTTGACAAACAACCACCAGTTAGCACCCTTAGCTACATGAGCTGGAGTGTATAGCCGTAAATTTAATTTCTTTAAAACCCAACATCCGACTATAAAATTGGCAGCAAATAAGCATAGTGTAAAAACCAGAACTATTTTACTTAATTGAGATAGTTCTGCAGCTAAATTTGTATTATTGCTGCCAAGCTCATAACCCATTACCAGCAAAATCAAGACAACCAGATAGAACAAGCTTTTATTTAATACCGCAAGACTCAAAGGTAAGCGTCGAATAGCATACCCCAAAAACATTGCAGCCATCAAAGCCACTAATTGCAACATAAACTAATCCTACAATTCAATACTATAAAACGCTATTTTCTAATACGCCTATGCCACCAATTTCAATCGTCACTTTATCGCCTGATTTAAGAAATTTAGGCGGTGAAAAGCCCATCCCCACCCCGCTAGGAGTACCCGTTGCAATAATATCCCCTGGATAAAGCGTGATTCCAGCAGAAAGATTTGCAATTATAGTTGGAATATCAAAAATAAATTGACTAGTTGAAGCGTTTTGACGCAATTCACCATTTACCCAACATTTAACCGAGGTGTCCTGATGATTAATTTCATCCTTTGAAACTATCCATGGACCCATTGGGCAAAAACTATCTAAACTCTTGGCTAGATGCCATTGCTGATGACGCTTTTGTAAATCACGTGCTGATACATCATTAATGATTGTATAACCCCAGGCATAATCCAATGCTTCTTCTTTGCTAATTCCCCGTCCTTGTTTGCCAATTACAACGGCTAGTTCAGCTTCATAATCAAGTTGCGTTGTTATCCCCTCATGTGCCAAAATTGATGCCTGATGTCCAATTACGCTCTCAGGAACTTTAGAAAAAAATATCGGATATTCCGGTGCTGCTGTCGACGAGGTTGCGCCACTGCCTAAACCGCTTTTGGCAACTTCTTTGACATGATCAAGATAGTTTTTACCAACACAAAAAATATTGCGACGTGGACGAATAATCGGAGCTTCAAGCGTAACATCGACTAAGGCAACAGATTGTTTAATTTTTGGCAGGGCTTGCCCAGCAGCTAAAAGCTCAAGAATAAACTGCGCGCCATTCTGGGCTTGAGATGAAGATATGTCAAATATACCAATTTTCTGAGTTTCAAGATCAACTTGTCCAACGCAATGTTGTTGCTGATAGATGAATGTAGCTATTTTCATGATTAAAGCCTTTAAACTAATTATGCTGTTTAATTTCTATATCCAAACGATGTTATCATAAATTGTAATTATACTCAACATAAGTATATAATCCGGTATTGTACTTTAATTTAACCCATATGTTTACGCTCTCTTGTCAAAAGGAATACAATGAAAACATTGCTTATATTATCACACCCAAATTTAGCAGCATCAGTTGCTAATAAAACTGTCATCGAAGAATTAAAAAAATCATCACAAGATATTACAATTCGCCATTTGGAAGAATTATATCAAGGATATACAATTGATGTTGCTGCCGAGCAAGCTGCACTGCTTGCTGCAGATAATATCATTTTTCAGTTTCCTTTTTACTGGTATTCTTCACCACCAGCACTAAAAAACTGGATTGACCGAGTGTTTGACTATAATTTCGCTTATGGACCAGAAGGAGATAAGATTAAAGGTAAAAACCTGATTATTTCAACAACTTTAGGCGGACCACAAGAAGCTTATTTACCTCTAGGTTATAATCATTTCCGAGTTGGTGAATTATTACGACCTTTTGAACAAACTGCTTATTTGACAGGGCTTAATTATATTGAACCAATCTTGACTCATCGTTGTGTTTTCAGTCCTGAAGCTAACAACAAAGCTGAGGTTGAAGATCGCGCGCGTAATCACGTTGCTCGTGTTTTAGAGCAACTTGCTAAATTAGCGTAGCTAATAAATTAAGGGCAATATACTATCTATTGCCCTTGTATGCAATTTATTTAATAACCGTAACACTTTGCCAATTAGCAGGAACTTGAATACCCTGTTTCTCCCATTGAGCTCTTACTACCTCACGGACTGGAATATTGGTATCTTTTACATCCGTAGCATGACTAAAATCAAAACCATCACCACCGCTAGAAATAAAATTAATCGTCGCCAGCGTGTACTCACGTTTAGGATCAAGTTCTTTACCATTAACCAGAGCTTTAATAATTTTACCATTACTATCTAACTGAAGGGTTACACCAGCAAATACCGCAAATTGCGTTTTATGTGGTGGAAGACTATGCTCCAGTAGCTTTAACAAATACTTGCCTTGTATCTTAAGTGTCGTAACCGTATTATCAAATGGCATTGCTTCATATATCATGCTGTAATCAATCTGTCCAGCAGGTAACGAGCGTCTAATACCATAAGTGTTTTGCATCCCGATCTCACTATCAGTGTATTTGCGCATAATATCCGCAATAGTATAAGTCAGTTTAATATTATATAGACCATTACTTTCAGGCATATTATTAAGTTCTTGTGGTGATATTGCGATTTTCTGGTTCAACACAGCTTTATTTTTATCATAATACTTAGTAATAATTTTTTCTACTTGTGGATCTGCAACCATATCTTTCGTGGCAGATTCAAGATCAATTATCTCTGGAGTTACCTGACAAACTTTTGTAGTATGACAATCATAATGTAAAACACTAACATCTTTACCCTGACTTGCTCCTTGAACCACCGCTACATTATTCAAGAATCCAGAAACTTTCTGATGGCTATGTGCCGAAATAACTGCACTAATACCGTTAACATCATGCGTTAGTGCACCAATCTCACTATTCTTCAATTGACTATTTTGCTCATAACTAATTTCACCAGATTGGTTTTGCTCACTTGGGATATGTGTAAGTAGAATTATACTATCTGGTTTACCCTGTTTATTAGCCGCTGAATTTAAAAACTTAACCCATTGATTAGCACTTGAGACAGGATTGGTAAATTTCAAGCCTTCAATATTACTAATTCCAGTAGTAGCGGGAGTCTCTAAAGTTGCCAAGCCAATAAAAGCAATTTTTTTACCACTTGGTAAAGCCAATTCACCATAAGGCTCCGCATATTTAAAAATTGAACCATCACTTGCATTAATTACATTGGCAGCTAAAAATGGAAATTGATTAGTCTGTCCCCACGATTCAAATACAGCCTGTCCATAATCAAAATCATGATTCCCTAGCGCTGAATATTTAACGCCAATATAATTAAAAAATTCATTATCAACTTGCCCTAGAGAAATATTGGAAATAGCAGTTCCCTGATAATTATCACCAGCTAGAACCACTACTGTATTCGGGTATTGTTTCCGAAAATTTTGTAAAAATGTGCTAATCTTTCCAGCACCAGCCATTGATTTATTCGCAGCCATCTGCCCATGAAAATCATTCAACGCAACAACAGTAATATCATCTGCGGCATAAGCCAGATTAGACAGCAATACAGAGACAAATAATATATTTATTTTACGCATATAATAACCTTATTATAGTTTAGTTAATAATATCTTAATTTTTTCAGCCAATTGACGATAAGCATCCAGAATATGCGCTCCATCATGAGCAAATCCCACCCCTGGAATATTCATTGGCTGGTGAATTTTTTGAGCATTAGGAAAATAACTACCAATAAAGTCGCGAGCACACAAAATAACTACCAGATTTACACTCTCGGGATTGTGTATTTGAGTATATTCTTTGGAGTATTGAACCGAGCAATCAACACCTTCCTCAAAGAGTATCTTACTCACCAGTGGATTAATACTACCATAAGACACGCTTCCCGCACTCTCGCTAACATAACTTGGTAAATATTTTTTGGATAATCCTTCAGCCAGCTGGCTTCGTGTTGAATTAGCCTCACAGATAAAGATAATTCGCTTGCTCATTTTATCTATACTCTCATTTATATACTCATTATCTTTAAATCTTGGACTTTGTCGGATTTCAAAAAAGACTTCTTGTGCAGCTCTTCTACATTGAGTCATCTTTTTTATCTATCCTTCGCGTCCAAGAATCAAATACTTCGAGTATAGTAGTTAATATTAGCCATTATCGTAACACAAAATTTAATCCAATAGCTAACAGAGCAAGCTTTTGTTGTATAATTACGACTGAAATTAAACCTAAATATGGAGTACTCAATGAAATCTATCAATACTAAACTTGCCCCTCAGGCAATTGGTCCTTATGTTCAAGCTAATCAATATGGAAACTTAATCTATACTTCTGGTCAAATTCCACTTGACAAGGATGGAGTTTTAGCTGGTGAAGATATTAAATCGCAAACACATCAAGTTATGAAAAACATCGAGGCAATCTTGGTTGAAGCTGGGACAGATATGAACCATTTAATTAAAACCACTTGCTTTTTATCAGATATGAATAATTTTGCTGCATTCAATGAAGTTTATGCAAGCTATTTTGACCGCAACTTACCAGCACGTTCATGTGTTGAGGTTGCTCGGTTACCTCGTGATGTATTGGTTGAAGTTGAAGTTATTGCAGTATTACCCTACAAATAAATAACTTTAATTTGTTATGCCCGGTAATTTACCGGGTTTTTTATTTGGTTGATAGGCAATCAAAGTTAAAAAATGATAAAATTCAGATATACTTTTCGTCTATGAATCTTGGACTATGTCAGATGTAAAAAATATTTCCTATATAGTTCTAGGTAAGCGAGAAATAAATGAACGCCCCAGAATAATGAAGCTAGTTTCATAAAAAACGAAAGCAATTAATATGAGTGACCAATTACTTAGCAGCGGACAACTACTTTTATTTACCGAGCGTTATAATCTTCAACGACGCAGTCAGGGTACTGCCCTAATCTTGTGCTTGCTGCTCGGAGCAATTGGTGGTCATAAATTTTATTTACGTAAAAATATCGCGGGTGTCTTGTATCTGCTTTTTTGCTGGAGCTTTATTCCAGCCATTCTATCTATTGCTGATTTATTTTTATTAAGTTCTCAGGTGCGCCGCTATAATAATTTACAGGCAGTAGAGATTCTGCACTCAATCAATCCTCAGGCAGACCCAGAATTATTAACTATTTACAATAAATATGAAAATAAATTTCTAATTTATCTCGGGCGAATTTTAGCTATTACTGCAGGGATATGCTTCTTTGCTGAAATGTACTTAGCAATTATGGCGGACATTCAGCCAAGTGAGCTATTAAAGACTCAATGGTCAAATATCAATCTCAGTCGCGCGCAATTAAATGGTGAACCTGTTACGGTAACACATAAATATTACATGATCGAATACGATGGCTTGAGCCTCAATTCAACGCTTTCTAACGCACAAGCTCAAGGTTATAATCAATGCAACCATAATCAATATTATACGGTGTGTTCAAGCACGAAAAATAACTACCCTTATTTTGTAAACTTCCCAATAAAATTTGCAATATTACAATTTGATAATCAAAATAAGCTAATCATGTTTCATTTATATTTCAATAATACACCAACTTATAAGGCAATTATTAGCGCATTATCCGCAGAAGCACATGGCGGCAAGAGAAATACTACTTATTTAGCCTTGGCTGGCTCTCATGAAGAAATTATAATTAATCAGGCTGAATCAAGTATTCAAATTGGCGATCATGAAGTATTAATGAATTATGATAAATCAATCAGTCGGGAAAAGATTCTTAATGCGCAATGACAGCATGGGCTTTAAGTTTGTTGCGAGGTAGCAAAAAATAATGAAATATAGAATGCCCCATATAACTCTTGGTAGCCATTCTCTCATTATACCTGTTAATAGACTTAAAATCCTCAGGTTTATAAATCCAGGCGTACAAATTTTACTTTTCGTAAATAAAGCCTACATAAACTAACACCTAAACTGGTCTTTATAGATAATATTAGCAAGAGCTAAAACCTCTGGTTTATCCAACGGTTTTAGCTTATAGTATTAGCAGTATTATTGAGTACCCGTCCTAGCACAATTACTTAAAGTACCACTACTTACGCTACATTGCGTTATAGTACCGTTACTATAATTAGTAATAAAGGCAAATGTTCCTAGAGAATTTAAGGTAATTCCACGAGGACCTGAAAGGCCAGTTGCTCCGCTATTGGCACAATTACTTAACGTGTCTCCATTTATACTGCAGCTCGTTACTAGGTTACTAAAAGCGTTAGTAATGAATGCGAATGTTCCCGTAGTATTCAAGATAATTGCTTGAGGACCTGAGAGATTTGTTGCACCACTATTTGCACAACCACTCAAAATACCGCCACTTATATTACACTTCGTTACAGTAGCACTTTCATAATTAGTAATAAACGCAGTTGTTCCAGCTGCATTTAACGTTATCCCTGTAGGAGAAGTTAGATCAATTGCACTACTATTTGCACAACTACTTAAAGCTTCGCTATTTACAGTACAAAGCGCGATACTCTTGCCAGCCCAATTAGTAATAAAGGCAGTTGTTCCTATCGAATTTAAAGTGATTCCACTAGGACGGGAAAGGGCTGTTGCACCACTATTTGTACAACTACTTAAAATGCTACCACTTACGCTACACTGCGTTACGATATTATTCTCATTGGTAATAAACGCAATAGTTCCAGCAGAATTTAAGGTGATTGCACGAGGTTTTGAAAGAGACGTCGCACCGCTATTAGTACAACCACTTAAGACGCCTCCACTTATGCCACACTGCGTTACAGTGCTATTATTATAATTAACAATAAATGCAACTGTTCCTGTAGGATTCAAGGCAACTCCAATTGGTGCGGAAAAAATGATAGCAAAAGTAACTGTACTCGGAGCGGGTGCCATACGTGGAGTTGTACTATTAGTTAAAGTGACTTTTTGCCCTGATAACAATACCACATTGCTTTCTATTTGCGCTGTGATCGTGCAACTATAATTGTTCTGGCTATTTAAAACACAATCATTATTAGTAAAACTTACACCAGTAGTAGTTGTTACCGCGTGTACAGTCTGTGCAGCTACGTTATAGCCACCAGTTAAGTTAGCAGTCATAGTAAAATTTCCACCAGGTACTACACTAATATTACTAGATGGACTGGTCATAATAGCAATGCTTGGTGCAACATAGATATTGACATAAACTATTCCATTCATTGCTTGTGGCTGACCATTTGGAGAATCTTGGTCTATCCAATACATGGTTAGAGTGCTTAAATCCAGATTTCTAGCACCTACATTAGCTTTATCTAATGTAAATGTTAGTAAGCATCTTCCACCATTGGCGGCAAGTGATATTTTTGAGTTTGATGTACCACAACCAGTGTAGCTCCATCCCTGACTAGCCATGCCATCAATATAGAAATTAGTTGCAGGTACACTTCCGGTATTGGTGATGCTATAGGTTAATGTAGAAGGTGTACTCACACCACCAACTGGAACTTGTTGTACTTGATAAGCACTTGCAGAGGATTCTCCATTACCACCAGCAAAACCGCTCGGTGTTGCTACACCTTGTTCTATGATTGCAGATTGTGCACCACTTACCTGCCCACTTAAAGCAGCCGAGCTCGTGTTAGGAGTCGATGCACTGTTATACGGAGTGTAAGTTATGTCAAGATTGGCAGATTCGCTTCCTGCAGCTGTGCCACTAGTTGCTGGTCCAAATTTAACACTTAGATTACAGCTTTCACCTGCTAGTACGCTACTGCCGCATGAATTGGTTACGCTTGCTGTACTATCGATGCTAAACAGTGCTGAATTTATTCCCGAGATGGTTGAAGCAATTGCTGTTGCTGTGTCATCACCACTATTAGCAATATTTATTATTTGTGATGAATTGTCAACTCCATTATTAACTATCCCCGTGAATGATGCTGGATTTGGCGTGATAGCTAAAATTGCGGTTGATTGGATAGTCTGATAAGTAACATGAATATCGCTACTTGCTGTTAATCCTTTTTGCCCAAATGTATAGCTAACTGGAACTACTTTCGTAGTCGTAGGAGTTGCTGTTGAGTTAGTATAGACTAAATTAACACTACAGCTCTCAGTTGGTGCTAATACTGTTGATGCAGTACATGCATTAGTAATACCTGTGGTATTGGTAGTAAAGTTTGCTATTGAACTAAAGTTAAAACCACTTTCATTCGTATTGCCACTATTGGTTAGTGTAACCAGCGCTGATTGTGTTGGTGTACTGGTACGAGTAGTAAAGTCAAAGTTTGAGTTATTGCCTCCGCTAATGGTTAAACCCGCTACTGGATCAATTCCAGTGTAGTTAACCGTAGCGGTGGCACTTTGTGTACTGCTGCCATTATTGTAGTTAACTGTGATACCGCTGGTACCAGCTTGAGGTAGATTTTTATTAAATTTTACGACATATTGACAGCTGGCTCCTGCTGCAAGGGTTGCAGGACAATTATTGCTTAGCTCAGTCAATGGACTGCTTGGGGTAAAGCTTAGGCTGCTGATAGGACCATTACCGCTATTTGCTACCGTAATGATCTGACTTTCATAGCTGGTAGTTAGATTAAAATAGTTTGGAAGGATATTTACAATCCCGACTGTTGCTGTTGGATCAGTTACGATAACTGTATTTGAGTTAGCCGCTGTGCTAACAACACTTCCATTGTTTGCTGTTTGTGCTTTAAACTGAAGCTGGCTACTACCACTAGGAACAGCAACCAATAAAGTAACAACACTCCCCAATGCCAAGTCGCTCATTCCATTACCGCTGTTACCACTAAGAGTTGTATAATTAAGTAGTTTCCCGCTATAGTTAACCTATAAATAATTGAGCTATAGATTGTTCGATCGCTAAACTTAA
>CAZTBH010000014.1:0-1379 GCA_964611845.1 uncultured Neisseria sp.
GGTAGTAATTATGGCTTTTTACCACCAGACCACTATAATCAAATTTTCACTGCGCATGGTGTGATCATGATTTTCTTCGTGGCAATGCCGTTAGTGGTTGGTTTGATGAACTTAGTTGTTCCTCTACAGATTGGTGCACGTGATGTTGCCTTTCCGTATCTAAACTCACTAAGCTTCTGGTTATTTATGGTTGGTATGGTTTTAATGATGTTATCGCTGGTTGTAGGTTCGTTTGCTACTACTGGTTGGGTAAATTATGCTCCTTTATCTGAAAAGGTGTATAGCCCGGGGGTTGGTGTCGACTACTATATTTGGGCATTGCAAATTTCAGGTATAGGAACAACGATTTCAGGGATTAATTTCTTTGTAACAATTATTAAAATGCGTTGCCCTGGTATGACACTTATGAAAATGCCGGTGTTTACATGGACTGCATTATGTTCTAATATTTTGATCATTATTTCATTCCCGATGATGACTGCTGCTTTGGTATTGCTAACTCTTGATCGCTACCTAGGCTTTCACTTCTTTACCGATGCAGCTGGTGGTAATCCGATGTTGTATGTGAATTTGATTTGGGCATGGGGTCATCCAGAGGTTTATATCTTGGTTCTACCCGCATTTGGTGTATTTTCTGAGGTTACTTCTACATTCTCCCGTAAACCGTTATTTGGCTATGCCACGATGGTTTATGCTACAGTAAGTATCACGGTGCTATCATTTATTGTTTGGGTTCACCATTTCTTTACAATGGGTTCTGGAGCAAATGTAAATGCATTCTTTGGAATAATGACTACGATTATTGCAATTCCAACTGGGGTTAAAATATTTAACTGGTTATTTACCATGTTTAGAGGTCGTATTTGGTTTACTGCTCCTATGTATTTCACCGTCGGTTTTATCATCACTTTCTCAATCGGTGGTATGACTGGTGTCTTGCTTGCAGTACCAGGTGCTGATTTTGTTTTACATAACAGCTTGTTTTTAATTGCTCATTTCCACAATGTAATTATTGGTGGTGTAGTATTTGCGTGTATGGCGGGTCTTTCATTTTGGTGTCCAAAAGCATTAGGCTTTAAGATGAATGAAGGATTTGGAAAAGCCTCTTTCTGGTTTTGGCTGGTTGGGTTTTATGTAGCGTTTATACCATTATATGTACTTGGTTTTATGGGGGCTGCTCGTCGGATTAGCCATTACGATTATTCAACAGGTTGGCATCCTTTATTTGTTGTTGCTTTTGTAGGTATGTTACTTATTGCGATTGGTATTGCTTGTCAAGTTCTTCAAATTCTTGTAAGTATTATCAAGGCTAAAGATAATCAAGATTATACTGGTGATCCATGGGATGGTCGTACATTAGAGTGGGCTACATCATCTCC
>CAZTBH010000014.1:1389-38393 GCA_964611845.1 uncultured Neisseria sp.
CAACATTAGAGCCTCATTGGGATGCTAAGCATAATGCAACCCCGATTTTTGATGAAAGCAAGCCTTATGAAGATATCCACATGCCACGTAATACTGGTATTGGAGCTATAATTGGTTTATTTGCGTTTACTTTGAGTTTTGGGCTAATCTGGTATATTTGGTGGTTGGTTGCGGCAAGTAGTTTGGCTATCTTTGCTTGCGTTGTAGCGCGTTCCCTAGATCATGATATCGATTACTATGTCCCTGCTGAAGAAGTTGAGCGCATTGAACATGAACTTATGTTACGTAGGAATAAAGCATAATGACTTCACAAATAATAAATAATCATTCTGCAGATCATCATCATGATCATGACGCCGAGGCTACTGCAAAGGTAGCTTTTGGCTTCTGGATTTACATAATGAGTGACTGTATATTGTTCTCTTGTTTTTTTGCCTCTTATGCAGTGCTACATACTAGTGTATTTGGTGGTGCTGGTCCCAAAGAGCTATTTGACCTGAATTATGTAATGATTGAAACATTCTTGTTGTTGACCAGTAGCTTCACTTATGGTTTAGCTATGCTTGCAACTCACAAGAATAATAAAGCTCAGGTTTTAACTTGGCTGTTTATTACATTCCTTTTGGGGTTGGGATTCATTGGGATGGAAATAAATGAATTTCACCATTTAATAATCGAAGGTAATGGACCTGACCGTAGTGCGTTCTTATCGTCGTTCTTTGGGTTAGTAGGGTTGCATGGTTTACATGTTACTTGTGGTCTAATTTGGATGGCGCTATTAATGTTCCAAGTGTCTACACGTGGTTTAACAGCAATGGTAAATCGCAAATTGGCTTGTCTAAGTTTGTTTTGGCATTTCTTGGATATTATTTGGATTTTTGT
Organism: uncultured Neisseria sp.; assembly: GCA_964611845.1. GTDB lineage: Bacteria > Pseudomonadota > Gammaproteobacteria > Burkholderiales > UBA11063 > Aquella. The sequence goes on from CAZTBH010000014.1 coordinate 2,272, forward strand.
ATTCACCGTTGTCTATTTAATGGGGGTGATGTAAATGTCAGCTCATCATGAAGTTTCTGTGACTGGAGAAAGTCATGGTAGTGTTAAATCATATACTATTGGCTTTATTCTTTCAATTATTCTGACTGTAATTCCTTATTTTATAGTTGTCAATCATATGATGCCTGTAGAGGGTATAGCTATTGCGGTAGTTTTACTTGCTATTGGTCAGTTGTTCATTCAGTTGATATTTTTCTTACATTTGGATCGTTCATCTGAGCAACGTTGGAACTTGATAACTTTTCTATTTACTACGTTGATATTGTTAATATTAGTAATTGGTACTATATGGATCATGTGGAACCTTAATTATAATATGATGGATCACTAGTAAGTCTGTGTGATTTTATGATGGCTAACCTGATTCGGCATTTGCTGGCTTATCAGAGTTAGCCATTTTGCATTCTTGTTAAATAAAAAATTTAGGCTTATTGTGTTGATAAAAAATTTTATTTCGATTACTAAACCTGGGATTATCTTTGGAAATTTAATCACGGTTGCCGGGGGGTTCTTTTTAGCTTCAGCAGGGCAAGCCAAATTATTTTTGCTGTTTATAACTTTGGCTGGAATTTCCTCAGTTATTGCTGCTGGTTGTGTATTTAATAATATAATTGACCGAGATATTGACCAAATAATGGAGCGTACCAAAGAGCGTGTAATGGTAAAAGGTCTTTTGACCAAAAGTGTTGCATTTGCATATGGAGCTCTGTTAACGCTAGTAGGTTGTACTTTGCTTTGGGTTTACGCTAATTTTTTAACAGTGGTTGTCGCTGTCGTCGGTCTATTTTTTTATGTGGTTGTATATACACTGGGTTTTAAACGTACCTCTGTTCATGGGACTTTAATTGGTAGTATTTCTGGAGCAATTCCTCCAGTAGTCGGCTATTGTGCTGTTACCAATCAACTTGACGCTGGCGCATTTATTTTATTTCTTATGCTAAGTATTTGGCAAATGCCGCATTCATTCGCGATTGCGATCTTTCGGTTTGATGATTATTTATCAGCGGATATTCCTGTATTGCCAGTAAAGAAAGGCATTTATTACGCTAAAGTTAATATGGTGCTTTATGTTTGTTTCTTTACCATTGCGGCTTCATTGTTAACGGTGTTTGGTTATACAGGCTTTTATTATTTAGCAGCAAGTTTAGCTATCGGACTTTGGTGGGTACGACTGGCAATTCGTGGTTTTAAAGCAGAAAATGATCGAGTATGGGCGCGCAAGATGTTTGGTTTTTCAATAGTTGCAATAACTATTTTATCAATAATGATGTCCTTAGATGCACTCCCGGTTATACTTTGACTGAAATATAAACTATCATGGAACGATTTTCTCAAAATAAAGCATTATGGATTATTTTTCTAACAATATTCATTGATATGCTAGGGATTGGAATCTTGATTCCAGTTTTTCCCTTATTGATTACTCATGGTTCTGAATTCGTAGTTACGCCGTCTCATTGGTCGCAAGCTGAAAGCTTTATTTTTGCTGGATGGTTGTTAGCAATATTTCCTATTCTGCAGTTTTTCTGTACCCCTGTTCTTGGTCAGCTATCAGACAAATATGGCCGCAGGAAATTATTATTAATTTCAATCAGTGGCACTGCACTTTCTTATTTATTATTTGCATATGGAATTCTGACTAGAAACATTTACTTGTTATTTTTATCAAGAATGTTGGATGGCGCGTCTGGTGGAAATATCTCAATTGCGCAAGCGGTTATTGGTGATGTTAGTGCTGCTAAAAATCGTGCTAAAAACTTTGGTTTAGTCGGGGTTTGCATCGGTTTAGGATTTGTGCTTGGACCTTTTATTGGTGGAAAGTTATCTGATCCTGCTTTGTTGGCTGGATTTAATGCTGCGACACCATTTTGGTTTGCCGGAATATTGAGCTTTGTTAATTTAATGCTGGTTTATTTTTATTTGCCAGAAACTTCTATGCTTAAATTTGCGCTTAAAGTTGATTATAGTAAGCCGTTACATAATATATTTAAATCATTTAAGATTCCTAATTTACGACAGGTTATTCCAGCACTGTTTTTTTATAATGCCGGGTTTACTTTTTTTACTGCGTTTTGGGGGATTATCTTACTGAATCAGTTCGGCTTCACTCAGGGTATGGTTGGAAATTATTTTGCATATTTAGGTGTGATGATTATTTTGGCTCAAGGTGGAGTGGTCAGACGTTTATCGGGAAAAGTTACTGATTATAAAGTACTTTATTTCAGCTTTGCTTTGACTGCTCTGTGCTTATTTGCGTACTATTTGATTCCCAGTCATGCTGCACATATTTGGATCTATTGTATTCCGCCTTTTTTGGCAGTAGCAACTGCGCTGAGCAAGGCATTTAGCTCTGCATTAATTGCCAGAACTACCGATCCCCTGGTTTTGGGTGAGGCAATGGGAGTTAATTCTAGTGCAAATGCATTAGCTCAAGCTATTCCTTCCTTACTTTCTGGGTATATTGCGGCTCACCAAGCAAGGTTGACGGTGCTTATTGGTGCAGTCTTGGTAATTATAGCGGGAGTTTATTTTGCCCGTAATTATCGAGAAGCTAATACTTTTGTTGCAAGTGATAGATTAAAAAAATAAACTTACTGAGGGTGTATTGGTTTAAAATAGCGTAGTTATGTTTTAAGGTGGCTTAGGTGTATATTAATAATGTTAAATTTGCAAAATCAGCGCATAGAATAGATAGTGAACTTGTTTTAGAGTCTGTTGAGCGAATTCAGGAAATTGGCGAATACAAAGGAACTATAAAGTATACTCTAGAGGGAGGTGTAGATCGCTTAAATAGACCTACACTTATCTTATCTATTTATGGTATAATCAGCGCCTTATGTCAGAATTGTTTACAACCGTTGGAGTTTTCTATTGAAAATCAAACGCCAATAACAATTTTTTTTAATGAAGATCAGCTTGATGCCGCATTATTTTCCGAGAGTGAGTCGGATGTTTCTGATGGTGTCCTAGCTGAGGATGAGTTTGATGTCGTGCAGTTGGTTGAAGATGAAGTAATTATGTTACTTCCTTATGCAGCCAAACATGACTCATGTATTGGACTTAGTTACCACGACGAGGTTGAGAGTCCTTTCAATGTTTTAAAACAGATAATTTAGAGGTAATACAAATGGCCGTTCAGCAAAATAAAAAATCTCCTTCAAAACGCGGTATGCACCGTTCACACGATTTTATCACTGCGCCTGCTACTGCGGTAGAAGCTACGACTGGTGAAGTTCATTTACGTCACCATATCAGCCCAAATGGCGTTTATCGTGGTAAAAAAATACTTAAAACTAAAGGTGAGTAATTTTTTGTAAAGTATTTTAAGCATGGCAATAGTACTTGCAGTTGACGCAATGGGCGGCGATCACGGTGTTAATATCACTGTGCCTGCTTGTTTGCGTTTTTTGAGTGAAGTGGTCGATGTTAATCTAATTTTAGTTGGTGATCGCGATAGTATTTATAAGCAAATAGCTGGAGAATTATCGCGGTTCAGTGACCGAATTGAGGTTATTCACGCTACCCAAGTTGTTGGTATGGATGAAGCTCCGCAAAGTGCTATGCGTACCAAGCGTGACTCTTCTATGCGTATTGCTATTAACCTAGTGAAAGAAGGCAAAGCCAACGCGATTGTTTCAGCTGGTAATACTGGTGCTTTGATGGCGATTGCGCGTTATGTTTTGCGGACAATGGATGGTATTGATCGTCCGGCCATTGCTAAACTGATGCCAACCGTTAAAGGTGAAGTTTGCGTTCTTGATTTAGGTGCAAATATTGATTGCTCTCCTGAACATCTTCAACAATTTGGGGTGATGGGCGCGCAGTTAATGCGCGGAGTTACAGGAAAAGCGACGCCAAGCGTAGGCATTCTAAATATTGGTAGTGAAGATATTAAAGGTAATGAAACAGTTAAAAAAGCTGCTGAATTGCTTAAAACCTCCAATTTAAATTTCTATGGTAATGTTGAAGGTGATGATATCTTCAAAGGTGTGGTTGATGTTGTTGTAACTGATGGCTTCACTGGGAATGTTTCACTTAAAACAACTGAAGGTGTTGCTAAAATGATTGCTTTTTTTCTCAAAGAGGAATTTACGCGAAATTGGCTATCAAAACTGATTGCCTTGATGTCTTATCCTGTTTTGAAGCGTTTAAAGCAACGTGTTGACCCAAGCAAGTATAATGGTGCTGTATTATTAGGCTTAAATGGTTTAGTAATTAAAAGTCATGGTGGTGCCGATATTAATGGATTCTATTATGCATTAGTTCAGGCTCACCACGAAGTTGGTGCTGGAGTAATTGGCTTATTGCATGAGTATCTGCAACAGAATAAACAAATTCTGACTGACGGCGATGAGTTACTTGAATTTACCGATTTAAAATCGCTTTAGATCTATGAGTTATTGTGTATAGTTGATATTAAACTTATTTACTGCTTAGCCATATGTAATGGTTACTCAGAATAAGGTATAATCTAGGCTGGGTCTCCCCAGCCTTTTGTCTTTTTAGAGGTAGCATTCATATTATGAAATACGCCAAAATTGTAGCTACAGGAAGTTATTTACCCTCCAAGATTCTGACTAATAAAGATTTAGAAGCTATGGTTGATACTGCTGATGAGTGGATCGTTGATCGAACTGGTATAAAAGAACGGCACATTGTTGCAGAGAATGAAACTACTAGTGATATGGCTTATCAAGCTACGCTACGGGCTCTTGAGAATGCTAATATGTCTGCATCTGAAATTGACATGATTATTGTTGCAACTAGCACTCCTGATTCGATATTTCCTTCAACAGCATGTATTTTACAAAATAAATTAGGCATTAAGACCAATGGTAGTTTTGATTTACAAGCTGCCTGTACTGGCTTTATTTATGCAATCACGACTGCAGATTGCTTTATTAAATCTGGTATGGCAAAAAATATTTTGGTTGTAGGTAGCGATAGTATGTCACGGATTGTTGATTACGCTGATCGTAGCACATGTATTTTATTTGGAGATGGCGCTGGTGCCGTAATTCTTCAGGCAAGTGATGAATCAGGGATTTTGGGTAATGAAATCCATGCGGATGGTAGTTATAACTCAATATTAACTTGCGATGGTCACTTGTATAATGGTGTAATTAAGGGCAATCCTTATGTTTACATGGATGGGCAAGCCGTGTTCAAATTTGCTGTGCGTTCTTTAACTGCAGTTAGTAAAAATGTGGCTGATAAAGTTGGGGTTGATTTATCACAAATTGACTGGATCGTTCCACATCAAGCAAATATTCGTATTTTGGAGTCAACCGCAAAAATGTTGGGTTGCAGTATGGATAAAGTTATTACCACGGTAGATAGACATGGCAATACATCTGCTGCTTCAGTTCCACTTGCACTAGATACTGCTGTTCGTGATGGACGGATTAAAGCTGGAGATCTTGTCTTACTGCAAGGCGTTGGTGCGGGATTTTCGTGGGGCGCTTCGCTGATTAGATTTTAAATAGGACTAGAATAATGACTAAATTTGCTTTTGTTTTTCCGGGGCAAGGTTCACAAACCTTGAAAATGATGGATGCTTTAGCTGGGATAAATGTAGTTCGAGATACATTTAATCAAGCTTCAGAAGCTCTAGGTATAGACTTTTGGGCTATGCTTCAAGAAGAGAATGCTGAAAATATCAATCAAACTATCAATACTCAACCATTATTATTAACTGCCAGCTATGCAACTTATTTAGCGTGGTTGGAGAAATCAGCAAATCATTTACCTGATTTTGTTGCTGGACATAGTCTTGGGGAATATAGCGCATTAGTTGCTGCTGGGGTACTGGGTTTTGTTGATGCGGTAAGATTAGTTCGTAAACGTGCTGAATATATGCAAGAGGCCGTTAAGCCTGGCGAAGGCGGTATGGCAGCAGTGTTGGGTTTAGCCGATGAATTAGTTATTGAAGGCTGTGCCGAAGTTATGAATAGTGGTGCTGGTGTCGTCCAAGGGGTTAATTTTAATTCTCCTGGGCAAGTAGTTATTGCTGGAAGTAAAGCTGCGGTTGATCAAGCAGCGGAGGTATTAAAAGCTAAAGGCGCTCGTAAAGTTATGCCTCTTCCCGTATCAGTACCATCGCATTGTGATTTGATGAAGCCTGCAGCGGAAAAATTAGCCTTAGAATTAGATAATGTTCAATTTAATCAGTCTAAAATTCCAGTAGTGCAAAATGTGAATGCAGCAATTGCCAACGATATTATATCAATTAAGGATGGATTAATAAAGCAGTTATATTCGCCAGTATTGTGGACAGATAGTATCAAAACGCTTGCAGCACAAAATGTAAGTGTTATTGTTGAATGTGGTCCGGGGAAAGTTCTTTCAGGCTTAAACAAGCGGATTCACGAAACAGCGTTAATTTTTAATCTTAATTCACAAGAAACGCTTGCCGCATTAAAGGAACAACTGAAGTAGTTAGTTATGTTAAGCAGAGAGCAACGCAAGATATTGTGGAATATGCTATTGGTGATGCTGATAGCATTGATATTAGCTGTAATATCTGCAATGTATCCGGTTGCTTGGCACTTAAGCAGAATACAATGTTATTTTTTGGCTCTTGTTTTACCAACCTGTAGCTATGTGATAGGTATTGGTAGAATTGCCAGTTTGCGTTTCTTTGATGAGTCGGTGAGTAATCCTCTAATAGCAGCAGATGATCTGCGCTTGAATATAATGATACAATACCTAAGCAATACTCATGAGCAACTCTTCTTTGCTCTAATAGCCTATGCTTTGCTCTCATGGGGGTTACCACTTGAACACATCTATCTGGTATTGTTATTTAGTACATGTTTTATAGTTGGACGTCTACTTTTTGCAAATGGCTATAAACATGGTGCAGGTGCGCGTAGTTTGGGTTTTGCTCTAACATTTTATTCTAATGTAGTTGGATTTTTAATTGGTTTGTTCTTTCTATTTAGAAGTGTTATTTGAGAAATTTATAAAAGGATATGATTATGACTGATGTGAAAAAAGTTGCACTGGTAACTGGTGCGAGCCGTGGTATTGGGCGGGCTATTGCTACGACTTTAGCAAAAAATGGTATTGCTGTAATTGGTACCGCAACTAGTGAAAGCGGTGCTTTGGCAATTACTGAATATTTAAAAGAATTTGGTGGTCGCGGAATAGCTCTTAATGTAAAAGATAAAGACAATATCGAAGCAGTTATTAAAGATATTGCTGCGAATGAAGGTGATGTAACGATTTTAGTGAATAATGCAGGTATTACCAAAGATGGCTTATTGATGCGCATGAAAGAGGACGATTGGGATGATGTTTTGGATACTAATTTGAAATCAGTTTTTCTTTTGGTGAAGGCTGCGATTCGTGGTATGACTAAAGCTAAATTTGGACGGATTATTAACGTTGCTTCAGTTGTCGGTTTTATGGGTAACCCAGGACAGGTTAATTATTCTGCTGCTAAAGGTGGTATGATTGCATTAACTAAATCATTGGCTAAAGAATTTGGTAGTCGTAATATCACGGCTAATTGTGTGGCACCAGGATTTATCCAAACCGATATGACTGATAAACTACCGGAAGAGACCCGTGCTTCGTATATTCAAAATATTCCTTTGGGCAGATTTGGTCAAGTAGAAGACATTGCCAATGCAGTAAAATATTTGGCTAGTGATGATGCGAACTATGTAACAGGCAGCACAATCCACGTAAATGGTGGACTATACGTCTGATTAAACTTTATTTTGTTTTATTTTGCCAAATATGATATAATAACGGAGTTAGGTTGATTATCTGAGCAAAATAGCTTGTTTGTTAAAAAATCTTAAGTGATTGCAGGCGGTTTAGCTAATCAGCAGTTAATATAGTGTTTTAAGGAAAGTTAAAATGTTAAAAAAAATTGCAGATACATTTGTTCTTATTGTAAAAACAATGGCTAAAGCTGGAGAATATGAAGCTCGTGCGTATGAAGTTGCTTCAAGAAATCCTGCTAGTACAGCGCAGTAATAGATGCATAAAAAAGCCCCTTATCCAAGGGGCTTTTTTTTACAGTCAAATTATCTAAATAAATAAAAACCGCCAAAATATACTTTTTGGCGGTTTTTTATTATTTTTCAGTATTGCTACCGAGATTTATTTGCCTGGGCGTAAGCTACGTACTGCTTTACCAGCTTGCCACATTTCGCTGTCGCGAATTTCAGCTAATTCAGCTTCTAGTTTTACACGGTAATCAGCTTGAGAGTTAGTGTCAATTGAGCGTTGAGCTTCTTCGCCAGCAGCTACTTTAGCGTATAATTGTTCAAATACTGGAGCCGTCGCATCACGGAAAGGTTTTCTCCAATCCAAAGCACCACGCTGAGCTGTAGTCGAAGTATTCGCATACATCCAGTCCATACCATTTTCACCAACTAGTTTAATCAATGACTCAGTTAATTCTTCAACTGTCTCATTAAAGGCTTCTGAAGGAGTATGGCCATTTTTACGCAATACATTGTATTGAGCTTCCATCACACCAGCTAAAGCACCCATCAAAATGCCACGTTCACCAGTTAAATCTGAGTAAACTTCTTTTTGGAAAGTAGTTTCAAATAAATAACCAGAACCAATACCAATACCAAGAGCTAAACAACGCTCAGTTGCGTGACCAGTTGCGTCTTGGAATACTGCAAATGATGAATTTAAACCTTTACCTTCAAGGAATAAACGACGTAATGAAGTCCCAGAACCTTTCGGTGCTGCTAAGAATACATCAACATCTTTTGGCGGAACAATACCAGTACGATCTTTGTAAGTAATACCAAAACCATGAGAAAAATATAATGCTTTACCCGCAGTTAAATGTTTTTGTACTGTTGGCCACATTGCGATTTGTGCTGCATCGCTTAGTAAATACATAATGATAGTAGCTTTTTGCATAGCGTCTTCAGGTGAGAATAAACTAACACCAGGTACAAAACCATCAGCAACTGCTTTATCATATGATTTAGAAGGAGAACGTTGACCAACAATCACATTAAAACCATTGTCTTTTAGATTTAACGCTTGTCCAGGACCTTGCACACCGTAACCAATAACTGCAATAGTTTCTTTAGATAAAACATCACGCGCTTTAGCTAGAGGAAATTCTTCACGTGTTACTACGTTTTCTTCTACGCCACCAAAATTCATAAGAGCCATAACTACTTCCTTAAAAGATTAAAATTTTTGATTGTTTAAAACACGAACATCACATACTTCGATAATTTTATGCAGTTGATTTGTCAATTTTTGGATTGAGTGATCATCACTGTACACAATTATTGAAAAATGAGATAACTCATCTTGACCGCTAAAGATACTCATTTGATCAATGTTAACGCTATAGCGGGAAAATAATCCAGAGATTCTTTGTAATACACGCAAAGAATTACGGGTTACAATTGATATAATATGCATATCATGGGCATGTTTCTTATCCATTGTTACTCTTCTTTCCTAAGATAATCTGATTTCATCAACGGCAGCACCTACCGGCATCATTGGGAATACTTTTTCACGTTTTTCAACTACTACTTCAAGGAAGTATGCCTCTTTTGAAGCTAACATTTCACTGACAGCACTATCCAATTCTTCAGGATTACTCACCTTGCGTGATTTGATTCCATATGCAGCAGCCAAAGCTACAAAATCAGGATTAATCAGATCAACAAATGAATAACGCTCTTCATAGAACATTTCCTGCCATTGACGCACCATTCCCAGATAATTATTATTTAATAACAGAATCTTAACGGGTAATTTTTCTTGCTTAATTACCGCTAATTCCTGAATGTTCATTTGGATACCACCATCGCCAGCAACGCAGACTACTTCACGATCTGGGTTTGCCATCTTAGCACCAATTGCAGCAGGTAGCGCAAATCCCATCGTGCCCAATCCACCGGAAGTAATGTGTGATTTTGATTGCTTAAATTTATAGTAGCGCATTGCTGCCATTTGGTTTTGCCCAACATCTGACACGACAATAGCTTTACCTTCAGTTTTTTCTGATACCATATTGATAACTTGTGACATGCGTATTATATCTTTTTGCATGGTCAGTTCAGGCAGAATTACTTTTTGATGTTCTTCGTTGTGCAATGCTTTAAATTTCTCACGCCATTGTTCATGACGATTTGGTTGCACATAGCGTAGTAATTGAGTCAGGGCATACTTGGCATCAGTATGTAACGGTATGTATGACTTAACGTTTTTATTAATTTCAGCATGATCAATATCTATATGAATGATCTTGGCTTGTTTCGCATATTTTGCTAAATTGCCCGTAACACGATCATCAAAACGCATACCAATTGCGATGATTACATCTGCTTGGTTAGTCATAATATTAGGCGCATAATTACCATGCATTCCCAGAAGTCCTACGAATAGCTCATGATCGCTTGGAAAGTTATGCAAACCATGCAAAGTACATGCTACTGGAATTGTTGCTTTTTCAGCCAACTTTAGCAAATCATTTTCAGCATTTGACATCCCGATTCCATTACCCGCAAATATCAGAGGGCGTTTAGCTTCGTTGATTATATCAGCTATTTGGATAAATTGGATATCTGGGCAATCATAGCTATGATTCATAAGTGGTTTATGTTTTTTATAATTGTAATCAAGCATACCCATTTGGGCATCTTTGGTAATATCTACTAAAACTGGTCCTGGACGTCCCTCAGTTGCATAATGAAATGCTTTAGCAATTACAGATGGAATATCTTCGGCACGAGTTACCTGATAATTCCATTTAGTAATCGGAATTGTTATTCCGACAATGTCTGCTTCCTGGAATGCATCAGTACCAATCAGGCTACTTGCTACCTGACCTGTAATACACACCAAAGGAACAGAATCAAGCATTGCATCTGCAATTCCAGTTACCAGATTGGTTGCACCAGGACCTGAAGTTGCAAAACAGACTCCGACTTTACCGCTAGATTTAGCATAGCCTTCAGCAGCAATCACGCCACCTTGCTCATGACGCACCAGAACATGGTGAATTTTATCTTTCTTTTCAAATAAAGCATCATAGGTCGGCAAAATTGTACCGCCAGGATAGCCAAATACTATCTCAATACCTTCTTGAATCAATGACTCAATAATGGCTTGCGCTCCAGTCATTTTCATTGCTTAGTCCCCTTTAGTTAGTTTATAGTGTTCTTCAATGTATGCATTATTTACTGCATCAATAAACGCTTTTAGTGCAGAGATTTCAATATCATCATCTTCTGCTTGACCATTATAGCGCTTGCCATTTAAATCAATAATAATTTTTGATATGCATAGCGCATCTACAGTATGACCAGCTGAGTGTGAATTATAATCGACAACGGTTGTTGTTGCCAAATAATTATTTACGGCTTTATTCAATGCACTAAGCGCAGAACCGCGTCCTTGGTATTCAATACTAAAATCGTGATTGGTAAAAAATAATCCGTGGAATGTAACCACTGTTTTACCACTATCATCTTTAGCATAGCTTAAATGCTCCAGTTTTATCGGTGCGCGATATTGCTTATAAGCAATCAATAACTCTTCATCGGTTACACCTTTGCGGCGATCTGCATAGAAATCTTTGATTGATTGCGTAATTGCAACCTTTTCATCATCTTGACAAGAATACCCCAATTTAGTAATTACTTGTTGTGCATGATTACTTCCACTAAGTGGTCCAAAGACAAAGCTAATTTCACTGCCAATATCTTTAGGGTCAAATGGTTGATAAGCTAAAGGATTTTTTAAAATTGCATTAATATGTCCGCCAGAAGTATGCGAAGCTGAATTTTTACCAACGATTGGTGAATGTGGCTGACGGGGCAACATCCGCTCAGCAATGAAATCAGAGGCTTCTTTGAGATAACTGATATCAATGTTAGTATGATATTTTTGCTTCAAATGCTCGCCTTGCCCAAATTGGCGGATAGTCATAATACATTGTTCAAGCGCAACATTACCTGCACGCTCACCAACTCCATTAATACAACCTTCAATTTGTCGTGCTACACCGCTAAATACACCATTCAAACTATTATCCAGCGCGGTACCAAAGTCATTATGGCAGTGCATTGACCAGATGATTTCTTTATCGGGAAACTCTTGCTGCATAATAGCTTTATGCTTTGCCATCTTATTGACAAAGTAATCTTCACCCTGATATTGTGAAGCACCACCAATAGTATCTGGACAATTAATCACCGTTGCACCTGCGTCAATTGCATGACGAATTAAATCAGTTACAAAGTCAAAATTTTCGCGTTGGCGTGAATAACCTTCAGGGCTAAATTCAACTTCAAAGCCTGCATCAGCCATAATTTTAATTAAGCGATGAGTAGTTGTAATAATCGCGGGTTTATCTTCAGCTAATTTACCTAGCGAAGCACTCATCAATTCAGGATCAACCGGAACGTAAATATGAATCCGCGCGCGATTGATTGCTAATGATGGGGCTAATGCTTCCATCGTCCGATAAACCTGATCTTCACGTAATTGACAAAGTGATGAAATTATCATTGGTGAATTGATTGCTGCCATGTTTTTAGAAATTTGATTGACAATCGCAAAATCAGTATTACTAGCAGAAGGAAATCCAGCCTCTAAGACGTCAACACGTAAATTATGGGCAATTTGTGCATAATTCAAATTATCTTCAAATGACATACCTGCGCCAGGGGACTGTTGTCCATCGCGGAGTGTAATATCTAGCATATATACTTGTTGACTTGACATCTTATTATCCTTTATATTTAAAGAGCTGCGATTACTTGATCGGTAAACTCTTTCGTTCCAACTACTTTATCGGCACTACCTTTAATTGCGATATCACCAGTACGATATCCCGCAACAATTGCAGCTTTAACTGCATCATTCACTGCTTGTGCTTCAGCATGCATGCCGAATGAATAACCCAACATCATCGCAGCAGATAAAATCTGCGCAATTGGATTGGCAATATTTTTATTTGCAATATCTGGCGCTGAACCACCAGCTGGCTCATAAAGTGCCAAACCAGTTGAACTAAAGCTTGCGGATGGCATCATACCAACTGAACCAGATAAAACTGATAATTCATCAGATAAAATGTCACCAAATAAATTGGCGGTAAGAATCACATCAAATTGCGCAGGATTTTTGACAATCTGCATCGCGCAGTTATCCACTAACATATCGCTATAAACGATATCAGGATGATTTTTAGCTACTTCGCTAACCACTTGTCGCCATAGCTTCGAGGTTGCCAAAACATTAGCTTTATCTACTGAAACTAAGTTTTTATTACGGGTACGTGCAACATTGAATGCATATTCAGCGATTGAACGAATTTGCTCTTCGGTATATTCAGCACTGTCAAAAGCATAACGCTGACCATTTTTTTCACCTAGTGTATGTTCACCAAAGTAAATATCACCGATTAATTCGCGGAAAATCACTACATCTAAACCATCTTTCAATAGCTCTGATTTAAGTGGCGATAACGCTGCGATTTCGGGATAGATAGCCATTTTGCGTAGGTTGATATTGAAATTAAATGCTTTACGCAAGGCTAAAATTGATTTAGCTTCACAGTTCGCCCATTTAGTTTCAGCTTGTAAATGTACTGGACCACCAACTGAACCAAATAATACTGCATCCGATTGGTTACAAATATCAATAGTCGCTTTTGGTAAATGATCTTGATAAACATCATAAGCAGCACCACCAACCAACGCTTCAGTATAGTTGAATGTGTGACCAAATTTACTGGCTACTGCATTTAAAACTCGTTGTGCCTGAGCCATTACCTCAGGACCAATGCCGTCACCGGCTAATATTGCAATGTTTTTGTTCATAAGCTGTAATATCTTTTTCTTGAGAAAGTAAATAATCTAAATCATCTAGTCCGTTGATCAAACAATGTTTGCGGAAGGTGTCGTATTTAAAGCTGTGAGTTTCACCCATGAAGCTGATTTTTTGTGCTTCAAGATCAATCGTCATAGCTAGAGTACTATCAGCCAGTGATGCATCTATCCATTTGGTGATGGTTTCTTCTGGTAGGCTAATTAACAATAAACAGTTTTTAGCGGCATTGTTGAAGAAAATATCCGAAAATGAACTGCATACTACCGCTTGGATTCCATATTGTTGAATCGCCCAAACGGCATGTTCACGTGATGAACCACAACCAAAATTAGCTTTTGAAAGCAAAATTTTGCCAGTGTTGTATGCTGGTTGATTAAGAATGAAATCTGGATACATTTTGCGCAATGCCGAGAAAACATGCTCACCAAAACCTAATTTACTGACACTTTTTAAATGTTGTGCTGGAATAATCATATCGGTATCAACATTATCCAGATTGAGTGGAATTACCGGGCTAGTTAGAGTAGTGAATTTTTGCATTATAGACTCTCCTCTGACGCAATAAAGCCAAGTACCGCACTTGCTGCCGTAGTTTGTGGCGATGCTAGATGCGTGATACTATTGGGACCTTGCCGTCCGATAAAATTACGGTTTGAAGTGCTCACGCAACGTTTGCCTTCAGGCACTTTATCTGGGTTCATTGCCAGACACATTGAACAACCTGGCATTCTGAAATCAGCACCAGCTGTGATAAATATCTTGTCTAAGCCTTCAGCTTGGGCTTGAGCCATAACTTGTTCTGAGCCAGGTACGATATACATGGTTACCCGTGAAGAAACTTTGCGCCCATCCAAAATTTTAGCTACTGCACGTAAATCTTCAATTCGCCCATTAGTGCAACTACCAACGAAAGCAAAATCAATCGGCGTACCTTTAAGTGATTGTCCTGGGGTTAAACCAGTGTAAGCATACGCTTTTTCTAAAGTAGCGCGATCGCCACCAGCATCTAATTCCGGAGTTTGTCCGCTAAGGGCAATTGCGTGCTCAGGGTTGATACCCCACGTAAGCATTGGACCTGCACCTTCAATATCAATTACGATTTCGTGATCATAGCTTGCACCTGCATCACTTACTAATGCATTCCACCCAGTTTTAGCTTGTTCCCATGCCTCACCTTGTGGTGCGTATTGACGACCTTGTAAATAGGTGAAAGTGGTTGCATCCGGTGCAACTAAACCAGCACGTGCCCCACATTCGATTGACATATTACAGATGGTCATGCGACCTTCCATACTTAGTGAACGGATGTATTCACCAACGTACTCAATTACGCAGCCTTTACCGCCACCGATACCAATAACTGAGATAAGTTTGAGAATTGCATCTTTAGCCGTGAAGTATTGATTAGGCATGCCTTTAAATTCAACTTTAAAGGTTTTTGGCTTATCTTGCAAAATACAACTGCTTGCCATTGCATGCGTGATTTCTGATGTTCCAACGCCAAAAGCCAAAGCACCAAACGCGCCATGAGTCGAGGTATGTGAATCACCACAAATGATAGTTGTGCCTGGTAGGGTAAAACCTAGCTCAGGACCTACCACGTGAACAATTCCTTGATGCGAGCTCTCAATGTCGTAGATTGTTACGCCAGTTTCTTTACAGTTGGCACGTAAAGTATCAACTTGAGTACGGGCAATCTCATCCGCAATCACAGCCCGATTTTTATCGGTAGGAATCGAGTGATCAACCGTTGCTAACAAATTTTGTTTGTTGCGGATTTGTATTCCGCGTTGTTTCAATTCAGCAAATGCTTGTGCCGAAGTTACTTCATGCAGCAAGATCCTGTCAATATACAAAGTATCTGGAAAATCAGGCTTGCTTTGCACTACGTGGCTATGCCAGATTTTATTGATTATATTTTGTGCCATATTATTTTACCACTGTCAAATAATGATTGTATTTAGGGTTTTCACCACGGCAAATTTTCAGATATTCAGTTTTTAGGTGTTGCGTAATTTTACCTTCTTTGCCATCACCAATTGGCTGGTCATTGATAGTGCCAGCTGCACGAACTTCTACTGCTGTACCTGTAAAGAATACTTCATCAGCAGCGTATAATTCTTCAGGCTTGATTTTAGTTTCAACTACTTTGTAGCCTAGATCCTGCGCTAAACCAATTACGATTTTGCGAGTGATTCCAGTTAAAATTGTTCCTAGTTCAGGCGTATAAATTACACCATCTTTAATCATGAATACATTGTCAGAGCTTCCTTCAGACACATAACCTTCATAATCAAGCATAATTAATTCATTGTATTTAGTTCCACTAATTTGTAATAAAGCTTGTAAGCTATTTACGTAGTGACCGCAAATTTTAGCTCCGACTGCAGTTGATTTAGGGTGCAAGCGGATAAAGTCGCTGATTTTTACATCAAGTGCCACGTCAGGTAAATAATCACCCATATCATAAGAGTAAACAATTACTTCTACTGGTGTTTTAGGATCAGGGCGAACACGTACTTTGGTTGGCGGTAAACCATAGTAAGCCAAAGGGCGAATATAGCATGACTTCAATGCATTCGCTTTTACGGTTTCTACAACTGCCTGACATACTTCTTCTTTAGTATAAGGTATTTTCATCGCAATTGGGTCAGAAGAGACAAACATTCTGTCGATGTGCTCGGATAACGCTAAGACCGCTGTTTCGCCGCTAGCTAATTCATAGGCGCGTATTCCTTCGAATACACCAGTGCCATAGTGTAGCGCGTGAGACATTACGTGAGTAGTTGCTTGTTCGAACGGAACTAGTTTACCGTTTTGCCAGATGTAGTTTGCCATAATTGAATATTCCAAATTTAAAAATTGTATTAATTTGAGTCGGGTATAAAATCCGCTTTTTGAACACTTAGCTTTGATGGCTAATAGCAAATAAGGCAAGTATTTTAAGCTTAAAGCACTTGCCTTGTCAAGATAAAAATGGGTTAAGTTGTTGTATTGTTGAGAAAATTCTAATCATTTTTTATGCTTTCAATTCTTGAGTGATTTGCATTTATGCTACAGTATACTTCTGATGCTGCAGCGCACATACCAAGGCTGAGTTATTCTGTTAAAAACTTGAGCAAATCAATAGGGTTCTTGTTGGTGAATATAGTTGACTAAATTAGTCGGGTATTATATAATATGGGGTGGGTTGAATAAGTCTAGTAAAAATAGTGTTATTTACTTGACACTTTTAGTAGGTTAATGTACAATATCTTCATTAATTATTTTGTGGATATATCAGATATGAAATTGACAACTAAGGGAAAATTTGCGGTTACGGCGCTGTTGGATATCGCGATTTACAGCGAAGATAATAAAAAGCCAATTACGCTGTATAACATTAGTGAGCGGCAAAATATTTCTCTGTCGTACTTGGAGCAGTTGTTTGTTCGGTTACGTAAAAACCAAGTAGTAAAAAGTTATAAGGGACCTGGTGGTGGTTATGTTTTGATGCGTGAATTGGATCAAATTCCTATTTCAGAAATCATTAAAGCGGTTGATGAAGATATGGATGCGAGAACCTGTCGCGGCAAGGGTAACTGCAAAGATAATACCAAGTGCCTAACTCATGATTTGTGGGCAGGTTTGACCAATGAAATGTATGGTTACCTAGATAAAATAACCCTTAAAGATTTATTAAGCAAGGCAGAAACAAGTGAGCCTAGCAAAATTATGTTCTGTCGTAGTTAAAGGAATACATATAAAATGACATTGCAATTACCAATTTATTTGGACAGCGCAGCGACCACTAAATTGGATCCGCGAGTATTAGAGAAAATGATGCCTTTCTTAACCAATGAGTTTGGTAATCCGGCATCGCGTTCACATGGTTTTGGCTGGACTGCTGAAGCTGCAGTTGAGTACGCACGTGAACAGGTAGCCAGCGCAGTTGGTTGTGACAGTAAAGAAATTATTTGGACTTCGGGAGCGACTGAGTCAATCAATTTGGCAGTAAAAGGTGCGGCTTTATTTTATCAGGATAAAGGAAAGCATCTAATTACAGTGAAGACTGAGCATAAAGCAACGCTAGATACAATGCGCGAATTAGAGCGTATCGGCTTTGAGGTAACTTATTTAACTCCTGAAACTAATGGTCTTCTGGATTTAACTAAACTGGCTTCGGCAATTCGCCCGGACACGATATTAATTTCAGTGATGTATGTCAATAATGAAATTGGAGTAGTTCAGGATGTAGTGGCGATAGGTAATCTGTGCCGTGAAAAAGGAATTATCTTTCATGTTGACGCAGCTCAAGCAGTAGGTAAGGTTAAATTTAGTCTGGCTGAATTAAATGTCGATTTAATGAGCTTTTCTGCACACAAAGTTTACGGACCTAAGGGTATTGGAGCGCTTTATGTACGTCGTAAACCAAGAGTAAGATTACAACCATTGATTCACGGTGGTGGGCATGAGCGCGGTTTTCGCTCGGGTACTTTACCAACCCATCAAATTGTGGGTATGGGTGCAGCTTTTGAATTGGCTGTTCAGGAAATGGATAGCGAGTTGCCACGCATAAAATACTTGCGTGATAAATTACTAACTGGTTTACAGCAAATGGAAGAAGTTTATCTTAATGGTGACCTTGAGCATCGTGTGGCACATAATCTGAACGTAAGCTTTAACTATGTTGAAGGTGAGTCATTAATGATGGCGGTAAAAGATATCGCGGTTTCCAGCGGTTCTGCTTGTACATCTGCTTCACTGGAACCATCATATGTTTTACGCGCATTAGGGCGCAATGATGAATTAGCGCACAGCTCAATTCGTTTCAGCATTAGTCGCTTTAATACTGAAGAAGAAGTTGACTATACTGTTAAGCTATTACAAGAAAAAGTTACTAAATTACGCGAACTTTCCCCACTATGGGAAATGTACAAAGATGGGATTGATGTAGCAAACTTCGAATGGAGTTCGCATGATACCCAACGTGACGTAATTTTACATTAAGGAGAAATTATCATGGCTTATTCAAATAAAGTTGTGGATCACTATGAAAATCCACGTAATGTTGGTGCATTAGATAAGAATGATGCCCAAGTTGGCACCGGCATGGTTGGTGCTCCGGCATGTGGCGATGTTATGAAGCTTCAAATTAAAGTTGGTGCAGATGGTATCATTCAAGATGCAAAATTTAAAACTTATGGCTGCGGCTCAGCAATTGCTTCATCATCATTGGTGACAGAGTGGCTAAAAGGTAAAAATTTAGATCAAGCTCAGGCTATCAAAAATAGCGATATTGCGGAAGAACTTGAATTACCTCCAGTGAAAATACACTGTTCTGTTTTAGCTGAAGATGCAATTAAAGCAGCTGTTGCTGACTATCGATCTAAAAATTCAAAATAAAGAGGGTAGTTTCAAATGGGAATAAGTGCAACTGAAACTGCTGCCGCACGTGTTCAGGCTTTTTTAGCTAAGCGGGGCAAGGGTGTTGGCTTGCGTCTAGGCGTAAAAACTACCGGGTGTTCTGGATTAGCCTATAAGATTGAGTTTGTTGATACTCCGGCAAGCGATGATCATAAATTTGAGTCTAATGGAATTAGTATCTTTGTTGATGCTAAAAGTTTGCAGTTTCTCGATGGAACTGTCCTTGACTACACTAAAGAAGGCTTACAGGAAGGGTTTAAATTTACTAATCCTAATGTTAAAGACGAATGTGGTTGCGGGGAAAGCTTCACTGTTTAGATTTTAGATCTAATTAAAACCGCAGTAGATAATATGAAAAGAAGCCCTTGCCGTTTGTGCCGGGGCTTTTTACTGATATAAAGAAACTTAATAAATGAATAACGAATTGCTAAAACAAAATTATTTTGAACTTTTTGGTTTACCGCAGGACTATATAGTGGACTTGCGTGAGTTGCAAGACAGTTTGCGTACTCTACAAAAACAGTATCATCCGGATAATTTTGCAGCCGAAGGTACTGGGATTACTAATCAAGCATTGGTGATTTCTAGCCAGATTAATCAAGCATATACAACTCTGTTCGAACCATTGTCTCGTGCAATTTACCTATTGCAACTGCACGGTATTACTGTTGATTTAGTGCATGATACTAAATTTAGCAATGAATTTCTGATGGCACAAATCGAATTACGCGAACAGATTTCGGAGGCAGAAGATAGTGGAGATTTTGATGCTTTGGAGGAAATTGAGAAAAATTTGGCAAAAGAATCTAATTCGTTAGCAGTTAAAATTGGTGAGTTATTTACCATTGGGCAATACCAACAAATCACTGAATTGATTAAACAGCTGGCTTTTTATAATAAGCTGGAGCAGTTGGTTGCTAATATTCTTAGCTCAATGTATACTTAATCAGATTCATCATCCTGGGTCGTTGATTTACTCCTTACTTACTACGTGTAGGCTTCGTCATAAATCGCCTACTAGGATTTCGAATCAGTTTGAGTATAGTGAATTAATTATCATAAAACGGTACTGATTTGTATTCTTCTTGGTTTTGGCAAATAACGAAATAAACATTTCTGTGAATATTTCAGTTTATCTAAGTATCAAAAGTTGCAAAATTCGAGTTTAACCCTATATAAAAGACGTGTATTATTCAAAATAGGAATATGTAAATGGCATTATTACAAATTGCAGAACCGGATATGTCCGGTGCGCCACATCAGCATAATGTGGCAATTGGGATTGATCTGGGAACAACGAACTCATTGGTAGCAACCGTTAAAAGTGGTGAAGCAACGGTTCTTTGTGACAGTAACGGTGCTAAATTAATTCCTTCAATTGTCAATTATGGTAGTGATAAATTAAGCGTTGGGTACGAAGCGTTAAAATTAAGGGTTAGTGATCCAGCAAATACGCTGGTTTCAATTAAACGCTTTATGGGGCGTGGGTTTGCTGATCTCGATCCTGATGTAGTCTATCCGTATAAATTTGCTGCGAAATCTGATGCTAATATTCAAATCAATACTCGCCAGGGTATAAAAAACCCGATTGCGGTATCCGCAGATATTTTAACCTATTTACGTAATCTTGCGGTTGACTCACTTGGTGAAGAGCCTGCCGGAGTGGTTATTACAGTTCCAGCTTATTTTGATGATGCACAGCGGCAGGCAACCAAGTATGCAGGTGAAATTGCTGGTCTAAATGTTTTACGCTTGCTTAATGAACCGACCGCAGCTGCGATTGCTTATGGGTTGGATAACAAGCAAGACGGTACATTCTTAGTTTATGATTTGGGTGGCGGAACACTAGATGTGTCGATTTTACGTTTAAATCAAGGTGTTTTTGAAGTGTTGTCGGTTAGCGGAGATACGCAATTGGGGGGAGATGACTTTGATCACCGCCTGTATTGCTATATCCTAGAAAAATCTAATCTTTCACAACTGACTGATGAAGATACAGCTCAGTTATTAACTCGCGCTAAATTAGTTAAAGAACAGCTGGCGGATAAAGAAAAAGTTGCCTTTAGTGCGGTATTATCTAATAAACGAATTGTGAATTTAACTATAACTAGGGCTGAATATGAGACAATAGTCAAATATTTAGTGCAAAAAACACTTATGCCACTTAAAAAAGCATTGCGCGATGCCAAGCTTGATAAAGAGCAAATAGATGAAATAATTATGGTCGGTGGTTCAACCCGGATGCTGGCAATTCGTCAAGCTGTGACTGAGTTTTTTGGGCGTGCTCCTTTAACTTCCATTAATCCAGATGAAGTAGTTGCAATCGGTGCTGGGATTCAAGCTGATATTTTAGTTGGTAATAAAAAAGATGATTGGTTACTCTTAGACGTAACACCGTTGTCGCTCGGTGTTGAAACTATGGGGGGATTAGTAGAGAAGATCATTCCGCGTAATTCAACTATTCCCGTAGTGCGTGCACAAGATTTTACTACCTACAAAGATGGGCAAACTGCGATGAGTGTGCATGTGGTACAGGGTGAACGTGAATTGGTCAAGGACTGTCGTTCGCTAGCTAAATTCACTTTGCGGGGAATTCCGCCGATGGTTGCTGGACAAGCTAGGATTCGGATTAGTTACCAAATTGATGCCGATGGCCTACTTTCGGTTCAAGCTAAAGAGATGACTAGTGGTGTTGCTGCTCATATTGAGGTTAAGCCTAGCTATGGTTTGAATGATGAACAGATAGGTGAAATGTTACAAGCTTCAATCAGCCATGCAAGTGAAGATATTCAGCAGCGTCAATATCAGGAGGCGGTAGTTGATGCACGAGCGATTTTAGATTCAGTTGAGAAGGCTTTAATTGCGGATGCAGATTTGCTTGATGAGGCTGAGCTAACGCAAATTAACCATGCATGTATGAAACTAAAAATTGCAATTGAGCAAAAAGCAATAGAACTTGATTCTGCTGGGGAAAAAGTTCGTCAATTGGTTGAGGAGCTTAATCAGGCGACCGATAGTTTTGCGGCTAAACGAATGGATAAAGCAATTAATCAAGCATTAACTGGTAAAGAAATCGCTGATATTGATAGCTAGGGTTTATGGTTGTTTTTCTAGTGTTTAGAGTTTGGTAAAGTAAATTGATTATTAAAAGGTGGTAAAAATGGGCGAGATTAATCAGCAGCTGAATTGCTCTCAAGCAATCGTTAAAATACTTGAGAATCTCGGGGTTACGCATGTTTTTGGTGTTCCCGGTGCTAAGATTGATAGCTTATTTATTGCACTAAAACATTCAACCATTAAATTGGTTTTAGTACGTCATGAGCAAAATGCCGCTTTTATGGCTGCCGCATTTGGGCGTATTACAGGTCGGGTTGGAGTATGTATTGCTACTTCAGGACCTGGCGTTACCAATTTAATAACTGGGTTAGCAACGGCAACGAGTGAAGGTGATCCGGTTTTAGCAATTGGCGGTGAAGTTCCACTCAATGAAAGACTTAAAAAAACACATCAATCTCTTGATGCAGTTACTCTAATGAAACCTGTTACTAAATATAGTGCAGAAGTAGTTACGGTTGATCAACTAACTGAAATTATGGGTAATGCAATTCGTGCCGCTGAAAGTGGGCGCTCTGGAGCCGCATTTATTTCCCTGCCAAAAGATATTGGTTTAGCACCATTTACTGGCGATGTGGATCGGGAGTGGGGTAAAATTGTTCCGCAAGGTGTCGGTTCGCTAGCCGCAATTGCTGCTGCTGCAGAGTTGATTAATGCCAGCAAACGTCCAATGGTAATTTTTGGAATGCAAGCCTCAAAACCAGATGTTGCCAGTTCCGTGCAAAATTTTTTAGCTAAAACCAAAATTCCATATACAGCAACCTTTCAAGGCCCGGGTAAGTGGGCTCAACCTAAAGATTGTGAAACTTTTGTCGGGCGAATTGGTTTATTTCGTAATCAACCAGCTGATCATTTATTAGATCAATCTGATTGTATTATCACTATCGGTTATGATCCGATTGAATATGACCCTAACATCTGGAATCATAATAACCGTCGTAAATTAATTGCGATTGATGTTATCAATGCTGATCAGGACAATGATTTTATGCCTAAAGTGGAAATTGTTGGCGAGATTGGTGGTTCGCTTGATTTATTAGCAAGTAAATTGGCACCAAAAATTGAAACTGAATTTATTAATGCGGTTACTGATGCATTAACTCAAAACAAGTTAACGGTAGCTGAAGGAGCACAATTAAATGGAACTCCAATTCATCCACTACGGGTTATTCATGAATTACAAAAAATAATTACGCCTGATACGCATATTGCACTGGATGTTGGCTCTAATTATATTTGGATGAATCGCTACTATGGTGCTGAGTATGCCAGACAAGTATTAGTGAGTAACGGACAGCAAACTCTTGGTGTCGCTTTACCGTGGGCAATAGCCGCAAGTTTGTTATATCCTGATAAGCGAATAATATCAGTATCTGGTGATGGTGGATTTTTGTTCAGTTCAATGGAGCTGGAAACTGCAAAACGCTTGGGGGTGAAATTTATTCATTTGATATGGGATAGCGCTTCCTATGACATGGTTTCATTTCAAGAAGCTGCACACTATGCCGGTGATACTGCCGGAGTTGAACTAGGGCATTATGATGTTAAGGCCTATGCTGAATCTTTTGGTTGTAAGGGCTACAGTATCAAATCAGCAGATCAGATTGCGGGAGTGTTACAAGAAGCAATTGGCTCTGAAGTTCCGGTATTGATTCATATTCCGATTGACTATTCGCATAATATGCGTTTGATGCAAGATGTAATCCAAAGTTTTGTGAATTAATGGCGATAGCAATGAAAAAACATTCTCATTATGGGCATATCATCAAATCACGTATTTCATCTGCTTTGTGGCAGGCTGTAGTTGAACGTTGTCAGCGTACTGGCGAAACGCCCGATCATGTAATTGAGTCAGCACTTGCCGCTGAATTGGATATTAGCCATCACACCTTATTTCAGGTATCAACTTCAACAGCCTTAGTACAGGGAATTTATAATGGTTGTATGACGGTTGCAGAAATAAAAAAGCATGGTAATTTTGGTTTAGGTACTTTTGATAGTCTGGATGGTGAAGGTATAATGCTGGATGGAGAAGTTTGGCATGCAAAAAGCGATGGCTCCTTAGCTTTGGCATCTGATAGCGAATTAGCACCATTTTGGGCAACTACTAATTTTCTACCACAGACTTCAGAGCGTCTTAGTGAAGTCTCTAGCTGGGGTGATTTATGCCAACAACTTGATAAGCTAAGAAAATCCCAAAATATCTTTACATCAATTTGTATTAAAGGCGTATTTAAACACATTCAATATCGTGTTGCATGTAAAAGTGGACAGGGCACTGATTTAGTCACTGCTACTAATAGTCAAGCTGTTTTTAATTTAAATGATTGTAGTGGAACACTAGTGGGATTTTGGACGCCAGAATATGCTAAAACACTCAATGTGCCGGGGTATCATTTGCATTTATTAAGTGATGATAAAAAATTTGGAGGGCACGTTCTTGATGTGTCGGCCAGTAATTTACAATTAATGTTAGCTGAAGAAACTGATTTTAAAGTGGCATTGCCTGAGTC
Organism: uncultured Neisseria sp.; assembly: GCA_964611845.1. Classification (GTDB taxonomy): domain Bacteria; phylum Pseudomonadota; class Gammaproteobacteria; order Burkholderiales; family UBA11063; genus Aquella. The sequence continues at coordinate 27,189 of CAZTBH010000014.1, forward strand.
TGCTGAGTTTTTACAGGCTGATTTAAGCATCGACCCGTCAGAAGCTTTGGCTAAAGCAGAAGGAGCAAAATAAATTGAAAGGAGAGATGAATAATGCGCTTAGGACAAACTCATAATTTAAGAACCTGGTTATTACATTTAGTATTTTTTTATCGCGAAAAAGTGTTTCGTAAATTGATTCCAATTATGACGGTATTAGCGATATATGCCATTGTCATTGTCTATATTGATGCGTATTCTAATCGCTTTGAAAAAATTGAAATGATGAATCTTGGACAGTTTCATCTGATATTCAGTTTTATTCTTGGGATTATCATTAGCTTCCGAGTAAACACCACCTATGCTCGTTGGTGGGAAGGGCGTGTACTCTGGGGTAATATTGTCAATAATTGTCGTAACCTTGGCATGAAATTCGATAACTTTGCTGGTTTACAAAATCATACTCATTTTTTTGACTGTTTACGAATTTTACCTACAGTTATAAAATTACATTTGCGTAAAGATCGCAAGGGTATTGCTCAAGAGCTTAATTCAATTGGAGTAATCTATGAGGTAGAGCATCCTGTAATTTATTTGACTAATCGCATGTATGGTGTGATTAATGAATTACGCAATCAAGATAAAATTCGTTTTGAACAGTATATGGCGATGGACATGCATCTTGTAAATTTGATTGATATGACAGGTGGCTGCGAGCGGATTGCAAATACCCCCGTGCCAGCGGCATTTGCTTTCTTTGTTAAACAAGCTCTCTTGTTTTATTCTTTAATCTTTCCATTTGGCTGGGTGGATAAATTTGGTTATTTTATTATTCCAATGATTTTGATGATGGTTTATGTCTTGCTTGGTCTGGAAATATTGTCTGAGGAATTAGAAAATCCATTCGGTACGGATGATAATGATCTACCTTTGGATTCTTTAACAAAGACAATTGCCAATAATGTTACTTCAATTGCAGAACGTAAAGTTTGATACATTTTTAATTTAGCTACTATGGAGAGATAAGGTTATGATTCCTAAACTGTATTTTGGTTTTGGTTATTTAAAAGGTGAACTTGCACCAATGTTCCGTAAAAAATATCTTCAAGAAGATATTTTTGCCGGATTAACGGTTGCCTGTATCGCAATACCATTATCTTTGGCTATTGCGATGGCTTCAGGTGTAGAGCCTGGAGTCGGTCTTATTTCTGCCGTGATCGGTGGAATCTTAGCTGCTATACTTGGCGGTACTTCGATGGCAGTTACTGGTCCAGCTGCCGCCATGGCAGTAATTATTGCCAGTAATGTTGAACAATACGGTATGACAGGCTTGTTGATAATCGGAATTATTTGTGGGGTGCTGCAAATAGCTTTTGGTGTCTTTAAACTTGGACGTTATGCCAAACTAGTTCCTTTGCCCGTAGTTGCTGCATTTACTGCGGGGATTGGTTTTATAATTATTGTTGGACAGTTACCCAAAGCGTTGCAATTACCAGCGCCAGATCAAAATCATGTTTTTTCAGTGATTCGGCATATCGGTACGTATATTGAGACGATGAATCCAGTTGCTTTTGGATTCGCATTAATGACCTTGGCAACGTTAAAAACTCTGCCACGCTTTTTCCCCAAAGCGCCAACTCCATTGATTGCAGTTGCCATACCTTCATTGATTGTATATTTTGTGGGATTAAAAAATATAACATTAGTTGGCAGCATTCCACACAGTCTGGCAATGCCGCACCTACCAAATTTTACCGCGATTACCGATTGGAAAGATTTAGTTATGAGTGCTTTTGCAGTCTTTGCATTAGCATCTTTAGAGACTTTATTATCTTCAAGTGCCGTAGATAGCATGGGTAAGGGAGATATACACAATCCCAATCAAGAATTAATCGGACAGGGGGCTGCTAATCTTGGCGTTGCTATTTTTGGTGGTTTGCCAGTAACAGGTGTGATTGCTCGTTCATCAGTAAATATTGCTGCTGGTGCAAAGACTCGTCGTTCTGCTGTTTTTCATTCTATTGCTGTATTGGCAGCAATTTATTTATTTCCAGGTTTGATTGAGAAAATACCAGTAGCCGCTTTAGCTGGAATCTTGCTAAGTGCGGGTATTTCTATGATCAACTGGAAAGAGTTTGTTCACTATTGGCGCACTGATCGTAGTGAAGCAATAATTTATTTAATTACGTTTATTGCGATTATTGCCACTGATTTGGTGGAAGGTGTTCAGGCTGGTATTAGCGTTGCGTTCTTATTGGTTGCAATTCGGATGCTAAAAACGAGAACAAATATCCGTTTATGGACAAATCGAGTAGTTATGCGGGTTGGTTTAACTGGTGGAATGACTTTCTGGTCTTTTGGTCGTTTAAATAAACTTGAAGAGTATGTTTTAGAGCATATAGGATTACGCTTTGTGGTATTTGAATTTAATGAAGTGAGTGGTTTGGATTCTTCAGGAGCGGGGCATTTAATCACTACTGCACAAACAATTGCTTCTGGTGGCATTAAAATAATTTTTCATGGTTTAAGTCAGGAGCAAGAAAATATTATCAACGCGAATATTCAAGGAAACCCTGTCTGGAGTTATACGCACACAGAGAGTGAGATCAAAGCAATTCTTGAAGCCTCGGGAGTTGAGCATTCAGCCAAAGATGTATTACGCCATGGGATGCAGAAATATTTGGTTGATTTTGCCAAAGAGCGTAAACAATTGATTTCAACTTTAGCACAAGGGCAAAACCCACATACTTTACTGATAACCTGTTCGGATAGTCGTTTAAATCCTAATTCATTTTTATCCTCTGGTTTGGGAGAGCTATTTATTGTGCGTAATGTTGGTAATGTTGTGCCAGTTTATGAGCCTAATTCACAGCATAGTGAAGTTGCTGCTATTGAATTTGCATTGGGTAGTCTTGGTATCAGAAATATTGTAATTTGTGCACATACTGATTGTGGTGCAGTTAAATCCGTTCTAAATGGTGCTTGTAACGATGATAGTGGTTTATCCAACTGGTTAAAACGTATTCGCATTGGCTATGGCGATGAGTTACCAGATAATGTGAGCGATGGAGTGCGCCTTAATTTATTAAATCAAATAAATAATCTAAAAACCTATCCAGTAGTAAATAAATTATTGGAGGAAGCGAGCCTTGGTCTTTCTGCATGGGTTTATGATGTAAGTACGGCAGATATGATGGAGTGGAGTTTTGAGAGTGGCAAGCTGGTTTCGCTGATTAAAGAGTAAAATTAAGTGATCATACATAAAAATATCCATAATTTTAATGATTAAAAGCAAGGCAGCAAATAAATGCTGCCTTGCTTTTAAGATACTATTGTTGAATACACATGATATGTATTTGTGCACCAGTCCAATATGAAGAGCTGAACCAACCAATTTGTTGACTACTTGAGACTAACCAACGTGATAATGAATCAAATAGGGTTGCATTTTTAGTCGCATAGCCAAAACCAGATTTAACCATTTTATGCGCATCGCCAAATTGTGTGTCTTGGTAAAATCCATTATCTCCGATTCCTGCCGAGGTAACACTACTAGGGAATGTCCAATCACCCGCAGTTAGATCGCTATATCTGCTCCACACGCCACTAAGCGTTGAAGTTGATTTACTATTAACTACTTTAGTCCAATTACCATCTTGGTTTGCATATGACCAACCAACTAGGGTAGAGCTTTCGCCAACTAAAACACCATTAATCCCAGTCCAGAACAAGCGATTTTGTGGGTAACCAAATTCATCACGAATCAAGCCAGCTGGATAATTTTGAAATACACCATTTACATTGCTGATAATTTTGCCATTGTTTCCCACGGTGGTGTAGCTCGTATCTGGTTGTACCGGCCAATCATTAAAACTACCAACTCCACAACTACCATTAGTATTACACGGATAACGATTGCTCGCTACCAATAAAGCTTTAAAAATGGCTTTTTTGTCAATCAAGCTGCTGGTTTTTTTTGCTTCTGTATTACAGATTACATCAGCTGCAGAAATACCATTGAAATTAGTATAACCATTTTGGGTAATAAAGATTACTTTATCTGTCAAGGCTGGTTTGCTTTTTGCGACAGGTGCAATGGTTTGACCGCCTGAGACTAACAACACATTTTGCAAATCACGGTTCTTCATGATTCCTTGATCGCCATTTTGTCCAACATCACCAGTTAGATTGGCATTTAAGTGTAAGTCCCACGCTGAAATACCAATATTGCTTAAATTAGTTGAACGTGAACCCTTGTAGGCAAATGGCGTTGATGTCATGTACCATGAAGCTGTTTCAAGTCGATCGTCAATTGTAAAACCAACTGATTTCAGATAGTCGGCATTTTTGCTAACATTATAATTATATAGCGAGCGAGCTTCACGAATGGTTGGTAAGCGCCAGTTATTACGTCCACATAGTTTTTTCTGATTAACCGCTGGAACACCGTATTGGTTCATATTATCCCAAGTGATTCCATTAGCTTTTGCTTCATTACCCAGCGCATCATAAGCACCTTGGATAATCGGTGAGCTCCGGCTACCATCAGTAGTCCACACTAAACCAGTTAAATTATCTTTGACACATTCACCATTTGACAGACTAGCAAAACGATTTTGCGGAATTTTTTTGCCTTGTTGTAAATCACCATCTGATCCAGTTGGTGAAGTATAATTAATTCCACCATCACATTTAGCAGATATTTGTTGAATTACTTTAGTTTGCCCGGTGGCAGGAACTTGATATGGCGCATTTTTATCGGCAGTACGTACTGGAATAGCATATTGGAAATAATTTGCTGCCATTGGCGCACCAACTTTAGATTTATTGCGTCCAACAGTTACACCTGAGTCAAGGCTAGTAGCAAATGCCATGTCATGCGCGCAAAAGCCATCCAAATTATATGAAGTTGAACTCCAATACATGTCTTTACGATCAATATTGTGGAATCCTTGAGCTTCTAACCAAGCAGCATTGCTTGATTCGGCATAGTTCACCAAGGTCTCTAACTCATTGGCATTGGGCATCCGCCAATCTGTATGTCCACATAAATTATATTCGGCACTAGCAGAATCACCATTCATCGCATTGATTTTATTTAGGTTGTCTTCCCAAGAGCTCTTGGCTAATAATTTGCCATTTTTTGGCCACATAAAACCAGTGGTTTTATCAATAATGCAATCAGCTTCAGCACCAGTTCCGCTAACAAAGCGCACTCCATCTATTTCGCCACCAGGCTGTAATTCACCATCATCACGAGGTGCGTAGGTGGTTTTTTGCCCAGTAGTCATTACATTAATGCTAGCTTTAGCTCCTGTAGCAATAGTCGCCGTACTATAAGGTGTGCTGGTACTGCTATTCGCTGCTGAATTATTACCAGTTCCACTGTTACAAGCCGCAAGTGAACTTAGCAATAATACAATGATAGATATTTTCTTTAATTTATGGTACATAAATAATTCCTTGATAATTGTAATAATTAATGATAGTTAACATGAGTCAGAGTAAATAATTTATACCTGACAAGGTTGTGAGCTCTCCATAGGGCGGAATTATTACATATTGATTACTGCGAAATTAATCTTAATCTTGATAACATTTATCATTTAAATGATAAATTGTGATGGGTGAAACGTGGTAGGTATTTACTGAGCTGAATATTATATTTTACGAAGCTTAGCGAAACAGTTTTCAATGAATTCGGCAACGCAACGGATGGCGGCATTATCATGCTGTGGTAGGCGAAGAAGATAATAGGAAATTTCACCACCTGATGTTTCAGGGAGAAGTTTTACAAAAGTTCCATTATTAATTTCGTCAGCAAAGACGAGGTCACTACCACCAGCAATAGCATGACCACTCATGGCAAGTTGTTTTGCGCTTAACATTGAGGTTACTTTTATACGGGTGGCATTTTCTAGGCTCAAGTCTCCATGGTTTTGTGAAATAAAATCAACAGGCTTTTCTGCATTATAACTATGATTGATTGGACCTGTGTATAAATGATTTGCTAAGTCTTTTAAATCTGTTAGCAAGCCATAACGGCTAATATATTCTTTAGTGCAATATAAGAAGAGCTGTTGGTTGCCAAGATATTTTAGCTTGATAGTTTGTTGCTTTGGCATGTGGTTAACTACGGCAAGATCGAATTTTTCTTTAAAGAGATTTAATTCAGTATGTTGATAGTAGATTTCAAGTTCAAGATTTGGATGTTCTTGCAAAAATTCACCAATATATGGCGTAACAAGATAATAAGACACTACTTCTGGCAAGACTAATTTAACTTTACCATGGATAGTTTCTTTCTTGGTTTGTTGTAGTTGAATATATTCGTTAAAGAGTTTTTGTTGCGTAGTTACAAAATCATAAAGTTTAAGACCTAGTGCTGTAATTTTAATATTTCTGGTACTGCGCGTCATCAATGCATACCCTAGATATGTTTCTAATGCTTGAACTTTGTTACTAACAGTTGATTGAGCTATCCCAAGTTTTATTGATGCTTTTGTAAAGCTACCACATTCGACAACCGCACAAAATACGCTGGCTTCGACATATAAATTAGCTAAATCAAATTGTTGCATACTCGCATCTCCATCTTTCTTTGGTGCTATATTTTAGCATGGCAACAGCAAGAAAAAGCTTTTAATTACGATAGACTCCAAAACTAGATTGTAGGTGTTATTTCTAAGTTTGACCAGTGTAGTACCAGCGCTGATTAATTAGCTCAAATTGACTAATTTCATGGAGTTGATGTTTTTTATTCTGATGTCGATAATAAGCAATAAATTCAACTATAGCTTTATTTTCTGCGATCATATTTGAACGAATAACCTCAAGCTTTAGCCACTTTATACTTTGTGCCCATTCTCTGGCATCCACCGCATCAAAATCCTGCAAAGCATCTCCAAGCATTGTTTCTTGAATATAATCAATATTTGCCAACGAATAAGCTGTATAGCGTGAACGCATTAGTTGTTCTGGTGTTTGCGGCATAAGTTTATGATCAATAAATGATTGACAACAGTTAATGTATTTAAGTTTACTGCCACATGGGCATAAGTTTTGTTTTGCCATAAGATTAAGTTACCAATTAAAATCAAAAATCCGCAGTTTAAATCATTTTTACCAAATACGAATCATATCATTGCTGACAGATACTCACCAAATTATTTAAATCTAACATAAGATTATTACTTGTAATTTTTTTGCTTGTACTATTAATATAAGGTGCTTTCTCTCAATGAAGAAGAAGTCAGGTTTGGTTATTTTATATTTAAGCCATCATTTTGATGGTTGACCACTCATTATTTGCTTTGTTAAACTTTAGCTCTTAAATTTGGTACAGTATTAGTAGAGTATTGCAGACTATCCTCATGAATAAAATAGCTGACTTGTGATTCTAAGTTGGCTATAACCTTATTAGTAACTCATCAATAAAAATAACTAAAAAATATATCATCTTTCAGAAGAGAGAAAATGAATGATAAAGGCAAAAAATAGCTTAAAGAAGAATAATAACTCATACAAGAAAAATTTACAGAATATAGCCTTGTCAACGGTGGTAGCCGTGATACTCTCAGCTTGTGCTGGAGGCGGTCGCTGCGGTAATTGTATAGTACCTAGTGTGGAAGCCAGTCAGCTAGTCTTTGTAGCTCCAAGTATACTACCATCACTAGCCAATAAAACTGGTATTAACTACATGGGAGTATATAACCCATCAAATGTGGATATAAATGGTATTAGCTATAGTGTAGGTCAGCAAGTAGGATCAGGGAATAGCATAACGATGGATCAGGCAAGTGCCAAAACCTGTGCCAATATAATAGCAAAAAGTAGCTGTTACCTTAAGTTTTCGGTGTCGGAATCAACGATAGCTGGGGGAGCAGTAGTAACGGCAAGTAACAGTGATGGAAGCGAAGCTGCAACCCCACTGGCAATTGGAGTACAGCAAGTACCGTATATTGAATCAGCCAATGCCAATGGGATAGGTTTATATTTTTATTCAAAAGCCCAGTATAGCGAAAGCGGTGTACCGTTTATACTGGTAACGGCGGTAGTACAATCTCCAAATGTCGGAACAATTAATACGATAGAGTTAGTTGATGAGAGTGGTAATGTAATTCCAAATCAGATAGTAAATAGCGGTAATTCAGGAATAGGAAGTTCATTATTAGTAATGGGTGACGTGGTAGAGATAGCTTTACCATTACCACAGGGAGTTAACCTGACTCAAAATATGAAAGTGCAGACTTCATATCAGACAGCTACAGTGTCATCATTAGATGGCATAGCAGAAAAACTAAACTTTAAGAGTCAGTCATTAAAAGCAATCACGAATAAAAACACTGGTAGCACTGTTTATAGTGTAACCACCCAAAGTAATAATATTAATCTACAGTTTACTCCAAATCAGGTCTATCTGACCCGAGAAAATTCAATTCAGTATGGTTACTTATACAATATCGGAGATCTTACAGCATTGCAGATACAGGTAAATAGCAGCAGTCCTGATGTAAAAGTAACTGTAGCAGAGCAAACTTTGGGTAGGCAAAAAGTAGCTAAAATAACTTACGAGTTATTGGATAGCGGTGCAATTCCAACAAGTAATCCAATAACGATAACTGCACAGAATCCAAATGGACAGACTGAGACAGCTACTGGAACAAGCAATCATACTACTACCTTAAATCGGTGCCTGGTTAGTAATAGCAATATCATTTCTGGGTGTAGCGATCAAAATTCAGCAACCGGATTAGAGGGGTATAGCTATGTCTGCATGTACTGAGGTTCATCAATTTAACACGCCATCTCCACTTACCTCAATGGCGTTTGTACAGTTAAATAATCGCTCTTATGCCTATGTGTCATATCTGAATTCTTCATCAGATCCAGCACCAGCGATAGTAGAGGAGTGTACAGTTGATAATCTTGGTGGATTTACTGATTGTAATCTTACGAATGTCAGTTTTGCCGCTCCAGTAGATTCTGGTACCTATGGATCGTTAAACTCTTTAACTTCGGTTGCCAAAAATAATCAAGTTTATCTTTATGCTCAGTATCAAATACTTGATGGTTATGGTATTCCAACTGGAAACACATCTTTTGAACAATGTTTAATAAATACGCCATCTAATCTGAGTTGTAGTAGTAGCCATACCTATGCAAATGGAGTATTTACGTTTAGCCTGTTCTAAAGCTACTTTAAAGATTGTTATAAGCAATCGTTAATATACAATAAAATGATTAAGTGATATTTTGCAGCGAGATACACTCTCCAATTGGCTAACATATTAAAAACTTATTTGACAATGGTAACATTGTTAGTTTAGAATATTGGTAGTAAAAATTATACTACTTAATATTTAAAGGAAAATGAGATGACAAAATTAGTTGTAATTACAGGCGCAAGTTCAGGAATTGGTAAAGCTACGGCACTACGTTTTTCTAAAGCAGGCTATGCTTTATTGCTTTTAGCGCGTCGGATTGATAAATTAGAAGAATTAAACCTTCCAAATACTTTATGCCGTAAAGTTGATGTTACGGATTTGGCAAGCTTTCAAGCTGCAGTGAGTGAAGCTGAGGCTAAATTTGATCCAGTTGATTTGTTGGTAAATAATGCCGGGATTATGCTCTTGGGTAATGCGATTACGCAAAATCCAATTGAATGGCAGCAAATGTTAAATGTCAATGTAATGGGTGTCCTTAACGGAGTTAAAGCTGTACTTGAGGGGATGGCAAAACGTAATAGCGGTACGATTGTTAATATTTCGTCAATTGCTGGACGTAAAACTTTTCCAGATCATGCTGCCTACTGTGCAACTAAATTTGCCGTGCATGCATTAACTGAAAATATTCGTGGCGAAGTGGCTGGTTCTAATGTTAGAATGACGGTGATTGCACCTGGCGTAGTAGAGACTGAATTACTTTCTCATACGACGGATGCAGCGATTGTGGATGGTTATAAATCATGGAAAGCCAGCACCATTGAGCAAGGCTTAAATCCGGATGATATTGCACGTTCGATTGAGTTTGCATATAGCCAGCCGCAAAATGTTTGTATCCGTGAGATCGTGATCGCTGATACCCGACAAGATGCCTAAAATATTTAAGAGAAATAAATGCACAACTTATTAATAAGTTTGGAAAGCCTTGGACTTGCAAAAGCCGAGGCTTTGGTTTATAGTGATATTGTACAAAACCCTAACTCAAATGGTTCACAAATCACCAAACGTGTCAATCTACCCAAGCCTTCGGTATATCTGGCACTCGATAAACTCTATCAGCGTGGTCTAATAAATCTAATTCCAGGTAAAAGCAAACAATATCAGGCACAAGCTGCGAATATCGCGCTAGAGAAGTTGAGAGCAGAATTTAATACCAATCTTGATCAAGCACTAGCTGGGATTAAGGAGCTGCAACAACATCAACCGCAAGAAGAGTTTATTCATATACTTGGCTATGACAATTTTATCGCGCAATTTAAAGCTATGCTAGCCAATACCAAACAAGAGCTCTATATTCAGAGTAATGCTGATCTCAATCAATTTGCTCCTGAATTAGAGCAACTCTCACAAGCAAGTGTTAAGATAATTATTTACTCATTTGGATGTAAATACGATTATAATTTTGCTTGCGAAGAATATTATGATTCTGCTAAAGCGTGCAGTAGCGCATACCGCTTGATTGTAGTTTCGGATTATAAAGAATCAATCATGAGTTATGGTCATCCAGATAATGAGTATCGGGCAATTTATACCCGACAAGAGTTGCAAGTCAGCTTGCTGTCAGAAAATATTCATAATGCGATTTATTGGCTGAAACTCTATCGCGAACAACCAGATTTTACTTATCCATGTCGGTTAGAAACTTTGGCAGAGCAGGATATACATATCAGTGGTTATAGTATATAAAAAATATTGGGAGTGATGTTATGCAAATAGTGATTTTAGATAGCGATACTTGTGGTAGTGGATTGGATTTTAGTGCTTTTAGTAAATTAGCGCCAACGGTTATTCATGGTAACCTAACTCAGCCAGATGAGATTTTGGCTGCGGTAGCGAATGCTTCGGTTATCGTGGTTAATAAAGCTGTTTTGGATGCTAAACTTATTCAACAACTACCTGATTCAGTTCGCTTGATTGCAGTGTCAGCAACTGGTTATGACAATATTGATATTAATGCGGCGGCAGCACGCAATATCCGCGTCGTTAATACACCGGGTTATGG
>CAZTBH010000014.1:38403-55164 GCA_964611845.1 uncultured Neisseria sp.
GGTACAAATGCGGTGGCACAAATGACTTTGGCATTGATTTTAAATTGCGCTACTCAGTTGACAACTCAAGTTTCATTATTACGAAATGCTGGTTGGAATAAAGAAGAGGGTTTATCAATTCCGATGTCAGAGCTAGCTGGCAAAACTTTGGGCATCGTTGGTTTGGGTGCGATTGGTAGTCGCGTGGCGGAATTAGCCCTTGCTTTTGATATGCAAGTGATCGCTTATACTCGAACTGGAAAAGATCTTGATGATGTTGAGGAGGTAGGCTTAGCCGAGCTAGCTGCGCGTTCTGATTATGTGTCATTACATTGTGCTTTAGCTCAAGAAAATAGCAAGTTGATTAACCGCGAATTTTTAGCCAACATGAAATCGTCTGCTTTTATTATCAATACTGCTCGTGGTGGGTTAATCGATGAAGATGCTTTAATTGATGCGTTACAACGTAAAATTATTGCAGGAGCAGCACTGGATGTTTTGACCGTTGAACCCCCTTCGAGTGATCATCCACTCTTAACAATGTCGAACGTAATTGTGACGCCACATATTGCTTGGGGCCCATTAGAGTCGCGACAACGCTGTTTGGACATTACTGAAAGTAATATTGCGAGTTTTATGTACGGCGAAGCACAAAATCTAATTAATTAGTGTATGCCGTTGTATTCTGCATCCCAAAATATAATACTAGCGCCGAGATAATCTTCGGCGAATTTGCGAAAGTCAGTTTTACTATAGGTTTTTTTGGTCTTTGGATTGACATAGCTATAATCTGGAGACTGTACTGCCATGGCAATTAGCGGTAATTTATGGCGGTATTTATGAAAAAATGGATAACTATTGTGCATCTGTGCTTTTTTATATGGCACGACATCCGGACCGCCTAAGCCAATATTATGCGCTGAGGCATAGTGAAATAGCTTGCTCATATAGCCGTGATCATTATTCCATTCACAAGGGAAGAAATTAACATATTGTACGACATAGCTGTGTTTAAAGGCTGATTTTGTTGCCATCATGTTTTCAATTTCGGCATTAAAATAATTTTTGCAATTAAAACCGCTCTTATCCTGTTCTTTCACATCTATTGCTGTTTCTGGGAGATTAATGCCATAAATTTTACCATCAAATTTTGTTGCCAAAGCCTGAATAAGTTTTTGAAAGCGTTTGCGGACTTCAGGATTCCATTGCGCCGCAACCCAACCGCTGGTTTGTGGCATATTTTCTCCAGAATTATCATATTGAGGTGTGATACCACCACCGTAGATTGGGTCGCTCATTAGATAGGCAGGTACATTTTTGGCATCAGCATCAAAGAAACGATCTTGAATCTGAATAAATAGTTTTTTGTGGTGGGCATTAAGATACTTTAAATTTTGTTCAATCGGCGTAAAGTTATAATTTCCCTTACTTGGCTCCAATAGTTTCCAGCTATAAACTAATTGTACTCCGTTAATATCAGGACTATCAATTTGTTTAGTATATTTTTCTAGTTGGTCATGATTACCACCTAAAAATAGAAAGTTTTGTGTAGCCGTTGTGGTTTTTGCTTCGGCAAATGTCCAGATGCCAGAGCAAATTGTGATTAGGCAAAATTTAGTAAATTTGTGCATGATTATGTATTTCCTGTGCGATATATCCATAGTTGTAGTTCATTTGGTGTATGGCTGAGATTTATAAGTTTGTCTTTGCTAAAATTAAGTTTTTGCAAAAGTTGTGCGGAACGTAAATTGTCTGGTTGTGAAATAGCCAAAACCCTATCAAGTTTTAATTGTGTGCTGCAATAGTCAAGCGTTGCACGTGATGCTTCATCAGCATAACCATATCCGATGTACTCCTCGAGTAGGGCAAAACCAAGATCAATTTGGGGTAAATCATTACGTTTTATCAGGCTGGTGATTCCTATTTTTACGTCATCTTCTTTACGTCCGATAACAAATAAGCCGATGTCTGAATCAGCATAAGTTTTTAGAACCACATCACGAAGATAATCAATGGTAGCTTCTAATGAACGCAACCCTCGGTCACCAATAAAGCGAACCCAACTTGGCTGATTCATTAGTTTGAATATAAACTCGGCATCGTCAAGTCTGATTTTACGAATAATTAAACGTTCAGTTTGAGCAATCGTTGTGTATTCTTTCATCATGAGCGTACCTGCTCTATTTGTGCTACCGCAGCACCATTATTTATGTCCAGATTTGCCTGATAAAACTCATCTGATTGAATTAAATCCAGCTCAAGCCCGTGTAGTGTTTGAATTTCAACTTTACCATTCATCATATCCAAACCAAAAACATGTCCACCGACTTGTTGTCGCTCATCAATAAAATGGAAATGAAATCCCGGCACATTCACTTGCGCCAAATAGTTGGGAAACCATACACCAACCAGAGTTCCTCTAATATTCTCAAAGCTAAAAGTACGTTGTAGATCAGGCAGTATTTCGACTAATTTACGATAGGGGCGACAGGTGCATTCTTCGCTGCGCAGTTCAATATAATTAAACAGACCTTCGATTTTGATTGCATAAATCAGGTTTGCCGAAACAAGCTGTGGTAATAGTTTTTGTTCTAACTCAGCAAAACTCAAAGCACTGATTTCAAATGAGCGTTCAGGTTTAAATTTAGTTATTACTGCAAAGGGCGAACAGGATTCTGGCGCTAATTGATTGAGTTGTCCATGAGCATTTGCTCTAAAAAATTTTCCAGCATAAATGATTAGTTCACCATCAATTGCATCCAGTGCACCAAGCCCAAAATCACCGTGCTGGCTTAATTTCTCCATCGACGCATCGCCATCATAAACAGCTTGGAGTAGCGAATTAATTGTTCCCGTTTGATAGATTGATTGTTTCATGATCTTTTTCATGCATTAGTTATACTTTACAAAGTTGCAGAGATTAATTCTGCGAACGTATTATAGCAAATAATCCTAGTTGCTCGCATCAGCGATAAGGTCAAGATTAAATTTGGCTTTACGGATAATATCCAATTAGATTGACATTAGCCCCAAAAAATGACGATTTTCATACTAAATATTTCAATGTAACTCAAATTGTTAGTGAGTATTTTATAACGTGAGAATAATAAAATACAGTAAAGGAAAATTCTCCATATTTCTTGGGTGGTAAATAATTGGGTGGTATTAATTTCCGCTAGGTAAAAAAAGCCTAATGTAGTATGATACGTGGTGATTTATACAGTAAGGTTCGAAAATAATGAATAATAAAGTTGATTTGGAGCGTATTCCAGTAAGCGGTTTTGGTAGTATACCACTGATATTAAATGCTTCAATTAAGAAAAGACATTTTATTTATGCCTTGCTCATGGTGATTTCTTTATTAGCTGCTCTAATTATTGATCATGTAATTGTATAGCAAACTGTCCTAAATTTAGTTTTTCCTCTCATTAGTACTCCTGAGTATTTTGCTCAGGAGCTTTTTTTATTTAAATGGCATTAGCTTAAAGGGCGGCCAATTGCTCTTGTAATATTAGCCATTGTTCTTCTACTGTGCTAAGTTCTATACGTGCCTTATCAAGCTTGTTATTCCATTCAACCAGTTTATTGCTGTCGCCAGCTTGATTGGCTTGCTCCAAATTGGCATTGATTTTCTCTATTTGCTGATTAAGTTTATCGATGCTGCGTTCGGCTTGGGTGATTTCGTGGCGTAGCTTCGTACCTAGTTTAAAAGTATCGACCACAGCTGAAGATGGTTGTGCATTTTTAGCTTTCGCTTTGGTTTTTGCCAGATTATCTTGCGGGTCTTGAGCTAATAAATAATCTTGATAATCATCTAGACTGCCTTTGAAATCCTGTAATCGATTATCTTCAATCAAATAAAAGTCTTCGACCACGCTTTGTAGCAAGAATTTATCATGCGATACTAAAATTACCGCACCCTCAAAATCTTGCAGGCTAATTGCGAGTTGTTCACGCATCGTCATATCCAAGTGATTGGTCGGCTCATCCAAAAATAAAATATTGGGTTTAGTCAATATGATTGAGGCTAAAATTAACCGTGCTTTTTCACCACCTGAGAATTTTTCAACGTTTTGTTTAGCCGTGGTGGCATCAAAACCAAAGCGCCCCAAGAAATTAAACACTTCCTGTTGGTTTAAGCGTTTATCAGTTGAACTAATCAAAGAAAATGGCGTATCGTTAACATTGAGCATATCGATAGTTTGCTGGGCAAAATAGCCAATCTTGATCTTGGGATTCATTTCCAGTGTACCTGAGAGCAAGCTGGTTTGCTCAATGATGGCTTTAATCAAACTAGTTTTACCTTTACCATTTTTACCAAGTAAGCCAATCCGGTCATTAGCAAAGATCTGTAATTTTACATTGTTAATTAGTGGCTTATCTGGGTAACCAATTTGTCCATCCGCGAGCGTCACCAATAAATCCGAGGTGTATTCAGGAGTATAAAATTCAATTGAATAATTGCGTTGACTGCTGATGGTAGGTGAGTATTGTAGCTTATCAATCATCTTCATCCGGCTTTGTGCTTGTTTAGCTTTGCTGGCTTTAGCTTTAAAACGATCGACAAAACTTTGTAAATGAGCAATTTTAGCTTGGGTACGCGCAGCATTTTTTTGCTGTTGCATTTCTTGTTCGGCGCGAGTACGCTCAAAAGTTGAGTAATTTCCACCGTACAAGGTTAGCTGCTTATTGGCAATATGGACAGTTTGGTTGGTAACATTATCCAAAAATTCGCGATCATGCGAAATAATGATTGCCAAACCTTGAAAGCGTTTAAGCCAGGTTTCCAGCCAAATTACCGTTTCAATATCCAAATGGTTGGTTGGTTCATCTAGTAATAACAAATCGCTAGGGCAGAAGAGTGCTTTGGCAAGATTAGCACGCATTTGCCATCCACCAGAAAACTCACGGAGTGGCTTACTTAATTCTTCGAGCTGAAAACCTAAATTCATTAAAAGTTTTTCAGCATTGGGGCGCAGTGAATAGTATTCAGGTAAATCGGTATGATCTTCGGCATAAATATTATGTGCCATCAGGACATACTCAACTAGTTCCTGTTCAACATCTTCGATTTCTTGCTCAATATAGCTAATTAGAGTATCAGATGGCAAGTCACAATCACCAGCTTCAGGATGATTTTCACCAAGTATAAGTTTAAAGAGTGAGGTTTTACCAGTACCATTTTGTCCGACTAAACCAGTAATTTGCCCTTTGTAGAGCTGGAGATTAGCCTCTTCAATCAAGATTTTAGGACCATAAGCAAGCGTAAGATTTTTTATATTGAGCATTTTTATTAATTCATCATGTTGTAAAGAGGTTCGATTTTAACTTATTCTCTAGTCGAGGATTAATAATTTTATCATCTCGGGAACACCAACGCTCTCAGCGAGTAGCAAACCACCTCAGACGATAGCAAAAATCAATACAGAAAAACCGATAATATTTCAGAATTTGATTAACCTGCTTCTTGGCTTAATATCCTGACCAACAATCCACCAGCCTCACGGGTTGCACCAGTTCCGAGCGAGAGAACTCGACCATCAACAGGCGCCAGATATCTATGAATTACATCGCCAAATGCGTTGCGTTGAAGCGCGATTTCTTGATTTTGGACAACATCATCACCCAAACTTACTTTGACTTCGGCATAACCACCAGTCACTGCCTTAACCGAGTGCATTTGGTTACCGATGAAGCTACCATAACTCGCGGCATTGTGCCCAATTGGGTAATCCAGTATTTGCAAATGATTTAAAATATTTTTGATACCTTCAAGAGTTCGATTAATATATTCGGATTGGTAGCTGCGTGCTGCGCCAATTTCAATGGTGATAGCCGGAATCCCATGTTCGACAAAAGTGGTCTCAACAGTTCCTTTCTCGCCTTCATCGATTTTGATCTGGTCAGCAGGAATTAATTCTGCCATGGTTTTTATTGCTGGATTACGATAATCAGCAAAGACAAAAAGCGGGTATTCGGTGTCAGTGGATTGGCTATGCAGATCAATAGCATAATCACAGTTGTTATGCCATAAATTATTCCAAAGTAAATAAGCATGAATTTGGGCACTGTTACCATTTTTATCACCAGGAAAAATCCCATTCATATTGGTAAATTCACCACTATCGGTAGAAGAGTACCATGTACGGCTTATGTGAAATAAAGAATTGGGCGCAGCTTGAATAACTCCGATAATACTTCCATTGAGTTGTGTTGCATCTAAGGTTGCAAATAATTGCTGAATCACCCGTGAACCATTTAGTTCATCACCATGTATTCCGGTATTAAGAAGCAATTTTTTGCCTGAATTACTTCCTTTGGCAACCATCACAGGCACATACCAGTGTTGCCCAATATTCATATTGCTGCCTTGGAACATAAAACGATAAATTTTACCCGACTCTAAATCATCAAGGTTTAAATGCGTGATTACTGGAACACCACCTACAATATCTCCGGTATAGGTAGTGGCATGATGCTGTTGTGTATTTGACATAGTTTTCTTTTTTATTGTTTAAATGACATTAGGCTTCTTGCATAGCCTTAGTTATAGCTTAAGTTTGGCAGTTTGATTTTACGAATTGCTTGAGCCTGTACGAATTAGCAAGACCTGATTCAATTTAACATTATTATCAACCATTTGGTTATCAGCTTTGATTTTTTCTGCAGGAACGGCGAAGCGTTTGGCAATTGAATACAAAGTATCGCCAGAGACTACGACATAATTGGTGAAGCCATTTTTACTATCGCTATTGTTATTCATGCTTTTAGCTACAGTAGCAGTGCTAGTACCACCTAGCAAATCATTTACCGTAGCCTGATTACCATTAGAAACATTTTCGGTTGCTTTAGGGCTAGCAGTAGCTTGAGCGGCTTCATTATCACTGAGTTTTATTGCAGCTTCATCGCCAATTGGATCCGATCCAGCTGTTGTTGCTCCCGAATCTGTGTTATTGACTTGGTTATTGCTGACACTGCTTGCTGCAGCTAAGGCGGCAATTCCATCATTGCTATTGTTATTCGTCGCTGCCGAATTTGAGTTGTCGCTACTTGTGGCATTGCTTGCAGTGACAACTGGATCCATTGGAGAGGTTATTTGCGCAGGTGTATAATTTATATTAGATCCAATCGCGGCTAAATAAGTTGGCTGGTTACTCACTGGTAAGAGTAGGCGTTGAGTTGGACTCACGCTATAACTGGTTGAGTTATATTGGGGATTAAGCTTTTTATTAAGTGCTGGCGATAAATTTGACATTGTCATAAAATCAGTAATTTTTAGTGGCGATTGTGGGTTCACCATTGCAAAATACGGTTGATTAGGCAGATTGGTCAATTTAATCCCAAACTTGCGTGGGTTTTGAATTATATTTGCCAATGCAATTACTTTGGGGACATATTGATGGGTAACATCGCGCACATCCAAGTCATAAAAATTACGACTGCTCGAATTATTTACCGCGGTATTGATATTTCCTTCACCCCAGTTATAAGCAGCAATTGCTAATTCCCAGCTGCCAAACATATCATGGAGATACTGCAAATAAGTTATGGCAGCCCGGGTTGATTTTACAATATCTTTGCGCTCATCCAAATCTGAATTTTGAATCATACCAAAACGTTTGCCGGAGCTTGAAACAAATTGCCACATTCCAGTAGAAATTGCTGCCGGAGAAACTGCGTTGGGATTATAGGTGCTCTCCACAATTGGAATTAATGCCAGTTCAGTCGGGACACCACGACGTTCCATTTCAGTAACTACGAAATAGAGGTAGGGCGCAGCATTTTGCATGATGATATTAAAATATTTGGGGCTACTATAACGCTTTTCCCAATACTTTACTTCTTTAGTTTCACTGTGATCTAGAGCAAAACCATCATTCATTCGTTGCCAAAGATTGCTATCTGTACGCATTGGGCTTTGGCTAAGCTGCTGCATGCTAAGTGCTAGATTATCAGCTCGACTAGCAAATAATGCTGAGCATAACAATATGTTGAGTAATATTTTTTTTCGCATTTTGTACTTATCTGTAAAAAGCTCCGATAGCTTTGGTATAATATGGAGCTAATTTAACCTATACTGAAACCAGCTTCTTAGTCAGTAGCTTTATTTTCGCTAATGTTAATGAGTGTGTACGAGTATAGCTTATTTCTATAATATTATTGTAACTCAAAATGATTTAAAGTTGCAAGGGATTATTTAATCTAAATGACAAATAAAGAAATTTTGGTATTATTTTATACCACTACTGGTGCAACGAAACAACTGGCACAGCTGATTGCTCGTGGAATTGAGAGTGTTTCTGGCATGAGTGCCAGATTGCGAACAGTTCCAAAAGTATCTACCGTATGTGAGCAAACTGCGCCAGAGATTCCTGATAGTGGTGTGCCATATGTTAGTCTACAAGATCTAAATGAATGCGTCGGTTTGGCATTGGGTTCACCAGTACGCTTTGGTAATATGGCAGCCAGTATGAAGTATTTTTGGGATAGTACCAGCGGTGAATGGCTCTCAGGAGCATTGATAGGTAAACCTGCTTGTGTTTTCACGTCCAGTGGTTCAATGCACGGAGGGCAGGAGTCATGTTTGATTTCAATGATGTTGCCATTATTACATCACGGTATGTGTATTGTCGGCCTACCTTATTCTAATTCTGAATTATTAACGACTCGTAGTGGGGGAACACCATATGGTGTCTCGCATTTGGCGGGGAGTAATGCTGATTTGGAAATTAGTAAAGAAGAAAAAGCGCTGGCTTTAGCGCAGGGGAAGTATCTCGCCCAAATAGCGGCTAAATTAAGTATAGGAAATTTATGAAAGTATTAGTTTGCGCGAAGCGCGTAGTTGACCCGAATGTAAAAGTTCGGGTGAAGAGTGATTTTAGTAATGTAGAAATCGAACATAGTAAAATGTCACTAAACCCATTTGATGAAAATGCGATTGAAGAAGCTGTGCGCCTCAAAGAACGTGGTATTGTAACTGAAATCGTTGCGGTATCTATCGGTAGTGCTAAATGTGAAGAAACTTTGCGTAATGCGCTGGCACGGGGTTGTGATCGGGCAATTTTGATTGAAAGTAATGAAAGTTATGAGCCAATTAACATTGCCAATATTTTGCAAAAAATCGTAGCCACGGAACAGCCACAATTAATTATGCTCGGTAAACAGGCGATTGATGACGATGCCAATCAAGTTGCACAAATGCTGGCAGGTAAATTGGGGATTGCGCAAGCAACCTTTGTTTCACAACTTGAAGTAAATGCGGATAGTCTGATTGCACGCCGTGAAATTGATGGTGGTACGCAAAAGCTTGAGTTGACATTACCAGCGGTGGTAAGTGCTGATTTATATCTCAATGAACCACGTTTTATCAAGCTGCCACAATTGATGCAGGCTAAGAAGAAACCGATTGAGAAAATTGCGGTTGCAGAACTTGGTTTAGAGCTGAATGCACGTACTAGATTGGTTAAAGTTATGGATGGCGAAGTTAAAAAACAATGTAAATTTGTTGACTCTAGCAGCGAATTATTAGATTTAATCAAGAAAGGTGCGATGTAAGATGAAAATTTTAGTAATTACTTCCGCCAAAGCACAAAAGCTAAATGATAATTTGCTAAATGTATTGAGCGCTGCTAAGTGTATCAATGGACATTGCGATGTTTTAATTTTAGGTAGTGCGGATTATAGTTCGATTCAGGAACTAAAAATTGTTGAAAAAATAATGTTATTTAACAATGTGACTGATGCAAATAACCTAGCGACTTTGCTAGCGGACAATTTGGCTGAAATAGTTAAAAACTATACTCATGTATTAATTGCTGCAGATAGCTATGGGAAAGATTTATTACCGCGAATTGCCGGGATTCTAGATTTGAGCCAGATTAGCGAAGTGGTTGAGATAGTTTCTCCCAATATCTTTAAGAAACCAATGTATGCGGGTAATATTCTGGCAGAAGTAGAATCATTTGAGGAAATTAAACTGTTAACAATACGTACAACTAGTTTTGCTGCTTACAGTGAGGCTGGTAGCGCTGCTAGTGTTGAAGCAAATGATTTCACTCCAGCAAGCAGTGATAAATTAAGTTATTTAGGTGAAGAATTAGTTCATAATGATACAATAGATCTTGCTCATGCCGAGCTGATTGTAACTGGTGGACGCTCATTAGGTTCTAAAGAAGATTTTGATAAATTAATTCATGGTTTGGCGATCAAACTAGGTGGTGCCGTAGGTGCATCGCGTGCGGCAGTTGAGGCTGGTTATGCTAGTAATGATTGTCAGGTTGGGCAAACGGGAAAAGTAGTTGCGCCTAAACTTTATGTAGCAATCGGAATCTCTGGCGCAGTACAGCATATTGCGGGGATGAAAGACTCTAAAACAGTGGTAGCGATTAATTTAGACCCAAACGCACAAATTTTTGAATATGCCGATTATGGATTGATCGGGGATTTATTTGATGTAGTTCCAGAGTTAATTAGTAAGTTATAAAAGGAAATAATATGTTACATGAAAATAAGCAAAAATCAATTGAAGTTAGTGCTAGCGATTTACCATTACAATGTCCAATGCCTGATATGCTTAAGTGGAATGCGCATCCGCGTGTATTTCTAAAAATCGAAAAAGAGCCAAATCAGGAAATTACTTGTCCGTATTGTTCAACTCATTATAAATTGGTGAAATAACTTATCTTGAACACGGTTAAGCCTTATAAAATACTAGTAGTTGCGCCTTCGTGGGTTGGCGATATGGTAATGAGTCAAACGCTGCTCAAAATTTTAAAACAGCAGCGTGGTGATGCTTGCCAAATTGATATTTTGGTTAATGACTGGGCAAAAGATGTTGCCAAACGAATGCCTGAGATTAATCAGGTATTCATTAATCCATTCAAGCATGGTGAATTTGGTTTAGCTAAACGTTTTCGTCTTGGACGACAATTAGCTAAAGAGCGTTATGATCAATGTTTTGTTCTGCCAAATTCACTCAAGTCCGCATTAGTTCCTTTTTTTGCTGGGATTAAACGCCGTACGGGATTTATTGGTGAAATGCGTTACGGTTTGCTTAACGACTCTTATCGTTTAGACAAGCAAGCGTTACCACTCATGATTGACCGTTTCTGTGCTTTGGCAAATAGTGGTAATAAACTTGAAAATATTCCTTATCCTGAGTTTGCCATTGATCAGTCTAATCAAAGCAAAGCATTGCAAAATCTCGCTCTGTCTTTAGATAAACCAGTTATATGTTTAGCTCCTGCTGCAGAGTACGGTCCAGCTAAACGCTGGCCAACGGCTCATTTTGCTAAATTATCCAATCAATTACAACAGCACGGCTATCAAATTTGGTTAATGGGCTCGGCTAAAGATGCTGAACTTGCCGAAGATATTGTTAGACAGGCTTCAATTACGCCCGATATTCATAATCTTTGTGGTAAAACCAATTTGGTTGAAGTTATTGATTTGTTGGCTTGTGCAGAAACAGTGGTTAGCAATGATTCGGGGTTAATGCATGTGGCGTGTGCGGTTAATGTGCCAGTAATTGCGATCTATGGTTCATCGTCACCAGGCTTTACTCCGCCATTATCAGACAAAGCAATTATCCAAAAAATAGAGATTGAATGTGCACCATGCTTTGCACGAACGTGTAAATTTGGGCATTATAATTGTTTGCAACAGGTCTTACCTGAGACTATCTTAAATTGCATCGGGCAAATAAAAGAAGGTATACTTTGAACACCTATAAGTTGAGCACGACGAGTATATATGATATGATAACTACCGTAGATAACATGAGGAGATTTTTGTGCTACGACGCATTATTAAAACGATAATTCCGAGTAAGGGTGACATTTTTTTTAATTTGTTTGTTGAAGCGGCTGCCAATGTGCACGAGTCAGCTAATATTTTTACCGCGATTATCAACACTACCGATAAAGCGCACGAGGCACAATTATCATCTGATTTACGTTCTCAGCGGCAAAAAGCAGTTGAGATTAATAAGCGAGTATTGGTTCAGCTAAGTAATCAGTTTATTACGCCAATAGATCGTGGTGATATCCAAGAGTTATCAGTTTTACTCTTAAAGTTAACTAAGCGAATTGTTAAGATCAATCAAAAGCTTAAAATCTATAGCATTGACACAAAAGCCGATGATTGTCTAATCCGTAGCGCTACTACCTTGCAAAATATTACCAAAGTATTGGTAGATATCATGATTGCCTTGAAAAATGGTAATTATGAACGTATTTCTTCGGATGACCAAAAAACGGATGAGTTTGATGATAGCGCAGTTGAAGATCTGCGCCATGCCATGAAAGAAATGTACTCTGGTAATTACGATACGATTACTATCCTCAAACTTAAAGAAATTTACAAAAGCATCGAGAATGCAATTGATACTAGCGTTAATATCGCGGATCTGGTAATGCAGATTACGGTTAAAGATATGTAGTAATAATTAGTGGCTCAAAATAACTATTCAATAAATATGCCGACCTCAGCGTGAGTTGGAGTCGACATTCTATCACAACCTAAGAAAA
Organism: uncultured Neisseria sp.; assembly: GCA_964611845.1. Lineage (GTDB taxonomy): Bacteria > Pseudomonadota > Gammaproteobacteria > Burkholderiales > UBA11063 > Aquella. The sequence goes on from CAZTBH010000014.1 coordinate 50,910, forward strand.
ATTTAATTTATCTTCGTATGCAATATTTAGCATTAGGTAGTAATCTTATTACTGCGGTTAGCGTAAGTAGGTTGAGTTTATCTTAATTTTGCACATGCCTTTTTCATCCCAAAATTCGCTGCCAACACAATGATGGCAATAAAATAAGCCTTGAGGATCATATTTTTGCTTTATTGACAGTAATCGGGAATAATTATCGCCCCAAAAATCCTGTTGCCAGTTTTTTTGAAAGTAATCAGCCTCATTAGCGTAAGTTCCACTATTAGGTGCTAAATCAATCAGTTCTTTCATTGCCGCAGAAATAGTACTAACGGTTGTTTGTGCTACTTTATAATTTGGCTCACGCCCTTTAACGCCATTAATTACCTTATCGCTACCAGCTCCCATTAAGACTAAAGCATCAGCATTAAATACGCTTGGATTGGTTGAGGTTTCTTTAGTACTTGTAATTGCATCTTCAGATGCACCAGCTAGACCCTTGTTAATATGTATAGAGACATTACCAGCACGGGATGCATTAAAAAAAGCTGTGCTCAATTTGTTTAAATCCTTGTCATTAGACAGTAATGCACTAGGCATCCACCACGACTGATAGGTATAGATATATTGTGATGCTTCGCCGGTATTGGATGACCACCAGTATTCACCTTTTAGGGCGCCAGGCATAGTATTTGCTGTTACCATATCAGGATAATGCTGTTTCCAGTAAGAATAATTCCACATATCAGTTGGTGGAACTTGGATGTTTTTGGTTGTAATGGTAAAGTCAGATTTATTCTGATTGATCCATGAAATAAAATCTTTCCAGACATTGTTGGCTTCATTTGCGCTTAAGCTTTGATATACTATGAAAACATTTAGCTGATTCTTGGAATTAAAAGCAAACTGTTCGCCCCAGTGTTCATTATTGAGCTGATGTGCATAATAGTCCAAGAATTTTTTAATTAACACTTTGAAAGACTCGTCATTTTTTGCGGAAATTTGTGCACTGTAGATTCCAAAACTTGTCGGTAGTTGATGTAGTTTTAAAGTTACTTTACTTACAATTCCATAAGTTCCACCACCGCCACCACGGATAGCCCAAAATAAATCAGAATTTTGGTATTTATTAGCGATCAAAGTGTTACCATTTGCGGTAACAATCTCAACCTGTACGATACCTGCTGCTCCAGTACCAAATTTTTTGGATAAGCTGCCAAAACCACCGCCTTGGATAAACCCACCTGCAGCACCGACACTGGCACATCCACCGCCTTGAACATACAAATGGTTTTGGTTTGTTGCAACATTATATGCTTCAATCCATCTGGTACCTGCTTCGGCAGTTATTACTGGAATTGCTGACTCATGCTCTGGAGCGCCAGTTGGTACAAAATTAGGAATATATTTTACTTCTCGCATATCATGCGTCCATACCAGTAGTGAATCTGGTGCAGAAGAACGCCCTAAATAATCATGCCCGCCACCTTTGACTACGATTCTTAAATTATGCTCTCTGGCAAAGTCAACAGCTCGTGCAATATCTTGAGTTGTCTTGGCTTGTATGGCATATACACTTGGTGTATTTGACCAGGCATTAAGCCAACCTTGAGTTTGAGTGCCACCAGGCTGTGACTGGACGTAGAACGGATTTTTAATATTTTCTAATTGACTCTTGCACTCTTTGCTATTTATATTCGTTTGGCAAGCTAAAGTAAGTTGCTCAGGCTTGACTAATTTACCATCAAGTTGTTTACTAAATTCTTGCCATTGCTTGTCTGTAGGCCAGCATGGCGATGTAGGCAGGCAACGACATGAAGCGGATACTTTATCCATGTTTACAGCTGATTCGGAAGCTAGTGATAAATTAAAGCAACCAAGGCTTGTACAAATTAGTAAAGTTTTATATAAAATCTTCATTGCCGCTTCTTTTAAAAAGTGATAGTTTTTAATCTGGGGGATAAATCTAGTATTTTGATGGGAAATTATAGCATATTATACTGAAAGCCAAATTTCATAATGTCATTGTGGGGTAACTATTGATTTTGTTTAGAGTGTTTTTGATATGAATACGCCGTATCCAAAAACCTAAAATCCATTATCTTTGCCAACTTCTTGCCATGTTTTAATCTACTGTGATGATTAACGACGATAGACTTTATATTTCAATGTTTAGAATTTTTATCACCATTTGCGCAGCCAATAACTTTATTTGAGTTTAGGTTTAATTATCGTAATAGTAATTTATATAAATCATTGATTTATGCATTGACAAGGATTAAATAATTAACGTGAAATTAGATGCTAAAATAGAGGGTAATTTATAAATGTAGTTTAAATCTTTAATTTTTTGAATCGATTTTCTTGTTATGACTCATATATCAAATAAATTAGTTGAACAACTGGTTAATTCATGCGCGCATCCAGCACATCTAAAAGATACTACTACAGATAAATATATTTTATCTAATCCAGCTAATGATCTTTTATTTAGAACCAGCAGCATAACTAGCATAGTAGGTCACAATATTTTAGATATTGATCGTTATATGAAGCCAAATTGGGGGAATATGGCTTCTGAAATAATAGCAATTGAGGCTCATTTGAAATCTACTGGAGAAACATATATTAACAATCGCTACCCATTTTTAAGTACAGATGGACTAGTTGTTGTTCAATCTGTTCGAAAGTATCCGGTTTTAAGCGCGACCAATAAAATAAATGGGATTTTATCAATCGGTGAAGCTGTAACAAATAATCTTAATTTATTTGAGCTATTTAAGTTTTATCTACAGTTTTATCTTGATAATTATCAAGCCAGATTGCATTTTTTAAAGCATATTGATATTGCTACTGAATTTTATGAATTACCCACTGAACGAGAAATTGTTATTCTCATTACAAAACAAATATATCATTACCCGAAGCTTATGGCTAACTATTTAGGAATTGAGACCAAAACCGTTGAATCTCATCTTTATAAAATAAAAAGCAAATTAAAAATAGATCTAAATAATGTGATAACCTTATTGCGATTAAATCATCGAGGGTAAGTGTTATAATGTTATTTTGCCTTATGCTGGTGGGCATAGCAGATAACAACTTGCCAAATTAATGCAATAAACGCTACACACGCCGCAAAAAGAGTAAGCTTTGCGGAGGTAATATTCATTGTTAGTAATAAACTACCTAACATAGTACCAACTGAACCACCTAAGTAATTAGTCGAGCTATTTAGTGCTACTGCTGCTGTCGCATGATTAGGTTCTGTATTAATTAAAGCGTGTTGCTGAGGTGTTTGCGATGCCCAACCCATAATACCCCAAATAATAAACGGAACTACTGACGCTATTGGTCGCGTTATTGAAATTGGAATAACCAATAAAGACAAGCTAAGAAATAACAAAATAAACGCCATGATCATTCTAGGATTTCTCGTTTTATCAATTATTTTGCCAACTGCAAAACTTCCGATCATGCCACCAATACCCCAGACCCAAAAATACTTAGTTAAGCTATATCTTCCATGCATATCTGCGATAATTAAAGAAATAAATGTATAAAGCCCTAAACTCGCAACTGCGGTGAGAAAAGAAACTACTACGATTGCCGCTACATGCTTATTTTTGAGAATTAAAATTCGCTCAATTAAGCTTGGTGGAGTAGCAGCTTTTATTTTAGGAAACTTAAGAAAGATTACTATCATGCCAATCATACCAAGAGCAGCAATTAACCAAAGCGTTATGTGCCAATCAAATTTTGTTGCAATTAGTAAACCAAGTGGAACACCTAAAACAACGCCCATGCTCATACCCCCAAGCGCTAAACTAAGGGCACTACCTTTTTGTTCTGGTTTTACCAGCACTGCAGCACTAGCTACCGCTAAAGGTGAATAAATTCCTGCACCAATACCTGCGACACAACGACTTAAGATAAATATGGCAAAGTTAGTAGATATTGCACTAATTATGTTACCAATGGTAAAAATACACAAAGCAAGTAGTAAAATATTTTTAACTTCTTTACCTGATAGCAAGGTTGCAAAAATCGGAGCAGATAAAGCATAACACAAGGTAAACGCGGTAACAGTCTGAGCAGTCGATGCCATACTTACATTTAAATCATGGCTAATATAGGGTAGTAGACCAGAAATAACAAAAGCATCCAACCCTAATGCGAACATACCAATAACAAGTAATAATATTTTTTTCATTTATTCTAATCTCTCTTGCTACATGACAGAAATTAATTTTTTGCATTTTACCTCCATCGGTAA
>CAZTBH010000015.1:0-54683 GCA_964611845.1 uncultured Neisseria sp.
TAACCTATTTTTGAAGATATGGTCAGCTTTTTTTATTTTCTGTCATGTAGCAAGCTAATCTCTCTAAATTGTCTGCTGTATCTTTTAGATGCTCTTGTTTTTCAATATGTAAAGCGATATTTTAACCATGATGTATTGATAAAATCATCAGTAAATATTACTGTTGATTTTATTACAGGATTAAATATTAGTTAGCAGTATAGATGATTTTTAATCAAAATTTAAAGTAGTTCAACTGTGTTCTAGCTTCTCCGCAAATTCATTCGCGGTAAAGTAAATCACTTGCTTGATAATACAAGGTTCTTTGATATATAACAATAGAAGGTGAGTTGAGATAACAGTTCTGGTACAAACTTTGGTACGGATTTTGTAATTATGCTTTTTTATATAAAAGTTTTACGTTAATAAAAGTCTATATATTTCAACGATATGATTTGAGTTTTGATTTTTCGGTGGTATATTTGATGGTGCGGAAGAAGAGACTCGAATAGTTCAGAATCCATGTGCTATCCGTATATAACATATTGTAACTATTATATTTGTGCGTTTTCCGCACCATCCTGTAAGTAACGCATAAGTTACTGATTGTTTCTCAAAGTTACTGCAAATGTCGCCATTTTCGTCGCCATTAATAGCTGCCTTTAAGTTTGTAATTAATTCTTTTTGTAGTACCTCCATAAATTCTGATTACCATTTCCATATCTCGATGACCTAGCTGATCAGCTACAAATTGTAAACTCTCTCCGTTGTTAATTAACATCCAAGCAAAAGTATGTCGCATTAGATATGGGATGCGATATTTAACTTTTGCTTTAGCTAGAATTTTAACCCATTGTTTCTGTAATGCATCTGAGCTTTGCCAAGGTTGTTTAGTGTACTTACTGACAAAAACATGATCATATTCTCCAGTTAATTTATGCATTTCAATTAATGCCTGTTTAGCTCTTGGTAGCATGATGACTTCACGTATTCCTGAGTCTGTTTTCGGTGTCGTGGTTTCTCCTTTAACTTGATTATGAGTGACTGTTATATAGTCGTTGTGTATATTTTCCCAACGGAGCGCGATTAATTCACCTATTCGCAACCCCGTAAAAAATCCCACGGTAATCATATGTTTAACCATTGGTTCATTACAAGAGTCAATAATGGTGTCTCGTTCACATTCAGTAAACCTTTCTCTAATAAATGATGATTTTCTGAAGTTTTCACGTATTAATTTTGCCAATGCTAGTTGATTAAGCGGGTTTATATTTAACACTCCATCGTTTACAGCTTCATCCAGTGCAGCTCTTAGTGGAATCATTACTTGTGTAGCATATTTAGCTGAGCAGTCCAGGCTATTTATAAACCGCTTAATATCTTGCCCATCCATTTTACCAATTAACATATTTGCAAAGAAGGGTAGTAATTTATGATTAATAATTCGACGATAGGTTTTAAGAGTTATTAATTCAAGTTCACTGACTTCGGTCATTCTTTGATAATTTGAAAGTTGTCGAATTAGATAGTCTCCACAAGTGAATTTATAACTATCATAGAATTTTTTGACATTATTTGATTCTGGAAACTCTAAGCGATAGTCAAATTCACCATCTTCAATTTTACGCAATATTTCAGCTCTACGTCTAACCGCGTAGTTTATATTAGCTTTACTTGCACCAGTTGCTACAGTTTCATAACAGCGTACACTATTGTAGTAAAATAAAATCCGGATGCTATTGCCCCGGATGTATATACCTACTTGCGCGTTTGCTGTTTGCTCTTTTGTTTTTCCAGCCATAATTTAAAATCTCCTACTCTAGCAACCCATTGTTTACCTAATTTGAACAGAAATGGATAGTTTTCACCTCTACATATATCAACTCTTATCGCTCCAGGTGTTTTTGTTGTCCAATACGTTTTGCATAAATCTTCTAAAGATACTACCACATCATTTATGTAATTATCCATCATACCCTCCAAAAACTCAACATTAATTCAATCGCAGCATCTAGCTGCGCTCTGTAATACTCAATTAGTATGTTAGACATAACTAATTACTCCTGTGTTTAAGCGGCACTGGCTTAGTTATAGTAGCTTCAAGTTCAGCTATCTCAGCAAGCGTTGCTGGATTGGTTGATACTATCTCATGCTCCGAATCTGTTAAATGCCGTATACGACGATTAACTGCCGCAGCTTGGCAATAGGTGTAATTAGTAATACCGTTTTTGATGGTTGATATTTTAATCACTTTATTTTCTCCAGATTAAAATCATTATTGTTACCCACATGCATGTAACTCCAGCGTAATATCCTTTGTTATATGATGATAAATTTAAAAACTCTCCAATAACGCAAACTAGTATCTGCAATACTGGAGCTACTATCATGATGATGCAGATTGTGATTATGTCTCGCATTTGGGTTGCTCCAATGGAGTATGCCGATTGCACGCAAAGCCGCGGGGTAAATCAATATCTGCAAATGCTTTTATTGATTTACATCTGAAAGATTTGTACTGCCTAGTTGGACTATAATATCTTGTAACACATTTAGAGTATTTACATGTTGCACAACTTATCTTTTTGTCAAGGTTACTCATAATCTTCCTCTTTTTTCCACTGAATATATCCCATACCTCTTTGCTGATTCATACGTGATAGATCTGACATCCCAATATCTTTACAAGAGCAGCAATTTAATGCTCCAATGTTTTCCCGCAGTTCATTAATTAAATGGTATATCCGCTCCATGTCATCACGGTTGATAAAAACATCGCCATCCTCACTTTGATATTGCTCAAGTGTGTTTTCTTCAATTTCTTCTTTTAATCTAGCGTAGCTGCACATTATGTTTGTACGCAAGCCATCTAAACTTACCGTTATTTGTCGTGTTGTCATTATTTAACTCCATAATCTGAATGTTGATTACAACCAAAATTCTTAATATCTTTAATTCTGATGTTATATCCACCAGATGTAGAGGCTACCTTACCATCAGCATTAAGTGCATTTAAGTTCTTGCATAAAAATCCGCCATAAGTATTAGAATCACATTCAAGATTAATATAATTACATGTGCTGCAAGTTGGGCGTGGTGGTTGTAGTTGCTTTAATTGTTGTGTAATCTGCTGTTGGTAGCTTCGCAATGAATCGTCAAGTTCCTGCAAGCTTGCAAAAGGTTGCATTGGCATTACTATTATTTCAGAAATTTCAATTTGAATCTCTTTCTTTTGCTGCTCAAACGCTTCAATTGTCATGCTGTTTTACCCTCTAAATAAACTTGTTCTGTAGCATTAACTGCGCGACTAATTGATACCTTGCTGCCTTGCTCAATGCCAAGTCGTATTGCGTCGACATGATGCGGACTAGTTGATGGTTCTTTTGTTTTTGCAATTCCAATTTCACCAGTTAAACTTTTTTTGTAAGCTTCAACTTTAGCATATGCGGCTTTAAACTCTAAATCATCATTGTGCCGTCGCAGCGTTTTAAGCTCTTCTTGCACAGCAAAAACCCAACCTTTTGCAAATGCATCACCGTATTTTGTTTTGCTAGATTTTCGGTAACAACCCAATGATGAAATATATTCAGAGCGTGCTTTAGTTAATTTTCTTGCTAAAAACATATAAGCATATTCTGCAATCATCACATCGCTTTGGTTACCATAAAATATTACAGCGGTATTATTGTCATAGCTCGTTCTAAATATTACACTAACAGTGAAGCAGCGCATAATAACATTAAGCAAGCCATCAATGTAGCTTGGCACTTGCGCAGTATTATGCGATTTAACCTCACCCCCTTTGACGAAGTTATCGCAATCTAATGCCACGCCTTCGTTTATGTTGTGTTTTTTCATAAGCGCATAAGCTTGCTTCAATGCCAGTGCAGCCTCATGCGAATTAGTGCTCTTAGCTAACCGCAGACATTTTTGAATTTTGGAAAGCGCTTTTTCTTTTTCGTTCATGATAACCTCAATAAATTAGTTAGATACTCTATTTCAATCGTTAATTAGCTCCAAATGAGCTAAACATACATATCCAGAAAACCCCTCTAAGAAAACACCTGCGCCCATCCCACCATCAGTTAAAAATGCTTCTGATTTAACAGTATATTCGCGAAACTCGGCTTCACCAAGCAGTGGATAGTATTTAACTCTATCTCCTACTTTTACTGTTTTTTGCCATTTGTTTAAAAGCTTTTGTGCTTGTTTTTTAATTGTGAATTTGTCATATAACTTCCTGTTTTAGTCGTTACAAAAAGAATAACCCACAACTTATGTGGGCTACCTGTGGATAAATGGGCTTAAAACTACTGACTATCTCCGAATCAGCACCTCTAAGCCCACTGCAAGCCATTCAAGACAACGCACTTCGCAATGCGCTGCAGTCAATGTCCTGTGTTAGATGCTCACTCAAATACACGAGTGAGCTAAATATTTAATTGCTTATAGAAAAAAATTCATTCAAATGTTCTGGCTTTTGCCAGTTTGTTATAAATCCATCTTTAATAAACAAATGAACGTAATCACCAAATTCACCTGGCACACAATCTGGAACATAGCATTCATGCCTTGCAAGCTCATTACCTTCTTTATCATAGAGAACATAAACACCCTCATCACATACTTTCATTGTGTCAATGTTGTATGAAAAGTCCTTTGGAAACTCAGGAGTTAAAATTTCTCCAGTTGCAAGATTCACTAACAATTTCAACCGATCCCACTCGCTTTTATCCTCGGATTTTATACGGCATGGAAAATCAAACGGAATATCCTCATCATCATATCTGATTGGTAAATCAAGCAATATACTGTGTACTTCAATTTCAACATCGCGTTTTACTATAAATTTCATAATAACCTCTCAAAAACCCCGATAACTCGGGGATATTAAATTTAGCCGATATAAGTTTTTACTTCAGTTAAGTTTGCTACGGCATTCTTGATTTTTTCAAGGGTCTTATTCAATACATTTTCAACATTTAAAATTTGTATTTTAAAACCCAAAACACCGCGCTCACCTTCGGTTTGAACCATCCAACTTAGTTTAACTTTAAGTTCATAAGCTGGTAACTGTAATCCTTCAGGTAAGCGATCATTAATCACATGAATATCTTCATATGGCGGTAACGCAATCATCACATATTCAGGTAATACAAGTTTCTCTGTTTTAGAAGAGCCACCCTGAATAATTTTCTTGAATCCAATAGTTTCACTACCTTCATCAATGCTTGAATCATATTCATATGTTTGAGTCGTCCGGAAGTTTTTAACGATGCTCAAAACTTCCGCTTGTGATGGAGTAGATTTATCATTAATGATTGATACAATAATTTCATTTAAACCACTATCAAGAAAATCCGCGAATCGCTTCTGAGGCATCCATTCGTTATGAGCACCAGTCCAAATCTTCCAGCGATTAGAGATTGAGAGCTTAAATGTAGCAACATGATTGCACCACCGAGGATCATCCTTTTTATGATAATCAAAAATTGCAGTAATCTGCTCACTTCCGGCAAAGATCACAGTATGTTCACCCTTGAAGTCATTCACATAGTCAATGAATCCACGAATATCGCGAAACTCTTTAGTTGTTCGTAACTTCAAAGGTTGATTCAAATACTTTTCTAAATCAACAGCTTGTTTATTTCCATTGTGCAAAATTAGCAATGGTGTATCTGTTCCAGGTACATTTAGAATAGTATCAACATCGTTTTGATGTTCAACAAAAGTTTCTAAGATGTTTTTTTCAGCGCTCATGATTTTTCCTTTCCGCTAAAATTAAAATTAAATTGCTTCACGGCGTTGTTGTTGCTCTTCTTGAGTAGAAACAATCCGCATTCCAGTTAATAACGGCTGATTTGGGTCTTTAGGCACCAGATTATTATCATCATCAACAAACATCAAACCGCTGACAGTGTTGTCAATTGGCGGTTTAGCTGCATATGTGATTGACAAATCCATTTTGCCATTGCCGGCTGGTTTCAAAGTAATGTTTAAATTCATGGTACCTTTCTTACCTTGTTTACTCACTGCCTCAGTTAGTTTGGCAAGCTCTTTACCTAGCGTATCATCCAAAATACCACCTTGGTATTCTCCGAGAAATTTACTAAACTCTTGCATAATAAGACTCCTAAAAATTAAAAAAATAGTTACCGTAATAAAAAAGGCACTAGACTAATCAACAAGATAGCTAGTGCCACAATAAGGATTAATTCAAAAATCATCCTCAAATTTGCCTACTCCCTTCGTAAATAAATCAAGCGGTCCTTTAATCCGCAAACCTCATACCAACCAAGATGATTAAGCTGCTCCATAGTTACCGGATTGGCTGCCATTTGATTGTATTGCTCCAAATCCTGAGCAGAAAAAACAAACCAGCGCTTACCTTTGCTGCGTGAATTAATGTAGTAGCTTAGGTTATCGCAATCACTCATCACTAAACTCCTCGTCAATAGTAACTGTGGCTGCAGGCTTATTTTTTGTAACCTGAATCACATTCATTGATAGTTTATCCTTTGCTGGCACTGATAATTGAGTTCTATCGACTAATCCAAAAATCTCACAAATCTCTGGATTTTTAGCGGCTGATTTAATTGCATACTCAATGAATAAACGTTTTTGGTTACCTCGACTAATGCTGTTTAAAATATCGTTAGCTTCATCATCTATCGTTATTTGTAATCGTGGCATGGCTAATCACCAAGTAAAGTAAAATAACCATTAACGTTAGAGTTTTCAGGCTCAGGTACAAAATAGAACTGTTTACTTTCTGGTAGATAATCTGGAGCATAGTTAGCGCCACCACCGGCAAAGATAATCACATCCGCACGTTTGAATAAATCAGCATTTTTACTTCGGATCTGATTTAAAATCATTTCAAAATAAATCCGCTTTTCCTCTTCAATCCACACCGATAAATTACGTGTTTCACCAGCAATGCTAATTTGATTGGTTCTAATGATCTTAGTAACTTCGGCTTCACTGGCCGAAATACCAAACTCACGATTAACTAGCTTCTGTACTTCCTGGATAACTTGATTCATTCCGTCACACGTCGCATATGCTTCGGCAGCTAAAGCCTTGCCAGACTCAAAGGGAATCACATCAAGCGTATTAGTTCCAATATCAACAATCAAACATAGTTGATTAGCCAAGCCCGCAACTCTTGCCAAACAATCCAAGTAGACGCCTTTACCTTGCGGTACCAGAGTAATTTTGATTTGATTTACACGGATTTTATCGACAACAAAATCGCTCAGACGCTCGGCAAACTCATTGCGCTTGGACCAGTTCAATAAACTAAGCCCCGTTACTAGTTGAATCTCATCAGCTGGATTGAACGCTGCTTGATTAATTGCTTCAAAGAGTAGCAGCGGTGCATATTTTGCCAGCCAGCTATAATCGCGTGTAGTCAGTGCATTTCTAACTGCAGTATCTCCAAGTAAATAACGTCCACCCTCAAATTCGTGAGCCAAGTTCAACGCTATATCCGCTTGATGCTTACGCGCGTGAGCAATTGCCGAGGGGAAACTTGCTACCATTTTGTCGGTTTTATATTTGGTAAAACCGTAACCAATATCACATGCTATTTTCTGCATTATTAATCCTCAAAGTTAAGTCTTTTGTTAATTTTTGGCTAATTCGTGAATGAATTGCGAATAAACGTTGGTAGTTCGGAATATTCGGAAGTAAGTTTAATGTTTGCTGGATATGCCCAAAGTAAAGCTCTTCGCTGAATTTATTCTCATTCGCTTCAATATAATTGCAATATTCATCGGTTGAGATTAAAGCCCGAGCCCATAAATTATGTTGCGTGCTAAATCCATCAAGGATTTGCTGGTTAATCGAGGATAGGGGATTGCTTGCTGTATTTGTGTTCATAGTTACCTCCAAAATTAACCAACATAGTTGGCATAGTATTGAACTGCAGCGCCATACTGTTCTGCGCTTTGATTCCATAGTCTGATTAAGCATTGAGCAATTCTACCGCTCATTACTTGCTTGATTAGATGCTCACGGTTGTTGCCAGTGAGATCATATTGAATAATTTGAAACATGATATTGTCCTGTGGGTAAAAAATAAAAAAATCAGGTAGCTAATCTGATCAGGTATAAAAAAACCCCGACTTTCGTCAGGGTTGGGGTGGCTGAGAGGCTTTGCTTTCGAGCCATTTTTCAATAAATGGTAAAATGGTTCGGCGGTACCAGATATAAGGCTTACGTTTATCATCTGGTAGTGGAATCTCGCCAGATTTTTTATATTCGTAAAATGTTTTTTCGCTAAAGTCACATGCTTCGCAAATATCGCTAACGGTGAACTCTTGCTTTAACTCATCATCTTGCACTGTGGTGCTCCTTTCTTTTTACAAATTGACATAGTTTATCGTAGTTAGTAGTTTGACCCTTGATAATGTTGCGCTCAGCAATTGCCGAACGTTTTTCGCTTGCGTGTTCAGCTTTTTGGATAGCATGAACTGCAGCGCGGAGATTATCTCTTGCTTTACTCATTGTATTTACTCCAGTTAGTTAAATCCATGATGTTCCCTTACTCATTGTTATAATAGAGGTCTCAATCTTCATTTTATAACGCCCAAGAAAGGAACATCATGGATTGCTCTCAATGTCAAGAGCAGATGAGTATTTATAAATACTTAAGCTTCAACCTCACTGTTATGGATTTTAGAATAATCATGGCTATTATCACAATATTAATACTAATTGCAGGTTTTTTAACCTATAAATATTTCATAAAACATTTAAAATTAAAAGAATTAATCGAAAATCGCAAAAAACCTTATTGGTGCTCGTCATGTGATGTCAATATGATATTTGCAGAAACGTTTAGTAAGGGTAAATATGCAGTTATAGCTGACTCTGACATTCGAGCTATTTATCACTGTCCTAAGTGTGGTAAATCAACTTTTGAGCATAAATTAGTTGATGGCAAATGGATAAATGATAACCCAGAGCAATTACAGGCAGAATATTTAAAATCTTAGATTTAGTTAAATTACATCACGATAGCGACTATCAAATTTTATGACGATAATCGCTATTAGTTGCAATCTATATGTCACAAGTTATATTGCACTCACTTGTGGCAGAGTGGATTTCCATCTCATAGATTTTAGTTTGTTAAAGAACTGAGTAAGTAAGGTCTTACTTACCTATAGCGTTATTATCACTTATAAGTTAATTAACAGTCAAGATAAAAATCATTGAAAAGTGATATATTTATCATGCGGCGCAAAAAATAGAATCAAAATAGCATATTGTGGTGTGTGACTTTTTTATGGTAAATAGTGTTATAAGTAAATTAAATTGTTACATACACTAAAAAGGTGTATAATTCTGGTAATTAAACAAAGGTTATTTTAATGAAGTTGATTTATTCACAAGATATTGTTCAGTTTGATAAAAAAGCAGAGAAAGACTTAGCTAAAATTCCACATCAGATTTTAAAAAAATTAAAAATGTGGGTTAAATTAGTGAATCATCAGGGAATTATCATGGCTAGAAAAATACCGGGTTATCATGACGAGCCATTAGCTGGTGATAGAAAAGGTCAGCGCTCGATTCGCTTAAATAAAGCCTACAGAGCAATTTATATTGAAGAACAAAACTCGGTTAAAATTATTGTTATAGAGGTAAATAAACATGACTACTAGAAGCTTGGCTAGATATTTAGATGAGTTACTTGGTGAAGATGAATCTTTGGGCGATAATCTCAAAACTATTCGCCTGTGCGATGAGCTTACCTTAAAGGAATTTGCAGAAAAGCTTGGGATTTCAGCTTCCTACCTTAGTGATATTGAGCATGGGCGTAAATTTGTTAGCCCTAAAAAAGCCTATGAGTATGCCGAAAAACTTGGTTATTCAACCACTGAATTTGTGCGTTTGGCTTTGCAAGATGAAGCGAATAGCTTTATGCATGAAAAGGGTATGCAAGCTAATGTTAGTGTTAATTTTGATACAATTAAATTTGCCTGAAAAGGTCTATTCATGAAATTTAAAGTTGATATTGATGACGATTTATATCTTGAGTTACAAAAACGCGCGCAAGAGCTTGATTTAGTCGTTAATGATTATGTTATCTATTTATTAAAGAGAGAGCTTGTAACAGAGTAGTAAATAAGTAACCCGGTAAATTTACCGGGTTTTGTTTAGGGAATCCTATTCTAGCGGGATAAGTTTAGTAGACTTTAAATAATTTATCATCTTGTCCTAGTTCTATTATTTGATATTTGTTTATATCTAAATCTTTAGGTAATTTATCTTTAATAACAGGGATAATATATTGAATATTTATACTATTAGATATATCTATTAGGTCGTTAATTTGCTGATTGTAAACATTTTCAATTTGATCTTGAGCAGTAAAGTGTAAACATTTAATATTGTTAGCATCACAAAATTGAACATACGCAAATTCAAATGCTGCAATTTGTGTTTTCTTGCGTCCTGGACCAGCATTATTAAATATGCCATTTACTTCCAACATGTTAGCTGTTTTTGTAGAGATTTTTTTATTAACGACTAATTTATTTTCTACAAAAAATCTCTCGTTATATAATTTTTGTGAAATATCAGAAAAATAACTATTGAATTCAATAAGTGCATTTTTGTATACTTTAATATAGCTATTTTCAATGTTTGAATTTATTTCTTTAATTTCAGACTCAATATCTTTTATTTGTTTATTTACTTTTCCTAACTGTGCTAATTGATGTTCAAGGTTTGATTTTTCATGAGATAATTTTCTAATGGAATTAATTATTTTCTGTATATCAACCATTAAAGATGAGTCAGTTAATTTGCTAGATAATTCACGTTCTAGCCGCGTATGCATTTCAAGTGCCTCATTCAAGCTGTCGATTTGTATTAGTGTCTTGTTAAGGTCGTTTTGCATAAATTGAATGCGATTATCAACCATTGCGTTATTGTATTGCACTAGTTGATCAAATGTTTTGGTTATTTTAGTAATGTTATATTTACAAACTGAGTTATATAATTCTTCAATTACGGTTACATCAATTATTTCTTTATCATTTCTTAATTTTTCTAACCCCTCTGAAATTATTTTTTTGCGTAGTGATAATGTTGAAAGATTAAGTAAGAGTTGATCAATTTGCCTTCTTGTTTGCTCGAGATGTTCAATATTCAGAAGATTATAATCATTAGTAAATAATTGGTTTTTTAAGTTAATTTGTTTTTCTAAATCACTTGTTATATAATCAATTTTAGTTTTAATTGTATCTTCTGGATCATGGATATTCAATTTACTTTTAAAGCGAATTTCTGCTTGCAATTCATCTAAAAGCCTCTGTTTTAACTTTGCATTATCTACTTCGATTCCGAAAAGAAAAAAATACAAAGTTTCATATTCCTCATTTTTTGTATAAGCATCTAAATAACGCAATATATTTTCTAATTGGTTACCATTATAACGAATATTTTTAAGAACTATCTGACGGATACTTGGTGCTTCAGATTCTGAATTAAAGATTAGTTTTTTTAATTGTGATGGATAGCTTTTTTGGGTAATCTTATTGCCGTTAATTTTTAAAACTTTATTTGAATGATGACAAAAATTTCTTTCAATTTTAATTTCTTTAGATTCTTCAATTTCTAACGACTCTTTAAGTATTAGTTCTATGGTGATATTGTTAGTTGTTAGATATGTATAAATATCACTATTAACCTTATTCTTAAACTCTGGGTCTACCCATATGATTTTAGGCTCGGCATCAAAGCAAAAGTCTATCAGTCTGAGAATAGTAGTTTTTCCAACGTTATTTCCAGAATCAACTAATGCGTCATTGCTAGGGGTTTTATCTACAATTAAATTTAAACCTTTATGAAATTTTATATTTCTAATTTCCTTGCTGCCATCTAATATTCTTAATGATTTTAAAAACATTTGACTATATCTCCTTCGTCGTTTTTATCAACCAGGTTAATTAGATATAGAAAATCAAGCGCTAAAATAAATTTAGAAATAGGTATGGCTATTTCAGAATTAATTTTCTCATAGCAATCTGAAAAAAATATGACTTTAGATTGCTCATTTTTTAAAGTTTCTAATGTTTTTGTAGCAATATAAAATATATTTTGACTAGGCTTGGTATGTTTACTTAATAACATAATCGTTGGGAGGCTTTTCTAAAATTTCACAAACAATAAATGCATGAACAATTATTTTAGGTATTGCAGATTTAATACCTTCTACAGTTAATCTAGTACTTTTGCTCATGGATTTTATATCATTTAATAATAAACACTCTACTTTTTGCAATATATAATCAGCATTTTGTTTTATTAGCTCCATATTAGAAAGTTTATCGGGGTTCTGAATTTTTGAGATTACATCAATATACTGATCATTTATGTAGCCCAGAATCGTATCTTTTGAATCTAATAAATCTTGATTTAAACTATTTAAGATTTCATCAATTACAACAAAATAATACTGGTAAGCGTCGATTTTATGTTTATATGTGATGACATTATTATAAGGTATTTTATCTTCAGTTCTATATATTTTTGGGATTTCAAATTCATTGTTTTTTTTAATTCTAGGCTTTTTAGACAATAGATATATAACCTCAGTTAAGTAAGAGTCATATTTATTTTCAGGAGATTCTTGGGTGATATTATTAATTGTCTCAGCAATTTGTACAGTTTGTTCTTCACCGCTGTTTTCTATATTGGTATTTTTGTTGAGCATTATTTTTTAGCTTTATAGAAATTATTTTGATTTCCTTCGATGTGGGTGATTTTTTGTTTTTTGCCGGTGTTACTTATGTTGACGGTTTTTTTCATAGGCTCTTTTTTCTTGAATATCATCCATATAAGAAAAATTACAACGGAAATTGCCACGAGAATTAAAAGCAAAACTATTGCAGGGTGTTCTTTCACAATGTCGATAATTTGCTCGTTAGTCATGTATTACTCCTAAAAAATTAAATTTAATCCCATTTTTGCCCTTTATTTTTTATTATTATCTTATATGTTTTATGATTTAGTTATAATGTTAGTATTAATTAATCTTTCTACCCAGTGAAAATAGTACTAATCCTACAATTCGAACGGGTGTGCCATCATTTAAAGGTTTATCAAATTCTCTGTATTCTTCATTATCTGATTGCCATTTGCCACCTGCAGGGGTTATTCTGTAACGTTTAACCCATGTTTGATTTTGGGTTGTTATTGCATATACGTGATTGTCAAGCGGGTCTTTTTGAGAGAAATCAATAACAACCAGTTCATTGCTTAAAAGTGTAGGATGCATACTATCTCCTACTACTTGGACAATTGCTAAATTATTTTTTTTCACTCTAAAATCAGTTAAAAATTCTTCATTAAAGGTATGATAGCGTTTGATATTTTCAGGGTGTATAACTTCCTCACCAAGTCCAGCTGAGAGTTTTACATTATATTCTGCTATGCGAAATGTGTCAGGCTCTAATTCGTCATTGTCACTATGGTTTTTATCTAAATATCCTCTTGGTAAGTCTAACTTTTCTTCAATGTCCCGAGCGATTTTTTCGGTAAATGGGCGTTTTTCATTTCTTAATTCACTAATGTAGCTTTGATGTTTTCCAATAGCTTCAGCTAACTGTGTCCAGCTATTAAATCTATCAGAGACTATATTTTGTAAATTGATAATTCTAATATTATTCATTTTTCCGTTAAATTAAATTTCACTATAAAGTGATGTTGTTGTATAATCCCGTTATCGGTAGTTTTAAGCTTCTCGCTACCACCGATAACACCAACCGCATAAAACCAGCATTTTGCTAGGTCGCGGCAATGTTGTTTAATCGAGTTTAACCCGAAAGTAAAATATGTTACTAATAAAATTCTTAATCGCAAAATTCCGTCAGTCAATACGTTATATGCAACAAGAAGTTTTGCGTCTTAGTATTGCAAAAGATGATTACAATACTAGTGAACATGCTAGCTCTCTTGATTATCCAAAGCATAAACAGGTAATGATATTTTCTGATAATCCTAAGGCTGGTGCTGGATTTTTTGTAACTGGAGAACCACCTAAATTACCGACATATTTGAGATGACATTAGTTAAATTTTACAGGTTTTTGCAGTAAATTAAATAACTCTTGAATTTTATTCATGTTTAATTATTACTTTACCTTAAAAAGCGGTTTGGTGCAAGCCCAAACACAAAAAGCGCACACTGGTGAAAGCCCAGTTTGTTCTTCCCTCACGGGGCGCGTGCTATCAGTCCAAAGTTTTCGCAGACCAAAACTGATAGCACTCCAACCAAGCTGAGATAAACTCATTATGGTATCGTGAATCCTGTTATTAACAGGATAATTCCATTATATCATAAAATTTTCTGAATTATGCAAAATATTATCTTTTGATAATTTATTTTGTACCCGTCTTTAGCTTGTTTGGTGTTGGATTACTCACAATTGTTCATTATTGCTCACATTTGAGCAGAATTGAACAAAGATGAGTAAAAGTGAGTAAATAATGTTCAGTAGTGAGCAATTCACACTCAATAGTGAGCAAACAAGAACAAAAAGCAGTAAACAATGCACAGTAAATAATTCTTATTTCAGCTTAGTCTGAAATAACAAACAGTTTTAACCAGCTATCTGGCATATCGGCAGGGCAATATCTGTAGGTGCTCGATAGTCTTGTGGTTAAAAACGTGTCCGGTGGGTCAAGGGCGGAGTAGCTACCGCCTGAGATTCATTTTTTACGGACTTACTAGTGCTGCTTATTGGTTTTAAAGGACAAAAAATATCATGTTAGAATCAGAACTCAGTGTGCTCAATGTACTTGTACATGATGCCAACATTATTCCTTACCGTAAAGAATTCAATCGAATCACCGGAAGCGTGACTGCGTCTATTCTTCTACAGCAGATAATTTATCGCTGCGGTCATCAAAATACACCATTTTACAAATTCAAAGAACCATGTGAGCATGAGCTTTATCAGGCAGATCAGTCCTGGACCGAGGAGCTTGGATTTTCGCGTCGTGAGTTTGATACAGCTATTACCGCAATCAGTACCAAAATCAAAAAAGGGCAGGATTTAGCTGAGATAACTACTCCAGTCGTGCACTGGACAACTATAGACCGAATCACTTATTACCAGCTAAATTTATGCGCTTTACGTAAAGTACTAAACCGCCTTTACGTAACGGCGGAAAGCGCCGCTTTAATAAAGGCGGAAAGCGCCTGTACGGATAGTGCGAAAGCGCCTTTAGTTATAAATAACAGAGAAGTATCAGAGAATACAGATAATAAAAAAATAAACAAAAAAGGTTCAGATAAGTTGGACGAGATTAATGAAGTCTTTTTATTCTGGCAAGAAACAATGAAAACGCACAAAGCCAAACTCGATGCAAAACGTAGCAAGATGATTAAACTATGCTTACAAGATTTTTCTGTTCAAGACCTAAAAAATGCAATTCTAGGTTGCAGCAAGTCAAGGTGGCACATGGGGGCAAATCCGAACCAAACAGCATACAACCAAATTAGCCACATCTTTGGCTCAACTGAAAAGGTTGAGAAGTTCATGGATATGCAAAGCAGGAAGCGAGTAGCGGTCAATGATCACGATCTATCGACGCAGTCGTACGATAATGCACAGGAGTATTTTGATGTTCCTGTTAACGAAGCTCGCTTTTGAGGGGTAGCATCATGTCCAAAGATTTTGTAAGTACCAATGAAATAGTAGGTGAGAGTAAACATTTTTACAACTACCAGAAATTAGTTTGCACCGAGCACGGAGAATTTATATCAGCGACTTACACTTTAAAAGGTGAAAGCCGAGCTACTAGTTGTCCAGTCTGCTCGTCAATCAAAAAAGATGACGATACTAAAAAACAGCTTAAGAGCTTAGAGCAGCAGAACCAATTAGCAACGATTAAAGCCGTTATCAATCGTGCAGCAATTCCGCCATCGTTTGAGCATTGTACATTTGACAACTACGTGATTTATGCTGGTGAAACTCAAGCTAAGGTTGTTAATAATTTGCGCTACTTTGCAGAGAATTTTGCCCAGGTAAAAACAAAAAACATTCACGGAATATTGACTGGCTCGACTGGAACTGGAAAAACTCACTTAGCTGCAGCAATAATCAATGTGTTGATAGATCGAGGCTATACCGCAGTATTCGCAACAATGAGCGATATTGTTAATACCATTCAGAGTACTTTTGCAAATAAAACACAAAGCAAGCAATCAGTCATCAAACGATTTATTGATATTGATTTGCTGATTATTGATGAGGCTGCAGTTACTAACCGTGATTTTGACCGCAATGAAATATTTGATATTATCAACACGAGATATCACTTAAAACATCCAACTTTATTGATTACCAATATTATTGACGACTTGAAACTCAAGCTTGGACATCGAGTAATTTCGCGGATGCAGCAGGGGAAGTTTGTGCAGGTTTTTAACTGGGATGATTATCGTTTAAAAAGTTCTAACCATTCAGGAGTGTAAAATGAGTAAACAAGAAAATCCGACATTTAAGTCGTTTTATGAATTTGGCAAATGGTGGTTTGCTAAGTTTTCGATTCAGATTGATGTAGAGAAAGAAGCTAAGGCGGCTAAGGTACGTATTGAATTGGGATTTAGTACGCGTGAGCTTGAAAAACAAATGCGCCAAAACCGCTGTGTTGGTTATCAATACGGAGCATAACATGATAAATCTACGCGATGAACTTTACAATCTTTGCCAGTGTGCTGATGGTAGTTTACCGGCAGTAGATTATTTGCAGATGCTGGACATTCATTCAACACTTCCGCGTGAGAATAGAGTAGCACTGATTGGTGAATTAAAGGCAATTATTGCTGCAATTAAAGAGTTGTGTACTGATGATGAAGTTGCAATGTTTGAGTTTTATTTTCAGCGGCTGGATCTGGCAGGGCAACCAAGTTGTCTACTACGCCTGGCTAAGTTGGTATATCCAAAGAATACTTATGTCGGTACGCTTATTGCTAAAAAATGGCGTGGAGATAAATTTAGAGCTGATTCAATGATAGCTCAAGCTTTGGGAAGTAAAGAAAGGAATGCGCGTGACATTGCTTTTAGGCATAAATCTTCGTTAGGTACGTTGTTAGATAATTTTGTTGATCTTAATTTTTTATTGGCAAGTGATATCGAGAGATTACTAAATCAACATATGTATTGACATATAGTTTGTCCCCAAAAATGGACAAATTAATTTTATTAACAATAGTATAATTTACCATATTTAAAAGAAAGGATCTTTATGAAAAAATCATTTTTAGCGCTTTTAGTTGGTTCTTTATTCTTGGTAGGCTGTGAAGAATCACACCAAGTAACAAATGCAATAATTGATACTCAGATGGATCCAATTTATCAAAAAGTAGTTGATGATTCAATACATGAATATGAAATAGTTAAAAAAAATGGTGAAAAAATGGAGACATGCGTACACGCAGGAATGGTTAAAGCTGCATATCTTCAAGCAAAAGATGAAGCTAACTACAAAAAATGGAACGATGTAGAAAAATCTGACTGTAAAGTAGCTGGTATGCCAATGTAATTTGTAAAACATGGCTTTTTTATATCTACGCATTATATAAATGAACTTTGAAAGTTCATTTAAAGCAATGGTAAGATGGGCTAATACAATACCCGAAAAGGAAATAAGTCCAGCCGTCTATGAGCAGTGTTTTCAACTCACACTTTAGCCATCTCTTTAACTTTTCAACTGAAGTTCGGTGTTATACAGTTAATTTCTCTATTAAATCAGCCCAATCTTGTAGTAACTTGGCACGAGGTTCGCTAAGATGTGTCTTGAGGTATGATTTATTAACACCTTTTTGAACGTGCCCCAATGCCATATCAATGACTTTATAGTTATGGCTATTGTCTGCCAACAAAGTCATCGCAGTGCGCCGCGCATCATGTGGCGTGAATTCACCAATTCCATATTTCTCACCAAGTTGTTTACAGTAGCGGCATAGCGTATCTCCGCTATAACGTTCTCCACGACAGTTAAATACATATTTAACACAGGGGTATTTCTGCCGTAGTTCCTTTAATTTAGATACTAGCTGTTGTGGGATGCGGATAATAAAATTGTCTATGCGCTTGGCATTCCTTATAGTAATTTTGTGATTATCCAGATCAACATCCGACCATTCTAGGCTGAGTAATTCATCACGCCGTAACATGGTAATAAATAGCGTATAAATTGCTGTTTTAATTATTATTGGTGTGTTATTGTCTACCCATAAGTTTTTAAACAGGCTGCCAAGTTTCTTTTCATTCAAATATCGCGTGCGGACATTGATTTTATATCTCGCTTGTATATTTATCTCAAGCTTTTGCATGATGTATCTCTCATCATAGGCAAATCTAAATATTGCTTTTATCTCGCGGAGCAGAGTAGCCGCAGTTGATGGTGATTTATGTTTAATTCTGTCGATAACACAGGCAATATCCGTTTCGGTAATTTTGGAGATAATCGTACTGTTTAATATGGCAGCTTTATTTAGTACAGCAATCAACTTTATTTTTGATTGTGGTTTAAGTGAGCGCTTGCATGAGTCAATATAGATGTCAACTACAGCACCAAATGTCTTGCCAAGCTTACTTTGTTCTTTCACGTGAGTGTGGACGTTGATGCCTTTGCGTATTAGATCGCGCATTTCATCAGCCAGAACTCTTGCTTTACTTAAGGTAATATCGCGAGCGTCACCAATTCGCTTCCAGCTGAACTTGGTGTTATTACCTATTTTGCTTTGGGTTCGCAGTTTCCATACGCATGAATGCTGGTTTTTGAATAAGTACAAGTTATGACCATCATGCAGAGATGAACCAAACAATGATCCTTGCATAAAATCATTAATATTTTGTTTAGTGAGTAGTTTTGATTTTATCTTTGGCATTTCGATTACTTTAAAAAAAGTATAAAAATAAGTATAAAAGAATATTCTTTTATAACGTATTGAAATGCAATTGTAATTGTTGTATTCGATGTGTGTTGTTGTATTTATCAAGGGGATGTGTCAACCTAATAAACACAGGGATTATATCATATGTACGGTAAATTGGTAATTTACCGACATTTTTAAATAAATTTGACAAACTGCCACAATTTAACTATAATTGTCATACTTGAAACAGTTGTAAGTATATAAAAGCTCCGAAAATATCGGGGCTTTTTTCGTTGTTATGTTATTGATGTGTATTAGTATATAGAAGCCTCATGCAGTTATTGCGTGGGGTTTTTTTATTGGATTGCTTTCACCGCAAAAATTGGTAGGTTCTTCTGGAGCTTTGGCAATCTTTACGGGTGGAACACTCGCGAGATTTCGCTAGTTTTTAAAGTTTGAAATTTTGGAGTAAAATTGGAGTAATTTAACTGTAGTATTTTGCTACATTATTTATGTATTTGTATGTTTATCAATATGATATAAGTATTTGTAGGTTTTATTTGAGGGTGTAAAATGATATTAATGACTCAAACTGAATTTGCTGCTTTGGTTGGTGAGAAGCCAAATGAGATAGCTAAACTCATATCTAGAGGAAAAATAACCGCAGTTGAGGGCAAGCCAAAAAAGTTAATAATGCCGCAAGCTAAAAAACAGTATCACTTAGCTAAAGGCGGTGGCGGTGGTCATGAATATTCATCTCAACAACCTGAAGAGCAAACTACGATTATTCTGAATGATGACATTGTCGCAGATCCTGTAACTGAATTGGCGGTAGCTAGAGTTCTAAAAGAACGATATTTGGGTAAATTACATAAGCAGCGCTTTAGTAAAGAGAGCAAAGAGCTTTTACCTTTAGATGAAGTAAATCGTCAAACGATGGAAGTGTGTTCTATTATTCGCAATGGATTAATTAATTTACCAAATAAAATTAGCAATCAACTAGCGGGGTTAAGTAGTGGTGATATTCAAATCAGATTAACCACTGAAATTAATGAAATACTTGCTAATTTACATTCGTTAGGTGAACAATATGAAGATGAATAAGGTAATAGCTGCAGCTTTAAGCGTATTAAAACCAAAACCAATTTTAACTATTAGTGATTGGGCTGATAAATATCGCTATATTGCGCGTGGTACTGGACCAGAGCCTGGATTATGGAAAACATCTCGCGCACCATATACTAAAGAAATCATGGATGCATTTAGCACTTCCGCAAATATAGTTGTTGTTATGGCAAGTTCACAAGTTGGCAAGACCGAGATTGCATTGAATATGATGGGATATTACATGGCTGAAGACCCATCGCCAATAATGTACTTAATGCCGACCGAAGGAATGGCTAGTGATTTTAGTAAAACTAGAGTTGATCCAACGATTACTGCTTGCAAAGTACTAAATACTTTATTTCAACAAAATGCTAAAAAAACTGACAATACTATTGAATTAAAGACTTTTCCGTCGGGTTATTTAGCGCTATATGGTGCAAGCACTCCAACTAAGTTAGCAAGTAAACCAATTCGAGTATTAATTGCCGATGAAGTAGACCGTTATCCGCGAGAACTAAAAGGTGAGGGGGATCCATTAAAATTAGCTTTACAACGCACAACTAATTTTTGGAATCGTAAAGTGCTGATTATTTCCACTCCAACCGTAAAAGAAACATCCAGCATTGTTGAGTGGTTTGATAAAAGTGATAAACGCTACTATAACGTACCTTGTCCTCATTGTAATACATACATTGTATTAAATTGGGATAGCATGAAATGGGAGACAGATTCAGATGGGAATTACATTAAAGACTCTGCACATCTTGAATGCCCATCTTGTGAAGGTAAAATTTATGATGGGCACAAAGAAGCATTATTACAAGACGGGGTCTGGATTAAAACTGATTTAAATAAAAATATTCCTGGCTTTCATATTTCAAGCTTATACTCATCGTGGGTTACTTTTGAGGAATTAGTGAATGAATATATTGAAATTGCTGATTCGGAAGATAACGCTAAAATGCGCGAATTTTTAAATCTGAAACTCGGTGAGCCATTTGAGGCAATTGTTGAAGATTTAGATATTGAATTATTAGAAAGCCACAAATTTGAATATGATGCAGAATTGCCTGAAGGGGTTTTGTATTTAACTTGTGGGGTCGATGTTCAGGATAATCGCCTTGAGTACCAAATTCTAGGTTGGGGAGAAAACAATCAATGCTGGGTGATAACTAACCAAATGATAATTGGCAGTCCTGAGCAAGACGATGTATGGGACAGTTTAGATGGGGTAATTTGTCGTGGATATTCTTTTGCCGATGGGCGTAAATTACCCATTAGTGCAAGTTGTGTTGATTCTGGATATTTGGCAGATCGAGTTTATAAATTCACTACACCGCGTGAGCATCTACGGGTGGCTGCTGTAAAAGGTTTTGGTGGTGAGGGTATTCCAATTATTAATAACTTATCATCCAAGAATCGAACATATACTAAAGTTATGAAAGTTGGGGTGGATGCCGCAAAAGCTGTGATTTATGCACGCTTACGAAATCATACCAAAGGTAAAAATTATATATACTTTCCATTAAATATTACGCATGGCTGTGGTGATGAGTATTACAAGCAGCTAAATTCAGAGCGGCGGGTTTTAGACTTGAAGCACGGAGTTAAGCGCTTTATCTGGAAAAAAATTCGTGACCGAAATGAGGCCTTGGATACTTTTGTCTATGCTTTGGCTGCATATGAGATGGCAGCACCTAATTTGGAGTACATTAAGGAGCAGTTAGCCAATCAGCAATTTGAAACTGAGGACGATGACGATTATGCAGATGGTGAAGAAAATTTAATATCTTCTGGAATTAAACTATATTAAGGTAGCTAGTGATGAGCAAAAGAAATATACAGGATGAGCTTGACGAGCGACGCGAGGATTTAGCACAGTGGCGCGCAGCTAGACGGGCATTAAGTCAGGCAAAATCATATGTAATTGGTAATCGGACATTAACCAGAGCTAATTATACAGAAGTACGGCAGGCAATTATTGATATTGAGGTTGAAATATCACAGCTAGAAAATAATATGGGTTCGTACATGAGGATTGTAACAGCAGTACCACGAGGTTAATATGAATCACATTTTTGATGCAAATAGCGGATTATATGTTCCAAATAGTATATCTGCGAATACTTTGCGTGCTTTTTCTGGAACTGGTTATGGTGGTGGAAATGCAGGCTATGATAACTCAATGCTTGACTGGAGTCCGTTAAGTACAAATGCTGATTCTGATATTGTAATGAACCATGAAATATTGCGACAGCGTAGTCGTGATTTAAGTATGAATGAATCACTTGCTAATGGTGCATTAAAGAAAATCGTTAGCAATGTGGTTGGTGGGGGACTAAGATTAAATTCTCAGATTAATCATAAGTATTTAGGTATAAAACGCAAGCAAGCTGAAAAAATTGAGACTCAAATTGAGTTTGAATTTAATTTATGGGCTGATAAGGCTTATAACTGTGACAGCGCGGGAACATTGAATTTTAATGATATGCAGCGTCTGGTTTTGTTATCAGTCTTAATGAGTGGTGATGTATTTGTATTTTTGCCAAGTTTAAAGCGCAACAATTCAATTTATGACTTAAAACTTAAAATAGTTGAATCTGACCGCATTCAAGACCCACCAGCTAAGGATATGAGTAAGAATATTTTAGGTGGTGTGGAGATTGATAAAAAGACCGGATTACCAACGCATTATCATGTAGTTAATCAATTACCAAATGCGGTTAACTTTGCAGCACTTCAACCAACTGAGTGGCAGAGAATACCAATTCGGGGTGAGAGTTCGGGTCGTTTAAACGTAATTCACTTATTTACCGTTGAACGTCCTGAACAGCGGCGTGGTATTCCGTTATTATCGCCAGTGATTAAACTGTTTAAGCAGCTAAGTCGCTATTCAGAAGCGGAGATCATGGCTGCAGTTGTATCAGGAATGCTAAGTGTTTTTATTGAGAGTGAAAATCCTACGCAAGTACCATTTCAAGACTGGCCGAAAGATCCCCGTGAAAAAACCAGATATGACAATGTAAGCATGACACCCGGCATGATATTAGCTTTGAAGCGTGGTGATAAGGTTAATGTGGCAAATCCAGGGCGACCAAATCCCAACTATGAGGGATTTATCAATACCATACTGCGCCAAATCGGGGTTAGTCTTGAAATTCCTTTTGAGGTATTGCTTGGACACTTTCAATCAAGCTATTCTGCATCAAGGGCAGCAATTTTAGCTGCATGGCAAGTGTTTGATGCTAGACGTAAATGGTTGGTTGAGCATTTTTGCCAACCGGTGTATGAGGAGTGGTTAACTGAGGCGGTACTTAAAGGTCGGGTAAATTTACCCGGCTTTTTAAATGATCCTGCAATCAAAGCTGCATGGTGTCGTGCTGATTTTTATGGTCCAGCGATGCCACAAATTGATCCAGGTAAAGAAGTTGCTGCTGCAAAAGCTCGCTTTGATGGTGGATTTACCACGATGGCTTATGAAACGGCTCAGTTAACCGGTAAAAACTTTGATGAGACCCATAAAATTAATCGACGGGAAGTTAAACAGCTTGATAAAGCTAGACGTAGCACGAAGCCAATATATCCGGGAACAGTAAAAGATAAAGGAGTAGATAGTGGAACTAAAGATTAATGCACTTGCTGATGGAAATGCTGAAATACTGCTCTATGGCGATATTGGCAATAGTTGGTTTGATGATGTGAACCCTCTTGATTTTGCCAATCAGTTAAAGGAGTGTAAAGCCGACTTATTGACGATTAGAATTAATTCAAATGGTGGTAGTTTGCTGGCGGGAAATACGATATACAACCAGATTAAAAGTTATAGCGGGAAGATTAAGGCGGTAGTTGATGGTATTGCTGCAAGTGCAGCAAGTGTTGTTGCAATGTCATGTGATTTGTGGATGCATAAAAACAGCATGTTAATGATACATAATGCTAGAACAGTGATATCTGGAGACAGCAATCAATTTCAGAAAATAACCGAAGTTTTAATTAAAGCCAATCAGCAAATGGTTGATGTTTATCACGCTAAAACGGGATTGGATAAAACACAAATTCAGTCCATGATGGATAAAGAAACTTATTTGACTGCCGAGGAAGCGGTTCAGATGGGATTTGCCAACGGCGTTATTGATGATGTTGAACTAAATGCCAAGCTTGATGGTGATGGGCTTTTACTTAATGGTGTTAAATTTGATGCAAAGATAGCCCAAGTATTCCAAACTCACCAGCCTAATTTGGAGCTGCAGGCAATGGCCGCACCAAATGTTAATCCAGCTACCACTCCGGTAGCTAATTTTTTACCTAAAGGAGCAACTATGCAAACAATTGAAGCGCTACAAAAGGACAATCCTGATCTTTATGCCAAGATTTTTGAAGCCGGTAAGCTAGCTGGCGTTGAAGCTGGCAAACAAATTGGTATCAGTGCCGAACGGCAACGCATCAAAGATATTGAAGATATGGAAGGTAGCGGGCATGATGATCTCGTTGCCAAAGCTAAATTTGAAACTGGCGACAGTGCAGCTAATTTGGCGATGGCGATTCTAAAAGCAGAAAAAGATCTGCGCAATAAGCTCGTAACTGCCAATCAAAATGATGCTAATGAGGTAAACAAAGTGGTTGCAGCTCAGGTTGATCCTACGCAAGGAAGTGACCCTATGGCAAAAGCCGAGGAAGCTTTCTATGCCGGTGTTAAAGATTTTGCGGGAGTTAAATGATGACACAAAAATTAAATACACGCAGCGAATCACAGTTTGAAAATTTATTGGCGGGCTCTATTGAAATGCCTACTAGCACGGTAACG
This sequence comes from uncultured Neisseria sp., assembly GCA_964611845.1. Classification (GTDB taxonomy): domain Bacteria; phylum Pseudomonadota; class Gammaproteobacteria; order Burkholderiales; family UBA11063; genus Aquella. The sequence goes on from CAZTBH010000015.1 coordinate 24,797, forward strand.
TTTAAAAAAGGTTTTGCATACAAACGAGGGCATGTCTTGGGTTATATCAAGACTGAAAATAAATGTACTCCAGTTAATAAAACAAAAGGTGACAATTCACAGTATGTCTATGCTATTGCAGCAGAAGATGCTGATGCCACAGAGGGTGATGTAGTAGCTGCGATATACATGGCTGGTGAATTCAATACACCACATCTGATTTTTGAAAGTGGCGACACTGCTGCAGATCATCAACTAAGTGCCCGTCAAGTTGGCATTTTTTTTAAATAGGAAATATGATGTTTAGTGATACTTTAGTAAGTCTATATCAACCGCGCCAAATGTTGCGTGCTTTGCAGCTGTTACCAAAACCGTTAACTTTTATTCAGGATACGTTTTTTAAAGAGCGTATCGGTGCAACTGCCGAGGCAGTAGATGTTGATTTTTATAAAGGCAAACGCAAACTTGCGCCGTTTGTCAATATGAAAGTAAATGGTGAAGTAGTAGAACGTGATAGTTTTGTTACTGACACCTACAAACCACCACTGGTTGCGCCGGAAATGATTATTACTGTCGAAGATTTGCAGAAACGTATGGCTGGTGAAACTATTTATGATGGTTCTGGTGCTAGCGGTGCAGACCGTGTTAACCGTCGTCTTGGTGCCTGCCAAGCCAAGGATCTAGTCGAAATGCGTAACTCAGTAACCCGACGGATTGAGTGGATGTGTTCAACTTTGCTGTGTACAGGTAAGATTCCAATCAAGGGTAAAGGTGTTGATCAGGAATTGGATTTATCCAAATACTGGAACTCTCAGGATTTAACCCTAGATCCAAAAACTAACTGGGATAATCTTGAGGTGGATATTTTTGCGCAAATCAGAAAATGGAAGCGTAAATTTGTTTCACAGTCTGGTTTGACCTGTGACATTATGATTTTTGGATCGAATGCGCTTGACCGCCTCTATGCTAATAAAGAGTGGCAAAAACAACAGCAGTATATTCAAACCAAACTTGGTGATTATCAACCCAAAATTCAAAGTGAAGGTTTGATGCTGGTTGCTGTTGTTCTTGGGGTTGAAATTTACACCTATGAGGAAGAGTATCTTGATGATCAGGACTTGGATTCATTTGGACAGCCAAAAGCCAAACAGATGATTGATGTTAACAAAGTGATTATTTCATCCACTCAAGTTAACAATAAAATTATTTTTGGTTTACTTTATATGGTAGATGGTCTTGGTACTACGAATATACCTCTGGTACCAGAAACCTTTATTGATAAAAAAGCCAAAAATCTGTTGCAGCGACTGTCATCCAGACCCCTGCCTGTTCCGACTAACATTGATGGATTCATTACTGCAACGGTTTGTACTGGTGCAGATCCTGTATCTGTTAAAACAGCGGAAAGTGAAAATGCTGAAAACGAAGGAAGTTCGACTAATTCAGTAAAAAAAGCTACTAAATAGCTAAATTAATTAGAGGTGCAATTGCACCTCTTTTTTATAGGTATTTCATGATTTCATTTAAAGATCAATTAGCTAAAGATATTGAGCAAGTTTTTATCAATACTCAGGAATTTGCCGATATACATACTCTGGAAGGTGTCGAGCTGCCTTGCGTGGTTAATTCCAATAGTGTCGGTAATCGCAAATATAACCGAGCATCTTCGTTTGACGATGGCTTATACGAATATAATATTGAAGTCATCTATAAATACGATGATTATCCTCGTATGTTGATTTATAAAACTAATATCAGCTTTGATAGTGGTCAGTATGAAGTATCTAATTTTGCACTTGATGACGGTATGGTAACACTCAAGCTTGTATTGGTGAGCTAATAATGCAAAGACAATTTATTACTATTGATGTGAAACAGATGGAGTTTGCTGAAATTGCGCTGAGCTCCGTAAAAAATGGCTTTCGGCGAGCGATTCAAGGGGCGATTAATACTTCTTTGACTATGGCACGTCGGGAAATTTATGCTGAGGTTAAACAAACATATGCAATTCGTAAAGCTGTAAGCCGTGATGAAAATTTTGTCAGAATGCGTCGTGCTGCACCTGATAGCTTAGTTGGCTGGCTTCACTTTAGCGGTAGAAGTATTCCATTGATTAATTTTGAAGTGAATCCACCAAAACCGCGTAAGGTAAAGCGAGTTACTACAATCTCGAATAGCAAACGTGGTAAGCGTACTTGGAATCATGCATTTGTGCAAAAGATACCAGGTAGTGGACATATTGGTGTTTTTGAGCAGAATATGCTCTCTGAAAAACAAAAATATACCAAGAATATTTGGTATAAGACCAAGGGCGGAATCAAACATCGGCAATATGAAGTTGAGCAACATAGCATTAGAGAGTTCTATGGTATCAGTGTCCCTAAAATGGTTGAGAATGTAACGCAGTATAACTCGGGGTTTCAGGCTAAGTTACAGGCAAAAGCGAATGACAAATTTAATGAGCAAATTGCCAAGTTATTAAAAAGTGTAAGAAGATGATGAAGATTATTGATCACGATATGCCTGATTCAAAAGAGCGTGAAGTTAAGCGCGTAATTACGGTTGAAATGAACGAGCTACACCTAGTTGAGCAGTTGCAAATATTCTTGACTGATGCGGTTAAGGATATGCGTTTTACTAAAGCACGTAATACCGCAGATGAGCCTAGCGAAGAAGATAAATCTGCGCTACCGGTAGTTTATAAATATTATTTGCCAAAGCCATTACCTTCAAAAAATCCGCAACCGCTTATTAACGGTCGGGTAATTACTCCGGATGCTGGTGTTTATCCTGCGATAGTAGTCAGACCAAGTACTGGCTCTAGTGCTGATGATGAGAATAGTACTAGTTATTCCGAGTCCAAGATTGATATTGTGCTTTGGGTGAGTGAGCATAACGATGAGGACAGATACTCATTTTTGATTTTAGCTAAAAACATAATTTTTCAGAAGTTACGTGGTTTACCCGGTCGAATTTTAACGATGGCTTATCGGCTACAACCAGGATTAGATTGGCAGCTTTTTGATGATGAGCAATATCCGGTGAGTGGCATCGTGATAACAACTAACTGGCGCTGGTTTATAGCAAATAGTGGCAGCAGTAATTTTGAAAATCTTTTTTAATATGTAAGGAATAAATTATGGAATATGATCACGGGAGTCGAGCCTCCGAACGCTCAACGGCAATATTAACTGTTGTAAGCGCTGGTGCCAATATTACTTTTGCCGTTGGTACTGCGCCAATTAATTTGGTTGATGAAACCAATGTCAATAAACTATGCCGTTTGGCAAACTATGAAGATGCAGTCCAGCAATTTGGTTTTGATAAAGATTTTAATGCATACTCTCTGTCAGAAGTTATACAGGTATTTTTTAAGTTATACAAAACTGGTCCGGTATTTTTTGTAAATGTGCTTGATCCGGTTAAGCACAAAAAATCAGCGGAGCAGGAAACACAAACGCAGGTCAATAGTCGAGTAGTTTTATCCCAGCTTGGTGCAATTAAATCAAGTGTCAAGGTGAAGGTTGCTGCAGCAGACAAAGTACTGGATGCTGATTATAGCTTAAGTTTCAATGAAGATAACCAACTGGTAATTAGCGTTTTAAGTGGTGGCAGTATTAAACCAGCAGATAAGCTGATAATTGACTACGATGTGCTCGATTATTCAAAGGTAACAGCTAAAGATATTATTGGTGGGATTGATAGCAATGGTGACTATAGCGGTATTGAATTGGTACAGCAATGTTATCCTAAATATAATGAAGTTGTTGGTAGTTTAATTGCACCGGGTTGGTCACATGATTTAACTGTGGCTGCAGCATTGCTGGCTAATTCAAAATCGATGAATGAGGTATTTATTGCCAACGCTTTGGTTGATTTGGATACCAGTAAGATGAAGGTGTATAGTGACGCTGTAGATATCAAAGCAAAAGCCAATTTAACAGACCCCCTATATAATGTATGTATGGGTGATGTCATTGCTGGCGGTGTTAAATATCATCAATCAACTTTCTTGGCAGCAGTAAAACAGTATATAACACATAAGAATGATGATTTTCCAAATCAAAACCCATCAAACAAGCCTTGTTATTGCGATGGTTATCAGATCAATGGCAAGGATATTTTTTTAGATCGCGCCCAGTCCAATTTTCTAAATAAGAATGGAATTATCGTTGTTCGTAAGTTTTCTAGTGGCTGGCGGATTTGGGGTAATCGCACTGCGTGTTTCCCTGCAAATACTGATGTTAAAGATTATGATATTGCGGTTCGTGATTGCGGTAATTATCTACGTAATACCGTTATTGTTACTACTGAACAGCAGGTTGATGAAACTATCGACCGAGCATATATTCTGCGGATTGAAAATACGCTGCAAAGCTGGTTAGATAGCTTGATTGGTGCTAGAAAGCTAATCAATGCTAGCATTAAGTTTCCGAAAGAGAAAAACTCTTTAAGCGATTTACTGGCTGGTAATATTTATTTTGAGCTGGATTATACAACTGGTACTACGGCAAGCTCAATTACAATTTCAATCGGGTTTAATGTAGGCGATTTAAACCTTATCTTCACGGAGTAATGGCATGACACAAAAAATTGGCGGGCAAACAGGTGACTTTGCGATTTATGTTGATGGTGATAATTTATTAGGTATTGCAGAAGTTAAATTGCCAGAAGTTAAGTTTAAAACTCAGACAATTAATGGCGGTGGCATTGTTGGCGATATTGAATTTACTAATCACTATGCTGTGGAGTCTCTTGAAGCTGAAGTTAAGTTTAACACGGTATCTGCTCCGGCATTTAAGTTAATGGATTTATCTGGCAAACTACTTGAGATGAAAGCCGCAATTATTGAAGCTGATGGTACTACACATATATTGTCACAAACAGGTTTTCGGGTGGCAATGAAAGGGCAGAGCAAAAGCGTTGATTTAGGCACAGTCAAGCTTAACGAACTACTTGGCACATCTTTTAAATTTGAAGCTACTTATTTAGAATGTTGGTTAAACGGTCAATCATTGTATAAAGTAGATAAATTTAACGGAATTGTTGAGCAAATGGGAATTAGTTTAATCAAAAGGTTGGCAGATTTATTTTAGACTAACTATTTTGCAACGTTGCTCCTATTTTAGGAGCTTTTTTTATAAATTTATGAAAGAAATTAAATGTTACGTAAACTCTCCAAAGTATATACCTATGAAGGTAAAGAATATCTGGAACTTAACTTAGATTTGGAAGATATGACAACCGAGCAATATGAACAGGCTGAGCGTGAATTTAAAGCACTTAACCCAGCATTTAATGGCGCTTTAGAATCTGAAACTGGTTTTATTAAGCTTGTTTTAACTAAAGCCGGTAAATTGCCGCATGGGTTCTTTGATAAATTACCAGCTTATGAGTTTGTGAAGTTAAAGTACGCGGTGCAAACTTTTTTGTTGACTGGCTCGGCGGATCTATTGACCAGCTTAGAACCGCATGTGTAGGGCTTGCACAAGCTAACTATACGTCAATTGGCTACTGGGAGCAGCAGCCAATTTGGAAATTGAATAAGTATATTGAGATAACTAATGAATTACAGAGAAAGCCTTAATGATAGATGCTGTCATAAATAGCGGCAGTAGCTGAGAAAGGTTCTTTTTGATTTATATGGTTTCGCATTTCATTATTTGCGATAAGTTTGATTTCTCGTTCCATTAGTACTCTTTTTTTATATGCTTTAAAATGTACGAGATCATAAACTGCATAGTAGATATGTGCAATTATTAATGAAGCAATTGCAATAACGATTAAAATCGCAACAATTTTGATAATCATCTACTATCTCCTTGTTAATATTATATATATTATAACATAAATGGGCTTAAAATGTCAAAACCATATAAAATGATGTTCCAAATTGGAGCCGTGCTGCAAAACACAATTCCAAAGGCATTTGGAGCTGTAAGTAGTCTTGTTGGTCAGACTCAAACAAAACTGAGTAATTTAGCCAAAAATACTCAAAATCCATTTGCAGCAACGACTAAGAATATTGCAGAGCTAGAAATAGCAATGGAGCAGGCTAAAAGTAAAGAGCAGCAACTTCAAAGTGCATTTGATAAATTAAGCAGTAGATCAACTAACCTCAGAAAAGAGTTGATGCGTCAGGAGGCTGCTACTCAAAATCTGGCACTAAAAGTTAAGTCAACCGACAACCCTACGCGCCAGCAAATTAAAAACTTAGCTGATAGCGAAATCAAAGCGCATAAGTTAAGTTTTAGATTGGGTGAGCTGCAACAGCAATTACTTAAAACCAATTCTGAGATTAAAACTCAAGCTCGGGAAGTAAGTAATTTAGGTGATAAGTACAACAACTCTTCGAAGAAAATCCAGTTTAACAAGGTAGTACTTGAGCAACGTGATAAAGTAAATGCGGCACTCCAAAATGCTGCCAATGCTACGATGCTTGCCAGAACCACCGTTGGTATGGCTAGCTTTATGCTGGATCCGATTAAACAGGCAATGAAGTTTGAAACAGTAATGTCGGAAGTACGCAAGTTAGTCCATTTCGATACACCAATGCAGTTTCAGGAGATGAGTAACCAACTGAAAGAAATGTCGACCAGAGTTCCGGTTGCAGTTGATGGTCTGGCACATATTACTGCAGCTGCAGCACAAGCAGGTATTCATCGGGAAGATTTGCTGGCATTCACTGAGGATGCTGCGCATATGGCTACGGCATGGAGTATCTCGGCAGAACAATCCGGAGATATGCTGGCTAAATGGCGCTCAGCGTTTAAATTAACCCAGCCAGAAGTGGTTAAGCTCGCAGATCAGATTCATTTACTCAGTGATAATACAGCTGCAACAGGTTCGGAGATTGGGGATGTGGTTACCAGAATTGGTTCACTAGGTAAAGTTGCTGGGGTTTCGACTCAATCGGTTGCAGCGCTGGCCGCTACTTCAATCGGTGCTGGGGTTAAATCAGAAATAGCAGCAACTGGAATTAAAAAAATGTTGCTAACGCTTAGCTCAGGTACTTCGGCTACTAAAAATCAGGCAAAAGCGTTTAATGCGCTTGGCATTGATGTAGTTAAGCTTGGTAAAAACATGCAGAAGAACGGTGTTGAATCAATGCTGGATGTTTTGGCAAAGATTAAGCAACTATCTCCAGAAAAACAAGCTCCAATACTTAAACAGATCTTTGGCGAAGAAAGTATTGCACCAATTGCCGGGATAATGGATAACCTAGATCAGGTTAAACATAATCTTTCGCTGGTGGGTGATGAGGCTAAGTATTCAGGGCTAATGGTTAAAGAGTTTGGTATTCGTAGCGCTACCACTGAAAACGCAGTTCAACTCTTTCATAATAATCTGGCGGCAATCGCAATTACTATCGGAAATACCTTTTTACCGGCAATAAATCAGAGTATCAGCGAGATTAATCAGCTGCTAAATGGCTCGATTGCACCTTTTATTAGTGCACATCTGGAGGCAATTAAAACCCTTGGTGAGTTTGCTCTTGGTGTTGGTGCGGTAGTGGTTGCAGTTGCTGGTGCAAAAGCTGCATTTTCTGCATTGAATGCTATTTGGGGTATTGGAACTGGTGCTTTAAAAATACTAGGTAAAACGCTATTATGGTTTATTCCGCAGCAAACGAGAGCAGCGCTGGCAACCAAGCTGATGGCATTTTGGCAGGGTATTGTTAATACGGTAATGAAAGCAAATCCTATTATTAGAATAGTGACTGGTATCATAGCCTTAGGCGGTGCTATTTATTGGGTGTGTACTCATTGTGAGGAATTTACCGGTTGGCTGGGTAAAGCATGGGAAATGATAAAGAAAGTGTTTGGCTGGGTTATGAAGCTGAAAGATGCTATTGGCTCGTTATTTGATGGCAATGATGGCACAAAGAAGCTTGATGTTGAGTATGAAGTTAAAAATAATTCACGCTTTGCCAGCAATGTCGAAGCCTTAGCAACTGGACAGAAAGAGAAAAACTGGTCTAAACCAAACATGACGGTAAACTCTAATCCGACAGTCATTATTCAGGGTAATGCAGATGATGCTAGCATTAAAAGAGGAATGTCTCAAGCGCATGATAAGGCAATCGGTGACATGCAAACACAGCTATATCCAGCTCGGGCAACCTATTAATCACTTTGTATTTGGATAAGATGATGACTAAGAAATATATAACTGCAGCTGGCGATATGTGGGACAGCATCGCCAAAACCCAGCTGGGTAGTGAGTTTTATGCTAATCAACTGATTGAAGTAAATCAAAAGTATGCTAATTGTATTACTTTTGACTATGGCATAGAGCTTACGTTACCGGATATTGTTAATGTGCAAGCTGCAGTTGATTTATTACCATGGGTAACATGATGGCACAACCGACGAATAAAGCGCGTAAGGCGATAGCTGAAATCAGTATCCGCGGTAAAAATATCACTGCCAATTTACAGCCTTATTTACTGAGTGCAACCTTCAATGATAGAACCAGCACCGAGGTTGATGAGATAACCATTGAACTAGATGATAGAGATGAGTTATTTGTTGATAAAGGTATGCCAATTACGGGTGATAAACTTGAAGTAGTTTTTGTGGCAAAAAACTGGAATATGGATGGTGCTGATCAAAGACTGAAATGTGGTAGCTTTGAAATTGATTTAGTTACTGAATCAGGACCACCAAATAAAATTGAAATTAAGGCAGTCAGTACTTTTAATTCACCAATCCGCCGACAGTTAAACAGTAAGAAATGGGAAAAAACAACCTTTAGAACTATCTGTGAGTATTATGCCAATAAACATGGGTTAAAGCTGAACTTTATTCCTGCTCCGATAAAGCAGAATGGTCAGGTGGTAGCCGACGATAGCGAGGATATTGAGATTGAATCTATCGACCAGCGAGATGAAACTGATTTGGTATTTCTTTCTAAAATCGTTGAAGATAACGATTATATGCTTAAAATTGATGCTACAACCCTAACGGTTTGTAGTCAAGAGTATTTGGAGTCAAAAGTTCCTGTACTGGTAATCAGCAAAGATGAGATTAGCAATCGACAATCATCAAGACAGGCATTCGACCTATACAAGGAAGCAGTAGCAACTTATTATGATCCTAATAAGAAAAAACATATTAAGTCTAAAGTTAAAGCAGATGATGCTCTGTATGAGTTTAATGCACCGTGGATGGCAGCTAATAGCCAACCGAAAAATTCTAAGCGTTCGAAAGCCAAGCCTAAGATTCCGACCAGTACAGTTCGCTATACTGAGCAGGCGAATATTTACGGTGGCGGTAAAGTACTCGTTATCCGTCAAAAGTTTAACAGTATTGCTGCCGCTGAAACATGTGCTAAAGCCAGATTGGCTAAAAAGAACCGTGGTGAGTGGGTTGTTCGTGGCGAAGTAATGGGCAATCCATTACTAAGAGCTGGAGTGAATATTGAGATCGTCGATTATGGCAAGTTTGATGGATGGTACCAGGTAGAAACTACAACCCATAAAATTGGTGGTGGTTATCGTACTTCATTTGTCGCACATCGTGCACATTTAAAAGAAGATTAATATGCTAGAAAATAACTTGATATTATTTGGTGAAGTTTGCCAAATTAACCCTAAAAAACATACCTGCCGAGTTTATTTTGAGGATCTGAATGTTACAACCTCTGAGTTACCAATTTCAACAGGTGGCGGCACACGTAACCGCAAACGTGATTTACCTAATCTTGGTGATCAAGCTGTCGTAGCATTAATTGCACCATCGTTATCTGATGGTGTAGTACTGGGCTTTACCTACAACGATAAAGACGAAGCACCAGAGGGTGATGAGAATATCGACTCAACTACCTATCCGGATGGCACGATAATCAGCTACGACAGTAAAGCGCATAAGCTAATCATAGACTGCAAAGGTGAAACAACCATCAATGCCAAAGTGATTAATCTGAATGGTGAGGTTATCATCAACGGTAAGCCATGGCTTGAGCATCAGCATAAAGCTGGAGAGTATAAAGATGGTGATAGTAAGCCAGTTTCTGGTAAATCAGGTGATGGTGTGGTGTAAGAATTAGATTAGTGCAAAAGCAAAACCCCGACGAGTTGGAAGCTCATATGTCGGGGTTTTTCATATATATACAGGAGTTATTATATAGATGCTTGGATTTTTTGTCAATAAAGGAGCTAATGAAATGGCTGATAAATTTGAAACAAATAAACATTTTAGACGTTGGATGTAGGCAATTGTTGACGTGATGTTTTGTTTTGTTATCCTAAAATACTTGCCTGCATTAATTTTAGTATTGAAATAGACGTGTAAAAATTATTTTATTGCATTGCATGATGATAAACTAATGAACAATGATATAGAATACTATATTATGTTTCTTAAGTTAGGGTAGTTATATGAGTAGAAAATCAATACCAAACATTCAAAAAAAGAGATTATTTGATATGAATGGTAACTCTTGCTGCGTGTGTAAAGCAGTAGATATTGGATTGCATTTACATCATATTGATGGAAACCATAGTAACAATGAAGACAGTAATATAGCTGTACTTTGTGTGAAAGAACATGACCAACATCACAGACCATTAAAATATTCTGATTCAAACCATAAAGAATTAACTTCACAAGTTATAAGACAATATAAAGACAGTTGGGAGAGTTTTATTAATGAAACAAAACAAGATTATCCCAGAATATTGGCTGTAATTAATGCTTTTGGAACAAAAGATAATGTTAGCACAGTTAGAATAGTATTTCAAAGATCAGATATTAATAAAATTGAATATCAAAAAGATTTTCATAATGTTGATATTCCCTTTAATGAAATCCCAGATTTAATTCTGTTTGAAGTAAATAGGTTTGGAAAAAACATTAAAATTGCATTAATTGAGGAAATAGAACCGATTGAGCATTGTAAGAACAGGCATGGAGCACTTAGTAAGGTTGTAAATTCAAATTATGCAAATAAAATAGTCTCCCCAGATTGGAAAAATATTGCATTATGTAGTGTTTATATAAATCCTAAAGAAACTTCCATGGCTATTTCAATATTTTATAACGAAAAAACCCCTATATACTCAGCATCTATTCATAAGTGCGGTCATGATTTTCATATTCACGATGATAGTGGAGATATTAAAATTCCATTTTTTAAAAAAAATATAAGAACACAATTAACTAAAATAGTTAAAGATCTTATTTATCAGCGTTGGGAGATTGACTCATCTAGGGTTTTATTTGGTACAGGAAACCCTGATAAACCTGAAGTAATTGACTGTTTACATTTGCCAAAAATATGGGAAAGTTAAAATTATCAGTATAATAAAAGCTACCCAGAGGGTAGCTTTTATTATTGGTGGATGAAAAGTAATCCAGTGCGTTATATTACCGATGATAGTGGGCTGGATTATGTTTGTGTGTAGGATTTGCGTGATGCCTGCGATTTAACGATGATTGAATACACGGGTAATAATACGATTAACTGATAAATTGAAAAACTGAAATACGGAATTATATCGTAAAGCCGCCTAGCTTATTGTTAGGCGGTTTTTTATTGCGGAGCATAAAATGTCAGATACATGGATTGATAAACTAAAGAATATCGGTAATTTAGGTGGTTTTGGCGATATTGTATTCACAGTATTGCCTTGGAAAACTATGACGTTTAAAGATGCGGAGCATTCATCTGGCGTTGAATATCATGAGCACAAGGTAATAAACGAGAAACCCAAACTGGAATTCTTATACAAAAATGCAGACGAAGTAACGGTTAACATTTTATTGAAATCAATGCTCGGTGTCAATCCCAAGGCTGAACTCAAACAATTTGAAGAATACATGAATAACGGTGATATCTACGATTTAATTATTGGTAATGGTTTGGAACAATCCAATGTTCTTGGTGAATTTGTCATTAATGGATTATCGCGTAGTTATAAAGAGGTAAGCTTCTGGGGCGAGGTTACCGAGATAGATTTAAAGGTAACTTTCAAGGAGTTCAACTAAATGGAATACACAGTTAATCTTAATGAAAAGGCTGCAGCGATTAATTTTGCACCGAGTAGCGTTATTGAAGAAGTTATACAGAATGTCCGTAATATCTGCTTGAATGTCAAAGGTAGCATTCCATATCAACGTGATATGGGTTTTGATGAAAATATTGTGGATTTGCCAAATGATAAAGCAGTCATGATCTTTCAGATAGATATCATAAAGCAACTAAAAAAGTATGAGCCACGAGCTAAGATTAAACAGTTTGATTATAGTGGAAGCAATGTATTGGAGGGGATTTTAACTCCAACATTAATTATTGAGATCAATGAGAAGTACCTATGAATCTAAACAATCTTAAACCAATAACCTTTGCGGACAAAGACCCGCAAAAAATCCTTGATGGATTTGTCAGCCGTTATGAAAAAGAATCTAACCGTACGCTGGCTAAAGCTGATCCGCTGATGACGTTATTCAATGTGCTTACTGCCCAGTTTGTCGGCTTGCGGGCAACTATTGATTTTACTGGTAAACAGAATTTGCTGCCTTATGCCCAAGATGAATACCTTGATGCTTTTGCAGCTGATTTTGATCTGGAGCGTAAAAAAGCAGTTAAGGCACGGGTAACGATGATATTCACCCTTAGTCAGGTACTGGGCTATGATTTGGCAATTGAAGCTGGTACACGGGTAACTGCAGATAGCAAGGTGTTCTTTGAAGTACCGGAAACGGTAAGTGTCAAAGCTGGTCAGGAATCAGCTACGATTATCTGTATTGCCACGGTTGGTGGTGATGCGGGCAATAATTATGCGGCTGGGCAGATTGTTAATCTGGTTGATCCGATTGCTTACATTGGCGGGGTAGTCAATATTGATGCTTCTACCGGCGGTGATGATAAAGAATCAAATGAGCTGTTTCAAGCTAGACGTTTGGCAGCACCCGATAAACTGTCGACAGCTGGACCAGATAATGCCTACAAGTATTGGGCACGTGAAGCATCAACTGCAGTGATTGATATTGAGCCTTATTCTCCCAGTCCTGGTGTTGTGCAGTTAGTTCCATTGATGACTGATGGCCGCTTACCAACTCCTGCCGAGCTGGCATTGATTCTTGAAACCTGCAATCCCGAAGATCGCAGACCATTAACTGACAAGCTGGAAGTTATTGCACCCAAGCAAATTGATTACCGGATTGAGTTAACTTACTGGATCAGCTCCAAAACTGATGTTGAGGTCAGCCAGATTCAGACTGCAGTAACCCAAGCAGTAGCAAATTTCATTTACTTGACTAAAACCAAACTTGGACGGGCGATTAATCCCTCGCGGCTTGAAGCTATGATTATGGCAGCTGGAGCAAGACGGGTAGTGATTACCGCACCAACACAAACCGAGCTGACTTGCCTGCAGGTTGGGAATAATACCGAATTGGTGATTAACTACGGCGGAATTGAGAAAGATTACTAATGGCAAACATTCTTGATACCAAATTGATTGACTTGATGCCAGATGCGCTACGTAGGCAGGACGAAATACGCTGGATTTGTGCTGCGGTACAGCCCGAGATTGATGAGATTGTCGAGATTATCACAACCAAGATTCTGTTTACCAATCTAGACAAACTCGATGATTTGACTCTGGATTATTTACTCGTGGAGTGCGGGATTGCGAATTCGATTGAAACAGTGTTTATCAAAACTCGGCAGGATAAAATCAATTTTATTAAAAACTATATCCAGCTTAAAAAGCTCAAAGGTACCAAGAAAGGTATCAAGTACGCACTGGGTGTCCTTGGTTTAAGTGCAGAGATTGCCGAATGGTTTGAATATGGCGGAGACCCTTATTGGTTCAAAATTAGTATTAATGATATCGGTGATCTCTCGGAAGAGCGCTTGCGCCTGATTCGTGCGTTCATTAACGCCTATAAAAACACTAGGAGCTGGTACCTGACGCAAATCCGCAATACCTATGAATCTGAGATTTACGCCAGTGCACTAACTAAAATCAGAGTCAAGATTAGCGGACAAGCAGATTTTATTACTGCGATTCATTCAAGTATATATGCAGCAATCAGCTGTAAACGTAAATTAATTATCAAGCCACAAGGAGCAAACTATGGCAGCATCTAAAACAATTGTTACCGATATTGGCAAAGCAAAAATAGCTCAAGCCGCAGCAACTGGTACGACAGTCAAACTCAAATATTTTGCAGTTGGAGCTGGAGCTGGTAGCGAATATACACCCACAGGCAAAGAAGATAGATTACTTGGTGAAAATTGGCGGTCGAATATTGATAGTATTGTTGTAAATAAAACAGATCCAAAAGAATTATTTATTGATACGGTTGTCCCTGAAAATGTTGGTGGCTGGTGGATTCGTGAATATGGTGTCTTTGATGAAGATAATTCATTGATCCTAATAGGTACCATTAACGAAGTCTATAAAGCAACGCTTGAAGAGGGTGATATTGTTGCCTTTGATTTTAATTTATCGCTGACTTTGCAAAATGTCAGCAATGTTGAATACGTTATTGATTTAGCCAGTTATGTAAGCTTTGATTTTTTACTTAATGCAAATTATGAAGTTACTGGGCAGGTTGATCATGGCAAACGCATCAGAATAACCAGCGAAAGCGGTGATAATCGGGTAGCAATTATTCAGGATATTCTAAACCTCTATAAAATCAATGTATCCGTACAACCAGCAACTGAGATTTTAGGTACTTCATTACGCGCAAATGGCTCGCTTGATGCATTGGGAATCTCGACAAATATTGTACAGGCGGGCTTTGAATATCGTTTAACTGGCAGCCAGACATGGCAGCGCAGCAGCTTGAGTGATATGACAGCTACTGGCAACTTTACTGCAGTTATTTCCGGATTAATTAAAAATACAACTTATGATCTCCGTGCGATTGGCATTAATAAACAACATAGTGGCAATATTGGTTATTCTGAAATTATCAACGTAACTACGGCTAATTTAAATCCGCAAGTTGATAGCGTAATTAACATTACCGGGACAACTGATAGCGGTAGCAATAGTGCATTAACGACAGTAACAGTCCCTGAGATAAGTAATGGCCATGTAGTAGCAGGAGCTGCTATTGCCGATGCTGATAATTGCATCAGTCAAACATTAGAAATATCACAAGCTGCAGACAAATCTGATTTGATTGCTATTCAGACTACTTTTGCGCTTAACCCACGCAAGCTAAATGTATTACCTGAAACAACCAAGGACCGTGTTGTGCTGAGCAGTCCAATAGCGGGATTACTCACCAATGGCAGCAGTCTGTGGGCTGATGATGGTGGTACGATGAAAGATGTTACTGTTGCAAATGTAGTTGAAACAAAAACGCGCGGTACACCCAGTGCAGCGTTAACTGATGGTTTATCTATATCTACGATATTATATTGTTCATTTACAGACGGAGATAATACCTATGCAGTCTCAAGTACTCGCACATGGAGTCAGCAGGGTGCATTTTATTACACTTATCTTTATATAACTAAAGTTGGGGTAGCTGGCACTTATCAAACTATAACTTATGCGAGTTCCCAAGTACATATATTTACCGATGCTGTGATTTATGAAGCTAATGGTATTAAATATCTAGCTGCATTATCTACAGACGGTGGGGGTATTTTAGTTTATAAGTGGGATGCTGTAGCGCAGATTTTTGTCAGAGCAGAAGCTAACGACGCACCTTCACCTATCGGTGGCGCAGCATGCATTTGTAGCGTGCGCATTGGTAATGTAAATTATTTATTTAGTTCTTCGTGGTATACTTTTAATAATGTAACTAGTTATTCTATTACCAAATATATAATTGCTGCTAATGGTAAGTTAACCCAGGGAACATCAATTGGATTTTACGGCATAAATAATTATGATCAAAGTTTGAAATCATTTAACTATCAAAATGATACATATTTAGCACAGGGTATACAAGATACAACATATATTTATAAATACAACAATACCAGTACAATATGGGAACTCGTACAAACTATTGCAAATAGAAAATACCCTGTTGTAACCACAGATAACGATGGCACAAATTACTTAGCTACACTTGTTACTAATTCTGCAGTTTTTGAAATTCGTAAATGGGACGGTACACAATTCTCTGCATCATCTGCAGTATTAACCAATACAATAACAGCGGCTCAAGCTTCAGGTTCTTGTAATATTATATATCAGGGTAATAAATCTTTTGGATTCGGTAATTATTTAGTCATAGGATTTGTAGATATAAATAAATATACATGCACTGGAATATCGCCAGCATTAACCGGTGCACTAAATTGGATAGCTAAAGCTGGACAAAAGTTTGCTACCAGTGTCAGCAAAACTACAGGAACAAGCAATTATGTTGCAACTACCGTTGATAATATTGTCCGAGTTGATGATACTCTGATTATGAGCATGAAACAGCTGAATGTAACTGGTCGTTATACAAGGCTGCAGGCAACCATTAATAGCGGTGACCAAGTAGTTCGTTATGCGGCAGATTTATACATCAACCAAACCATACCACGTAGTGATGGGCATTATTTACCATGTGGCAGCGAAGTGCTTAAACCAAATGAGCATTTGGGATATAGCGATGATGATATTGCTGCTTTTGAGAATCGCCATAAACAGGAACAACAAGCCAGTTTGGCAGACATTGCCCGTGAATTACTGAATGAAAGCCAGCTCTATGCTCATGATCATGGCTTAACTCAAGCTCAGAAAGAGGAGTTATCTGTATATAACGGTGACTTAATCTTGGTGATTCGCGGTGAACTAGATGTTTTACCGAGTGAACCAACTTGGTTTTATTTATAGGATTAACTTTATTATGAAGAAACTAATGTTGTTTATTATTGCCGCGCTGTTTTCCAGCGCGGTTTTTTGTGCTCCAGCAAAACAGGTTGAATCATCACCTCAAACTAAAATGCTGCTGCCTGTAAATCAGACTATTGATATGCATACCCTCAAAGATAGCGGCACTTATGGTATATCTGGTGATAATCAATTAATCAATGCACCACCAGTGACTGGCTCGCTGACGATGGTTATCGCCTATGCTTGGACTGATGACAATATCAAGCTGGTTATCCAGAATCTGTTTGGTACTGACGGGCAAATCTATACCGAAACCTACAATAGCAAGACTAACCAGTGGAGTGAGTGGACTAAATCTGGTGGTGGTGGTCAAAAAGGCGACAAAGGAGATAAGGGCGATACTGGACCACAAGGTTTACCTGGTGCGAAAGGTGATACTGGAGCACAAGGTATCCAAGGAATTCAAGGCGAGCAGGGGATTCAAGGAATCCAGGGGCTAAAAGGTGACAAGGGGGACAAAGGCGATACTGGAGGCATTCAAAACCCAATGACTAAGTCAGACCAGATTATCGTCGGCGGAACAAGCGGAACACCGAAAGCTTTAGACCCATCTGGTCGTAATACGGTACTAACTCTCAATGATGGCGGTAGTTTGAAATGGCAATATCCGCTGCTTGAGACGACTAGTAAAGATAGGTTCTATGCTGTAAAAGCTGGCGACGGTATTAGTCTGAAAGTTAATACTCTTGACAGCACATTAACAGTATCTCACGACGGAACAACTGAATATGCTACGCGAAGTTATTATTTTACTGCGCCACAATTGCTTGGATATACTGGAAATTTAATTAATGTGGCTTATCACGCGTCTAGTGCGCTTGGAAATATCTGGTATACGCAAGGCATTAACGGTGCGCAGCCAGCAATTAATATACCGATATTTCAACATTTTCCGAGCGGCTCTTATGTGCGCGTTACTGTTACTGCAACAGTATATAATACGAAAGATGAAACTTTGATAGCACCGCTTTCTGGTATTACGTTTGTCGGGTTGGGTTATGTTGATAACACTCAACAAGAACAAAATAGCGCCGCTATGCCAATTATATTAACGCCGTACGCAACTACAACGTTAACTTACAGAACTGCCGAATTTACAGCAAGAGCAGCTGCTGGGAATGCTGTGCTAATCCAATTTGGCAAAGAGGCGAACTCAAACAACTGGGACAAGCTAGCAATCATGTCACTCAAAGTAGATGTTGAAGTAAAATCAAATTAAACAAAATTAGGAATCAATTATGAAATTAGTATTTAAAAAATTTGGACTGGCGCTATTGGGAATGCCAGACTTTAGACACTTCTTGTCGGCAGCAATCATCTTTGCGTTTTTAGGTCAGGGTATTTATGGTGTTTTTATGCTTTATCATAACCCATTTAATTGGGCCGTCAACGTAATCATGATCACACTTGCGGTTTTAGAGCTACTGATTTTTTTGGACAAAGTTAAGAATCAAACATTTAGCTTATATACGAGATCATGCCAAATCATCGTCCTGATTCTCAATTTTGCGTTGTCGGTGCTCGGTGTCAATATCCGTGGCGACTCAATAATCTTTAGCTTGTTTTTTATCATCATCGGCGTAGTCGCAGTCACTTATGACATGAAAGAGAATATAAATGAATCTAACAGCACTACTAAGTAACTTAGAATCAAGCCAGTTGTTTATTCTTTATCTAGTCGGACTGGGATTTATCTTTATTTTACTTGCTGGGGTTGTTTTTGGAGTTGTGGTTATGTCGCTTAAGGGCGTAAGCGTGAACTTGTTTAACGTTCTTAAAACTAATGAAAGTAAGAAAGATGGCTAAAATTGTATTGCTCAGTCTAATGCTAATCAGTTGTGCATCAACTGGTTACTATAACAATGCGGCAGTCAGTGCTAGCTACTGCCGCGGTACATATCAATTAACTTGTGAATGGAGTCATAAATGAAAATCAGTGAAAATGGTAGAAAATTACTCATTGAACTTGAGGGATTTAAAAATAAAGCTTACCCAGACAGTAAAGGTTTACCAACAATCGGAATCGGGCATTTAATTAAAGCGAATGAACAGCAGCTATTAACCAAAACTTTAACTGATCAAGAAGTTAATGATTTATTTGCCCAGGACATTGCACATGCCGAGAGCTGGATAAATACTAACTGTAAATGGCAACCAAATCAAAATCAGTTTGATGCGATGTGTTCGTTCCTGCATCAGTACCATATTGATTCGCCGAAGTATCCAAATACGCGAAAAGCTTTTGTAGCCGGTAATATTCCTGAGATGTGTAGGATTCTAAACAGTGACTTCAATCACGTTGACCCTAAAAAGAAGGATGGCAAGTTGGTTAAGCGACGGCAGCGAGAACTAGCATTGTTTAAAGCTTAGATGCCAGAAAACACAAAACCCCGCAGAGTTGACGCTCTTATGCGGGGTTTTTTAATTTTACATTACAAAAGGAATTCTCATAATGAATTACAAGGTGTATTATATATGAATTTTTATTTAGATGTCAATAGGTGGTGGTATATGATTTTACAATTAATCAGAGACTCTGGCTCTCTACAGGCAATTATCTGGGGTATAATAGGATATTTACTAATCAAGCAGGTATTAAGAAATGCACCAGCATTATTAAATGCTATCAAGAACTTCATTAAGTCAGATGCAGATAAGTAGCCCCTTAAGGGGCTATTTTAATGCTTTGTTGGCTCAGTTAAGAGTAGGGCTAAATCATCTGCATCAACATACAGCCGATCTTCATGTTCCAAAAAGCGCACCATTCTACCATTAAAATAATCACTAAATTTCTCTGCCATGTTATACCACCTTATTTAAAACTGCATTAATATCAATCTGATACACCTCTTTCCATGCTTGCGCAGGATAGGAATGTACCACGCCAAATCTGTCATCTGGAATATCTTTCATTACCAGACCATTACGATTACAATAATAAGTTAATTTTAAGCCATTGACTTTTATATGCTTCAGTCGGCTTTGCACTGCGAGTACCGTTGCATATTTGTATTCTGTCTTAGGTGAGCTTAATTTAGCCTCAAGTTGGCTAATCTGTTCATCCTGCCATTTGATTTTATCATTGGCGCGGGCAAGTTTCCCCATTACCGAAGCTTCACGGCTGCTACCGATATGCGACTTTTCTCTAATTGCTTGGCTAAGTTCAGTGCCTAATAGATCATAATTGCGTTGCAACAGCTCTTTTTCTTCCTCGGATTTCAATGCCATCAACAATAAATCCTTGCGCGATAGCTCAACTGCTTGAGGAGCTACTGGAGCAGCAACCTGTCCATAGCTGCCAGTTTTACGAATTGATGGTAAAACTTCACTAACTACAAATTCCTCAAACTTTTCTGCGGTTGGTAATTTAGAACGCATCACCAAGCGGTAAACATCGCGCTCAGGAATGATATTCATTGATTGAATACCGCTAAAAGAGGGGATGTCGCGTTTCACGACACCCCTACAATGTCTTGATAATGCGTCTCTTGGATTACCATATCCGAGTTTTTCGCAAACCTCATTACCAATAAACCATAAACTACCATCATCATGGGTTAACACAGTTAAATCACCAAATAAATCACTATGGAATTTATGGCTTTGGTTTTCAGTTGTTAATTGTTTAGTCACGATGTCCTTCTCCTTTGAATCATCATGTTTAGTGGTTTTAATAATGGTAATAGGGTAAAAGAATTGATGTAATTCTGTTGGTAATTGTTCATTTTTGATTTTAAACATTTGCTGGACAAGCTCAAACGTATACATTGCACAAGCGGAGCCGTCGTCTATATGGTATATTCGAAAATTTTGAACATTTCTAAGCGTTGTCCAATTATTCACTAGGTTTAGGATATTACAAGAAATTAGTTTTTGAGTTGGAATAACCCGGATACGATTTTGATTGATGTGAATATTAATGACATCAGCAGCATTGATTTGTGTTGACATGATGATTTCTCTGTAAAATTGTTTGAAATTTTCCCACGTTTGAAATGGGAAGTTCGGGGATTCAAACACCGTACAGAGTCGGCTGAGCTTATTTACCTTACGGCTATTTTATTCGCTCGCCCCCGAACATTGTTGTAACTTTGAACTTTGAAAGTTCAAGGTTAGTAATGCTGGGTATAGATATAAAAAAAGCCATGTTTTGCGGAATAGGCTGCACCGCTCTGTAAGGATGTTTGAAGTCCTTGCGGTATTATATAATAAATGATATAATTTTTCATTGTTAAATGTGAACGATGATAAATTTTATTGAGTTCAGGAGAATTAATGGAAAATGGCAAATTAGAAGATAATATCAATGAAAATTTGGAATTAGCCAAATTAAATGAGTATAAGAAAAGATCAAAACAATTAGAGAAAGCAAGAAAAAGACAGTTTATCAATGCAATTATTCTTTATATCTCCGTTGCATTAATGATGTTTGGGTTTTTTTCCATAAATAACCCTGATATTTTAAATATCTTACTTAATAAAGTGAATACACTTTTACCAATGATTATTGGCCTTGCACTTCTTGTATATGTTTTATTTTCTAACATGATTTTAAATAAAGAAAATAACTTAGAAGAGGTTGACATAAAAATTGAATCATCAAATGAAGTAGCCTCTAAAAATCTAAAAGATTCTGACTTCATCAGTTCTAACGTTAATAAGGTAATCAATACTCAAGTAGACCAATATAATTCACAAATAGAAGGAGCGGAAAGGAAGGCATCCATTTTACTTAATGGTGGCAAATTCTTTGTTTGGTTTGGAATTGTGTTTTATATTTTTTCAATTATCATTTGGCAATTATATTTACGGAACAGCCAAACGACAACAGGTAATCTTATAGGGATGTTTGAATGTACAGGAGTTTTTATTTTTCTTGAAGTAATGGCCGCATGGTATTTAAAACAATATCGCTATTATGTTGATAAATCAATATATTTGATAAAAGTAAAAGCGATATTTGAAAAATACCTTATTAATTATTTGCTAGCTGAAGAAGATAAATTTGAAAATATTAAATACAAAGATTTATTTGAGTATTTTTCTAAAGAAATTAATTGGCCAAAAGATAATCACTTGAACAAAAATAAATCTGATGATATTCATGAGTCACTATTGGGTATTATTAAAGAGTTTGCGACTAGCAAAAAAGAGCAATAACATTAAACACTAATTTCAATAAAAAGTCCAGTCGTAAACTGACTGGATTGGTTACAATACCGCCTTGGCAAATTTCTCCATTTAGCGTGTCTACAACCCCGGCGAAAGTCGGGGGATTTTCATTTTAAGAGAATATTATTTTACCAATGACTTAATATCTACATAAATTGATGCTCAATTTATGTACGTTTATTTAAATTCAAAATATCATTGTTTCTTCGCCTTAATTCTTCTTTAGTCTTGGTTATTATGTCAGATGCAACATCCACATAATGATCAAAAAGGTCTCTATATTCAAAACATTCTTTATTATTATTGTTAAAAAGGTCTTCAAAGCACGCATCTGTTTTTATAATCCGTATACCTCCTTCTAGTATTTCTTTTTTAATAACATAAGGCAAAATATATTCTATAACATCTTTTTCTGATTCTATATTGCGTAATATGGTATCAGAGTTGTTTTTATACATAATATGATATAGATAAGATGACATTTTATTTCCTTTTTAATTGTTTTTTATCTCTAATTTACTATTTAATGATGAACTTATATTATGCTACACTATATAACAAAAAGTTTTTTCCCCAGATACACAATGACTCTGGCTCTAAAATATTGAACACATTATCCTAAAAGTACAATATCAAACGGCTGTGATTTATCGGTTATAAACTCATGAAAATACGGATCACAAAACTTGAGCGATAATTTACCGTCTTTAGATATAGTATAGTCTATAAGCCTAATTAAGTTATTTTTTGCTTCAATTTTACCTTCGCCATCAATTACCTTAATTTTTAGTTTTGGCAATTCTGATATACGCGTAGAATAGTGTCTTTTACAGATTTCTTCATAATGAGCCTCAAGCTCAGATTGTTTTCTTTGATTAATTTTCATATCCACCTCCAAAAACAAAATTGTACCAGTTCAATATCTACCCGTCATCTAGCAGCGCACCATTAAGCCACGCTTAATAAGTTCAACTGCACTGATTTAAGTTTATAAAAAAGCCCGGACTAAATCCGAGCATTAATAAACGGTTCTCTTTTTCCAAGAGCACAATCGCTCTGGCTCTAAATCGTAAACACCAAAGTCATCAGATATGACATTATAATTAATTCCGTTGTAATTGACTTGCTCACCAACGATTAATCCGTGATGGGCTAGGGGATGATTAGATGTGATTTTCATAATGATACTCCAATAGAAAAGCACCCAATAAAGTAGGGTGCTTAATGAAGTATGATTAATGATTAACTATGATAAAATAGCCAATGATTAATAATACTTGGTTAATTAAATTTTAGTGTTTTTGTTTAAAAGTCGCCAAAATGTTGCCATTTGGTTTTTTGATGTAATTATAACAGTATGTTAATGGTGCGGAAGAAGAGACTCGAACTCTTACGCCTCGCGGCGCTGGAACCTAAATCCAGTGCGTCTACCAATTTCGCCACTTCCGCTTTAGGTGAGATAGGTATTATAGTTGAGTGCTTCAAATTTTGCAAGTGAAATTTACATTTTTATTTAATTTAACACATCTGAAATTTATCTTAATTTATCAACTAATTGAAGTACTGTGTTTATTTTGTTGCTGTGCGATTGCCCAAGCGATATGCTCTTTTACCATTATGCTGGCAGTTAGTGCCTTAAACTCCAACTCGGTAATAATTTCTGCCTGATATGGTGCATTGCCTAGCGCAACTGCTAGATTCCTTTGCCATGAATCGTAGCCAATGCGTAAGATAGCACTGCCTTGCATTTTTTGTATAAACTCAGCCTCATTCCATTTAAACAAATCCAGTAAATTTGATGCGTCAAGTTTATGGCGTGGGGTAAAATCAGTATGCGTGGAGAGAGAACTAAACTTATTCCACGGGCAAAATAATTGACAGTCATCACAGCCATAGATGCGATTACCAATAAGAGGGCGTAATTCAAGTGGGATTGAACCTTTGTTTTCAATGGTTAAGTAGGAGATACATTTTTTCGCATTCAAAACATATGGCGAAATAAATGCCTGTGTCGGACAAACCTCAATACATTTATTACAACTCCCACAATGAGTGGATATTGGTTCGTCTACTTCTAGAGGTAGATTAGTAAATAACTCACCTAAAAAAAACATACTGCCGTGATTTTTATTGAGTAGCAAGGTGTTTTTGCCCCGCCAACCGCCGCCTGATTGAGTTGCAATCTGTACCTCCATAATTGGTGCGGAATCACTAAATGCACGATAGTAGTGCTCAAACTTTGCCTCACTTAGATATTGATTAATCCACGTGGCTAGTTTATTAAGCTGTTGTTTAACTACTTTATGATAATCACGTCCTAGGGCATAGCTTGAGACATAGGCTTGCTCGGGCTGTGTTAAATGGTTTTTAAGTGCTGCAGTGGTTTGCGTTAAATAGGGGATTTTAACGCTTAAGATACGGACACTGTTTGGATGCAACTCTTGTGGATTAAAGCGTAAATTTTGATTGTTTTCAAGGTATTGCATATCGCCAGCATAGCCTTGTGCCAGCCAATCCTGAAATTTTTGCTGTGCGGCTGAATCAATTGTGCATGATGAAACGGTTAACTCCAAAAAACCAAGTTCGCGTGCTTTGTCTTTAATCAATGCCTTGAGTATGTTATAATCCACCATATTTTTTTGCTTAAATTATTTATTATGATTCATGTATTTAACTTAGAAAGTCTTAACGCTACAGAAAATCTGGCAACTAGAATTGCGCAGGTGATTGTACCAAATTTTATTGTGAGTCTAAACGGTAATTTAGGTGCGGGCAAAACTACGCTTACTCGTGCTATTTTACGTGCTATCGGTATCACTGGGTCGATAAAAAGTCCAACCTTTACCTTGGTTGAGCCATATCAGTTGGAATCATATACGGTTTACCATTTTGATCTTTATCGCTTTAGTGACCCAGAAGAATGGTTTGAGGCTGGCTTTGATGAGTATTTTAATGACCCGCAGATTAGTTTCATTGAATGGGCAGAAAAAGCAGAGGGTTTAATTCCTCCGATAGACTGGCAAATAAATATAAAATTTCTTAATGATGAGCGGCGCGAGCTGATTATTAATGCTTTAACGGATACAGGTGACAAATGTTTGATGAAATTAATCAACAACGTAGAAATTTGATTAAATTTGGTTTTTTTTCTGGTCTAACTTTATTGATTAGTTCCAAAAAATCTGCCGCAGATGATTTGATTGATCAAATTGCTAATGATAGTACCAATCAAATTGTGTCAGTGCGGATTTGGCCATCTGATGTTTATACCCGTCTTACGATTGAAGCAGAGCAGGGAATTAAGGCTAAGTATTTTAATTTGTCTAATCCAACGCGTTTTGTAATTGATATTCAGAATTCTACTTTAAACACGGTCTTAAAAAGTTTAACTCAGAATCAATTTGATGGCGATCCAATAATTAGCGGAATTAAAGTTGGGCAATTTAACCCAACCACGGTACGAATTGTGGTTTATGCTAAGCAGCCTGTTTCAGCACAAACACAAACGGTTGACCCAGTAAGTTTGGGTAGTGTAAATTATAAATATCGCTATGTTTTCGATATGTACCCAGCTAATGCAGCTCCAAGTAATAAAAATGAAAGCAATGTCCTTAATGACCAGATGTTAGCCTTTTTACAATTAAATGCGGATCAGTCGAAAAGCGATGAATCTACTGCTGCTTCTTCAAGCAAGCGAAGTATGGATTATCCAGTAATTAGCGCGCCTAGTGGTGGCAATGATAGACAAACCATAAATAAAGGCAAAATATTGGTAATGATTGACCCCGGGCATGGTGGAGAAGATCCCGGAGCGATTGGACCTCAAGGTACCAAAGAAAAGCATATTGTTTTGGATATTGGTAAACGCTTGCGTGATTTGATTAATTCCAGCGATACGATGCAGGCACAGCTTACCCGCTCTCAGGATATATTTATTCCATTAGGTGCACGGGTGGCAATTGCGCGTAAAGCTAAAGCCGATATTTTTGTTTCAGTTCATGCTGATGCGTTTACTTCACCGGCTGCGCGTGGTTCATCAGTTTTTGTATTATCAGAAGGTGGTGCAAGTAGCGCATTTGCCAAATATATGGCGACTAGTCAAAATAATTCTGATTTGATTGGGGGAATGTCGTTTCAAACCCGTGACAGTGCAGTAAATAAAATTTTGTTAGATATGACTCAAAGTTTTACTATGCGTAAAAGTAGTCGCCTTGGTCAGACGGTTTTAGCTCAGCTTAAAGATATTAATAAACTCCATAGCAATGGAATTGAGCGTGCCGGGTTTGCGGTATTAAAAGCACCAGATATTCCATCGATCTTGGTCGAGTCAGCATTTGTCTCTAATCCTACCGAAGAAGATCTTTTGCGGACAAGTGACTTTCGCCAGAAAGTTGCCCAGCAGGTTTTTGATGGCTTAAAGATTTATACTAAACAGAATTATAAGCTAGCATGACTAAGGTAATTCTCTTCAACAAACCATACGGTGTAATTAGTCAATTTTCACCAAATCCCCCACATAGCACTCTAAAAGACTATATGAAATTGCCGGGAGTTTATCCGGCAGGTCGCCTTGATACCGATAGCGAAGGATTATTAATCTTGACCAACGACGGTAAACTTCAAGCAAAAATCAGTGATCCCAAATACAAAAAATTTAAAACCTATTGGGTGCAAGTAGAGGGAAATGCTCACGCTGAGCAACTGGAACAACTGCGCAATGGTGTTGATTTGAGCGAATTTGTTACTGCCAAAGCACTGGTTAAGACTATTGCGGAACCTTCTGGACTATGGGAACGTGTTCCACCAGTGCGTTTTCGTAAAACTGTACCAACGTCTTGGCTTGAGTTATCTATTTGTGAGGGTAAAAATCGTCAAGTACGCCGCATGACTGCTAAAGTTGGTTTGCCCACTTTGCGTTTAGTTCGTGCAGCTATTGGGGGTATTTCTCTTGATGATTTACAGCCCGGGCAGTGGCGTGAAATGAGTTATCTTGATTTCATAAAAAAGTTTAATCGTAGCTAAAAATTACCTTATAATATCTATACTCTTTACCTTTGAATCATTTATATAATTTAGTTTATCACACTATCAACTATAGGGAGCCATCCATGAATTATTCAGTTGCTAAAGAAAGAGTGATCGCTGCATCAGCTTCGCAATTGTTAAACTACATCTCAGATTTTAATAACTGGAGTGGCTGGTCACCGTGGTTATGCTTGGATCATGAAACTATTGTAAATTGCCAACGTGATTTTCTGCAATGGGAAAGTAAGTTTACAGGCATGGGGCAAATGAAGTTAGTCAACAGCTCCACACATGAAGTAAATATTGACCTGCAGTTTATCAAACCATTTAAATCTCAAGCCAATGTAACTTTTAGTTTAGACGCGCTTAGTGAAAATCAGACAAAAATTAACTGGAGAATGAGTAGTAAGTTACCTTGGTTCTTATGCTTCTTTAAGAAAATGTTTCAGGTTATGATTGGACGTGATTTTGAGCGTGGCTTAATCAGGCTTGAATACATGGTTAAATTAGGTCGTGTTCCAGCCAAACTGGAGTATTTTGACACTCCTCAAGAAATAAAAGGATTTAAGATTGCTGGTCTCTCGGCTATTAGTAGCATGTCAGATATTGCCAATAGTATGTATGGTACATTTGGTAGATTACATGAGCTTGTAGAAGAGGCTGATATTGTGCCCTTAGGAATGGTTTGTTTTTGTGATAAATTCAAAATCAGCAAAGAAATAATGCACTATACTGCAGCTGCAATTTATGACGGAAATGTTATTAATAATAGCCAGCTGATAAGTAAATCAATTCCTGACCATAAAGTGATTAAAGTTACGTTAAGCGGGAGTTACGATTTTATGGGTGATGTTTGGGCAGGTGCTTATGCCCATGTCCGTGGATTAAAGCTTAAAGTTGATAAAAATGTTCCTCCCTATGAAATGTATATTAAAGGTCCGCATAATACCGAGACCCCTGAAGATTATGTTACTGAGATATATATGCCAGTTAAGAGTTAAAGTCATATGAAACAACTCGAACAATTAATTGCAACAGGAGAGGGTTATCAGCTTGAGTTTAAAGAGAGTATTGATAAATCGCTAGCTAAAGAAGTCTGTGCGTTTGCTAATGCCGATGGTGGTATCTTGCTGATTGGTGGTATCTTGCTGATTGGTGTAGCCGATACTGGCAAAATTAAACCATTAAATATTACTAATGAATTGAAATCACGGCTGCAGGATACTATCAATCAGATTGAACCCAAAATTCGTGTTGAAATTGTGGTTCATGAAGAAGAGGGCATTTTGCAAGTTAATATTCCCAAAGGTGCTAATCGTCCTTATTCATGTAGTGATGGTTTTTATTTACGGATTGGACCCAATAGCCAAAAATTAGGACGAAATGAAATCATTGAGCTATTCCAAAGCGAGGGCTTAATTCAGTTTGATAAGTTGGAACATCAGCGGGCAGATTTTTTAAGTGACTTTGATCGTTTTGCATATCACAATTTTTTAACCAAAGCTAACATCAGTAATCAGATTGAACCTGAGCAATTACTCGAGAATTTGGGCTGCTTAACCGATAATAACAAATTTACCAATGCCGGAGTATTATTCTTTAGTAAATCAATCGACTTCTTATTGAATCATGCGGTATGTAGCTGTATTCTATTCAATGGTACTGAGCGCGTTAATATCTTAGATCGCAAAAATTATAATACCAATATGCTGGATAATATTGATAATGTGGTGAATTTTGTTAAAGCGCATACCACGACGGCCTATAAAATCGAAAAAATTCAACGTGAAGAAATCCATGATGTACCGGAAATTGCACTAAGGGAAGCAATTGTCAATGCTTTTTGTCATCGCAATTATTTTCAGGAGGGTGCTAATATCTCGGTAGAGATTTTTGCTGATCGAGTAGTCGTGGTTAGTCCTGGTGGTTTACCCAGTGGTTTACATCAAGAAGAATTTGGCTATAAAAGCGTTAGACGTAATCATCTAATCGCTGATTTATTAGCTCGTGCGGGTTATATAGAAAAAGCTGGTACTGGTATCGGACGAATCCGCCAATATGCGGAACAAAATCACTGCCAATATGAAATAAACTATACTCAAGATTGGTTTACAGTAACTTTTTATCGTCAAAATACAGTATCAGATACTGTAAAAGAGAAAAATGATACTGTAGATCATGATGGTGATACAGTATCATTTGCTCTTAAAGACATTAGACAAGGCTTGGATAGTGCTTATTCAGGAGCATCAAAATTATTACATAAATTATTAGAGATTGTGAAAGATGAGGATAATCATAAAGAAAGTAAATTATATCAATATATTTATGCAAAATATCCCAAGGAAGTAGCAATACTTTATCGGCTGTTTGTTTATATTAGTGAGCACCAAAGCAATGCAGTATCATTAAGTCTAGAGTTAAATGTATCACGAATTACTATCCTACGCTACATTAAAAAATTGCAAGAGCTAAATTTAGTTGAATTTGTCGGTGCTGCTAAAAATGGGCATTACAATGTAACTGGCTTAGTAAAGCAGATTGGTTAAAATGAAAACATTTAGTTTAGGATTTATTTTAGCTAGTATTCGTATTGCATATTTACATAATTGGCATTTAAACTCCATAAAAGTATTTCTTGATAATATTATTGTTATTCTTCCTAGCTACCTCATTATAATTTTTATTATTTGGAGTTTTATTTTAAGTTTGTATAAGCATATAAATTATAGATTAATGAAATATGGGATTGTTTGTATTTGTAAATTTGTAGTTAAATTTTATAAATATTTTCTTGCTACATGACAGAAATTAATTTTTTGCATTTTACCTCCATCGGTAAGT
>CAZTBH010000016.1:0-24656 GCA_964611845.1 uncultured Neisseria sp.
AGTACCAATCGAATCAAAGATCATGTAGTTGAAGTCGGTGATATGGGCAATGTAAAAGTTACCAGAATGACTTCAGTACGAGTAAACGGTCTATTAATTGCGCAAGGCTATTTCCATAATACAGGTAGCAAAGCTGCTCAAGGATATTACCGTTGTCAATTCTACGATGCCAATAAAATGCAAGTTGGTGATGCTGAACAATGGCAATTGGTTACAATCTATCCAAATGAAGATCAGTCAGTTAAGTGTCAAGCAACCCAGCTTGAAGCAACTGATTTCAAAATTGAATTTTCAAATGATGCAAGTAACGTAACGGTATACAATTAAATATTATAGTAAAGGATAAAAATGAAAACTAAATTATTACAATTATCGCTATTAAGCGCAGCAGTATTTTTAGGTGCTTGTGCTAGTCCAACGATTTCCTATGTTGATCCTAATGCGGTAAATAATCTGACCACTAACTTTAATCAAAATGATTTACGTGTAGTTGCTCAGGATATGTCAACTCAGTTAATCCAAAGCGGTAAAATGAATAAATGTAAATCATACACAATTTCACCAGTTAAAAATTCAACTGATCAATACGTAGATACTTCAGTGATGACGAATGCGATGGCAGATAAGTTATCTAATTCATCTGCAGTTAATTCAACTTATGTAGTTTCAACTCAAGAAATGCAAAATCAAGTTGATGAATTAGAACGTCAAAATCAATCTGGTCTATACGATCAATCAACTACTGCCAAAACTGGTAAAATGAAAGGTGCGCAATGCCGTGTCGATGGTAAATTAACTAGTGATACTTCAGTTGGACCAGATGGTAAAACTACATTAGTTTCATATACTTTCTTTGTTCAGGTATTTGATGTACAGCAAGGTGCCGCGATCTGGCGCAATGAGAAAAATATCTCCAAAGCTAAAACTTATTAAAATGAGTTAATCATGCGTGCAGTTGTTTTGCATTCTCCTGATGATAGTCTCAAAGATTTGTCTTTGATTCAATTGGCAATACCTGCTCCCGATCTGGGGCAGGTATTATTACGCGTACGCTATGCTAGCCTTAATCCCGTTGATTATAAATTAATTGCTACAAAACCATCTTTTTGGCAATATCCGTATATTCCAGGTTTAGACCTGGTTGGTGAGGTAGTCAAGCTGGGTAATCCAGCAAAGAGTAAATTTTGTGTTGGGGATATAGTCGCACTGCATGGTAATCTGACTTACGGTGGTGCGCTGGCAGAATACTCTGTTCAACCTGAACATGTTCTTTTTAAAATTCCCTCTGGTTTTAATTTGGCTTTAGCTGCTGCTTTGCCATGTGCGGGGCTAACTGCATATCAGGCGCTAGCGCGTAAGATGAATATTAAGGCTGGACGAACTATTTTTATTCAAGGCGGTAGCGGTGGTGTCGGTAGCTTTGCGATTATAATTGCTAAAGCTTTAGGGTTGGAGGTTATCAGCTCATGTTCAACTAAAAATCTGGATTATGTGAGCTCATTAGGTGCTGATATTGTGCTAGATTACACCCACGGGGACATTTATGTTAAGCTACGTGAGTTGTGTCCACGTGGTGTCGATTATGTTTTAGAAACAACGAGTCGCGAGAATTTACAACGTGATCCTAGTGTTTTAGCATTTAATGGGCAAATTGCTTCGATTATTGGTATTTTGGATACTCGCGAGATTCCTGAATTTAGCAGCGGAATTGGATTTCATGAGGTGGCTTTAGGTGGTGCATATTTATCAGATCATTATCCTTCGCAATGTGATTTAGCTTTTATGGGTAATGAATTGCTTGAGCTCATACATAACTCCAAAGTAATACCAGCAATACGTGAATATCCTTTAGAAGAGTTTGCTCAAGCATTTGCTGACTTACAGAAAAATACGTATCCTGGAAAAATAGTTATTAATTGTACAGCATAAAGTAGAAAGTATTTGTAATGCAAACCAACTATATTGAACGTGTTAACCAATTTGAAGAAAAATATCGTATCAGTTATTCTGCTTGGGGCAATCCTGATGCAGAAAAGCTCTTGCTCTGTGTTCATGGTTTAAATCGCAATAGTCGTGATTTTGATTTTATTGCGGCTAAAATGGTTACCCATGGTTATTATGTAATTGCACCAGATCTGCCAGGTCGAGGTAATAGTGACTATTTAGACGACCCGCGCGGTTATGGTTTAGAATGTAATATTGCGGATTTAATTGATTTATTGCAACAACTACAAATTGCCGAATTTGATTTTCTTGGTGTATCTTTGGGTGGTATTCTTGGCATAATGCTTGCTAGTTTACCGCAAAATAAGATTCGTAAACTGGTTTTATCGGATATTGGTGCTGAAGTTGAATTTGCTGGGATTGCCCGAATTGCTGGCTATAGTGTGCAACAACCAGATTTTGCAATGTATTCTGAAGCGTGTGAATATTTGCGGAGTTTGTCTTTGAGTGATGGTATTTATCAGGAAGAAATCTGGCAGCACATGTTTGTCAATTCCTTTCAGAAGAATCATAGTGGACGCTTTGAACTTAAGCGAGATTTACGATTAGCAACTAGCTTGGCATCTACAATGAATGGCAGTAATAACCTTGAGTTTTGGAATTTTTGGGAGCGTGTGATTGTCCCAACTTTAATAATTCATGGTATGCACTCTGACTTACTTAGTACTGCTACTTTGCAAAAAATGCAGCATCAGAACCCACAAACAGAAATATTGACAGTAAAAGATGCTGGGCATTCGCCTTATTTATACCGGGAAGAACATTTAGTGCGAATTGCACAATTTATAAACGTATAATTACAACGGGAGAAATGATATGAATTCAGGAAGTAAAATCATTGCGGCGATAGTTCTAGCATTGGGAATTGCTGCCAGCGGACACTATATTGGTGATGGAATTAAATTTTTTCGCAATTTTGATCGTTCGGTTGAAGTTAAAGGTTTGGCAGAACAAAATGTTAAATCAGACTTGGCGACTTGGAGTATTAATTTTAGCGTCAGTGGGGATGATCTTAAAGCGCTATACCAACAAGTTAGCCTTAACCAAAAGACGGTAAGCCAGTTTTTGGCAACTAATGGGTTTGCGGCAAAAGATATCCAATTAGGCACAATTAGCGTGAATGATAACTGGGCAAATCAGTATGGCAGCACCAATGCCAAATTACCTCATTATCAAATTAGCAATAGTGTAAGCGTCACAACCAGTAATGTTGATTTGGTGGCTAAAGTTAGCCAAAATGCTGGTGAATTGGTTAATCAAGGTGTGATCGTTACCAATAATAGCATCAGCTATTTTTATAATAATCTAAACAGCATCAAAGCTGGAATGCTG
Source organism: uncultured Neisseria sp. (assembly GCA_964611845.1). Taxonomy (GTDB): domain Bacteria; phylum Pseudomonadota; class Gammaproteobacteria; order Burkholderiales; family UBA11063; genus Aquella. The sequence continues at coordinate 3,337 of CAZTBH010000016.1, forward strand.
GATAGTGCAACCCAAAATGCTAAGTCTGCAGCTGAAACTTTTGCAAAAAATACTCAGTCTCAGGTTGGTAAAATTAAATCTGCCAGTCAAGGTGTATTTACAATCTCTTCGCCAGATGGTTCAAATGTGGGGGACACTAGCAATATTAATAAAAAAGTGCGCGTGGTTACATCAATTCAGTTTTTCTTAAATTAGGTTAATGATGCGCATCATAAGTTTTTGCTTGTTGTTGCTCTACTCATTAGTTGGGTTTGCAGATGATGTTCGTCAGTTTCCAGCTAATGCAATATTTGCTACGATTAAAGAAGTTAGCTATCCACAAGTTATTGTCCAAGAAATTCCAAGCAATTGGGGTAGCTCATTATTAGGAATGATGTTTCTTTCGACGAGTAAACTAGTAATGAGTCCTTCATCGGTAATTCGTGGTCCAAATAATAATAATCTGGTGCAAAACTATCTGCCAAATTTAATAGATCAGCCTGTGGCAATTCAGCTGGATTTTCAGGGGCGGATTTGGGTAATTTGGCAGCTACGTAGAGATGAGGTTAATTGGGTTATTCAACAAAAACGTAATGTATGGATATCTGGATAAAGTGAGGTTACTATGCAATTAATAACGGTTGCAGAATATTTATTTCGTCGTTTGGCGGAGCTGGGGATCAAAGATATTATCGGAGTTCCTGGCGATTTTAATCTGGACTTAGTAGAGCTGCTTGAACACGATCAACGTTTTCAGTGGATAGGCGAATGTAATGAACTGAATGCTTCTTATGCTGCCGATGGTTATGCCCGCGAACACGGAATTAGTGCGCTGGTTACTACTTATGGACCAGGAGAACTTAGCGCGGTTAATGGTGTTGCTGGTGCTTATGCTGAACATATACCATTGATTAAAATAACTGGCGGGATTGCGCTTGCCAAACAAGCAAAAAATTTGCCATTGCATCATACGTTGCTTAATGGGGCATATGATCAGTCATTCAAGATTTATCAACAAATCACCTGTGCAGCGGAAATATTAAATTTTGATAATCCCGGGGCGCAGATTGATCGCTTGATTGAAAGCTGTTATCAGCAAAAGCGTCCAGTATATTTACAATTTCCGCAAGATTTGGTAACTCATCTGATTGCACCACCACAAGCAAAACTGAATTTGATTACTTCCACTACTACCGAGCAAACCAGTAAAATCACAAAGCTCATCGAACAAATTAACGCACAATTAACTACTGCTAAAAAAGTAGTAATTTTGGTTGGTGAATTGGTTGAGCGTTATCATTTACAGACGTTAGTGCAACAATTTCTGCAAAATAGCGGTGTTAGCTATGTCGTGAGCTGGGGGGCGAAAGGTACAGTTGATGAATCTCATCCTCAATTTGCTGGGATGTATGCTGGATGCTTTTCATCACAGGAAGTACAAGATTATGTCGAAAATGCAGATTGTGTTTTAGCGCTAGGCTGGTTGTATTGTGAGATTAATAGCGGAACGTTCAGCACTAAATTAGATTCTGCTCGATTAATTGCGTTAAATTTAGATGATGGCACGATTAGTGGCGAGAATTATTTAGACATTCCATTTACTCCGTTAGTTGAGTCTTTGTGTCATTCAAATTTAAAACTTGCTTCTTATCCGCGTAGTTTTGCTGCAAATTATGCAATTGATCCAGAGCAGTTGTCCTCTCAAATTGAGCACGATAACTTGATTTATCGCCTTAGTCAGTTTTTACAAAGTGATGATACATTGATCTTGGAAACTGGAACAATTGCGTTTACCAGTGGCTATTACACGCTTCCTCATGGTTGTAAAATTGTATCTTCAGTAAACTGGTTTTCAATTGGTTATGCTTTGGGTGCGACGACTGGAATCAGTTTAGCGAAAAATAGTGGTCGGACTATTTTGGTTGTGGGTGATGGCTCTTTGCAGATGACGGTGCAGGCGTTGTCTACTCAGCTGCGCTATGGCTTAAAACCAATTATTTTAGTGTTAAATAACTCAGGATATACTATAGAGCGAATTTTTCTGGGTAAAAATTCTAGCTATAATGATATTCAGGAATGGAATTATTTGCGTTTGCCAGCAGCATTTGCTGGTGAAGCTTATACCAGACAGGTTAGTACTGACAAAGGTTTGGTAGAAGCATTGAACGATACTAAATTACATGCCAATCAGCTGTGTTTGATTGAAGTCATGATGGATAAATATAAACAGCCACCAGCATTACAAAAATTAGCAGATATTGTTGCGAAAATGAAGAAATAAGGGTAACTGCTCACCCTATGTAGTAATAGCGTCGTCACAAGGCTCCTCATGTACTTCTCATGTACACTACGTCGCTCTTACAGCATATCGTGGCAGTTAATGAGTAAGTAGTTACAAATAAGGTGAGATATGATTACCAGTAAAGTTATTATTGCATTGGATTTTAGTGAGCGTCAGCAGGTATTAGATTTAGTTTCACGTTTAGATCCTCAAGAGTGTCGGCTTAAAGTTGGTAAAGAGCTATTTACCAGTTATGGTCCGCAAATTGTGCGTGATTTGCAAACGCTTGGCTTTGAAGTATTTTTGGATTTAAAATTTCATGATATTCCCAATACTGTTTATAAAGCGATACGGGCAGCAGCTGATCTGGGCGTGTGGATGGTTAATGTGCATGCCAGCGGTGGGCGAGCGATGCTCAATCAGGCGCGGCAAGCGATTAATGATAGTCAGAATAAGCCATTATTGATTGCGGTGACAATTTTAACCAGTCTAAGTGCGGGTGAAGTTGCCGAAATTGGTTATGGGCAAGATGTTGCAACGGAAGTGAAGCACTTGGCTCGATTAAGCTATGAGTGTGGTCTAGATGGGGTGGTGTGTTCTGCGCAAGAAGCAAATATTATTAAAAGTGTTACCGCAACAGCGTTTTTAACGGTTACGCCAGGAATCCGCTTAGCGGATGCAACCAAAGACGACCAAACCCGCGTGATGACACCTGATGCTGCGGTTAAAAATGGTGCGGATTATCTGGTGATCGGTCGCCCGATTACTCAGGCAAATGATCCACTCTCGGTTTTGCAGGCGATAAATGTTTCACTTAACTAAGTCTTAGAGATAATTGCTCTCCGTTTAAAGATATTGAGTTGTTTCTAAATCTTCTAGTATGCGAATGAGATAATGTGTTAGAATAACATTGCTAAAATTAAAGGTATGCACAGCGTGTAATTTATCATACATAGGATTTGGCTTGTTAAGATTTACTCATTTTTAAGAGAGTAGACAATGAAAAAACACATGGTTTAACTACCAGTTATTTTAAAAAGGGAAACGCCTCAATGAAATTCAAAAACTACACTCTAATTAGTGCTCTTTTTTTATCGTTGTGTATTAGTAGCTGTTCTAGTGGTAGTAGCAGCTCTGGTAGTAGTACGCAGACTCCTGCACAACAGTATGCCACGACAGTTATCACACAATCTGACGCATTGGGATATGTAAGTAGTGCTACATTTGCAGCACAAACTATCCCAACAAATGGAACTAATTCGGCATATCTAATCTCGAACATGAATCTTTACTCTTATAATGGTCAAGCTTGGCAGACAACCAAGTTATCTTTTGTACCTAGCGGTATTGCGGCAGCAGATAACGGCGTATATTTAATCAATGGTAATGCTGTTTATTATGCATCTAACAATAACTTAAGTCAACAAGAATCATTTGCTGTTTGTGACGGGTGTACGATTAATGCGATTACCGCAGATGTAGCAGAAAGTGGAATATATGCCGCTGTGTTTAATACTAATTTAGGTACACAAATTTATCGCTTGAGCGGTGGCATTTGGACTTTAATGCCAGCTTCTGCTGATTTTAACTCTAAGGTATCACCATCGCCATCAGTTGAAGTTTTTGGTTTACATATTAACTCTATTGTAACTGATTCGAATAGCGATATATATATTGGCGGTTACTATGGAGCTAAAATTACATCTGGATACCTAGCTAAATATAATGTTCAAGAATCATGGCAGACATTATCTGCGCCGATTGAGAGTTACGCAGTTTTTGGTCTTGCTACACGTGATAATAATCTACTTATCGAAAATGTGAGTTATGGGCCATACTCTGTAAATGATACTTTCTCAGTTCTGCAAAGTAGTGATGATGCTAACTGGTCGACGATAATTAACACCACGCCTAAAAATAATAGTGGTAATGCATTATTTCGCGATGGTTATGGTAATATTTATAGCAATGGCTTGGGTAAAATTGCAAAATTAAGTCTAATTCTTCCTGCTAATTGATTGTTCTCTTCATGCTTACTCATCATCTTTTAAGAACTTAGGGTGATGAGTAAAACGCTCTATAGTCATAAAATTACTCGTTGTGGTATTAATTGTGGTAAATTGATGGTCTTTAATTGACTATATATTAATTAAATTCATTTTGAGGTAGGGTAGCTATAATGAATCAGATTACTGCAAAACAATTAGCAAATAACTGGATGAGTGCATGGAATAAACACGATATAAATAAATTGGCCGAGTTTTATGATGAAGATTGCGAATTATCTTCGCCATTGGTTGCAGAACTCACGCGCAGATCCAGCAATGAGCTGAAAGGTCTTCGTAATATTCGCTGGTATTGGGAAAAGCTTTTTGCAGCGATGCCCGATGTTTCGCTTGAGATAATCTCAGTTTTATCTGGATTAAACAGCATCGTTATTACTCATATCGGTCCATATAATACATTGTCAGCGGTTGTATTTTATTTTAATAAGAATAACAAAATTATTAAATCTACGGCTTTTGTCGAAGTCGCCTTGAGTAGTTCGTAAAATATATTTGAAGCAATGGCGTAATCTATCAAAATTAGAGGCATTAATTATAATGATTTGCGCTAGATAATGGCGATACATGGTTAAAAAAGATATTTTCATTGCTAATTGTCACAACCCGATCAGCATTAGCCAATAATTCGGTTCGGTGAGTAATCACTAAAATAATTAATTGCCCCTTTAGGTTTAACAAAATATCCTGAATCCGCTGTGCATTTTCTTCATCAAGGGCGCTAGTCGCCTCATCCAAAATTAAGAACTGTGGTTTTCTCAATAAGGTCCTGGCTAAGAGTAGTCGCTGGCGTTCACCACCAGATAAATTACACCCCCGTTCGCCAACTAAACTATCCAACTGTAATGGTAAATCCATTATCATTTTATCTAATTGAACTAATTTTAATACTTTCCATATTTCAGTTTCCTTAACATCAACTGTAGACCAAAGTAAGTTATCACGAATAGAACTGTTAAAGAGAAGAACATCTTGGGTGACATAACCAATTAAATTTTGATAGACTGGATAGATTTTAGCTAAAGGGATTCCATTTACTGCGATACTGCCTTGTTGTGGAGTTATCAATCCTAACAGTAAGTCGGCTAATGTGCTTTTTCCACTACCAGATACACCGACACAACCAATTAATTCACCATGATTTATTTCTAGAGTTATGTTTTTTAAAACATAATTAATTTGATCGGTATAGTGATAACTTACATTATGGCAACTAATTCTATTAATAATTTTAAGCTCCGAAGAGCTGTCTAATAAATCATGCGTAGCATTGGCTATTGCAAGCTTAGCTTCATTTTCAAAGCGAATGATATTATGAAATGCTGGGATACTAAGCGCTATGGAATGTAAAGCATTTTGTATCATTGATATACGTGGCCATAGTCGTGAAAAGATAACAACAACTAAAATTAGTTTAGCCATAGATAGGTGCAAATAATCAATAGCGATATAGAATATTCCACTGATGAAAACTGCCGCAATGATTTTATAGATTAAATCCTGAAAACTTTGGGTACGGATAAAATTTAAATATCCCTTCTCAACATCTCTACGAAGTGAGACCAAGCGTTGTGATTCATAGTTTTCTAAACCATATGTTTTAGTTATTTTTAAGCTGCTTAAATGTTCGCTGAGTGCAAAAAAAGATTTTTTACTATGCTCAGAAATTACTAATCCTGCTCGACGTGAACGTTTGACCAAAGAAGATAAAAATAAAAATACACTCAAACCGCCGATAGTGATAATGAGAGTTAGCAATGGTGCAATCATAAATGAAATACAGACATAAACTGTGAGCATAAAAAGCGCTGTAATTAACTGAAAAAAGAAGTAACAACCTAAGCTTACGCGCCCGATTTCATTATTCACGATATGATTTATATCTGAAGTTTTGCTCTTTAGCCAAAATGACCAGGGAACAAACGCTAACAAACGATATAGTTCGACGTTTAATTCAGTGTTGAATTTTTGTTGAAATAGAGAGCTAACAATAGTATAACTACGTTGTAATAGCGCAGTTAGACTTACGAAAAGAATAAAAATTATCAAAACTACTTTAAGTTCTAGATGCGTAATACCTAACGAATGTAGAAGACCTACCAGAGGATGAGATGATGAAGCTAATGGAAAAAGACCTGTTAGCGCGAGGAATGGCAAAATGGCTACGATGGTACCGCCCTCACAGATGCTAACTGCCAACGATAAGCTCAATAAAGAGCTAAATAATCGTCGGTTAAATTGATAAACGCGGCTTAAAAATTGTAACATAATAATTTTTCTTTGAATCAGGGCAGATTATTAAAACTTTCTGGAGATAATGTATTTTATAACCCATAGCGGATAAAGTAGATAATACGCAAATTCCCATCCAGTTGGAAAAGTTAATTTTTTGAAAGTTTTATCGATCTTGAATAAGTCATGCCGCACCACTTGCCAACGTTTGCGTGGTGGGGTGATTTGCAACAAATACCAACGATATTTATAAAACATACGATTAAAAAGTCCATGTCCACCAGTTAGCTCGTAGTCAGTTTTTACGAATTGAGCCAATAGGTTTGCCATTTTAGAGTTTTTATGAGTAATGTTATTTATTTCATGGTTAATGAGTTCATTCTCAAGATTGAAGAATGTTTTTAATAAGTAGAAACATTGAACTACCATGTGTTGACAGTTAAATCTTTCTGATAACTCCAATAATTTATGCAAGTCAGCCTTTTTTAGCTGAATTAGCAAATAAATATCTAATAACCACCGTAAACGATGCCAAGCGTGGATCGCACCATGAATAATTAATAACAACAGATGATATTCATTATCTAAAGTAATTATTGGTTTATTATTGATGATAATTGTCTTACGTGGAAGTTTTACTAGATCAGGAAAATCAACACCTAAAAAAGAAACCTTGAACATTAGTTCAACTTGAACTTTTTTATCTGAATTAAAAAATTCAAAATCATGGTTGCGCGTTAAATAATAGTCACGTTTGAAAGTATCTAGCGGGTAATCAGGGCGGGTTTGCTGGTAACCACATGATTGCATCAGAGACACTGCTTGTTCCCAGTTATGTGAATCAACCCAGAGGTCAATGTCTTTACACTGCCGTTGAGTTACTCCACCATACGCTTCAATAGCCAACGGAATACCTTTTACCACGGCATAAGTGAGACCAGCATCGGAAAAAACTCGACTAAGTCTGATGGTCTCTGCGCTAATCATTAATAAATTCATTCGCTGCTTTTGGCACATACTTGAGAATTGTTGTCGGATATGCTCAGGAACGAATTGATTGTCTTTGATTCGTAAGTAAACCTGTTCAATAATTCTGTGACGGATAACCAGTTTAATAAAGTATTTCCAGTTCAGCTCTTGGCTAATTGGTAGCTCACTTTTTTGTGAGACTATTGCAATTATCAACGCTAATTCTGGTGTATCAAAATTCATTTTATTTACAGTGCAGTTAAAGCTAAATAACGATATAGAAGTTTAGAGTTAAATGGTTGAAGTATCTAATCATACCTAGTCAGCCAAAATTTCAATTAGGCTTTTTGATTTAGCATCATTTAACCACACTAAAATATCAGGTCGACAATTTTCTGCTTCAACGGCATATTTTTCCTGAATTAGCGCAACCAATTCATCTAATGTTTTAGGTTGTTCAAGCCAGCGCCATAAATCTGATCCACTATCATTAAAATTATAATATTGACCATTTTCAATATGTAATAAAACTATGTTACCCTCAAAATCAGTTTCAGTAACATCGCGATCAACGCGCTGAATTAGTTGCTGTGCATTTATTGCTAACATGATTCTTCCTTTGTTGTGATTTAATTATGATTTTCAATTAATTGTACCAGAGTAGTTAAGCTTTCTACTTTTACTGGACGCATGATTTTAAATGTTTTTATTTGTTTTCCCAGTTCGCTACAGGATATAAAGTGTTGTTTAAATTTATTTAGTGCTTTTAACATCCCATAACGATAGGTATTTTTAATTAGTAGTTGTAGTTTTTCAACTCCAAGAATCTCAGAGAGTGTTACGCTAGATAAGTTATCAACTGGGTTTAACTCATAAAAACGACTAATTGGATAGCTTTCCATCGTGTGTTTAGTTACTGGAAGTTGGAACTTATCTGCTTTATTAATAACCTGTTCAAGGTTGCTAGAGTCATACGCCAATTTTTTTAATGCATCAGACCATAGTTTTAATTTGGCAGGCCCTGGGACTATTTCCATTTGACCATTTTCATTTGCTTTGACCACCACCACATCATCGGTTAGTAAATAGTAACCCTGTTTGACTAAAGCGGCAGCTAAGGTTGATTTGCCTGCACCACTATCTCCACTAATAATGACGGCATGATCATTAATTAATACCGCAGAGCCATGCAACACCAGATAGCCATGATACTGTAATAAATAAGCCATCACAGTACCTAGTAACCAAGTAGCAACTATTGAGTAGCTAATCTCAGGAGTAGCTAGCTCAATTATAATCTGGTTTTTCTGTGGGTTAACCCAATATTCTGCCACATCAGTAACTCGAAGATAAAAATGTTCCTCGGCACACACTACACTGGGTTCAGGTTTATTTGCAATCGCTTGCCATAGTAATTCAACCTTAAGTCCAAAGATGCTAATTTCCTGAGGAAACATCGAAGTACTCGGTGTCGCTAACATAGAATATAAGCCTTTATGATTGACTGATTGATGATATTATAAATTTCTTTCATTTGGCGGTGTAATCTATTAAACATAGTGATCAATAAAAATTTTCATTACTTTAAATTCATCTTTGCTATTTGCGCCACCAACAACCGTAAATTCTTCGACATTGACCCATGCATGAGCAGTTAATTTTTGTTTCTCATCCAAAGCAACTCCGATTAGCATCTCGTTAGCAATGGCAAATTTGCGCAATAAAAATTTAACCGTCAAGGCTTGAACCAAACATTTGCTTGGCCATGGTGTATAACGGCTGATCCGTGTGACTTTCCAACCAATTAATTTAGCATAGCCAAGCCGTGTTTGGTGGTTGGAGTTCGAGGTTTTTTGTAAGGTTAATGTTTTTTCTAGCTTTCTTGCATAGATGCGAAACGGAATTGTCCATATTACCACCTGAAAAAAGCCCAGTAATATAAAAATAACCACGGACAATAAAAGTCGCTTAATGATTTGCAAAACAGATAGTTTATTCATGTTTGTTGATTATTCCTCTGATTTAAAACATAGAATTATTTTGGTATACGAGATTAATCAGAAATAGAGTAAAATTCCCAATAACAAATAAATAAATTAGTTTAACTACGCAAGGTAACCGATATAGAGAATGGTGGATTTTATTTTGATATTTTACGCTAATTTTTTTATTTCATTAACCCTATGCCGGTCATTATCGTCGCATAATTTACAACTTAAGTTCGTGATTATAGTAGAAAAACAAACAATGAATACGAAATATTATTGCGAGTTATTTGAAAGAACTCTTGGTTCAAAGTTAGAATTATTTGGATTAAACACTACTATATTTATAGCAAAATATTCGTATTGATTGTAGTTAATTGGTTAATATTGGATCTGATTTGGCGAAATGCGAAATCTATAATGATATGCTGCTTGATGACAATATTTCTCTTACTATCTTCTTCATTTAAAAACGAATAATGCAAGTGAGGTTAATTATCTAGAGTTATTTGGAAGAGCAAAGATTGATGAGGTACTCGCCATAAGTGGATACACACAATTAATTGAGCCTAGTAGTTAATACTAAAACTCATTTAAGCAATGGTTTTCTTAAACAATATGTGCTCGTGTTATGTCTAAAAGCATGTTAAAATTGCCCTAATTTAACCAAATAGATGGTATCTTATGCCTAAATTTAGGGAGCTATATGAGTGATGATTTAACTGGCAAGCTACTTGAGTTTGCTAATTTTTTAGCAGATGAAGCAGCACAAATCAGTCGTAAATATTTCCGCCAAGCAATAACTATCACCAGTAAAGAAAATCAATCTCCGGTAACGATAGCTGATCGTGAGATAGAATTACGTTTGCGTGAGTTGATTAAACAATATTATCCGAGCCATGGGATTATTGGCGAAGAATTTGCCAATCACGATACACACGCCGAATTTTGCTGGGTCTTGGATCCGATTGATGGTACTGTGGCATTTTCGACGGGTAAACCAACCTTTACTACCTTGGTTGCTCTATTACGCGATGGTGTGCCTTTACTGAGCGTAATTGATCAAGCGATTAGCCGTGAACGTTTTAGCGCTGTAGCGCAAAATGAAACTTGGTTAGATGGTGTAAAATTACGTACCAGCAGACAAACCGAAGTAGCAAATGTGCGCTTGAATGCTACTACACCTCTGATGTTCACTACTGCATATGAGCGCAATGCATTTGAACGCGTGCGTTCTAAGGTGCGCTTGACTGCTTTTGGTGGTGATGCTTATGCTTTTGGTCTGCTGGCTGCCGGGCATATCGATGTTATTATGGAAGCGGAATTACAATATTATGATATCGCTGCCTTAATGCCTGTGATTGAAAGTGCTGGGGGTGTGATTAGTGATTGGCAAGGTAAACCTTTGAATCGTGAATTTAACGGTCAGGTTTTGGCATCAGCTAATACAGAATTACATAATAAAATTTTACAAATTATTAATAGTTGATTTTAGGAATATAAGATATGGAAAAAACTGCAATTACCCCTATTCGGAGTGAAAATTACCCAGAGTGGTATCAACAAGTGATTATTGCTGCTGATTTGGCTGAAAACTCTGCCGTTCGTGGTTGCATGGTGATTAAACCGTGGGGATATGCGATTTGGGAATTGATGCAAAAAGATTTGGACAAACGCTTCAAAAAGACTGGACATGTTAATGCTTATTTTCCATTGTTGATTCCGCTTAGTTATTTAGAAAAAGAAGCTACTCATGTAGATGGTTTTGCCAAGGAGTGCGCGGTAGTTACTCATCATCGTTTGATTGCGGATGGTAAAGGTGGACTTAAACCTGATGGTGAACTTGAAGAGCCATTTGTAATTCGTCCGACCAGCGAGACTATTATTGGTGAGAGTTTTGCTAAATGGGTTAAATCTTACCGAGATTTACCACTATTGATTAATCAATGGGCAAATGTAATGCGCTGGGAAATGCGGACACGTTTATTTTTGCGTACTTCAGAGTTTTTATGGCAAGAAGGTCATACGGCACATGCGAGTGAAGACGAAGCTATTCAGGAAACTAAACAGATGCTTGAAGTTTATGCTGCATTTGCTGAAGAAGTAATGGCAATGCCTGTAATTAAAGGTGAAAAGCCATGTTTTGAGCGTTTCCCGGGCGCAGTTAATACATATTGTATCGAATCAATGATGCAGGACTGCAAGGCGCTACAGGCAGGAACTTCACACTTTTTAGGGCAGAATTTTGCTAAAGCTTCAGGAATTGAATTCCAAAATAAAAATGGTAGCTTGGAACACGCATGGACTACTTCGTGGGGAATGTCAACTCGCATGATTGGTGGTTTAATTATGACGCATAGTGATGACAATGGTCTAGTATTACCACCACGAATTGCTCCGCAACAAGTTGTGATTCAGCCAATTTATCGCAATGACGAACAACGTGCGAGTGTACTGGCGTATTGTCAGCAATTAAAGCTTGATTTGGAAGCACAGCATTTTGCAGGTGATGAAATTCGAGTTATGATTGATGATCGTGATATTCAAGGTGGCGCTAAATCGTGGGAATGGATTAAAAAAGGTGTGCCATTAAGAGTTGAAGTTGGTCCACGTGATATTGAAAAAGATGCGGTTATGCTTTCTCGTCGTGATGATTTAGCTAATAAGCAATCAACGCCACGTGCAGAGCTGATTGCCAATGCGGTGACTCTTTTGACGCAAATGCAGGATAATTTATTTACTAAGGCTCAGTCATTCCGTGATTCACGGATTAGCGAAATTAGTTCTTTAACCGAGTTTAACGCATTTTTTGCTGCGGAACAAAATATCGATAGTGGTTTTGTCTTGGCATATGCAGTTGATGAGTTTGCGATTGAAGAATACATCAAACCACTTAAAGTTACTGCACGTTGTATGCCTTTGGCGGATAATGATACTCCGGGAGTGTGTATATTTACTGGTAAACCAGCTTCACGTAAAATGGTTTTTGCCAAAGCTTACTAATCGAGCTTGTAAACAGGAGAGGTTGCTATGAGCATAATCTCCAACTGATGACGTTGCTCTATTTGATGATGAATCTGTAAAAAAGGAACTCTGTATGAAAGCAAAGAAATTATTAGGCTTATTGGCTTTGGCAGTAATTGTGGCTTGTACTTCTGGCAATGCAAGCACTACCAATGCTAAAGCAAGTCCTACTATTTATGATTACGGTTATGAAAAATATACGATAAGTCCGTATTCAAATACAATGGCAGTCTTGTCATACAATACCGAGTCAGGAATCAGTCGCCTAAATTCTTCGCAGTACAAGGCTTCATTTTATAATTTATCAACACACTACTCACCGCAAACTAATATTTTGAGCTGTGGTGTGGCTTCCGCGGTAATCATGCTCAATACAGTTTATGCTACGCTGGGTAAGCAGCCACCACTTTCCAAGCTTGGTTCATTTTATAATGAACAAGAAAACTATATTGACGGTAATTTCACTTGGACTGAAGCCAATTTCTTTAATGATAAAGTCAGTGGTTATCTAGATCCAGAAATAATCTATGGACGTAAACAGGTAGATGGTAAATATGCAGTTGGTTTAACTTTGGATCAGCTTACTCAAGGGCTGAACTTGCAGGGGTTACAAGCGAATGCAGTTCATGTCAATAGCGCCAGTGATGCGGATATTGAAGCTTTTAGAACGTTATTAAAAGCAACTCTTGGCAAAACAGAGAGCTATATGGTGGTAAATTATAATCTTAATGTAATGTCAGAGCTTAATGGTGGACATTTTTCACCAATTGCCGCTTATGATCAAGCGAGTGACTCAGTTTTGATTTTAGATACTTGGAATGCATTCGCTCCGTGGGAATGGCTCAAAGTTTATGATTTATATAAGAGTATGAATACCAAGGATGGCGATACTTATCGCGGTTATGTTTTGGTTAATGCCAACAAGGCATCATAAAGTTTTTAATTTATTGTTAGATGAGCAATATAAATGGGTGATGTTACACATTGGCTTATTCGAGATCACGCGGTTTTAATTGTTATAATTTCATCGATGATATCAATGGTTTCCGGTGTTTTTTTAACCAGAATTAATGCGAAAAAAGATCAGGAAATGCATGATGTTTTCCTGAAGCAAGAGCTTTATATTAATTTTGTTGTTCACCAATTACAGGTGAATCTTATAGATAAGATTGGTGAAATCGAGCCAGATCCAGAGCTGGTTAAAAATTTGCGAGCTCTGCATGCTGAGCTACTAATAAAAGCTGATTTGAAATTGCTTAAAGAAATCACCAAAATCAAAAATTTGGCACAAACAACTACTGATATTGATGTTCTTTTACCGCATATCGTAAGAGTTATAAATCATTTTCGTAAAATGGTTAATAATAAACCATTGACTCTTGCAGAGTACAAGGATTTTATTCAGGCATCCTTTAATACTGAGTTGGGAGTAAGCAAAAGGTTAATTTAGTTTCTAGCTCTAATTATGCTTTATTTTAAAATAAATTACCGATAAAATTAGTGATTCAGATGCCTTTGTATGAGGGCTAATTTATAATATATTTTCTCTTGTCTTTCACTCACCCGCATAACATAACATCAAGCACATTTTATAAGCTTCCATATCTAAGTATAGCTTGGTATAATACCTACTTGTTTAAATAAAATTATTGCTTTTGCTGTTATTAAATTATAGCAAAAAAATTGTGCTTAATCTCAGAGTGTTAGGGAGCTTACGATGTTAGAACCAAGATTGCGGGTTGCATTACAAAAATCAGGAAAATTATCCGAAGGTAGTTTGGATTTACTTAATAAATGCAGTTTTAAATTACGCCCAGCCAAGAATCATTATTTGATTCAGTCCAAAGAAATGAATACCGATTTTCTAATGATTCGTGATGATGATATTCCTGGGTTTGTGGATAGTGATGCCAGCGATATCGGAATTGTTGGTGAAAACGGTTATTTTGAATACATTTTGGAAAATCCTGAGCACAATTTAACCGTGATTGCCAAGCTGGGTTTTGCGCAATGTCGTTTGAGTATCGCTGCTGCACATGATTCTGGCATCCAAAAGTTATCTGATCTGAATGGTAAAACCATTGCCACTTCATATCCTGAGACTTTGCGTGATTTTTTAGCCAAAAATCAGATCAAAGCGAAAATATTGGTAATGCATGGCTCAGTTGAGCTAGCGCCAAAAATTGCGATTGCTGACGCGATTTGTGATTTGGTGTCTACTGGTACGACGCTTAAAGAAAATGGCTTGGTGGAATTACATATTATTTTGGAAAGCGAAGCGGTGCTGATCGGGCGTAAAACGGCGACCCAAGATATTGCCGAGCGCACCAATGAGCTAGTTTTTCGTCTGCAAAGTGTAATTAATGCCAAAGATAGCAAATATATTATGCTGCATATTGATAAAGATAATATCGATAAACTTAAAGAAATGTTGCCGGGTTGTGAATCGCCAACGGTTCTGCATTTACATGGTACAGACAATAAAGTTGCAGTACACGTGGTGAGTAAAGAAGGTGTATTTTGGGATACGATTGCTAAACTCAAAAGTATTGGTGCCACTTCGATTTTGGTGTTGCCAATTGAAAAGATGATGGATTAGAGAGCTGTTAAATATGTATGCTTGTATAACAGAAAATCCTGTCATTTTTTCGCGTACCTAGTGAAATATATGATAAGCTAAAACAAATGTTTAAAATAGCTAAGCGTGACAACGCTGATTTATTATTGCCTTGGTTAGAAGAAACAGCATCTTTGGAAGAATGGCAAATACAGGAAGTTAGAGCTGGAATTGAAGAAGCTGATACTGGGGAATTTTCTGAAGCAACCGAGGTCGAGCGAGTTCTAACTAAATGGCTATAATGTATTTGCCTATTTAAACGAACACTCGGTAATGTATTTATTGAATTGAAATGGTGTTATTAAAATATTTCAAGAGGTCAATATGTCAAAATGGATAGATAACTATAATGCTCATCAATTTCATAATGTTTGGTCGGATTTCAAAAAACGAGTTGACAATATTGACATATCCGTCATTGTTGATCAGAACGTTTTATTTGAGATCGCAAGATTAAAGAAAGTAATTATTTTCATTGATAGTTATCTGTCATTAGTAGATCCAGAAATAAATCAGGTTAATATTTTAGATACTCCATTGCAGCATCTTAAACAAGCAGATGTACAATTAAATGCTTATATAGAAAATAATAATGATGGGCATTTAATAAATGTTAATACTTACATTGATAATTGTTTAATCGTTATAAAAAACATGCAAATACAGCTACCAAAAATATCTGCAAAATCTGTTACGTCAATGTTGACAACATATAATAAGATTATTACAAGTAATTTACATAGTATTAATCTATCTCAAGTAAAGCAAAATAGTGATGAAATAAAGGAGTTAACTAAATATTTAATAAGTGGTGAAAATAGTATAAAGGTGCAAATTGATGAACTACTCCAAAATGCTTCAGAGAAACATTTAAAGATTAATCAGTATTATAATGAAATGCTAATTGATAAAGATGGTATTCCATCAACTAAAACAGAGCTATTTGAAGCTAAAACAGAAATGCTTGTCGATATTAAAAATTTAAAAAGCAGTATGAGCGAAATTGCAGACAAAATTAGAGAGCTTGAAGACTTTTATGGAAAAATCTATGGAGTAGTAGAGAATACAGAAGAATCAAGTGAGAATATTGGATTAAAAAAAGAGTTCGATTTGTTATTCGGAAATGTTCAAAAATTTGAATCTTTACAAAAAAATAAGTATGATGCACTAATAGAACAAATAGAAAGCCTTCTCCCCGCTGCAACAAGTGTTGGTCTTGCAGAAGCTTATCATAATGAACGAAAAAAATTCATTACCCCTATAATAATATGGAATGGAGTTTTTATTGGCGCATTAATGCTGATGTCTGGTTTATCCTTTTTTAGCCTTAGGGCTGTACAATCAATAACAGATATTGGAGATATATTGATGCATTCATTACCTGTTTCACTACCACTAATTTGGTTGGCTATATTTGCAAGTAAAAGGCGTAGCGAAAGTAAAAGGCTGGAACAGGAATATGCCCACAAAGAAACTTTGGCAAGATCTTATAGCGGTTATAAACAACAAATTGAACAACTGTCTCAGACAGATAAAGATTTGTTAATAAAACTACTAGAGGCTGCAATTGACTCAATTTCTTATAATGCGAGTAAAACGCTTGATAAAAAACATGGTGATGAGCCTTTTATTCAAAGCTTACTATCTAGGGCAACTCCTAGTTTTAAGAGCAACAACGATAAATAGAAGAGCAAATAATTATGGCAAATTTAGAACCATTCGAAACTGTTATTTTTGAGAAATTATTTGATAGAGGCGGATATGTTCTTGACTTTAATGACACATCGTTTAGTAGATTTTTTGAATGTTATAAGATAAATATAGACGATCCGAAATATAAAAAATATGGTACATCTAAAATGAAGCGTCTCAGAGCGTTCTGGGATATAGAAAATGACAATGTGGCAGGTTCGGTTTTAGACGGATTATTGAAATATGCGGTAGAAGTTAGTGAAGTATGTGAAACTGATAAGCAAAAGGCTGAAAGAGTTGTCAGTAAATTATTAGGTAAAAAAACTGATAATAATTTTGGTGCTGATTTATTGTCAGAGGAATTTAAATTAAATCTGTCTTTGTTAAATATAGATACTCAATTTTACACAATTATCGAACAACGAGTTAATGAAATAAAAAATACATTAAAGCACGGAGCCGCATTATCTGTTATATTTTTATGTGGCAGTACGTTAGAAGGATTATTACAAGATAAGGCTTCAAAACATGCGAAAGAATTCAATTCTGCAAAAGCTGCACCTAAGAAAGATGGAAAAGTATTACCACTACATGAGTGGACATTAAACGCGTTGATTGATGTAGCATATGAAGTTAGTTTTATTGAACGAGATATAAAAGAATTTAGCCATGCATTGAAAGATTTTAGAAATTATATACATCCGAGACAGCAAGCATTGGGTGGGTTCAATCCAGATAAACACACTGCGGAAATAAGCTGGAAAGTTTTGCAGGCAACGATAGCAAGTTTAAGTGGGCAAAGGAGTAAGAATAATAAGTGAAAACCAAAGCACTTTTTGATGCCAAACGCCTAATTGCTCAGATCGTTACCGATGTGGTCAATCTGGAAGATATTAATTATACCGTCCCAGAAGTACAAACACTGCTGGATGGTATAACTGTTGGCGGACACAAATTACAAGATGAACTCATCACGCTTAATCAAATTAAAGCATGGCGGTATTTCTTTATCACTATTGAGGATGGTACTTTTTCGTTTAATAAAAATTATGTTTTACGCTTGCATAATTTAGTGGCTAATCAAGAGGCATTGATATGGGGCGAGTTTCGCACAGGACAAGTCAGCATCTCGGGAACTGATTATCTACCACCCAAAGCAGCTGAATTAAATCTATTATGGGATAATTTGGAGCAAGAGATAAATCAAAAATTATTGTGTAGTCAAATGATAACAATTGAAATATATCGCACTGCTGTATTGCTTTTTGCCAAAATGGCACGTATTCAATTTTTCTTTGATGGTAATAAGCGTACTGCACGCATGATGATGAGTGGTGTTTTATTATCGTGTGGATTACCAATGATAAATGTTCCTGCCAAACGAAAACTTGAATTTAATCAAATGATGATTGATTATTATAATACCGAGCAATTTGATCCATTACTTAACTTTATGCTGTCATGTATTCCAGATTATATAAAAGAAGAATATAATTTAAAGGTATAAGGGGCATGTATTCAAACATCGGACTAATTCTGCTAAGTTTTGATATGTCGAAGAATCGCGGGTTTTTCGACATGACAAAATAACGTGTCGAAAAAAAGCAATATTTCGACATGAGAAACCAAAGCTTGACTAAAATTTATTAATAACCATTTTATTTATAATGGTAAAGTAATGTACGCAAACGTATCAAGCTGAGATTTAAAACCAGCATGACGGCAGCAAGAGACATGCCGTGCAATTTAAAGATTAATTTTAAGGGAGTGGATAAAATGCGGGCAGTAACATGGAATAGATTAAACGCAAATGAACAAGAACAAGTATTAAGCCGTAGCAGTAGCAGTGATGATGCTGCTTTAACGACATTGGTAAAAGGTATTATCTCTGATGTCCGTGCTCGTGGTGATGCGGCATTATATGAGTATGCAGAGAAATTTGATGGAGTGACGCTCGATTCTTTAATCGTGAGTGAAGCCGAATACGCGGCAACCGAGAGCTTATCCGCAGCTGATAAACAGGCGATTTTGGATGCAATTGACAATATTCGCCATTATCATACGGTGAGTGCGCCGAAACCTTTTGAGTTTGAAAAAAACGGTGCGAAATTAGGCAAAATATTCCGCCCGATTGAAAAAGTTGGGTTATATATTCCTGGGGGAACTGCACCATTGGTATCGACGATGCTGATGCTGGCGATTCCGGCAGAAATTGCAGGTTGCCCAACCAAGGTTTTGGTAACGCCACCGAGCAAAGATGGTACGATTAATCCGGCGATTTTATTTGCAGCTAAAGCTTGTGGTATTGATGCGGTCTATAAAGTTGGTGGAGCGCAAGCGGTTGCGGCACTGGCATTTGGAACTGAATCAATTCCAAAAACTTACAAGATTTTTGGACCAGGTAACAAATACGTAACCGAAGCCAAGATTCAAGCAGCGCAACATCATCAAGGTGCAGCAATGGATATGCCAGCTGGGCCTTCGGAAGTATTGGTAATTGCGGATGAGAAAGCTAATCCGGTTTTTGTGGCAAGCGATTTATTGGCGCAAGCTGAGCATGATGTGGCAGCTCAAGTGATTTTAGTGACTACTTCAGTTGAGTTAGCGGAGAAAGTTCAACTTGAAGTGGCCCGCCAAACAGCGTATCTATCACGTAAAGAAATTATTGAGCAATCATTGGCAAAAAGCGCGACAATTATTGCCGCAGATATGACGGAAGCTTTTGCAATTTCTAATCAGTATGCACCGGAACATTTGATTTTGCAGATTGAAAATGCTGAAAGCTATTTACCGCAAGTAATTAATGCTGGGTCAGTATTTGTCGGTGCATGGACACCTGAGTCAGTAGGGGATTATGCTAGCGGAACTAATCATGTTTTACCAACTTATGGTTATGCGCAAATGTATAGCGGTTTGGATGTAATTGCATTTATGAAATCAATTTCTTTTCAAAACCTATCCGAAGCAGGGATTCGTTATTTAGGACCTACGGTTGAAACCTTGGCTGATCTCGAAGGCTTGGATGGACATAAAAATGCCGTGACAGTGCGCTTGGACTATTTGCGTGGTTAGCATTAGTTTTATCGTTAATAATAGTGCTTTGGGTAATGAAATCTTAATTTAATGAAATGGGAGTTTTACAATGAAAAATAAATTTTTGTGTATTGGTGTTTTGAGTTTATCACTTATGGCTTGTGCAAGTAATCAATCTGCTAACACAACAGCGAATCAACCGCCGCCAAGCAATCCTTCAGATGCAGTGAATATTAGTTCAAATGATGCAGACAATGCAAATATCAATAATAACAATGCAAATATCAATAATAACAATGCAAATGCTGATCAAGCAACTAATTCAGTTTATTTTGGTGTTGACCAGTATAATGTCGATAATCAATATGATTCAGTTATTGGCTATAACGCCAATTATCTGGCAAGCCATAATGGTGCTAGTGTGAAGGTCGCAGGTAATACCGATGATACTGGTTCGGTAGAATACAATCTTGCGCTAGGTCAACGCCGTGCCGATGCTGTGAAAAAAGCTCTGATTGCCAAAGGTGCAAATATGAATCATATTGAAGCCGTATCAAATGGTAAACTTATCGCTAAATTTTCTAATGCCAGCGATGATGGACGGGCAAAAAATCGCCGTACTGATATTATTTTTACCAAGCAACAACCAGCTGGTTATCACTTAGATGCCAATGGTTTGCCAGTAGTTAAATAACTGTTGAAGTAATGTAACTGACTTACTTCTAAAATATACAAATTAATTAACTATTTAGATTATAACAGTCTAAAGAAAGCTGTAATATGGCAGATAAATTTACATTGATTTTGGGTGATCGGCAATTATCGTCATGGTCATTAAGAGCTTGGCTAATGGCTAAATATATTGGTATTGACTTTGAGACTAAATTTATCAATTTGTCAGCACCATCAGCCAAAGAAGAAATATTACGTTACTCGCCATCAGGTAAAGTTCCTGCATTGATACACAATGATCTAGTTATTTGGGATTCTTTGGCGATTGCAGAATATTTCAATGAATTATTTCCTGCAAGTGGGTTATTTCCTCGTGATATTAATTCGCGAGCAATTGCCAGAAGCGTAATTAGTGAGATGCATTCAGGATTTCAAGCTATAAGATCTTCAATGCCATTTAGTCTAAATTCTGGTTTATCATTTATTGATTCAAATCAGTTACGCTTTGAAATAAAGAGAGTCGAAGAAATTTGGTTGGGCTTGCGTATTAAAGCAGCTAATCATGGTGAATATTTATTTGGTGAATTTGGTATTGCTGATGCAATGTTTGCGCCAGTTGTCCTGCGCTTTAAGGCTTATGATTATCACTCAAAAAATGAGATTGTGACAGAATATTGTAATACAATTTTAAATAATCAATTCGTAAAAGAATGGTCTACAAATAATTAGTCTATGACATGAGATAAAAGAAAGAGAGAATAAATGCAATGGTT
>CAZTBH010000016.1:24666-53328 GCA_964611845.1 uncultured Neisseria sp.
GTTAAATAAACAAGTTCGCCCAGAGATTCTTGCTCTGGCGCCTTATGTTTCGGCTCGTTCTGAATTAGCCGATGCCAGCGGTTTGATTCCGCTTGATGCTAATGAAAACCCGTGGGCTCCGTATCCACAAACTGCTGAGATGAGTCTGGTCAATCGCTATCCTGATCCTCAGCCAGTTAATCTATTGTCGCGCTTAGCAACATTTTACGGAGTAAAAACCGAGCAAATTTTTGTTGGTCGTGGGATGGATGAGGGGATTGAGTTACTGATTCGGGTATTTTGTACCGCTTATCAGGACAACATTGTTACCGCCAAACCAACTTTTTCATATTATAAAGTTGCTGCTGATATTCAAGGGATTGAAACTCGTGAACTGGCATTAGGTGCTGCACCAGATTTTAAATTGGATATCCAGCAATTACTAGCGCTATGTGATGCCAAAACTAAAATTATTTTTGTTTGTACGCCGAATAACCCAACTGGTAATTCACTAACACTAGCCGAAATTGAAACCATTCTAAAAGCTAAGCCAGAAATTGTACTAGCGGTGGATGAAGCCTACCTGGAATTTAGTAGCCTACCCTCGGCAATTACTTTGATGAGTAAATATGATAATCTGGTGGTAATGAAAACGATGTCCAAAGCCTTTGCCTTTGCTGGCGTGCGTATGGGTAGTTTACTTGCGCAGCAGCCGATTATTGAGTTAATTCGTAAAGTAATGGCACCATATCCGTTAGCTGAACCCTGTATTCGTGTTGCAATGCAAACGCTTTCGCCACATGGAATGTATCTGGCACAAAGCCGCATTGATACGTTAAAGAGTGAACGTGAACGAGTATTTGCTGCATTACAGCAAGTCGCAGGTATTATAGTTTACCCAAGCGATGCTAACTTCTTATTGGTACAAGTTGCTGATGCTGCGAAAACTTATAAGGAATTATTAGCCAAAGGAATTATCGTCCGTAATCGTCATAAAGACATTGCCAATACTTTACGAATTACAATTGCCTCTGCTCCAGAAAATGATTTATTATTGGCCGCTTTTGGTGTTGCTGGAGCTAATCCGCAACTACAGCGCACTGCTACGGTAATTCGTAATACCAATGAAACCAAGATTATTGTTGAAATTAATCTTGATAAGACTGCACCAGTTAAAATTCATACTGGTATCGGCTTTTTTGATCATATGCTTGAGCAATTGGGTAAACATGGTGGATTTAGTTTAAAACTAACTGCTGATGGTGATACCCATATTGATTATCATCACACAGTTGAAGATGTGGCAATTACGTTAGGGCAAGCTCTCAAGCAAGCTCTAGGTAATAAACGCGGTATCAATCGTTATGGCTTTACCGTACCGATGGATGAGTCATTGGCTTCTGCTAATATTGACCTGAGTGGACGTGGTGTATTGGTGTATGAAGCATCATTTGCCACGCCTTTGATCGGGGATTTTCCAGTAGAAATGGTTGAGCACTTTTTCTATAGCTTGGCTGATTCTATGGAAGCGGCGATTCATCTTAAAGTTAGCGGTGAAAATGCGCACCATCAGGTTGAGGGATTATTTAAGGCTTTTGCCAAAGCTCTCCAGCAAGCGATTGCAATTACCAGCGATGGATTACCGTCCACTAAAGGCGTACTATGAATAAAGAAGAACGTAAGATTGTAGGTCTAGCAGCCCTAGGTGGGATGCTAGAACTCTATGATTTCGCAATTTATGGCATGTTTGCGGTTTATTTTGCGCATCAGTTTTTCCCAAGTACCAATACCTATACTGCGATTTTAGAAACATATATGGTTTTCTCACTGGGGTTTATTTTACGTCCATTGGGTGGAATCATTTTTAGCCATATTGGTGATGAATATGGGCGCAAAAATGTCTTGGTGTATACGATTTTGATCATGGGAGTTTCTTCAGTTGGAATCGCACTTTTACCAACTTATGCAACGATAGGGCTTGCTGCACCATTACTATTATTAGCGTGTAGGTTACTCCAAGGTTTGGCAATCGGTGGAGAATTACCTACGACTTTTGTTTATATTAGTGAATCAATGCCGAATAAGCGAATTTTGGCCTTTGGCATTACCATGACAGGAGTGTTTAGCGGCTATTTATTTGCTGCGGCAATTAACTATATATTAACACGTTGCTTTGATACCAGCCAGTTAAATGATTTTGCTTGGCGCATTCCATTTGCTTTAGGTGGCTTAGTGTGTTTTATTAGTTACAAAATTCGTAAGACTCTGCGCGAAACCAAAGAGTTTCAGGAAATTATGAATAAGCCAAGGTTACCGCTGGTTTATTTGTTAAAAAACTATACCCCGCAAGTTGGTGCTGGTGCAATTTTTTCGGCAACCCAGCAGGTTTTTTCTATTTTGGCAATTATCTATATGCCAACGTACCTACACTCAATTTTACATATCAATCAAGATGCAATCAACAGCATGTTGCCGGTAGCACTGATTGTCTCAGTTGTGACGATTGGTGTTGCAGGGGTACTTTTCAGGCGTGCATTAAATTTATCACGCTTAATGATGGTTTCTTTAGTTGTTAACCTGTTGATTGTACCTTTTGCATACTATTTGATTGTTAATCAATATTCATTTAGTGGCTATATTTTATTGATGTTTGGACATGCCTTTATTGGTTTAATGATTCCTTTATATTTAACAACTCTCTTTCCGACCAACATTCGACTTAGTGGTGTTGCAATGAGTTACAATTTATCGGTTGCTACTTTTGGTGGTTTGGCGCCCGTATTGGTGACTACATTAATCAAGCAAACACAAGCTATTTATCTAACTCCTGTACTGTATATCTTGGCCTTTATTGTCGCAAGTATTATCTTGGTTGCAATTTTTTCTAGCAAAAATAGTCAAGTTTATGCAGATTAATTGTTGCGTTGCTCTATAATGATTGTATGTTTGTCACTCTTGTAAAAGTACTGACTTAGTAATAACAGTAATAGAGGATGTAAAAATGTTTAAACGATTGATGGTATTAATATGCTCTGCGATTGTTTTAAGTGCTTGTAATAGCAGCAACAACTCAGGTGGGACTACCACGAATGGTACATTGGAATTTAACCAAAATACCTATCAAGTTGCTAGCAATAGCTTGACGGAGGTGATTTTAAGTCTGAGTGGCTCAAATAGTACCTCTGGAGTTAGCGTAACGTTATCTTCATCAAACAACAATATTGCAGTTGTTACTCAAAGTCAGTGCGTTTTATCTGATGAATCTGGATTTCCTAACTCATGTGAAGTTAAAATTAAAGGTGTCTCGGCAGGCTCTACCACGATCACTGCATCTGCTGCAGGTGTAGCAGTCGCTAATGCAACTGTTTCTGTTGGTAGTGCAGTTGTACCTGGAACTTTGGCTTTTACACCTGTAAGTGAGCAAGCGACTGCTGGTAGTGATGCTCGTGTAGTCCTAAGTCTAAATGGTAGTTCAGGTGTTGAGAATTTGGAAGTTGGAGTTGTAAGCAATGACCCAACTGTAGCTAATCCATTACATAGTAGCTGTATCCTCTCAACCCTAGAGCGCACATGTACGGTTATTGTTGATGCTGAGAAAATTGGTAATGCGGTTATTACAGCATCTGCTGCAGGATATGCCTCTGCTACTAATGCGATAAATGTTACTAATGATGTGGTTACAGGAACTCTTAACTTCGACGGTAACAAGCAAATTCAGGTAAGTAATACTGGTACTGCCAAATTATCACTATCTGGTAGTTCAGGTACCGAAAATGTGTTAGTATCCTTTTCTACTCAAAATAGTGATGCGACGATATTGCCATCTACATGTACTTTGTCTAGCGCTAAACCATCTTGTAATATCACAATTACTGGGGCAAAAGCTGGATCAGATACTATTACGGCAACTGCCAGTGGCTATGCAAGTGCCAACATGGTTGCAAACATCGTGGCTGCACCAGTTAACGGTAATTTCTATTTTAGTAGCGCACAAGAATCAGTAGTTGCCAACTCAAGTGGCTCAGTTGATTTAATCTATAGCGGCGGTAGTGGTGTTGCTGATTTGCCTGTGACGGTAAGTTCTAATAATAGTAATATCATAATTTCGGCAAATGGTAGCAATGTTTGTCAAATGAGTAACACTCATGGTCTATCGGTTTGTCCAGTAAAAATTTCAGGAATTACACCGGGTCAAAGCATTATTAAAGCAAGTGCAGCTGGCTATCCTGATTCTTATACTACAGTTACAGTTCTACAATCTGGAGCAATAGTCTACGGAAAATTAAAGCTTCATCCAAGCAATAGTGATTTGATGGTTGGTAGTAGTGAACCAATGGTCTTGACTTTAGAGGGTAGTTCGAATGTTAATAATTTAGTGGTAAATTTATCCTCGGCTGCTAGCGGGATTGAGTCTTTAAGTCAATCTAGTTGTAGCTTGTCAACAGTGAGTAATAGTTGCTCATTTAATGTAACGGGTCAATCAAATGGTAGCACGGTTATCAGTGCCAGCAATAGTTTAGTAACTTCTGGGGCTGCAAAAGCAAGCGTTACCGTGACGGCTAAAGCAGCATCTTACTTCGTTTTTAGTCCAGATGAATTGATTTTGTCTAATCAAACTCAAACGGCTCAGACTTCGACTTTAACTTTGGTTAATCCTCCTGAAAGTGAAGTTTCGGTAGGCTTCACAGGCAATAGTGCATTTGGCTATAGCCCTGGAATTTGTTCATTTAGTAAAGCCAAGCCTACATGCGTTGTGAATGTCAACAATGCTGTGGTAGGTGGTCCAACTGGAACTTTTGCTCTTGTTACTACACAGAATAGTGATCCAAGTATTGCAAATGTTAAGCTTCCAATTATAATTGCACCAGCAATAGCTGTTTCACGCACCATAACTGTAATTAATATGTGTCCATTTACGGTTTATGCAGGTATATCAGGCGGTTCAGCCAATCTAACCAAAGGTCCAAAGCCAGGAACTTGTCCAACTGGTACCTATGATATGGAGAGCACTGATCCAGCAACTGGTTATGAGCTATGCTATTGGAAAAATCCAACGCCTACTAATGGTTACAAGCTTACTAACAATACTCAAACGCAATTTGTTATCCCAGTATCAACAGTTGATACTGTGGGTGCTATGTGGGGTGGTGGGGTTATGGCTCGTTTGAAATTGAACGAATCATGGGTGATTGGTCAGTGTAATGCTGGGCAAGAGAGTTTGGGGGATGTTTGCGCAGTTGGTGTAGGATTTAGCGTGCCAGAAACTGTTGCTGAAATAACTATGATCCCAAGTGGTGCAGACACTTTTGATTTGCAATTAATTAATGGTGTAACCGTGCCGATTTCTATGGCTCCAGATGGTGTAACTGCTGATTCTGGTAATCCATATATGAATGGTGTTGCAGGATCAACTTCGGTACAAACTGGTACTCAATATACGCTTAAAGCGTCGAGCTGGCAGTTTAATCCATCGTCAACTGGTCTTGTTGGTGCTACAACCTCTGCCACTTATTATAATTACGTATCTGGTACATCTGGTTCTACAGATCAATGTACAGCAGATGTGGGTGGATCTGGTGTTGGTTGCACCGGAAATGTCAATGGTCCAGTATGTGGTTATGCAGCAAATTCATTAGCAAATACGAACGGAAATCCGCCGACGTATGCTCGGGTGTGCGGATATCGTTTAGCGTATTTGACAGGTGCAGCGATTTATACCATGAATCCGTCAAGTAGTAATACTGCACCTTTTGATTTTAATTCGGTATTGTATACTGGCGCGCAATCGACAGGCTTACCGTATCCAAACTCAAATAGTAATCCAATGCATGATTTTTATCTGTGTAATGCTGGAGCGGCACAGAGTGGTTATCAAGCAACTACGGTTTATCCACAAGCCTGTGGTTGTGCCAACTGGGATACTATGGGTATAGCCACTCCAACTAAGCAATGTCAGGGAACTGGTGTTGCTAGTTATAATGCTGAATCTACAGGTATTGGTTTTAATTCAGCATGGTTAAATGAAGTACTGCCACGTGTACAATGGGCTAAGCAAGGTGTACCAACAGCGTACTCTTTCCCATATGATGATCCATCCTCGACGTTCAGTGGTTACCAGCCAGCTTCTTCGACTAATGCTGCTAATGCTGTTAATTACACTGTGACATTCTGTCCAGGTGGGAAAACTATTCCCAATTATGATCCGAATTTGCAGTAATGCAGTCATTTAAATCCTGCCTTTGTGGCAGGATTTTTTAATCTCTATGGTGATTGTGCTAAGCTAACAGGAAAGTCCTAAAAAACGCTATAATATCTCCCTGATTTAAATATTCAGTTCTGTTTGTATGATCTAATTATGTTGAAGGTTCTTATTAATGAAATTAGCAGTAATAACTGGTGGTGGAGCAAATTTCTATTCAATTGAAGTGGCGCTAAAAAGAATGCAGATTGAATATGAACTCACTACAGATAAAGAAGTGATTAGTGCTGCAGATGCTGCAATTTTACCAGGGGTTGGTTCCGCTGCATATGCAATGAGTGAATTGAGTAAGCATGATTTATGTGATACTTTGCGTAACTACAAGAAGCCATTGCTGGGAATTTGCTTAGGAATGCAACTACTCTACGAGTCTTCGGAGGAAGGTGGTGATGTTGCGTGTCTCGGGATTTTACCCGGTAAAATTCGTAAATTTAATGCAACAGAAAATTTGATTGTACCGCAAATGGGCTGGAATAATTTTAGCAAGCTTCAAGAGTCTCCATTACTCAATGGAATTGATTTAAGCAAAGATGTATATTTTGTACATAGCTATTATGCGCCGGTTAATCAAGTAACGGTTGCTGCTTGTGATTACGGGGTTAAATTTGCCGCAATGGCAGCACAAAATAATTTTTATGCGATGCAGTTTCATCCTGAAAAATCTGGTAGTGTTGGTGAGAAATTACTAGCTAATTTTATTGCAATTGTACAGCGACAAAAATCATAATGTCTGACAACCTGTTTATAAGTAATTACAATATAATTCAAGCACCGATGGCTGGTGGTATATTGAGTCCAGAACTTGTCGCAGGTGTCATTAATACTGGTATGATTGGCTCGGTTGCGAGCGGATATTTGAGCTTGATCGATTGTGAACAGTTTATACAGCGAGTAATAGCTCTAAGCTCAAACCGTTTTATCTTCAATCTCTTTATTGAAGAGCCGCGGCAAACTTCACTGCGTTACCAAAAACCAAGGACAATAATTAAGATAGAACAACAGCTCAATATCTATGAGCAAGATTGGTTTGAAGTACCGCCCACAATAGCTATACAGAGCTATTTGAGGTTAATTGACAAATATCAAATTCCAGCGATCAGCACAACTTTTGGCTTACTCCCACGGGATGTGGTTAAAGAGTTACAGTTCAATAGTGTTAAAGTTATTGCTTCGGTTACTTCGTTAGCAGAAGCCAAAGAGGCTTTGGATACTGGGGTTGATGGGTTAATAATTCAGGGTTGCACCGCGGGTGGACATCAAGCTAGCTTTTCTGATGATTATCAAAATTCACTAGATACGCTAGAGTTATTGCAGCAAGTACGTGCCTTAGAGAGTGAGGTAGTTTTAATTGCTACTGGTGGAATCGAAGTAAGTGATATTCGTACTTATTTGAATGGCTACGGCGCGGACTATGTTCAGCTTGGCAGTTTATTCATGCTAAGCGAATTAAGTACGCTAAATAGTTCCTTACGTGAATTTATTGCCAGTAAATCGCCATGTGATATTAGCATGTCCTCAGCAATTACTGGTAAATCAGTGCGTGGAATTAATAACCAGTTGATGCGTGAGCTTGATGTTGCTGAGTATCCTTTTCCGATACAGCACTACGCCAGCAGCTATTTACGAGCAAGAACCAAGGCAATAGGAAACTTTGAATATGCAGGAATTTGGTTGGGTGAACATCCGAGTTACCAAGCGCTTAGATTTGATGATTTAGTTAATGATATAAAAAAACAATTTAAATAAAATAGAGGAAATATTAATGGTAATTTATCCAGCAATTGATTTACGCGATGGTAAATGTGTGCGTTTATATAAAGGTGATTTTGCAACGACTAAAGTTTATAATGATAATCCAGCAGCAATGCTTGAAGAGTTTGCAGCAGCGGGTAGTGAATGGGTACATATGGTTGATTTAGATGGGGCTAAAGCGGGTAAATTCACGCAAGGTGATTTGATTGCTAAGTTAGTCAAAAACTCACCGTTAAAAATTGAGGTTGGTGGCGGGATTCGTTCTACTGAAGACTTAGAGCTTTTATTTACGGCTGGTGTGGCGCGAATTGTAGTTGGTAGTGTTTGTGTTTCTGAACCAGAGCTAGTTAATCAATGGATGACACGTTTTGGTGCGAATAAAATTGTTCTGGCATTGGATTGTAGTCTAGACAATCAAGGTGTACCTAAAGTTCGTACGCACGGCTGGCAACAAGAAAGTAGCTTAAGTGTTTATGACGTGTTAGATAATTATCCGAATGCACAATATGTTTTATGTACCGACGTTGGTGTGGATGGTACTTTGGCCGGACCTAGTATTGCTCTGTACAAGCAAATTCAATTGCGTTATCCTGATTTGAACTTAATTGCATCTGGTGGTGTTGGTAAGTTAGCCGATGTAGTTGAGTTGCGTCAACTAGATGTACATGGTGTGGTAATCGGTAAAGCATTATATGAAAATCAATTTGACCTATTTTCTGCGCTTGCGGCGGCTATTTAGAAAGAAGATTAATGGCGTTAACCATTGATAAGCATGAACAGCAACTTTATCGTAAAGTTAGTTGGCGGATTATTCCCATCCTGCTGACTGCTTATATTTTGGCTTACCTTGATCGGGTAAATATAGGTTTTGCTAAGCTTCAAATGCTTAATGATTTACATTTTAGCGAAACTATCTATGGTTTGGGTGCTGGAGTATTTTTTATCGGCTATTTCTTATTTGAGGTGCCAAGTAATTTGATTATGGCGCGGGTTGGTGCACGGCGCTGGATGGCACGGATTATGTTTAGCTGGGGAATAATATCCGGATGTATGATGTTTGTATCTACGCCAAGCATGTTTTATCTGTTGCGCTTTTTGCTTGGATTAGCTGAGGCTGGCTTCTTCCCAGGAATAATTTACTATCTCTCAATCTGGTATCCTGAGGCGCGACGTGGCAGAATTTATGCGTTATTTATGACAGGAGTTGCGATTTCTGGTGTGATCGGTGGGCCGTTGTCTGGGTGGATTTTGCATAGTTTGTCTGGAGTTCATAATTTAGCTGGCTGGCAATGGCTGTTTATTATTGAAGCGATTCCTTCGATAGTAATGGGTGGTATACTTTTATTTACTCTTGATGATAGTATTTATGCGGCTCGTTGGTTGAGTCCGAATGAAAAACAACGCTTATTGACTAATCTGCAAACTGATAAACGAAACAAAGTAACACTTAAATTAAAACAAGTCTTTACCAGCCCAGTAATCTGGAAATTAAGTTGTATTTATTTTTGTTTTAGTATTGGTCTTTATGGAATTGGCTTTTGGCTGCCAACAATAATAAAAAATGCAGGAGTGAACGATAATTTAACTATTGGAATTTTAAGCTCTATTCCTTATGCGACCGCGGTAGTTGCGATGTTGCTTCTAGGGCGAAGCTCTGACAAACATAATGAACGGCGTTGGCACCTAGCACTTGCCGCTTTGGCTGGTAGTTGTTGTTTATGGTGGAGCGTTGCAGCCAGTGATAATTTAGCGGTGGCAATAATTTTACTCAGTTTGGCGACTGGCGCAATTTTGAGTATAATTCCATTGTTTTGGAGTTTACCAACTACTGCTTTAAGTGGTGTTACTATGGCTGCAGCAATTGCTTGGATTAATTCACTTGGTAATTTATCTGGTTTTGTTGGACCATATTTGATCGGTTTTCTGAAAGATTTTACTGGTAATATGGAAGATGGAATTTATTTTATATGTCTGTCTTTAGTTGTTGGTGCATTTTTAACATTATCATTTAAGCCAAAAGTGAAAAATTAGTCAATTAATTCCAAAAGGTAATGCTATGCGGAACTTGTTAATCTTCTTACTTATTATGCTAGCTAGATTCTCTGCTGCTGCAGTGATTATTAATTATGGACATGAGAGCCTATTCCTTGGCGATGATAATGTTAGTTGTGGGCGCTACACCTTAGTGAATGGTTCACCGATTAACGATGTATTGAATTATTGTACGGTGGTTAGGCGAGCGCTAAATTCTGATGGAGAAACTCTACTACGGGTTAAGACTGAAGAAGCGGGAATTGTTAACTGTTATTTTTTAAACAACAAATTAGATCAATGTTATATTGATGATTAAAAAGGAATGTCTATGTCAGTATTATTTACACCTCTAAAAGCTGGAGCTCTTGAACTGAATAACCGCATTATCATGGCGCCATTAACGCGTTGTCATGCAAGTGAAGGTAGAGTTCCCAATGATTTGATGGTTGAGTACTATACTCAGCGTGCAAGTGCTGGCTTAATCATCAGTGAAGCTACGTCGGTATGTCCTATGGGAGTTGGCTATCCAGATACTCCT
Source organism: uncultured Neisseria sp. (assembly GCA_964611845.1). GTDB lineage: Bacteria > Pseudomonadota > Gammaproteobacteria > Burkholderiales > UBA11063 > Aquella. Next base: position 35,229 of record CAZTBH010000016.1, read on the forward strand.
GGAATATGGTCGGATGAGCAAATCGCGGGATGGAAAAAAATTACAACTGCGGTTCATAATTCTGGTGGTAAGATGGTACTACAGCTCTGGCATGTTGGACGTCTGTCTGACTCAAGTTTTTTAAATGGTGCACAACCAGTATCAGCCAGTGCAATTGCTGCTGATGGGCACCCAAGCCACGTTCGTCCGATTAAACCATATGAGGTTCCTCGTGCCTTAACGATTGCAGAAATTAAGCAAGTGGTTGCGGATTACAAACAAGGTGCACTTAATGCTAAATTAGCGGGTTTTGATGGTGTTGAAATTCACGGTGCAAACGGTTATCTGTTGGATCAATTCCTGCAAGATAATTGTAATCAACGCGATGATGAATATGGTGGTGATATTGTTAACCGCGCCCGTTTAATGCTTGAAGTTACAGATGCGGTGTGTGAAATTTGGGGGGCTGACCGAGTTGGTATGCATTTGGCTCCTCGTTGCGATGCGCAATCCATGGGTGACTCCACGCCACTGGAGACTTTTAGCTATGTAGCACGTGAACTTGGAAAGCGTAAGCTTGCATTTGTTTGTGCGCGAGCAGTTTTGGGTGAGGATAATCTTCATGTGAAGCTTAAACAGGCATTTGGTGGTATCTATATCATTAATCAACAACTCAGTAAGGAAACTGCCGAAGCTGAGATTAATGCGGGGCATGCTGATGCTGCGGCATGGGGTCAAGCCTATATAGCTAATCCTGATTTGGTGCAACGGTTTATACTTAATGCTACACTAAATCAGCCAAAACCTGAGTTATTTTATGGTTCTGGCGCTGAAGGATATACTGATTATCCTGCTTTAAATGGTTAAACAGCGTTAGGTTTTTCAATGATTTAATATGCTGATTTGTAATGGTTTATAGCTGTGGTAACATTTTTATTTAATTTTAAATAATTTGCCTATTTTGTCTCATAAATGACTTATTTATATGATGCTATTAGGATTGACTTGAGTGCATTAAAAGAGTAAAATGGCGTTATAACGAATTAAAATGGCAGTTGAATACTGTGTAGGGCAACACGTGCTGCTTATTATAGGTAGTAAGTTTTTAATTAAATGAAGGGAATTATTTATGCGTAAATTAATTTTGTCTCTCTTAGTGCTTCCATGCGTTTCATATGCTGGTTCATTAGATATGAATAATTTGTATTGTGGTGATTTGAAAATTGATTCTGCTACTACTTTAAAACAAGTAGAAGACAAATGTCAGATTAAAAAAGAATATGATAAAACTTATAATTATGAATTAGGAATGTACGAAGTAAAATTCATAAATACTGCAACCAATGATAAAGTACGTTGTGATTTTCCTCGTGACGAACCAACCGCTCCAGTTAATGGTTGTCGTTAATAATTAATTAAATTGGATTGATATTTTAATCATAATTTTATTTGTGCTTAGGAAGGTTTATTATGCGTAAGTTATTATTTAGTTTGTCACTATTACCTGTGGTTGCTTTTGCCAGTGATTTGGACATGAGCAATTTAAAATGTAGAAATTTGCAAATTTATGCTTCGACTACATTGCAAGAGGTTCAAGATAATTGTCTAGTTTATAGACAGTTTGAACACCAAAAACATTTTGATAAATTTTCTGGAATGTATGAAGTTCAATTCTATAGTACATCCCCACAAGATTACCTAGTTCGTTGCGATTTTGCGACGAAAGATCCTAAATCTCTAGTTGTTGGTTGTCGTTAAGAGACTCAGCAGCTTGCTAGTTTAGATTTATAAGACCGTCAGTTTTTCTGGCGGTCTTATGTTATTGGTATCTTATAGTTTTACAACGCAGGTGTGATTTGAAAAGAATAAAAATTAATTTAATTGGAACAATATGTAGCGTCTTCGCTATCGTCGCTTGTAATTCTGGGAATAATTCTACGGCAAATAATGAGTATGTGCCACCTACCTCTACAAGCATTCAATTTACTGTTATGGGAACTCAGGAAGTTAATGCTTCGATTGACGGAAGCAGAGCTGTTGATGTGTTAGTTAGTTCACATAATAATTTAAGTAATTTTAAGTTTGATAATTTGTCGGAGCTTCTTGCCGCAAATCCTAGTTGGATGCAGACTGGTGAGTTTAATTGTCCTACGTTGAGCGTAGATCAATCATGCATACTAAGCTTAACTTATTCGCCTAGAGCGCTTAGTCATAGTGGCAAGTTAGCAATCAAATACTCTTATGTGGTTGATTCATCAGACGCTTTATCTACTACGGGTAAAACGTCAACATCATCAGCTTCCCAATCTGGTAGTTTAAATTTGGATTATACTGCAACCAGTACTAATAATGTAAATGCAACGATAGTCCCAGCACCACCTATTCAAGAGTTAATTGGACTTAATCAAAGCGTTGTAATTACTTTTAGCTCAGATAATATTAAAAATGCAACTAATCTACAGATTACATCTGGGCTTAGCAATCTACCTGTCACCAACGCAGGTTGGAGTGGGCCGAGTCAATTTAGTTGCGCAAGTCTTCAGCGGGGCTGTGTTTTAACTTTAAGTTATGCGCCGACATTAGTTTCGCAAAGTGGTACGGTAAATCTAAGTTATAGTTACACTAATTCTGATGGTAGCATAAGTAACGCAACTATTGTGATTCCTTATCAGGGATTAAATTGGGGTAGCAGCTATTCTAATAGCAATATTCAATATATGACGGCAAGTACCGTCGAAGTACAAAATACGAATATGTCAGGAATTTATCCCGCAGTTGATTCTAATTTATCAATTTATCTCGGTGTAAATTCTGCCTTGGGATATTTGGGGCCAATTAGCCAGCTAGGGCCGTTGGGGCCTCTTGGTCCATTGGGAACAAATCTCTGGAATCCTTCGGCATGGATTTCTGGTGCTTATTCGTGGAATAGCTATTTTTCAATGATTAATGGACCATTGTCGGATAGTGGACCTCTTGGCCAAAATGGACCTTATACTGATGCAAGTTATTATAATGGAACAATATTCAACACGAATCAGTTCGCTGCTAATACACGTAATTTTGGCTTATGGTCGATACTTGGTGCAACTGGACCTCTTGGTGCTGTAGGTGCGCTTGGACCACTAGGTACGATTGGTTCAACAGGTTTGCTTAGAAATGGAGTAACTGGACAATTTACTAATACTTCTGGTAATGTGGTACGAACATTAAGTGTTCCATATAATAGCAATACGAGCCGATTATTTGATGTTTATGAAAATTATGCTCAGAATTTTGCTTCACAAATGCCTGATAATGATACTTCGTTTATGGTTGAGGGTAATCTTGGCTATAATGCAAGTAATAGTTATACTATTAATAGTAGTCAAGACCAAATTGTCACAGTTTTGGCTGTTCCTGATACTACTATCATGTCAGATATAATTTATGTTGGCGTTTATACCACTAGTGGTAAATTAATTGCGTTATCAAATTCGAATAGCTATATTAATTATGTCGAATTTACCGCACCTAAAGGTAGCTATGTTGTTAAAATAACGAAATCTGCACTTAGCCTTTCATCCGTATATCGTTTGTATGTGACTGGTTCATACACGTATTTAAACCAATACTATATTCATGGTGGGTATATTAAAACTGCAAAATTATAAAGGCAGATTTTTTACTGATTGAGAAAGTGATAATTTAACGATGTTGAAAAAAAGAATTATTCCCTGCCTGGATGTTCGTGATGGGCAGGTTGTTAAAGGTGTTCAATTTCGCAACCACGAAGTGGTTGGTGATATTCTGGAGTTGGCTAAGCGGTACTCTGACGCGGGTGCCGATGAATTAGTATTCTACGCTATAACTGCTAGTAGTAATGCGGCAAATAATGATCGGCAATGGGTCAAAGAAGTCGCCAAGCAAATCAATATTCCTTTTTGCGTTGCTGGCGGGATTCGTTCCTTGGCGATGGCGGAAGAAGTATTGGCAAACGGTGCGGATAAGATTTCGATTAATTCACCTGCCCTTGAAAATCCAGATTTAATTGAAGAATTAGCTAAACGCTTCGGCAGTCAATGTGTGGTAATTGGGATTGATAGCTGGAATCAGGATGGTGAATATCAGGTACTTCAATATACTGGCGATGAGAATAAGACCATTAAATCGCGTCGCAATACATTAGAATGGGCTCGTGAAGTCATGAACCGTGGAGCGGGTGAGATTGTACTTAATTGCATGAATCAGGATGGCGTACGCAAAGGCTATGATTTGGAACAAACCCGACTTTTGGCAGAAACAGTGACAATTCCGGTAGTTGCATCTGGTGGAGCGGGTGAAATGAGTCATTTTGTAGATTTATTTCAGCAGACACGGGCAACTGGTGGTTTAGCAGCTTCGGTTTTTCATAAAGGAATTATGACGATCGCTGATTTGAAAGATTATCTGGCTGGTAATGGTGTAGCGGTTAGAAAGTAATATTAGTAGTTGATAATTTTTTTATTTGTTGAACAGTAATCAATGGAAGCATGTAAAGTTCTTTGATATGTATTGAGCTGCCTGAGTAATATTTCTGTAATACAGAAATGTTATTAAATTTGTATGTTAAAATACTGATTAAAGATGCCCATACAGCCTCTACTAGGAACTCATAAGATCTCTTAGCTATGCGCAACAGGTGGGTTTTTTATAGGTATAATATGTTAGAACATAAAAATATAAACGTTGATGATAGCATAGAGCTGGAGTGTGGTGAAGACTCTCTGACACCTGGACACCAAGTTGGTGATGACACTGTTTATCCAACTAAGGTTGTTTTTGCGCGTGAGATGTTTTCAGTTTATGAAGTTAAACGTAGACATAATGAACGTAAAACACTTGAATTGGCACCTTCATATCAAAGAGAAGGTAATATTTGGGATACTAAACGTAAATCAGAGTTAATTGAATCAATCTTGATGGGTATGCCATTACCTGTTTTCTATTTTTTCTCAGATGTGAATGGTGTTTGGCAGGTTGTTGATGGTCGGCAAAGACTTACAACCTTATTTGATTTTTTAGAGAATAAATTTGCATTATCCAAAGAGTTGAATATTCTGAAAGAGATTTGCGGAAAGAAATTTGAAGAACTACCACCTTTTCAACAAGGTATAATTGAAGATTACTCACTGCATATAAACTTAATAAAACCGCCAACTCCAGACCGTGTCAAATTTGATATTTTTGACCGAGTTAATCGTGGCGGGATATCACTAAACAATCAAGAAATGCGGAATGCAATTTACCAAGGCAAAGCTACTGAGTTATTAAATGAATTAGCAAAGAATCAAGATTTTCTAACTGTAACTGAGAAATCAGTATCAGATAAAAGAATGAAAGATAAATATATTATTTTGCGCTTTATCGCTTTTTATTTATTAAAATCTGAGAATTATAAAAACATATTGTTGGATGAGAGAAATAATCCAATTGAGTATCGTAGTGATATTGATGATCTACTCGGTAAAATTATGCAATTTATTAATCGTGCAGATGAGTCATTGGTTAGTGAAATTAAAGAAGTGTTTAATCAAACTATGCATAATGTCTTGCATGTTTTTGGCGCTGGATGCTTTCGAGTCTCAAATTATATTGATAATAATGGTAAAAACTTACCTGTAAATATGGCTTGGTTTGAGTCTCTTGCCTATTTGTGCTCTGATGATAGAGTATTATCTAATAAGGTGCGGGCTAAAAATATGGTGCAGCAGCTATTTAAGAGCAATGATTTCCTTAATATTATTCGAGCTCAAGCAGTTGATAGTACTTTAAATGTTACAAGTAGGTTTAATTCAATGGACGAAATTATGTGGAAAATTTATAATGATTAAAAATGTACATATCAGAGGATTTAAGTGCTTTGATGATGAAGTTATTGATTTTAGTAACTTAACCGTTATAACTGGACCAAATTCTAGTGGTAAATCATCCCTATTGCAAGCGATATTGATAAACTTAAACCACACAAATTTATCAGATCCAGAAGTAAAGATGTATCTAGATTCATTAGGTGAGTTTGTTGACCTGAAGAATAAAAAGCTTAATCCTCAAAAATTTTCAATCGATATAAATCTAAAAAGTGGTATAAGTCTGAGTTACGAACGACGTTTTGATCGCTTTGTTTTTAATAATTTTATGGGGTTAGCAGCACAAAATTATCAAAATAATATCTTTTCGTGGTACTTATCTGCAAATAGAAAAGCTATTGAAGAAAATAATTCTGGTCAAAATTCTTTTGATGGTGCATATTGTGGAATATACGCCCAATATATAGCTAATTATTACTATTTTCATAAAGAAAATGAAGTTGCGCTTGAACTACGTAATATTAATGCGACGGCTAATACAATAGAGGCTCAGACAAATTATTGGCTATCTTATATCTGTGGTACTGAATTATCGTTGAATATTGATAAAGTAACAAGTACTTTATATAGAGCGTACTATAAGATAGAGAATCAAGAATATAAACCGCAGAACCTTGGCGCAGGGGTTAGCTATCTTGTTGCTATATTAGCCAAGGCATTAATGATTAGAGAAGATGTTCAAGAAGTATTTATCATCGAAAATCCTGAAATACATTTACATCCTAAATCACAAGCACGATTAGCCGAGTTTTTTGCTTTTGTGGCGCGTACTGGGCGACAAATTATAATCGAAACTCATTCCGAACATTTGATTAGTAAACTACGTTATTGTGTTTACAACAAGCAAATTGAATCATCACAAGTAGTTATTCAATATCGCCAACCAGATAAATTTGAGAAAATAGAAATATTGCCAAACGGTAGGCTACTCAATGAAATAGGTGAACATTCTTTTCCTCACGGATTTTTTGATGCTACTTTAGACGATATTTTTGAGATAAACTCAAATGTCTAATGTAGTTTTATCTGATGAATTACTTAAACTTTACTTTGGTTTTACACGCAGTGGTAAAGTTACAAAAAATGAATCTGGTAATAATATCACAAAGTTAACTAAACTGTTAGCATGCATCAAAGAATTTTATACTAATAAGAATCAGCTCGAAAGTTGTGGTATAACTGATGAGATAATGATGGCTGTTGAGTCTATGCCATTATTTAACTTAGACAATACTACTACAAATTTACAAGATTTAGTCCAAAAAAGTAAGCTTAAGTTATTGTTGGTTGATAAACCTTCTTCTCTAAGTGTAATAGAATATAATATATTTGTCCGAACGCACAAGTACGGGTTTCATTATTCAATGACGTTTAAATCTGGCGATGATAAGTTATTTGCAGTAAATCATATTAAACAATTAATTGAAAGTGCTGCAAAAGTTGAAATAGTTGACCCATATTTTGATAATAATCAATTTAATGTGAATTTAACATTATTAGAACAGATTATTAAAAATAAAACAAATCGATTAGAAATAATTTGTGATGCTTCTAATAATTCAGTTAATTTAAATTCAAGACTTGCTAGTGCTGGATATACAGATTCTAGATGCCCGCAAATACAACCAAACACTCATGACCGATATATAAAAGCTAACGGTGTGAAAATTCATCTAAGTTCTGGTTTTTACGCCCTTACCCAAAAAAATAAAGAACTCACTTATATGGTTGAAATTTTGTAGTGTATAAAATATTTCAAAATTGATTAATATACGAGTACTTTGTTTGATTTTGCCCGAATGAGTCGCAGAGTTTACAGTATTATGAGAATTACAATTTAAATGCAAAGGTAACAATATGATACAAAATATTAACACAATTGATTTTAACAAAAGCTCGGATGGATTAATCCCGGTAGTGGTGCAAGATCATGCAACGCTGCAGGTTTTGATGCTGGGTTATATGAACCAAGAAGCATTGCAAGAGACTATCAACACCAAAAAAGTAACCTTCTTCAGCCGTAGCAAGCAAAGACTGTGGGTCAAAGGTGAAACCAGCGAAAATTATCTGCTATTAAAAGATATTTTCATTGATTGTGATCAAGATACGATTTTGGTAATGGCAAAACCGTGTGGACCAACTTGTCATACTGGTAGCATATCTTGCTTTAGTGAGCAAAGAATGCCAGGTTTAAGCCATATCGGAATGGTGGATGAGGTTATTCAAGAACGGATTGCCAACCCAACTGAAAGCAGTTACACGCACAAGCTAATCAGTCGTGGATTAAATAAAGTTGCCCAAAAAGTTGGCGAAGAAGCTGTTGAGGTTGTAATTGCGGCATTGGCTGAAACGCGTGAAGATTATCTTGGTGAAATGACCGATTTAATCTATCATTCACTGGTGTTATTGCATGCTCAAGGTATGAATCTGGATGATATTGCCGAAGTGATTGCAGAGCGCCATCGTGATAAAACCGTAAGCCCGTAATTAAATTTATTCATCATCCTTGAATCTTGGACTCTGTCGAAGTTATCAATCCTTCGCGTCCAAGAATCAATACTACGAGTATATATCGTTATTTATCACCTGAAAAAATACCCAGCAGATCATAATTTAAAACAATCAAGCAGGGGCGCCATAATGATTGTGGCATGTGTTTATACATTCCTGCTTTGATTGCTGATTCAGTGAGTAGGCGGGTATTAGCTCCTGCTATTTTAAACTTGGGGCAGAGTTGGTTAGAGACCACTGCTGCAATAGTTCCCCGCGAAATATTGAGAATTTGTGCGATTTGATCTTGAGTCGCACCATTACTTAGTAGAAACAAAATTTCTAGCTCGCGATTGGTAAAGTTATTGAATTCGTCTGGTTTTAGCACATCATTAGGTGGTGAGAGATGCCCTTGAAACCTTAGCACATAGCTTTGAATTGAGAAAGACTGGATGGCTATAACTTCGCCATCTGGGCTAATAATTGGGGTATATGTCGTGATATAGGTCAGGAATTGATTGTTGTACGGTAGCATATCAATAAACTGGACAATTTTGCAAGTGCTAAACACTACTTCCTGCAAAGTCACAAGTTTTTTTGCATATAAATCAATCTCATCCTTAAGCGTCGTTGAATATGACTCTTTAAATATATTTGCTAATTTGTCTTTGTCTTCAAATTCTTTAAAACACACTCCAGCAAGCTCTTCCCAATTATCTAATCCCACTGATTGAGCGGATTTATTGGTGCATATTTCTATCTGATGTTGCCGATTAATAATTAAAGAATAAATATCTTTATCCAACAGCAATTTGAATTCTGGGATCACTTTATTCTTAAGGTAGTCATCTTTAATATTAGCGGCGAGCGGTGAGTTTTGCATAGTTTCTTCAAATAAGTATTTTGGTAGTCACCATTATATGTGATTTTGAGTTGCTTGAGGTTACAAATTTGTACTGATTGTTGATGGGTGTGGTGAATGAGATTATTAGTAAATTTATATTTAGCATGATATCTTCGTATTTAATGACAAATACGATGATTTTTTCATGAGTAGATAGCTTATTTATCTCTTTATAACAAAATATTACGGATTATTAGAGTTGGAAATATTTGTATTGTCAATGCGGTTGCGATACAAAGTGTTGCACTTAACCACCGTTTGGCAAATTACCAAGAACACGTAACCCATATAATTACTAGAAATATCCCTGCTGTAATAAGTAGTAACATGAAACTCTCTAATCGCGAAGATCAGGTTTTATTCTTGCTTATTTGTGGGATAATCCAAGAGCAAATTACTCAAATTTTGAATGTTAAAAGGGCTAAAGTAGTGGCGATTATTCGAAATTAAATTAGCGCTTGGGATTTCTGCATCTAATACTAAATTGATTATCAAGGCTATTTTGGCTTTAGAGTTTCCTCAGCATATTCTTCCATCACTTTGGGCTCCAGCGGTTATAACGCTTGATGAGGCATTAACTTAAGTAGTTTAATCGTTATGACTAATTCAAACTAAGCAAAGTAAATACTACCTCATCAAAAGTGATGATTGTGAATATATTAGATTAATTTTAAAATAGCGTTAGCCAGTTCGGTATCTCTTTATAGGAAATTAATCATGAGACAACGGAAGTTAATTAGTTTAGTTGCAGCGGCAGCTTTTGGTTTAAGCGCTTGTGGTAGTGGGTCTTCAGGTGCAGTACAATCTGGAGGAACAACTCCAGCGAAAACTGTTTCTAGTAGTAATAAGCTTTTAGCTAGTAGTAGCCTTCAAGGTATGGCAAAGTCTGGTTCAACAAGTAGTAGCTTTATAAATTGGATATTAGAAAGTAACTCTGGGACTTTTTCACAAATGTTTATTGGTTTTCCTGGAACGTGGGCAGCAGGTGTTCTGCAAAACTTAATTTTTGGGGTTCAAGAAGATGTTTCGATTAAATATATGAAAGAAATTAGTGAAAAACTTGACCAAATACTGACTAAACTTGAAACATCGATGAATATTTCAGCAATTACTCTTGATACCATTAGTGAGTTTTATAAAGCATATACAGGCAATACATTAACTGATTCTTTTACCTTGGTTCAAACCTCGATTAATGATGTACAAGCTAAATATTCAGAATTTACTACTGCTAATGTCTTTGGTAGTGATAGCAGCTCAGTTACGGATTTAAGTTCACTTTATACTTATGCCGGACAACATTGTAATGATGTAGCAATTATTGATGCTATTGACGTTACCTCTTCAACTACCGGAACCGATTCTCAATATGATGTAGATACTATGTTTACTACTTTTACTACGACATACTCGGCAGAGTCAACAACATTGGGCGAGGCTTCAGCATACAAAAAAGTTGCAACCGCCAAAACTAATTATAAAAATGCGATGGTGTCAACGTTCCCTAAATCAATGGACTTTATGTCATATATTAACCGCTATAACTATACTGTAAAATATTATGCAACACATTTAGTAGGCTCATATCAAGAACTGTATAATATGCAGTTAGCTCAATTAGCCTATCATTATGCGTGTAATGCGTCGATTGAATTTTCTAATTTGGGTAATCTTTCTGGAAGTGGTGAATCTGGGTTTGAACAGTCGGTTACAACACTAGATACTGCGTATGCTTCAAAATTTACTAACTTAAATAATAATGTAAATACCTATTTCTCAAGTATTAGTAATACTGAAATATATACAATGATAAATACGCAAATGTTTTCTTCTAGCACACCTTTGCTAAATTCGACAACGTTCAATAGCAACGCCGCAGACGCTGGAGTGTGTACTATAAGCAAACTAAAATTTAACCAGACAAACACCAATAGTGGTAGTTCAAATGGTATTATTGATCTAAATGCAATTTGTGTGAAGTCAAAAACTGGCAATGAGTCCGCGACGAAGTATGAATCAACAACTATTTACCTTGATGTTCCCTATCATTCTGCTGATGGAAAAACAATTGATCGTTATGGTATTTCAAATGTTAAGTATGAAAGTGTTAATAATGACTTTACAAACGATATTAATACTGGTTGGGTTAGCTCTGATGATATCAAAAATATTGCCTTTGTGAATCAAGAGTCATATGCTTATGGGTTTTATTGGGCAAATAAGGAGACTATGAATATTATAGCGCCATCGTTTTATGAAGAGGGTGATGGTACAAAACTTGATAATGACTTTGATAAACAGTTTCAAGGTTTTGAGGTATCCTCTACAACTAATGAGTTGAAATTCTATACTGATGTATATCTCTCTACTGACGGTCTTAGTGGAGCTGAAGATAATTATAACTTAAGTATATTTGATTATTTGCCTGATTATACTAGTACAAAACTTGGATATGACGCAAGTAAAATTATTCGCTACTATACTGAATTAACCGATAAACAAGGCTTTGGTAAGAGCTACGCAAATCCTTGGGATGCTGGTTTTGGTTTTGAATATTGGATGTTAGGGAGCTATCATGGTAAAAACTTTGTTGTGAAGTTGGTTTTCCAGCAAACTGCTGAAACTGGTAAAGCAGTAGGAAAAACCGTAAATAAAAGTATTGTTCAAGCAATGGGGATATTTTGTTTGAAGAATAATAGTTCCTGTACTCGTACCGATGATGGGACAGGGGATAATGAAAATCAAACTATTTTAACTTGGGCAGATGGGACACAAATAAAAATAGATAGTGGCGATAATGACAATGTGGAAGATAGAACTACTGATAGTAGATTATATAGACATTACATAAATGGTTCTGTTAACAAATAGTATAAATTTAGATTAACTGAATGAGGCACGGAGTTAAATCCGTGCTTTTTTCATGCCGATATAGATAAACTTTTACATTGTGAATTGCTTCCAAGATACTTATGAAAGAAGTAGCACAACTGAAACGAAAATATTTCAGCTACACCATCAATTACATATTAATCATAAAAGAGCAATAACAAAACCCCTCAATTACTGTGAAATAGTTGAGGGGCTATTTAATTTAAGTCTTTAAAACTATCGATGTTTATTTATAACGATCAATCGAATCCTGAACTTCTTTAATCGCTGCCTTAGCATCTTCGATACCAGATAATTTTACCCATTTACCTTTTTCAAGTTTTTTGTAGTTTTCAAAGAAATGAACGATTTGTTGGATTTGTAGCGCTGGTAAATCTTCAATTTTTTCAACTTCAGCATACATAGCACAAACTTTTTTAGTTGGAATCGCGATAATTTTCGCATCAATTCCGCTTTCGTCTTCCATGCGTAATACGCCTAATGGACGGCATTTAATCATGCTGCCATGCGCTACTGGATATGGAGTAATCACAACCACATCAGCTGGGTCACCATCTTCAGATAAAGTATTTGGAATGAAACCATAGTTGGCAGGATAAGACATAGCTGTACTAACAAAACGATCAACAAATAGTACACCTGCTTCTTTATTCATTTCGTATTTTACTGGTGCAGCACCAGCAGGAATTTCGATAATAACGTTAAATTCTTCAGCAGAACCGATTTCGATATTTTTTAAATTCATTAAGAACTCCTAAAAAAGTTTGTAAGATGTATAATTATACCTTGGAATTATCTATAAAAGCAAATATACTAATCGTCTTTAAACCTTGTGCTTTGTCGTGACTCAAAAAAGATTCGTCATGTACATTTGTGTACACATCCTCATCTTTTTTCAGTATTTCGCGCCCAAGGGTTAAATACCTCTAGTCTATATATAAAAGCTCTCAGGAGCGCCCAAAATAAAGAGTAGGTGTAAAAATGTTAGATCGTGCAATCGTAGAAGTTGATAAAATTTTTAAGAATTTATTCCACAAACCTTTATCTAAACGTCCACATCCAGACAATAATATTCAGGATGGTGAATTTAGTGAGGCAGAGCGTAAACATATTATTGGTTTAATGCGTATTAACCATTGCGGTGAAATTTGTGCTCAGGGTCTTTATCAGGGGCAAGCAATTACTGCTCGTGATAAAAGTAATAAAGACGCTTTTGCTCATGCCGCATATGAAGAAGTTGAGCATTTAGCTTGGACTGAACAAAGAATTCATGAGCTGGGTGGCAAAACCAGTATGCTTAATCCGTTATTCTATGCGGGAAGTTTGGCAATTGGGATTAGTGCTGGTCTATTGGGTGATAAATGGAATCTGGGCTTTTTAGAAGAAACAGAAAAGCAGGTTGAGGGACATTTAGCAGACCATCTAGAAAAATTACCAGCGCATGATAATAAGAGTCGGGCTATTTTGGAGCAGATGAAAGAGGATGAAATCAAACATGCGCATATGGCACATGATTTTGGTGCTGCCAAATTACCAGAGGTAGTAAAGAAAACCATGACACTAAGCTCTAAAGTTATGACAAAAGCGGCATATCATCTTTAGTGCAATAAATAGTAGTATACTCAACCGTCGGCTTCGTCTTAGATTGTGTCTGGCAGTAGTTTAAACCTGTTTGAGTATAGTTGAAAAATCTAGAGAGGATTTTGTGCAAAATATTTTTAGATCATTTATCTTAATAATTACTGCGATTGGTATGCTATCTGCGTGTAATAGTGGTGCGGATCAGTCGGTGATTCAACCTAGTGTTACATTGCAAAGTTTTCCTGTTAGTGGTATTTATGATGGTGATATTCAATCCAGTGATGGAATGGGTGTTGGTAAAATTTATGGAGTCTTCGATATTAATGGTGAAGGAGCTTTTTACTTCAATTTAAATAATAGCTCCAGTGCGTCCATTGCTGCGAGTTCGGGAGTTTTGAATATTGGCTCTACGGAGTGCTACTCTGCGCCGAGTCGCTTGACTAATGGTGAACATGGAAAATTTATTTTGCGTAATTGTCATTATCAAAATAGTGTGTTGATTGCTGATTATACCACTATGGGCAATGATTCCGGGACTGACTCTGGAAAAATTTCTCTTAACTTGGAGCACAATTGTCCACTTAAATTTGGAAATGAGATCAAAGAATTTGAGTCTGCAGATTATTTTGGTAGTATGAATTTATGCTCTGGAACGTTTAGCTCCATCAGTAGTGGAAAAATTAGTGTTGATGGTGTTATGGATTTGAGCATGAATACACCCAATGGAGAAGTATCAATTACGGGGAATCTTCAGGATCTTGATAAAAACATGACGGCAAGTGAGACCTTTTTGTCCGGTAGCTATATTGGAAAAACTTTACCTGTGGAGATTATTAGCGTAACTCAGTCTGCTAATCTGCAATTAAATATTAATTTTATTGATGTTTTAGGCAATCACGCAGTAGTAGCGTTAAACCGCCAATAATTAATGATTGATGCTTAGTGTTATCATCGTTCAACGATAAAGAGTGTTCCAAGTATGCAAATAATTAGGAACAAAATAGCAGATACTGAGTGCCAAAAGCTAAACTCACTGGTATGCTGAATCACATGATTGGCAACGTCAGCTAATTTGGTTCTTAATTCGACAATGATCGGGAAAACAGCAAAGTAATTAATAACTAATAAAGCTTCCATGATGACGATATACCAAAATTTACGTGATTTTAGTAAAGATAACCGCGCTTGAAAACATACATCTAACAATGCCAAGACCAAAGACACAATTCCAATATAAGCATTGATATTTAGAATTTGACCTGCAAGTCCTGCCGCAGTTATTTCATCAAGTGTTTTAAATAGCAGCGGAATAATCACAATTCCAACTGTCAAAGTGCCACCAACCCAAAAGGTCATAGCAAGTTTGCTAAATTGGTAGAGTGAAATTATTTCAAGTTTTTGATTTACAGCTGTTGATGCCTTGGCTTTTTTCTTCATAAGTTATTTCTATTGTAGTTGTAAAGACAACTCAATTATAGCATATTTGTTATAATACAGCGTTTGCTATACTCGTCGCGCTCATAATTCTAGCGTTGTCGTATCGCTAAAAAAGACTCCTAGCTATAATTACGATCACTTAGAGTCTATACATAAAAGTTCAACTTATGAGTAGTGTTCAAAAGACTTCTTGCATAAGCTGCTTCTTTAGCCCTTATACGTCGTCGTAAATACTTATCCAGTGCTCATGTACTTCGTGTACATTCCGCGCTTCAAAGAATTTACTTCTAGTTTAAGAACCAAATAATTGCTTATACAAGAAGTCTAAAGTATAACCGTTTAAATTGGGTGTAAATTGAAGAAAGTGTTTTCTAAAAAAATCTTGCTGGCACTAATTGCTAGTATAGCATTATTAGCTATTGTGAAAGTGATAACTAAAGAAGAACATGCTAAAGTAGCTAAGAGTGATGTTAGTTTGTTAAATCAAGCTGATATTACGACTGTTAAACAGGAGTCAATTAGTGCAATAGTGAATTTTACCGGTGATTTATCTCCTAAAGCGCAGACAATTATCTCTTCTGAAGTTGATGCTAAGATTATTAAGGTTATGGTTGAAGAAGGGCAGTTAGTTAAGGCTGGACAGGCTTTGGCAGAATTAGATACTTTGGATTTGGCACAAGCAGTATCACAGCAAGAAGCGCAGGTAGCAACAGCTAAAGCTAAACTTGAACTGGATAAACAAAAAATGGACAAGCAAGAGCAGTTATTAAAGCAGGGTTTTATTTCGCAAATTGCGTTTGATGAGCTGATAAATAATTATCAGGCATCGTTACAAAACTATAAAGCTCAATTGGCAATGTTAACTAGAAGTAAAAAACAACTTGCAAACACACATATTATGGCACCATTTGCAGGGGTGATCTATCAAAAAAGCATTGAACCAGGACAGCTTGCACTTAAAAATACTAAGCTTTTTGCCTTGGCAAATTTAGATACGATGGAGATCAAGGCTGCAATTCCTAGTGATCAAATTAATGCGGTTTCTTTAGGGCAGTCTGTAGTGTTTAAGGTTGAAACTGATGCTCGTGAATATTTGGGAACGGTTGCCCGTATAAATCAGGTGGCCGTTGCAGGAACAAGATCCTATACGGTATATATTGAGTTTAATAATAAAAATAGTGTTTTAAAAGCCGGGCAATTTATAAAAGGGCAAATCATTTTAAAAAGCTTACCTGCCCAATTAATAGTAAGCTGTGATGCATTACGCAATGTCGCTAATAGTCAATATGTTCTGGTATTAAAAGACGGAGTGGTGGTTCAAAAGCGAGTAAAGCTTATCTTAGAGAATCAACAAAATTTAAAATGTGCAGTCAGTGGGTTAGTTACTGGCGAAAAAGTTTTAGCAGGCAATGTTCTTACGGTCAAAGCTGGTGATAAAGTGCGAGTGGTTGATTAGATTTATAATATTGAAGCATTGTTGACTTTGCTGTGAAGGCTTTGCTATAATAACGGCGTTAGGTAAAATCATAAATGTTTCAAGACATCACTTATTGAGCTAATCTTTTGGCTCAATTGGTAATTTCTTCCAATTTGATTTTTCTGACGTAATGCTTTGGTTTTGTGTAAAACTAGGGCAGTTGTTTATTTGAAATTATAAAGGAAGAACTAAAATGAAAAAATTATTCAAAGCTATTTTTAATCGTACCACATTCAAGTTAAGCTATGCTCCATTAGTTGACTTGTATACAGGCGTGCTGGCTGGCAATGCTACATCTGGCATGTCAGGGTACAACCAAGCTATCTCCAAACGATAATTTGTAGCAAATCTACTACTTGTAAGGCGAAAAACAATTGGTTCTTCGCCTTTTTATTTGCTTGTATGTTATTGATTGTGTTATAATTACAAGCTCAAAAATTCAAAATAACCGGGGAGCAGGCATAAGTTACTCTTTTGCAAGCGTTTTACCCATTTTAAAGGTCTCGATAGATGGCAAAAAAAGTCATTGGCTTCATCAAGCTACAAATCGGTGCTGGTAAAGCAAATCCATCACCTCCAGTTGGTCCAGCTCTTGGTCAACGTGGTTTAAATATCATGGAATTCTGTAAAGCATTTAATGCAAAAACTGGCTCAATGGAACCGGGTTTGCCTGTTCCTGTAGTTATTACAGCGTATTCAGATAAAAGCTTCACGTTTATTTTAAAAACACCTCCTGCTTCAATTCTATTGAAAAAAGCCGCTGGAATTAAGAGCGGAAGCGCTCGTCCAAATGCGGATAAAGTTGGTAAGGTTACTCGTGCGCAATTAGAAGAAATTGCTAAGACTAAAGAACCTGATTTAACCGCAGCGGATTTAGATGCTGCCGTACGTACTATCGCAGGATCTGCGCGTAGTATGGGTTTAGAAGTTGAAGGGGTTAAATAATGGCTAAATTAACTAAAAAACAAAAAGCAGTTGCTGGTTTTGACAAAACAAAATTATTTGCAGCAAGCGAAGCAATTGAGATGGTTAAAAAAGCTGCTACAGCTAAATTTGACGAATCAGTTGATGTTGCAATTAATTTAGGTGTTGATCCACGTAAATCAGATCAAATGATCCGTGGTTCAATCGTGTTGCCTAATGGTACTGGTAAAACTGTACGTGTTGCAGTTTTTGCACAAGGTCCTCAAGCTGAAGCAGCCAAAGCTGCTGGTGCTGATATCGTTGGTCTAGAAGAGCTAGCTGATGATGTTAAAAAAGGTATCATGAATTTCGATTTAGTTATTGCTACACCTGACACTATGCGTGTAGTTGGTACTCTTGGTCAAATCTTGGGTCCACGTGGTTTAATGCCAAATCCTAAAGTTGGTACAGTTACGGCTGACGTTGCTACTGCAGTTAAAAATGCTAAAGCTGGTCAAGTTCAATACCGTACTGACAAGAATGGTATTATCC
>CAZTBH010000017.1:0-50588 GCA_964611845.1 uncultured Neisseria sp.
GCAGCAGCAGGAGTTGGCCTCTCAAAATACCCAGTTGAAAAAACAAATAGAGGAACCCTTAACGGACCCATCAATAACTTTATCATTGATAGTAACTTTGATTCCAGCTAATAATTCAGGATTAACTACCACTGTTGCAGTAATTTTTTTACCAAATTTTTTAGATAGTAATTCCTCAAAGTCTTGTTTTTCTGTCTGACTCATTGCATAAGCTGATTCAATAATTGCATCACCACGCTTTTGATCTTCAAGAACTAAATCGCGAAAAACTTGATAAATTTCAGGTAAAGCTGAAACTCGGTTATTCTCAATTAATACATTCAAAAGATTTGTAACTTCTATCGAAGCATTATTCTTTAGCAAAGTATTAACTACAGAAATAACCTGTGAACCCTCAATTTCTGGATTATTTAATAACTCAAAAAATTCAGGATTAACAACAACTTGTTGCAAATCAGATAATTTGCTAAGCCAAACATCTTCCTGCTTGGTTTGTTTTGCCAAGCTAAATAATGCCTGTGCGTATGGATGCGCAATTACACTCAATTCAGCCATGATAATTACAACTCCGCTTTAAGTTGAGCTAATATTTTCTCATGTCTAGATTGATCAATCTCAACCCGCAAGATTTGCTCAGTACCACGTATCACCAAATCTGAAACACGTAGTCGTAAGTCCTCCTTCATGCGTACAAAATCTTGTTCAATCTGAGCCTTAGCATCAGCAATAATTTTGTCACCTTCGATACGAGCACGCTCTTTTGATTCTTCGATAACTTGATTAGCTCTTTTTTCAGCATTAGCAACTATTTCACCTGCACGAGCTTGAATTTTTTTCAACTCTTCAGCAATATTTGCTTCAGCATCTAATAATTGTTGCTTACCTTTTTCAGCAGCAGCTAAACCATCAGTAATCTTACTTGCACGTTCTTCAAGCATACTACTAATTGGTGGCCAGACAAATTTCATTGTAAAGAGTACCAACAAAATGAAGGTAATCATTTCTCCGAGCATTGTTGCATTAATATTCACGAGGAATCTCCTTTAAATATTAATTACGACTAGTGAGCATTTTTCAATAATTCTAATGCCGTTGACAAGATTGGATTACTAGTAATTAACCAGAATGCCACACCCACACCAATCATCGCAATCGCATCCAATAAACCGGCAACGATGAACATCTTGATCATCAAACCAGTAGCTAATTCTGGTTGACGAGCTGATGATTCTAGGAATTTACCACCTAGAATACCGAAACCGATTGCAGTACCACAGGCACCAAGACCAATAAGCAATGCAGCAGCAACAGCAGTTAAACCAGAAATATTAGAAATAATAGCTTCCATTAAAGGCTCCTAAAAAATTAAAAACAAAAAACACACCAAACAATAAAAAATTAGTGTTCCTCAACTGCGAGGCTTAAATAAACAACCGTTAACATCATAAACAAAAATGCTTGAAGAGTAATGATCAGTATATGGAAAATCGCCCAAGGAGTACCAAGAATCCATTGTAGATACCACGGTAATAATGCGATTAGAATAAAAATCATTTCACCAGCATACATATTACCAAACAACCGTAATGCAAGCGATATTGGTTTTGAAAATATTTCAATTAATTGAAATAAAAGATTAAATGGTAACAACCACTTACCAAAAGGTTTTGTTAATAACTCTTTTGACCAACCACCAACACCTTTAGCCCAAATACTATAGACGATAATTAAAATCAATACTGATAAAGAAAGAGCAAACGTCATATTGATATCAGCGGATGGAACTAGCCGCCAGTGAGCACTTGGATGTCCAAGGCTGGTTGTGAAAAAGTTTACAATATCAACTGGTAAATCATCCATTAAATTAAACAGAAAAACCCAGCAAAATATAGTTAGTGCAAGCGGAGCTATAAACTTACTTTTCTTGTGATAAGCATCATTTACCTGAGAACTTACCATTTCAAAAACTAATTCTATAAACAGCTGAAACTTACCTGGATTAGCTACTTTAAAACGTCTTGCTACAATTACAAAAGTAAGTAGAAATAATAAACCTAGCACCCATGAAGTAACTAAAGTATCAATATTAACTGTCCAAAAACCACCAGGATTTCCAGATAATGTAATCGTGTTGAAGGTCAGGTGATGATCAATATATTCAGTTGCTGACGCCATACTTCCTCCAAATTTTATTTTTTTCCAATTAAACCAAATAAATTGGTCCAATAACCACTAAGTGCAATAATATAAACTATAAACAATGCTAAAGCATTAACATTTTTAAAGGTGCTAAATACCAAGAAAAATCCCAGCATATTAGCTATAAACTTTAACAATGTTGCCTTTCTATGTTTGCTATATTTAAGACTATAATTCTCAACATTTCGTGATGACACTGTTATAGCATACACAATAGTTGGGAATATAGCAATAAACATACCAAGCAGTGAAGAAATTAATGTGTTTAAGTTTTGATAACAAGCTGTTATAAAACCAGATGCACATAATCCTTGAACCAGTTGATATTTAATCACTCTGTTCACAGCTTGTTCCAAGCTATTTACTTTATTGCAAGTCACGATTATAGCATAAACCAAAATTTTTTATTACGTAAAAGCTCATAGTTTACGCCAAATTGTGCCATTTTTACTATCTTCTAAAACAATCTTGTTGGATAATAATTCATCACGAATTTTATCTGATAGGGCGAAATCACGATATAAACGAGCTTGATTACGTTTCATTATCATTTCTTCAATAACTTGTGCTGATAATTCCACACCTGACTGTAAAAATTGCTGTGGATTACTACTCAGTAAACCAATCGTATTAGCTAAGGTATAAAGTAATTTAGCAAACTCAGAATTTTTCTCACGATTAATTTCAGTTACTATTTCAAATAATACGCTAATTGCTAATGAGGTATTAAAATCATCATCCATAGCATTTTTGAAACTTACTGCATATCTATCTGACCAGTCTATTTCATCAATGTTACAATTATCAGCATTAAGATCATAATCACGCAATGTTTGATAAATTTTACTTAAGCTATTTTTAGCATCAAGTAAATTATCATAGCTAAAATTTAATGGACTACGATAATGGCTCTTTAGCATAAAATATCTAATTACCTCAGGATTATACTGATTCAATGCATCACGTAATGTGAAAAAATTACCTAATGACTTAGACATTTTTTCATCATTAACATTTAAAAAACCATTATGCATCCAGTAATTAGCAAACTGACAATTATTATGCGCTTCACTTTGAGCTATTTCATTTTCGTGGTGAGGAAACTGTAAATCTTGTCCACCACCATGAATATCGAAATTTTTACCAAGAATCTCTTCTGACATTGCCGAACATTCAATATGCCAACCTGGACGACCATTCCCAAAAGGAGAATTCCAATAAACTTCGTTTTCTTTTGCAGCTTTCCACAAAACAAAATCAAGTGGATCCTCTTTATTAAGATCAACATCTACACGTTCACCAGCTCTCAGATCGTCTAAAGATTTTCCAGATAATTTACCATAACCAACAAATTTACGTACACGGTAGTAAATATCTCCATTTATGGCTTGATATGCATAATTTTTATCAATTAAATCTTGAATAAGATAAGCCATCTGAGAAATATATTCAGTAGCTTTAGGCTCATGATCAGGTCTCATAACGCCTAAAGATGCAAAATCTTCATGCATATATTTTATGTAGCGCTCAGTCAATTGATAAATAGTTTCACCATTTTCTTCGGCACGTCGAATAATTTTATCATCGATATCCGTAATATTTTCTACAAATACGACTTTATATCCACTAGCAATAAACCACCGGCGCACCATATCAAAAACAACAGCTTTGCGAGCATGACCTAAATGACAATAATCATAAACAGTCTGCCCGCAGATATACATTTTTATTTCGTTGGGTTTAATTGAAACGAAATTCTCTTTTTGTTTTGATAAACTATTATAAATTTTCATAAGTTAACTACATTAAATCCAATAAAATTTATTTTATTTTAATTCCTAAATTTTTAAATTTACGATATAGATGAGCTCTATCTACACCTGAAACTTCAGCAATTTTAGTAATATTTCCTTTTTGCTTATTCATGTGATATAAAAAATATCTACGCTCTAAAGTTTCTTTTATTCCTTTAAGTTGATTATTTAAGTCAAGAGTAATAATTTCAGAAATATCTTCTAAAATCCCATCGCTATTAGTACGCTCTTTTAAAATATGTTTATCAACTAAAGGTAATAATTTACTTAGTGAAAGAGGTTTTTCAAGAAAATCCCTAGCTCCAATTCTAATTGCTTCAAGAGCACTTGTTATCGATGCATGTCCAGACATCATAATAACTGGTGCAGTAATCCCATTTGATAAAAATCTTTTAAACAATGATACACCATCCATATCAGGCAACCATACATCCATTAAAATTAAATCAAAGCGATGCTCTTTAACTATTTTATCAGCCTCCAACGCATTTTCAGCTAATTTTACCACATAACCCTCATCCTCTAAACATTCGCGTAATAACTCACGAATACCCAATTCATCATCTACAATCAATATTAATTTATCCATTTATTTTTAACCTATAATACAGTATTTTGACTAATAAGTGGTAATTTTACTACTACATTGGCACCGTTGTCATTAAATACTTCAATTTTACCATTATGTTCATCAATAATTTTCTTCACAATTGCCATCCCAAGTCCGCTTCCTTTAACTCCTTTAGTAGTGCGATAAGGTTCAAATAAATTCTCCATTATAATATTTTCAAAACCATTACCATTATCTTTAATTGTAATCCCTAGATATTCATTTTGTATATTCAATATAACTTTAATTAATTTATTTTCAATATTTTCAATACTTTCTATTGAATTTTTTAATAAATTATGAAACACTTGTCTTAAAAGACTTGAATCACCCATTATTAAAATTTCATTTTCTGGTATATCAACCTTAAACTCAATATAGTTAACATTTTCATAAAGAGTTAAGAATTGACTAAAAAAATGAACCATTTCTATTTTAGATAAATTAGGCTTATTTATATTTGCAAAATCTCTGAATTTATTAACTAAGTCTTTAAGATCTTCAACTTGAATGATAATTTGTTTAACCAGTCTTTGTAAAAATACCTGATCATCATTTGATAATTTAGGTACCAATTTCATTTCAATTCGTTCAGCTGATAATACAATCGGTGTAAGTGGATTTTTTATTTCATGTGCTAAACGTTTTGCAATATCTGCCCATGCTTGATTTTGTTTTGCTTTAATCAAATTTGTTACATCACTTATCAAGGTCATATACTGACTATTTTCATGAGTTTTAAATTTAATTGTTTTGATATATAGATTTTTAATATTATGTCTATTACGTACAATTACGTTTTCTTCCCATTCATTATTCTGTTTTGAATTTATTTCAATAATATTTATTAAATCTTCAAGATGTGGATATAAATTCCCCCATTGATTTAACGGAGTTCCTTTTATAGTTTCTAGATCTATATCAAGAATACTGTGGCTAATTACATTAATACTCTTAATAATATAATCCTGATCATATACAACAACACTTAAATTAAGATTATTTATTAAATTTTCAAGGAAATTTTTTGATGCTGTTATTTGATCTTTTTGAAATTTTTCTAATTTTCTTACCCTATCTAAGTTATGACTCATCTCATTAAAAGATGTGATAAGTTGTGATAATTCATCATTACCTTGAAATGAGTTATTATTAAGATACGAGCCTTGTTTAATTAATTCAATATTTTCAATTAAATTGCTAATCCTTTTTATTAAGAATTGCGAGAAAAACATAGATAAAAGAACAGCTATTGAAATTGATAATAATACACTAATAATTAACGTACTAGTGTATACATCTTTTAAATGATCCTTATTATTAAGCAATCCCAAATATAACTCTTTATTTTGAATTAACTTGGTATTATCTATTCGAATAAAATCTGGGGCAAATTGTGTTAGTGCTATAATTTTATTATCATCATAAAACTGATAATAATAAAATAAATAATTACCGCTATTATCTTTATTAATTTCATAATAATAGCCAGATACTTTTATTTTATCAATAATATATTTAGGTAAAATCTTTGGAAAGTATTTACTATCATTTTGTTTATCTTGTAACTCTAATATACCATTTTGTTTATAGATAGTCAGGCTTGTAACATCCAAAATATTGCGAATTTTTGCTAAATCTGCTTTATCGTCATTTTTATCAACTAATTTTAGGTATTCCGCAGCAATTACTGATTTTTTACGTAGTTCTTTTGAAAAATACTTTATACTTTCTTCTGCTATATTAAAGCTATTATCAAAAAGCTCTTCAATTTGTGGATTAAATAATCGATTAACTGTATTATCAATAAAGTAATTAGCAATTTTTATATTAATTAGCGATGGTATAACTATTACAGATGACAGAAGTATGAATAATTTCTTAGTTATCCTAGATCCAAAAACGTAGTTACTTCTAAAAAAAATTTTGTAAACAAAAAAAGCAATAGTTACTAACAATAGCACTTCTATTATACGGTTAAGTTGAATAATTTCTTTATAATCATTTAGATATAACATTACATCGTATTTTGAATATATTGTTACATAAAAATAACTAAATACTATTAAAATAAATAATACTATTAAAAATCCTATATTAGTTCTTTTCATTTATTAATACCTAAATATTGATATACTTAAACATACTCAAAATACAAATACTAGTTAATTATTTACATTAAACCTGTATTTAATAAATCTGTCTAAATATAGTTTAAATATTGCAATTTTATACATTTACTTTTTAAATATAAAAGTTTTTATCGTTGCGAATTAAATTTGTTACTTATTCTTTTGTACTAGCGCATAATATAGAGAATCATTATATTCAGTTGGAATAATTTGTAATTCATCAATTAATTTAAATCCTTTAATATTATCTTCAAACCATGCTATATTATCCTGATTTTCATCACGGAATATTGAACAAGTGATATAAAGAAAATAGCCATTGTCTTCTAAACAATTCCATAAGTTTAATACTATTTTACGTTGGCTTACTGTAAATTTTATAACATCGTCATAAGAACGGTTAACTTTTATATCTGGGTTTCTTTTTATTGTGCCACTTGCTGAGCAAGGTACATCAGCAACAATTAAATCAAACTTACTTTTATCCCACCAATCAAGATTAAAAGCATTACCAATTATTATTTTAGCTTCTAACTCTAAGCGCTGTAAATTTTGTTTTATTCTTTCTAAGCGATGAGAACTAATATCCATAGCAGTTAAAGAACAATTATAATTTTCTAATATTTGACAAGCTTTACCACCAGGTGCCGCACAAGCATCAAGAACTTTTAGTGGAATGATATTATTATTTGTTAATAAATCCACTGTATATTGTGCTGCTACATCCTGTATACTTGAAACACCATCTAAAAATAAAGGTACATCTTTTATATCCAAGGATTTTTCTAAACATATTTTATTATCTTTATTAATTATAAATTTAATATTATTTTGCTTCAATATTTCAATATACTCATTAAAAGATTTTTTTATATAATTAACTCTCAAACCAAATGCTGGGTGATAATTTAAGCCATCTAAAAATTTAAGATAGTTATTTTTATATTGTTTTTTTAATAAATCAATTATCCAATTTGGCATATTATATTTTAAAGAATAATCTTTTATTATTAAAATACTTAAATTTTCTTTTTGTCTTTGATATTCACGAAGAACCCAATTAATAAATTTTTTTTCTTTTTTATTATCTACAATTTCTACTAGTGTATTTACTACTGCATAATCAGGTTTATTACTATTATTTAATTCATATATTCCTATTTGAATAATGACTTCATTAGTTTTTGAAATATGTTTTACAATTTTATGAATACAAAAATCAATTGAATAATAATTACGAATAACTCCATACACTATATATTTAATTCGTGAAATATTAATATTATTTTTATACTTATTAATTTCATCTGTTAAATTTTTACCACCATAAACATTATTTAATATTTCTATTATTAATTCATAATCATTCATTCTTTATTCAAACTTTTAAAATTTAAATTTCTATAAATCTAGACAATAATGGTATTAAAATACAAAGCTTTTTAAGACATAAAAACTTCACCATTAAAAAATATAATGTATATATGTTTCATATGAAACATATATACATTTACCAATAATTTTCTACAGCCATATTACCTGGATTTCCACGTTTAGAAACAGTTAATCCTTTTTCGGCTAACATATGCCTAGTATCACTTACCATTTCTGGATTACCACAAATCATGATTCTACTATTTTCAATAGTAATCGGAATATTAACAAATTTCTCAAGCTCACCATTTTTTATTAATTCTGTAATTCGTCCATATAGATCACCGCCTGAATTTTCTCGAGTAACTACTTTAACATAAATTAATTTATCTTTTACTAGTTCTCCATAATATTCATGTGTATAAAAACTATTTATAGTATCTTGATATGCTAATTCTTCTGCAGTTCTTACACCATGCACAAGTATAACTTTGTCATATTGTTCCCATATTGTAAAATCATAAAGAATTGAAATAAATGGTGCTAAGCCAGTACCTGTTGATAAGAACCATAAATCTTTACCATTTTCAAAACGGTCTGTAGTTAGCAATCCATAATTAGTTTTATCTATATATATATCATTATTTATATTAATGTTTTTTAATCGTTGAGTGAACTCTCCATCTGGAACCACAATTGAATAAAATTCCAATTCCTCATCATAATCTGCAGAAACTATTGAATAAGGTCTCCACACAATACTATCATCTTCTTTTTTAACACCAAGTCTAGCAAATTGACCAGGTATAAATTTAAAAGCTTCATTTCTCGTAATTTTAAAACTAAATAAATGATCTGTCCATTGTTTTAAATATGTTATTTTTTCTATAGTATATTTATTTTCTTTACTCATTATATATCCTTACTAATAACAATCCGCAATTTTAGCATTTATATATTATTTATTTAATATATATACTTTATTATAGTTATTAATTACTAATTTTATTGTTAGTATATATATAATATTAAATTAAAACAGAATATTAATGTTATATAAAAATAGTTAGTAATTAAATATTAGATTAATCACATTTTGTTAATATAATTAGACATCAAATTTTAAGTGTTAATAAGTATTGATTTATTAACAGGAAAATTTGAATTAACTAACAAGTTATTTTAACAATAGATTTTAAATATATTAAATTTTATTTGAATTATAGTTATTATTAATAATATAATACTTATATATATTATTATAGTTATTAATTAATTAGATTTATGTTATTAATCAATTTTTTATTAATAATATCAAATTGTTATCTTATGTTAAACTTGGTTAGTATTAATATTGATTGATCTGTTTATATTGTTAATAAATAAGTAAATAAAATTTATTTTGTTAATAGTCTGACTTTATTAACAGCTATTTATTAATTTATCCACAATTATTTGTTAGTAAATAAATTATATGACTAAAAAAATTCTTATTATTAGACTATCTTCAATTGGAGATATCCTTCATACTATGACTGTTTTATCGGATATTAAAAAAGTATTGCCAGATTCTGAAATTGATTGGTTGGTTGACAGTAGTTTTGAAGGAGTAGCTAAGTTATCACCATTGATTGATAATGTAATTGCAATTCCTTTAAGGCGTTGGAAAAAAAATAAATTTAGCTGGTTTTATAAAGTTATCCAATTTAGGAAATTAACGATAGGTAAAAAATATGACTATATTATTGATACTCAAGGTTTAATAAAGTCTGCAATTTTAGCTAAAATACTTTTTAATGGTAAAGTATATGGTCTTGATGCCCTAAGTGCACGTGAAAAAATATCTAGTTACTTGTATGATTATAAATATTATGTTGATCAAAATGCTGTTGCAGTAACTAGATTGCGTGGATTAATAGCAAAAATATTTAATTTACAAAGTAATTTAAATGATTTCAAATTTATTATTAATACAACTAAAGCTAAAATAGATTTGAATAAAGATTATATAATGATCTTACATGGTACTTCAAAAGAAAATAAAAAGTGGAGTTTAGAAAATTGGGTACAACTAATTAATTGGTTTATTGAACATACTAATAAAGATATTGTTGCTACATATAGTAACTCTGATGAATTAAAATTTGTAACTAAACTAAATAAAAAAATAACTAACAGTAGATTTTTAGTGGTTGAGAAGCTGAATTTTTCTGAATTAAGTGGTTTGATTAAAGATAGTTGTTTAGTTATTGGAGTAGATACTGGATTTACTCATATGGCAAATTTATTAAAAATTCCAACTATAGCAATATATTTACATAGTAAACCATCATATGTCGGAATTGTAGAAAGTAAAATTGGATTTAATTTAGGTGGTTATAAGCAAGAATTAAAACCAAATGAGATAATTGATTGTATTTTACAAAATAAACTGATTTAATAAGGAACAGAAATGTTTAATAACGAAATGTTTACGTCTCCAGATAAATGTATTAGCGAATGTGAGAAACAGATTGAATTTTCTAATAATCTAATAATCTATTTGCAGCAATATATTGTTCAACTCGAAACAATGAAAAATATGGCTAATTCTGCTAAAGCCTTTCAGGATGTAAATCCAGTAAATATGATGCTTCAATTTATGGATTATATGCAGAAAAAGCCGAAAGAAGATAAATGAGGCTAGTCTACTCATTATTTACATATTTACTTGTACCTTTATTACCTTTGTATTTATTAAAGCGTGGTAAAAAAAATCCGGCGTACTTACGTAATTGGAATGAACGTTTTGGCATAAAATTAGAAAACTCTTCTAGCAAACCAATAATATGGTTGCATTCTGTGTCAGTTGGTGAAACTAGGGCAATGCAGAAATTAGTTGAGCTTATTTCTAATAAGTTATCTAATTATCAGATTTTGATAACAACAATGACACCAACAGGAAGACAAACTGCTCAAACACTATATCCGCAAGCAATCGTACATTATATTCCGTATGATATTAGTTTTTGTGTAAAAAGTTTTTATAGAAACTTTAAACCAAAAATTGGAATAATAATGGAGACTGAAATCTGGCCTAATTTAATACACTTTGCTGAGCAGTCTAGGACTTATCTTTACCTAGTTAATGCCAGACTATCAAATCGTTCTTTTAGAGGTTATAATCGCTTTAAATTGGCATTACTGCCGATTTTGAATAAATTTAACGGGATTTTATGTCAGGATGTAAATACTGAAAATAATTTTTTAAAACTTGGATATAATCAAAATTTGCAAACAGTAGGTAATACAAAGTTTGATTTAGTATTTAATGATTCAAATAATATTAAAATAAAAGAATTAGAACAGCTAGTTGATGGTCGTAAAATTATTACATTTGCTTCAACTAGAGATGGTGAAGAAGAAATTTTATTAAATAATATTGATTTGAATCAAAATGTTATTTATTTATTTATTCCGCGTCATCCAGAAAGATTTATTGAGCTTGAAAATCTATTAATAAAAAATAATATAGTTTATTGTAAACGTTCTGATAATAGAAGAATAACACCTGATTGTAAAGTTATAATTGGTGATAGCATGGGAGAGATGTTAGCATACTATGCACTTAGTTATTTAGTTGTAATTGGTGGTAGTTTTAAAGATTTTGGAGGGCAAAATCCAATTGAAGCAACTTATATGAATAAACCAGTAATTTTTGGCAATTCAATGTTTAATTTTAGTGATGTTGCAAAAAATTCAGTGGATACTGGTTGTGCAATACAAATTGATTCTTCGTCTGAATTAAAGATGCTAATTAATAATTTAATTGAGGATGATGATAAGTATAATGCTTTAAAAAAACATTGCTCAGAATTTATAGGTAAATATTGTGGTGCTTCAGAAAAAATATTTAATATAATATTTAAAAATGTTTCATGTGAAACATTTAATAGGATGTGATAACATATAAAGTAATTTTAATAATTGGTGTAACTAGTAGTGTTGGTTTGGAAGAGTGTGTTGTATAACTTTATAATTAAGTGACGTGACATAATTATTTGCAGTTAGGCGAGAGTTATAGTTTAATACATAAGTAATGACAGGTTGAATATTTTCCAAGTCCTAAATATTATTTATACAGAAACTAAGTCATATGTAAAAAATCGGATTTATTGAAATTACAAAATGTTAAATATAATTTAAGTTTATATATATGCAGCCACAGGATACATGTATTAGAGATATTATAATAGCGCCAACTGGATATGAAGGTTAGTGACTTATTATACTGGTATATGATTTAATATGATAAGATAATGTGAAATTTAAATTAGAAGTGTGGGAAAGATGAGCGCAAAAGTTATAGTTATAACAAATCAAAAAGGTGGTTGTGGAAAAACAACCCTTACCATGAATTTAGCTGGTATTATTGGTTTAAACGCAAAAGTATTATTAATTGATGGAGATCCGCAAGGAAGCGCGACTCGTTGGGCTTATAGTAGCAGTGATGATAATCCTTTTCCTGCGGCTGTTATGAGTTTAGCAAATGTTACCGATAAAGTGAATCGAGAAATAAAGAAATATCTTGAAGATTATGAGTATATTTTTGTTGATTGTCCACCTGCGATTGATAATAACTTTACTTCATCCGCACTGTTGATTGCTGATTTAGCGCTAGTTCCAGTGATCCCTAGTCCAACTGATTTATGGGCTGCTGTAGGGATACAAAAATTAATTTCTAATGTAAGCGAGATAAACGATAAACTTGTATCGCGTTTGGTTGCTAATATGTGTCAAAGTAATATTAGTATTTCTAAAGAAGCTTTAGAATTGATCACTGAATTTGATTTTCCTAAAACTGAATCTAATATTTATCAGCGCACAGCTTATCGCCAAGCGGCTGCATTTGGTGGAACAGTGCTAGATTTAGATAATCCAAAAGCGAAACAGGAAATAAAAGAACTAGCTAAAGAAATTTTAACGTTAATAAATTAAAATTATTAGGAGTAAATAAAATGGCAACTAAATTAACTTCATCATTAAGAAAATCAATTGATGCAGAAAAACAAAGTGTTGAAGATAAACAACCCGAAACAGTTAAAAAAAGAGCAGTTCGTAAGCCAGTAGCAAAAGCAGCACCAGTTGCAGCGCCTGAAGTAGCTAAAGTGGAAAGTGTAAGTCTGGCAGCAGAAGTTGTAAAACCCGAACCTGTAGTAGAAATTAAACCAGTAGCTAAAGCTGCTACTGTAAATATTACTCCAGAAGTTAAAAAATATGCAGGTCCAACACTTGAATTGGGGAGCGCTAATCCACTTTTGCAAAAAAGTTTGGATGTAATTAAAAATTCAAATGCTGAGATTGCTAATTATAGCCATGAATTTGTGACTTCATTTTTAGAAAATTTGCTGGCTATTAATGATGACTTAGCGGATTATATAAAAAAATTAGCAGATATAAACAATCTGAGTAATGTTCATAATGCTAACTTAGAGTTTCTAACCGCATTACGCAGAAGACAAAAAGAACTTATTGATAAAAACATGCAACTAACCAGTAAATTAAATTTGTTTAAATTTCCTAAAATATTTTAACTCGCAAATCCTTAGTTTTAGCTAAGGGTTTTTTTATATCTTTGTAGCATGGTTTTATTACCATTGATTCCACCACAATGCAAATAAAGAATAGGTGCTGATATTTTTTCTATATTACGAAGAAGAACATTCCAGCCAATAGGATCGTAAACCATATCAAATTCAATTTGGCTGGAATTTTGAATGGTAATTATTGTTTGATAAAGCTCAGCGTATGGAGTCGCAAAACGATAGGTGTCGTTAGCCAAAATATGAGGGATTTTCTGCTTGCTGGTGATTAATGCCTCAAATTGTTTTAATAAGTATTCTGGGCTACCAACACAATTGGTGGTATAAATTTCAAATTCTGGCAAATGTTTTTGCAAATATAATGCGCTGGTACCTGTACCTGAAGCGATAAAAATTGCTAATTGCTGGAAATTTTGCTGTTGTGCCCATAACCTGATCTCATCGGCAAGTTGTTGTATACCATATTCGGCTTCAATTTGCGCACCACCTTGTTGAATTAGTAGTTGACTCTTTTCCTTGGTGTTAGCTATATTGGCACAGAATGAATTATAGTCATTTTTAAGTTCAATAAGCTGCATTCCATTTTGCAAACTTTGCGCTAAATTTCCTGAGGTTTCATTTCTTGCTTGAGTAGAAAGATTTTTTATATAGTAAATAAAATTCCATTGCCTTAGCTTTGCCAAACATGATAGTGAATACATTAAGTTAGATTGGCTGCCGCCATAGCTTATCAATGTATCAATATGTGGCAATGGATTTTCTAAGTAATAAGCAAGCTTACGCGCTTTGTTGCCACTAAATTGTGGGTCAAGCAAATCATCACGCTTGACATAAAAAGTCCGTTGTTGATAATTGAATTGATTAATAAGGGAATTGATTAATCGCATTTTTAATAACTGATTTTATAGCGCGGATATACGAAATTATAGGCTAAGTTGTGTAAAGTAAGAATTGTATAATGCGGATGTATATTTACAGCAAATGAATTATTAAACTGTCCTAAACTACTTGTATTACCGCCGATATATACTCCTGATTGATTTATCCATGCTTCGTCTAATAATTGCAGTTGCTGTAAGTGATGATGGTAATATGGAGATTCATTTAAAATAGTTTTTATTCCCTTTTGATAGAGTTCTTGGATTAGTCTATTCAAATCTAAAGCGTTATCTAATATAATTTGTTTTTTATTAGCTAGGCTTAATTCTTTAATATTACTTACAATAAAATGCGATGGAAGTACGTTAGGTGCTTGTTGGGTGAAGATGACTAGAGGAACATCATTGTTTTGACATAGTAACTCGTTGGTAAAGTCAATTTTATTACAATTACGGCTAACAATAATATGTAGTAAGTTTTGAGGTTTATTTAATTCTGTGCGTAATTGCTCTAGTTTAGGGATATTTATTTGCGCTACATAATCATTTGGTTCTGCATTGAGGCTGTTGCTGCCAATAATAACTGCATCGCTAATTGAACGCGCAAGCTGCAAAATCCACCAATCAGCATAACGTTCATGTTCCGTTGCGGCTAAGTTGTATTTTGCAATAGCAAATCCGCTCTTAAGATCTGGATAGTTTAATTTACCATCAACAGAGAGTGCAAAGCAACTAAAAATAAATGGACGGCTAGTAATTTGTGGCAAGTATAGATATGAAGATAAGCATTGATTAATATATTCTGATTTTATTGAAATATAGTTTGCTGTCTCTAGTATTGGATTATTGATTAATAGCTTAAAGTTAGGATGCATAGTATTATATTCCAGAATAAATTTGCTTATTGTGAAACCATAATTCTACTAATTGTTTGGCATGAATAGGGTACTTATCAACTAGTAATTTAGCAATATCTCGTGCAGCATGTAAAATATCTAAGTCTTCTTCCAAATTCGCAAAGCGTAATGCTGGTAATCCACTTTGGCGTTGTCCGAGTAGTTCGCCTGGTCCACGGATGAGTAAATCCTGACGTGCGATTTCAAAGCCATCAGTTGAAGTTGAGATAACTTTAAGCCGTTGTTTGGCAATTTCGCTGAGTTTATTTTCATAAAGCAAGATACATTGGCTCTCTATATCGCCACGACCAACTCGACCGCGTAATTGGTGAAGCTGCGCTAGTCCCATACGCTCACTATGCTCAATAACCATTATGCTGGCATTAGGCACATCAACACCAACTTCAATTACGGTAGTTGCAACTAAAACTTGAGTCCATCCTGATACAAAATCTGCCATGATCTCCGCTTTGTCTTTAGTTTTCATCTTGCCGTGTACTAAGCCAACTTTAATTGGTGCTAATGCTACGCAAAGTTCATTATAAGTATTAATTGCATTTTCTAATTCTAATTTCTCAGATTCTTCAATTAGTGGGCAAACCCAATATGATTGATGGCCCAAATTAGCATGTTCTCTAACAAATTTTAAGACCTCATTACGGCGATTATTGTTGATAAGTAAGGTTTTAATTGGAGTCCTGCCTGGTGGTAGCTCGTCGATGCTTGAAACGTCTAAATCTGCATAGTAGCTCATTGCCAAAGAGCGTGGAATTGGCGTTGCTGACATCATTAATTGGTGCGGGAATTGATCCTTATTTCCTTTATTAACCAAGGCTAAGCGTTGTTCAACCCCAAAGCGATGTTGTTCATCAATTACAACTAAACCTAAATTAGCAAATTCCACATTTTTTTGAAATACTGCATGCGTACCAATGATTAATTGTGCACTGCCATCAGCGCAAGCTTGTGCTGCTAATTTTTTTTGTTTAGGAGTGAGGCTACCTGCCAGCCAAACTACTTTAATTGAGAATGGCTCAAGCAATTTACTTATTTTACTATAGTGCTGCTCAGCCAAAATCTCAGTCGGCGCCATAATTACTGCTTGAAATTGATTTTCAATGGCAGTTAGTGCGCTAATCGTGGCAACAATAGTTTTACCACTGCCAACATCACCTTGGAGCAAACGATTCATTTGTTGTGCTTGCGACATGTCTTGCAATATTTCGCGCAATACTTTATTCTGTGCTTTAGTTAATTCAAATGGTAGCTTAGCTAGTAGTGGAATTAGGTATTGATTGGTAGTTTTGATTGCTGGTGTTGGATGGTGATGCTTAGTAGCATAAATTTTTTGCATTAGTAATTGTTGTGCAATTAGTTCATCAAACTTTAATCGCCTCAGAGCCTGCTGTTGATAATTGCTTGTAAATTGCTGAGGTGTTAATTTGTGTAATGTTAATAATGCTTGTTCTAAGCCTAATAGTTGGTGTTTGTCTAAAATACTTTGCGGTAAGGTTTCCATTATTAAATTAGCATCAAATAATTGCTCAACTAAGTTAATTATGGCGCTATTTGCTAAGCCGTTGGTAGTGGGATAAATTGGACTAAAAGTATTACTAAGCTTGACTTCTTCGTTGACGGTTTGAATTTTGGGGTGAACAATGGTTTTGTTTCCCATATAATCATTTTTAATTTCACCATGAGCACGAATTTGTTTGCCGATGGCATATTGAGTCGCATAGCTAGGAAAAAAATGAAAAAACAGTAAAGTGATAATAGAACTACCATCATCAATACGAACTAAAAGTTGTTTAGTTTTTCTGTGGATTATTTCATGACCAATAATTTTACCTTGCACCATAACTTGTTGTCCAGGTTTTACTTCAGCGATTGGGTAGACTTTGGTTAGATCTTCATAGCGCAATGGAATGTGCAAAGCCAAATCCCAGTAGCAAAGTAAGTTTAATTTGGCTAATTTGGCAGAAATTTTTGCAACGTTGTGCAGTGGTTCAAGAATTTGCATAATGCCAATAGTATAACTGATTAGCTGGCGCTTGATGTACTTTCAGCATTATGAGGTACTGTTTTTAAGGTTGTAGATTCTTTTGATTCTACAATGTAAGCTGGTAACCATGATTTAGGTGCAGCGCTCTCAGCATTAGTTGCTGGTGCATATTGGTTTCTACTCATGTTTTGTGGCGGTGTACCTTTTTGCGGTAAATAAAGTGGACCAGAATAACCACATGCAACAACAAATAAGGTTGGAATAGCCAGAAAGCTGATTTGTTTGAACATGATTTTGCCTATTAAATAGATGGTGTAAAAACATCGGAGTAAAAATTACGTTTATCTAATTTTAACTGCGAAGAGGCAATATTATACAAGTTTTCAATCATTGCTGGGTTACCACAAGCATAAATTTCATGTTGGCTAAGATCATTGAAGGTTTCTTGGATATAATCGGTTACCATACCAGTATAATAACCTTCAGCTTGATCGTTAGTGCACAAGGTAACTTTTAGGCTTAGTTGGTTTTGCCAATTTGGCAGAATATCTGTCAGATAAAAATCTTCGGCGGTAAAATTACCCCAAATTAAATGCACTTCTCGTTGATTTTTTTCAGCAACCATTTGCTCCAGGATAGCTTTAAGTGGTGCAAATCCAGTACCAGTGCAGACCATTAAAATAGGATTATTGCTATTTTGTAATGTGAAATTACCCATCGGTCCTTTAAAGCGTAAGATTTGGTTGACTGTTAAAGTATGCCAAGCTGCCTCTGAAAATACACCACCTTGCCGATAGCGGATATGTAGCTCAATAATTCCTTTGGTTGTTGGTGAATTGGCAATTGAATAGCTACGGTTTTTACCTTCGTAGATAATATCAATATACTGACCAGCATAAAATTCAAAAATTTGATTAGCTGGTAGCTTTAATTTAAGGATGGTAACACTGCCAACTTTATCAATTGATTCAATTTTAGAAGGCATGGTTTTTATTGGGAATCCATTGGTAAAACCAGGTATATCAAGTATAACGTCGCTTTGCGCAGAAGCTTTACATAACAGGATATAGTTATTTGTAATATCATCATCGCTTAATACTGTTTTATTGTATTCTTCCAGCTCAATATCACCATGAATAACTTTACATTTGCAAGCACCGCAAGAACCACTTTTACAGCCATGTGGTAGATTAATTTTTGCTTGTAGCGCTGCATTTAGTAAGTTTTCCTGAGCATTCACTGAAAATTCTAGTGATCCTTGCTCTATGGTAACTTTATATCCCATGGTTAATATCCTATTAAATTGATATACTATTGCATTATTGTAGCATAATTTAGACTTAAACGGCTAAGCTGCGTTGACATAATGTATGCAAATTGTATACTCAATCAGATTCATCATCCTAGGTCGTTGGTTTACTCCTCACTTACCGAGTCGTAAGCTTCGTCGTAAATCGCCTACTAGTATTTCGAATCAGTTTGAGTATATCTAATTACATTTACCGCTAAAAACAAATACTTTGTGTATAGAAATATAGACTGCGCTATAATTCAGCTTATAATGAAATAAAAAGGAAGATAACATTGACTAAAAAAATATTAATAATTGCCGATCCACTGGAAAAATTTAATATTTATGGCGATTCAACCTATTTATTAATGTTGACTGCAGAAGATTTGAATTATCAAATTAGCTATTGTTTGCCTGGTGACATATATGGTTTAAATGATCAGGCATTGGCAAATGTGAGCGAGCTTGAATTAGCTCATGGGGTTGCACAGATATATAGCACTATGGATTGGTTTAAAGTAGTTGAGCGCTTGGAAGGCGTTAATCTAAAGCATTTTGACGCTATTTTGGTTCGCAATGATCCACCGTTTAATATGGAATATTATTACCTTACACAACTTTTAGAACTAGCCGAACGTGCTGGCGTTAAAGTTATTAATCGTCCAGGTATTTTGCGTAATTTTAATGAGAAATTAACGATATTAAACTTTCCTGAGTTAATTACACCAACTCTAGTCAGTAAAAATAAGCAAGTTATTTTAGAGTTTATTAGACAACATGGAGTATGTGTTGCCAAACCAATTGATATGATGGCGGGACGTGGAGTGTTTCGTATTGCGAATGACGATCCTAATCAAGGCGCAATTTTGGAAAACCTTACCAATTATTTTAGTCAAACGATTATGGTACAGAAATTTATTCCTGAAGTTATTCATGGAGATAAACGAATTTTTATCATTAATGGTGAAGTTGTTGATCATTGCTTATATCGTATTCCTCAAGATGGGCAAATTCGCGGTAATTTAGCCGTTGGTGGTCGTGGTGAAGTGCACCCTCTCAATGAAGATGATTATCGAATTGCGAATACTGTAGCTCAGTGGACTAAAGAGCATGGGGTAGTTGTGGCTGGAATCGATGTTATTGGTAAATGTTTAACCGAAGTTAATCTTACCAGTCCGACTGCAATGCAGCAGATATATCAACAAGCAGGAGTTAATGTTGCTGAGTTAATTTTAAGAAATATTTAAACCTTCAGGAGAGAAATTATGCAATTAGTTCCGTATATAAATTTTGCTGGTACTGCGGGAGAGGCATTAGAGCTGTACTCTAAAGCTTTTGGTGGTAAGGTGGAAGAAGTTCATTTATATAGTGAAAATGAAGAGTTATGTAAGCAGCTTCCTGCAGGGTGGAGTAATAAAATTATGCATGCGACTTTTAGAGCGCCTGATTTGGTGCTTATGGTCTCAGACGTTATAGATGAAGGCGAGCACTGCTGTAGCGTGCCGAAGATTGTTCCATCAGGAAGTCCAATATCTTTAAGTCTTGATTTTAAAAGTGCTGAAGAACAGCAACGAGTATTTGATGTATTGGCAGAAAATGCACGTAAAATTATTATGCCATTACAAGACACTTTTTGGGGTGCGCGCTTTGGGATTTTGGCAGATAGTTTTGGAATTCGTTGGATGTTTAATTACGATAAACCCAGTGCATAATCAAGCAGGTTTAGACTAATGCAAAAAGCTTTATTTTACAAGCATTATACAAGAATAGCAGTATCAAAATGAATTATAGTTTAAGCACTACGCCACCAACTGCAGAAGAATATTGTTATTTACGCAAAGTGGGTGGAGTATCTGAGAAAACCATTGAAGCTGCAACGCTAGCCCTTCCCAGAAGCTTATTTACAGTATGCATTCGATGTAATAACACAAATCAACTATTGGCAATGGGACGAGTTATCGGCGATTTAGGTTGTCATGTTCAGGTGTGTGATATAGTAGTACACCCCGATCAGCAGGGCTGTGGGCTTGGAAAGCAAATAATGACATCAATAATGAACTTTATTCATAAAGAAGTGCCTCGCTGTGCTTTTGTAAACTTATTTGCCGATGTTGATTTTTTATATGGAAAATATGGCTTTGTCTGTTCTAATAAGTCAATAGGTATGTATTTGGACTGGTCTAAATTAGAATCAAACCATATTACTAACAGTGAGGAACTATGTTAACCGATCAGAACATTCAAACCATATGCGAGCAACTCCAGGCCCAGAATTTAGTCATCAAATAGCTGCTGAATGGATTAGAAAATCCAGATTAGCAGCTTTTATAGCCGTATGTACCATGGGTTTGGTAAACATTCGCGGAATTTAATAACAGAGTGGTATATTGATAGCGATATTGAATAAATTATTAACGTTTTTATTTTTAGGGGTTTCTAGTTATGGATTTCCATGAAAAAATAACTAGCTAAGTAATGAGTGATACTAGAAAAAAGTCCGGTTTAAGCGAGGGAAGAGTATCCTTAAACCGGATAAGGACAGATATGATTTGTTACATGCCTTAAAGGTAATATTCTAAAAAAAGCCGGTCTAAGTGGTGAAAAAATCAAAAAACGCCTAAACCGGATATTAGAGAGCGCCATTATTTATAGAGGAAGACGTCACTAAATTATGCTGCTTGCTTGAGAGCTACTTATTAATCTGATAATATGCTTCATGCTACTATAGCTAATCAAATAAATTATTTGCTAAACTAGCTTAAGTCAATCATCTAATTTTGCCATCCTTGTTGACAATGATTTTTCTATCTGTTTTCACGTTAATAGTCATTCTGGTGGATGGCAGATCTTTCAGGCTATATTCTATATCGTTAAGTACTTATTCAGGAAGTCTTGATTTGGGATAGTTCATTATGCAAAATTGCATACTAGATATTTAATTAAATCAGGTAAGATTATTACCGCAGAATTTGTTGAATATAAGAACAATATTGCTGTTTATTGTATGCTATAATTTACGCGTTTAGTGATATCTCCCCATATTTCAGAGCATTAAAGACATTTAAACTTCTGCGTTAAGGATAATTCAATTATGTACGACGATCTGTTTTTGTTTATTAAAGTGGCTCAATTTGGTAGTTTTACTAAAGCAGCTAAAGAATTGGGTATTTACCAATCAACAATAAGTCGTCGAATATTAAGCCTAGAGGAATCCTTAGGAACTAAATTAATCGTTCGTACTGCTAATCATTTTGAGTTATCTTTATACGGGCAACGGCTTTATGAAAACTTGATCGGGCAAGAGGACTTACTTGAAAACAAGATATTTTCTGCCCTACAAAATGAAGATTTAGTTTTCGGTGAGATTAGAGTCATGTTACCTCATTATCTGCCATTACAGATAATCACTCCCAAGTTACCAGATTTTATGGCAAAACATCCGAATTTAAAAGCGCGGATTTATTTCCAGAATCATGAGGTCAATTTACAAAAAGATTATATTGATTTGGCGATAGTCTATGGTCTGCCAGAACAACAGGCGCAGCGGGTTAAATTAATCCATCGCGCAGAACTATTAGCTGTTTGTACTCCAGAATATATCGCGCAATATGGGTATTTAACTGATCCTGCAGATATTGATAATCATCAGGTCATTGGTATCTTACGCGATCATGGTGAAATTATTAACCGAACCAATATTATCCATAATAAAACTCAACAGGTTACTACTATAAACATTAATCATACTCTGGCAACAAATAATTTCATGCATAATCTGGAGCTTGTTAAAACTGGCAAGTTTATCGCAGCTTTTTATGCCTCTGCTGTTGAGAAAGCCATAAATGAGGGTACATATACTCGTGTCTTACCTGACTATAGCTTTGAAAAGCTTGATTTTTATATGTTAAAGCGTGTGCATGATGATCCCAAAATTAATGCTTTTGCTGACTTTCTTGAAGAGTGTCTTGTCGGTTTGTAGAATTTACCTCTTCACTAGACGTACTTTTATTTACTTTAGGTGGTCTAACCTTACATTTGATTAGTTTATAACTCTTATAATAACAAACCATATAACTATGATCATCTGTAAAGAACTTTATTTTATCGTAATTAACTTCATCATCTGAAGTTGTGTTCATCTGTGTTGTTTGTGTTCCTCCGCCAGGTCCTCGATAAACTCTTCCAGCGATATTTTCTTCGTGTTCGATTATCACCGCGTAATGGCAATTATTCAGCAGATCTGATTCTTGGCTCTGTGTTCCAAGAGGTAATTTATTACAAGTATAGCTTGATTTACTGAAATCAACCGTTGTTAGTGCGAATATTGAACTGCTGCTTATTGTTAATAAATAAAATAATATTTTTCTCATGATTATCCTTTGACGACGTATTGTTTATTTTCTAAAAACTTATTCAGTTTTTGCAGGAATTTGTTCTTTTTTTATCTCTGCTTTACACTTTTTAATTATATTGTGTTCAAAAGTACATATTAATTCTCGGCGGTTATCATCATAAAAGCGAATTTTATCCAATACTATTTCTTGATCAGGTGTCGTGATTTGAGTTATGTCTGCACCACCGCCTTGTAACCGAGCTGGATTACGACCCTCAATTCCATTTTGGCGATGATACGTCTTCACATTATAGCAATTATCTGTAATTTCTGATTCGCTTGATTTTTGAGTTAATTTTACCTGATTACAGGTAAAATCATGCTTATCTAGATCAATGACAGTCATTGAATATGAAGAGGTTGTGCTACACAACAATATAGCCAGCGTAATAATATTCTTATTCATGTAATTAATGTCCTTACTAAATTAATATGCGTAAAATATTCCAAGTTCTGAAGTCCATGAATTACTACCATTGGGGTTTTGTGCTGGTAACCACTGGTTGGCAAAAACTCCGAATATGAATAGACCACGAACTTGTGGAATTGAGTAATTTAGATTCAAATCAGCTTCTTGAGTACCATTGTATTGGACATTACCACTCGTTGCCAAAATATATGCTGGTGAAATAGTTAAGTTATTATTTAAAAAACCAAACTGAGTAGATAATTTATACTCTGAACTAGTGAAACCATTGCTAATCATATTGGTAGACCAGCCATTTGAGTAAGTAGGGTCAACGGATTGTCCAACTGTGTATGGGGATACGAATGCACCGCCATTATAGCCATTGGCAGCTCCCCACATAGTATTGGCGCTTAGGTTAAGTTGAAACCAGTCATATGTCCAGTTACCACGAATACCTGCCATATAACTCTGAATAATCGTACCATTGTATTGGGTAATTGCATTATTAGCTTGAAACCACTGCTGATCGGTACCAGCCTGTGCTGAAATATTAAATGAAGATTTATCATTTACTGGCAGAGTTAGACTGGTATCACTATATAAAAGTGTTCCGTAGTTATCAAACTGATAACCCCATAACCGTAAGTTATAGTTATTGTCAAGTCCGCTATAGTTAGCACCAAGTGCAACAGTTCCATTTGACGCCGCGTAACCACTACTATTTGCTATCCCATTGTTGGTGATACTGTAGTTGGTATTGCCTGTAAAACCAGTTGATGCACCATACTGTGCTGCGTTAAATGCCAATGCGGTAATTAACCATCCATTACCGGGATAGAGATTTATCAGCGCTCCTTGGTAAGTTGCTGGTATGGATACCAAATTATTTTCATAATTACCATTGATCCATGGACTGTTATTGATACCAATGTAACCAACATCAGCCTGAACCATGTTGCTATATTGATACTCGACAAATGCTTCGGACATTGCTGCTTGTGTATATGTTGGTGTGTATATATTATAATCGCGGGTTCCTTGCTGAGTAGCCAGACCATTCATTGGTTCAGCAAAGAATGGGTTCATTACAGTAATCGCTCCACCTATGGAAAATCCTGCTGCTTGCCCAGTTTGTGCGAATATATTTGCGCCATAGGAATATGGCTGCATATCGCGATTGTATGGTCCTGGATTGTTGAATGTTTTACTATCTGCTCCGGCATTAATCGTTGTACCTGCATAAATGTTATACGTCCCATCTTCAAACCATTTTTGCCAGAAATTTTGATTGACAGTCTGACTTTCATTCACGATTAAAGTACCACCACCTGTTGTCGGGTAATTTTCCGAATTATATGGGTTTTGAAGATAGGCTGCGCGAGCAATAAATGTCGCATTGCTGTTCGTTGGAGATGTCACTACACTGGATTCACTATCTGCAAACACAGTCTGATGAGCTAAAATAGTTAAGATTATTGTAGAAAATTTTTTCATGGGTATTTTCTTCATAAAGA
The DNA here is from genome assembly GCA_964611845.1 of uncultured Neisseria sp. GTDB lineage: Bacteria > Pseudomonadota > Gammaproteobacteria > Burkholderiales > UBA11063 > Aquella. The sequence goes on from CAZTBH010000017.1 coordinate 25,095, forward strand.
CATTTTAATATTTATTAAAAATATATGTGACTTAATGATATTGTCACACTGAACTAAACAATAGGTTAATTGCGTTGCTACTGCTGACTGATATTAACCTAACAAATTTAACTGATTATGTATGGATGTTACCCGCTATTCTGTTTTATCAGGAAGTGGTATTTTGGGATAATTCATTATCCATAAATAGATGCATTGATTTTGGTTCAGCGAGATATTTTGGGGTATTGTTTTATCAAATGGATAAAGCGTGATTTCTTTTAAAAGAGAATGATATAATACTTTTTTATTTTGTTCGGTGGTTTAATTATGGTAAAAGCAGATTATCCGGTAGCAATAATTACTGGTGCAAGTCGTGGTATAGGTGCTGCTATTGCTGTATTGCTTGCACATCATAAGTATAAGGTATGCATTAACTACAATAAAAACAAATTAGCAGCTGAAAATATCGTTCGACAAATTGAAGAAATTGGAGGTGTAGCAATAGCGGTGCAAGCAGATGTTGCTGATGAAGCGCAGATCGTTAAAATGTTTAGTCTTGTTGACCAACAGTTGGGGCAAATTAATGTGTTGGTAAATAATGCGGGAATACTTTTTCCACAAACCTCTGTTGAATATTTGTCTGCAGCACGAATAAATCAAATATTACAAACTAATGTAACTGGGACTTTTATTTGTTGCCGTGAGGCAATAAAACGCATGGCTTACAAAAATGGTGGAACAGGCGGTTCAATAGTGAATATTTCCTCTCGTGCGGCTGTGCTTGGCTCTCCACATGAGTATGTAGATTATGCCGCGTCAAAAGGCGCAATTGATACGATTACTACAGGATTGGCGCTGGAGTTAGCTGATCAAGGTATTCGGGTTAATGCAGTGCGTCCTGGAATCATCTATACCGAGATGCATGCTTCTGGTGGTGAGGCTGATCGGGTTGAGCGTTTGAAATCAAAAATACCAATGCAGCGAGGTGGTTACCCTAATGAAGTAGCCGAGGCTGTTTATTGGTTATTATCTGAGAAAGCATCTTTTACAACTGGTGCTTTCATTGATGTTAGTGGTGGAAGGTAACAGTTTTTATTATAAATCAGATTTTTATAAAGGTAAATATATGAAAAAATTAATTTTATTAGCATTGATGGGGATAAATTGTTATGCATTAGACAGCAGCGAATCCAAAGAAGTTACTCAAGGTGTAAGAAGTGCGATGGATCAATCAATAAAATGCTGGAATGCAGGTGACCTTGAGTGTTTTATGAAAGGTTATGTCAATAGCCCGAAAACCTTGTTTATTTCTGGCGACAAATTTATTTATGGCTGGCAAAGTTCATATGATCATTATAAACAGAAGTATGGTAATGATAAAAAAGGTATGGGGCAACTCCAGATTAAAATTGATGGAATTGAAGCGCTTGATGAGCAACATGCTTTTTTATATGGGCACTGGAAACTACAAGCCGAGAGTAAAGAGTACGCTGGAGTAACCTCGTTATTATTTAAGAAAAATGATAATAAATGGCAAATAATGGTTGATCACTCAAATTAAAACATTGTTAATAATGCGGTGTATCTAATTGAAAATCAAGCGGTATTTACTTGATATTTGTTATAATCCCCGATTAATATTTTTCTTTGTAGGGATGTGGATATGATTAATACTGAGGATAAAAAACAAGGCGTTAAGTTACGCAATGAAGATAAATTATCCAGAATTCCAATTAAAGTAGTACCTTTAGCTGAACCGTTGAAAAAACCTGAGTGGATTAAAGTCAAATTACCCACTGGTGAAAATTTCAATCGGGTAAAAAATTTACTTCGTGAACATAAATTACACACTGTATGCGAAGAAGCTAGTTGCCCAAATATTGGCGAGTGTTTTGACAAAGGCACTGCAACTTTTATGATTATGGGTGATATTTGTACCCGTCGTTGTCCATTCTGTGATGTCGGGCACGGAAAACCTAATCCATTGGATGTCAATGAGCCAAAAGAAGTTGCACGCTCGGTTGATATTCTCAAGCTTAAATATGTGGTGATTACTAGCGTTGATCGTGATGATTTGCGTGATGGTGGTGCGGAGCATTTTGTACACTGCATTCAAGAGATTCGCGCGATTCGCCCACAGACTAAAATTGAGATTTTAGTTCCTGATTTTCGTGGTCGTTTGGATAAGGCTTTGGAAATTTTGGCTGCTTGCCCACCTGATGTGTTGAATCATAACTTAGAAACAGTACCACGTTTATATAAAGCTCAACGCCCAGGCGCGGATTTACAAAACTCATTGGATTTATTAAAGCGTTTTAAACAAATGCGTCCAGATATTCCAACTAAATCGGGTATTATGGTTGGGATTGGCGAAACAAATGAAGAAATTAAAGAGTTGATGTTATTAATGCGTGAGCATGATATTGAAATGATTACTATTGGGCAATATCTGCAACCATCGAAGCATCATTCGCCAGTATTGCGTTATGTTACGCCGGCTGAATTTAAAGAGCTAGAGGATTTTGCTTATCAAATCGGATTTAAGCACGCCGCAGTTGGTGCGTTAGTGCGCTCTAGTTATCATGCTGATCAGCAAGCGCATAACGCTGGTGTTGAGTACTAAGAGGTTTGGCATGAGAGGTATGCATAGTTTTCGTGTACTGACATTGATTGGTGGTGTTTTATTTGCTGCAAATAGTTTTGCGGCTAAAGCACCGCAAAGTTGTACTCTAGTTAGTGGAACTTTAGTGCAGTTACCAAGTAAACAGGTCTTTAAGTTTAATAAAGCGCGTAGCTACAATAATACTGGTTATCCGATGACTCATACTCAGTTTTATATCAAGGATGCGCAGGGCGAGATCTATAAAGTAGTGATGGATAATTTATTTTATACTAATCTGACTGCTGCACAATCCAGTATGAATAGTGATGCTGGAATTATTGATGATTTTACCCGCCGTTATCCTGTAGGCAGTAGTGTTGAAGCTTGTGGCAAGATTTATCATCGTGGTGCTGATACTGGAATTCACTTTGTTCATCCAAGCGGTTGTGAGAAAACTAAATTTAACGGATTTTTGCATATTAATGGCTTGGATGTTAGTACTAATTCGCGCTATTGTAATGCTTGTTCTTGTAAAATCAGTTATAACTAAGGACACTTGATGAATCGTCGTGATTTTCTAAAATTTGGTGTTGGAATGGGTGTTGGTTTTGCAGGTAGTAAATTAATTAGCTCGAGTAATAGTTCTGCGCTGTTAGATAAAGTAATTGCTGAATCTTATAAAGGACATTCAAGTAATACCTATTATTTTGAGAGTCAAAATGCTCATATTGAATTACCAACTCTAGCAGAAGACCTGAATTGTGATGTATGTGTGGTTGGTGGAGGATTAACTGGAGTTTCCACAGCATTGAAATTAGCTGAACGAGGTTATAAAGTGGTGCTACTTGAAGCACAAAATATTGCCGGACAAGCTAGCGGAATGAATGGTGGTCAGGTTCTGACTGCCTATGAGTGTGGAATGGAATATTTTGAGGATAAATTTGGGGATAAAATAGCCAAGCAGTTATGGAGCCTTTCTTTACAGGCAATAGATATTGTCAAAAGTAATATCAAAAACTATAATATCAATTGTAGCTGGCAATCAGGAACAGGTATCGCAGCCTATAAAGAAAAGCATTTTGCAGCATTACAAGAAGAATATGCGATTATGACTGAAAAATATGGCTATACGCAAGTGGAACTGTACGATAAACAACAAACGCGGACATTAATTGGCTCCGATCAATATTATGGGCTACTTTATGATCGCTTTGCAGGTCACATTCATCCCCTAAATTATGCTTTAGGCATAAGTCAAATTTGTAAGCAAAAAGCACAAATGTTTATCAATAGTCGGGTTACTGAGATTAAATTTAACCAGGCAGGCGGCTTGCATCATTTAACCGTCAATGGTAAGCATCAGGTAAAAGCCAAATTTGTGGTATTAGCATGCAATTATCAAAATAGTTTATTTGCGCCCGAATTAGCTTATAAAGTGGTTAAATTTGATACTTATGTTATGGCAACAGAATCACTATCGCCAAGTCTTGCTAACGAGATTTTGCCAAATCGAATGGCGGTTTTTGACAGTCGTAACGTTATGAATTACTATCGTTTGACAGAGCAGAATAATTTGGTTTTTGGTGGTGGAGATACTTTTGGTAAACCGGATGTGCCACAAGTACAAAAATCGCTCTATAATGATTTAATTAATACGTTCCCGCAATTGGCAGGCGTTAAAGTTAAGAATTTCTGGTATGGTGCTGATAGTATGACGTTAAACTTAGCACCGAACTTTGGGCGTTTATATGAGACTGTTTATTATGCGCAAGGGTACTCTGGACAAGGTTTGGCTTTGAGCAATTTAGCTGGACAAATTATTGCTGATGCCATCATCGGTCAGTCTGAAAAATTTGATATTTTTGCGGCGATCAAACCACTTGAAATCACCAATATCGGTGTAGTTCAACAAGCCTTTGTGAAGATGGGTTCTTATTATTTTCGCATGAAAGATTATTTTGAATGAGGTGTTATTTCCTGCACATTTGTCCTTTTCTATATCTGCATTAATTCGTATCTTCTCTTAGCCTCATCAGCTAGTATTTGGTTTTCCTAATATCTTGCGTATTACTTGGATTTTAATAGTTAAAATCTATTAAGTATATAAATAGTATTAATTTGATTAATATATGGCATAAAGGTATAATTTCCGTACTTAATAAATAATCTTTTAGAGGAAAAAACCATGATACTAAGCACAATTACCCCTTTCTTGCCATCTAGCTTACTTTATCTAAAAGTAAGTATCTTAAATCAAGGTAACAAATCTTGTAGTCTTGAAAAAAGTAACTTCTGTTTAATCACACAAAAGTAAAAAATCAGATTCCTGTGTTGATTTTATGCATCTAATACTTCTTACTTGGCTTAGTCTCTTTTTATTCTGTACAACACATGAGGGTTTAAGCGATGAGACGGGGCTAAGTTTGGGTGAATAAAATCACCACTAACATCACGTGTCATACCAATTTTTTCCATCACGCGTTGTGATTTAAGGTTGATCGCGGCGGTAAAACTAACTACCTCGGCTAATTTATGTTGATTAAATGCCAACTCTAAGCTTTTTAGCGCGGCTTCTGGTGCATAACCCTTACCCCAATATTTACGGGCAATCCTCCACATTATTTCTACACATGGGCTAAAGCAAAATTTATCTGGGTTAGATTGCAAACCAACCATACCGACAAAATTACTTTGCTTGTCAGTGATAGCAAAGACTCCATAGCCATATTGCGTGAAATGCTTCTGCATGGTTTCGATTGCTTGTTGTGATTCTTCGATAGTGCGTAAGCGCGGGAAAAATTCCATGACTTCAGGATCTGCATTCATGGCAGCAAACGCCGCTAAATCTGAATCTAACCATTCGCGTAAAATTAGGCGTGATGTTTCATAGTAAATCATTATTTTGACAGACATTATATACTCTTCGTCTTTGAATCTTGGAATTTGTCGGATTTCAAAAAAGACTCCTTATGTAGTTCTAACTACACTGCGTCGTCTTTTTTATCAATCCTTCGCGTCCAAGAATCAAATACTATGAGTAAGTGTTAATAGTTGATGATTATAGTTTATTTTTATGAGTAATCATGCAAAATTCTTATTTCCTGCTTGTCTCTGACCTTAGGTTATGGCTTACATTATTAATAGTCCCCCTCTCGAGATACTATAGATAGAAACCTATTTTCTTTGTCTAAACTAATTACATCTTGTAGTATGAAATTAATTTTAGACTCAAATATGGGTCCATCGTATACGAGAGTATTGTATTCTCCAAATTCACCACATGGATCTATATTATCTTGTTCAAGTATTTCAATGTTCAGATCTGTTCCGAGCGTATTTATATCTATAAAGTTCGTGTCAATATTAACGACGATGGCTTTAAATCCAAAATTAAAAAACTGCTCAATAATATCTACACCACTGATTCCCCATAGCGGAAATACTGCATTAATTCCGATCAGCTTGAGGTTATCTTCTCTTTTTCTCCTGAGATCTATTAAATGAATATCTCCAAAAGCGACATTTTTAATATCTTGAGAAATGCACCAATTCAAAAAATCTTGCATTTTAGTTTGATAAGAAATATTATCTGCATAATCTATATTAAATAATTCTATACCTGCTTTCATAGCTTGTTGTTTTACAAGATCTAGGTGAATCATGTGCATACCTACATAATCTTGACTATCTTCATATTTGAATGTAACACTCAGCAGTCCCACTACTTCATACTCTGAGCTGTGCATCAACTTATGAAGAGCCAAAGCACTGTCCTTGCCACCACTCCAAGATAAAATTATCTTGCTACTCATGGCGTTAATCTATAATTTCAAAGCTAAAGCTAATATCAGCGGTTTTACCGAGCATTATCGAAACTGAGCAATATTTTTCTGCAGAAAGATCAATTGCTTTTTGAACTTGCTCACGCGTCAAATTACCTTCCAGCGTGAATTTAAACTCAATTTTGGTAAAAACTCTTGGTGCTTCAGGAGCTTGTTCCGCGATTAATTGGGCATTGCATTCCCTGATGTCATGGCGTGATTTACGCAAAATATTGACAATATCATAGCTCATACAACCTGCAGCACCCAGCAAAACGACTTCCATCGGAGATGGTCCGAGATTATTGCCACCTGATGCAACTGGTGCATCCATTAGCAACGCATGACCTGAAGCACTTTTAGCTAAAAAGCCATATTCCTTAATCCATTTTATATTTGCTTCCATTTTAATTCCTTGAAACACGTTGATAAAAACTCCACGCAATTCCAAACCCCAGCCACACTAGCGCGATTAACTGTGAAAAGCCAGAAGATAGAACAATTATTGTCGCAATACTTAGACAGCCCAGAATTGGCACGAACAGATGTAGCATGATCCGTGAAGATTTATGCTGAATAAAATAAACCTTAATTACCGCCAAATGGAGCATAAAAAATGCTGATAACGCACCAATATTGACTAATGAAACTAGGATATCCAAACCATCGGCTACTCTTGCGGCACTGACTGCAATGATTAAAGTCAGGCTGGAAGAACTAAGCACTGCTAAAACAGGTGTGCCAGAATTTTGATTGGTCTGGCTTAATTTGTCACTGAAAACACCATCGCTGGCTATTCCATAAACCAGACGGCTCGATGCAGCAACTGCTACCATGGCGGCACAAGAAGCGCCAAAAGCTTTAACTAATGCCAGCGCTGATGAAAGTAAAGGTGACATACCTTGATTGATGATGCTATAGTAAGCCTTACCCTGTAATTCTGGATGAGCGCGGAAATACTCCGGTGAATTTAAAGCCAAAACTCCGCCAACAAAACTTTGTAAGATGAACAAGAATCCTGCAATGACTAAGCACACCAAAATTGCGCGCCCTAAAGTATTTTTGGCTCCGTTATGTTCTTCGGCAAAAGTTGCAATTCCATCAAAACCTAAAAAAGATAGTACTGCAACTGAAACTGCTCCAATTAAGGATTGGAGTGAAAATGAACCAACCCCAGTAAATGGTGACAGGATAGTACGTGGTGTATTGTGGGTAAGGATTAAATAGACACCAAATATTAAAATTAGCGATAGCACGACCAAACCCGCAATCAAAATAATCCGGTTAAAAATAGCCACACGCTTAATCCCACGGATATTCAAGCCTAAGGTGACTATTACTGCACATAAAGTAAAAATCCAGGCTGGAATTTGTGGAATTAATGCATTAAACGCAATTCCACTAAATAAATAGGCGACCGCTGGGATTAAAATATAATCCAAAAGCATCATCCAGCCACTTAGAAAGCCAATTTTGGCACCAAAAGCAGTTTTGGCGTAGGCATAAATTGAGCCTGATTTGGGTACGGCAAGCGCCATTTGTACGTATGACATCGCAGTTAAGCTCATTACGGCAGAGGCTAAAAGATAAACCGATGCTACCGCGCCATTACTTTTGGCATCTAAGACCCCAAAGATACCGATTGCGGACGCTGGTCCGATAAATATTAGTCCGTTAGTGACTAAATCCCAAAAAGTTAACTCTTTCTTGAGTTTTCCACGAATGCTCATGGGTGATTCTTTCATTGTTAAGTGAGTGTTATTTCACGTGATTATAGCAGCTTGTGATTTGTACAGCAAAGGTAAATTAGCAGTGTGCGCTACAATTCGTAAAGTTGCAATTCAGTAATTATTTATCGAATAACAATAAAAAATAATTGCAATATAATAATATTGATGCTAACATTATGCCTTGAGATCTCAAAGCTGTATATTCAAGCAGATTTATTTTACTATTAATACATTTCAAATCTGATTGGGTATAGTACTTAAAAATATTATTTTATAAAGGACTCTCACATGGATAATAAACTAACTACTCTTTGTCGGCGAATGCTGTTGTTGTTCCGTATTTTGTTAATTGCATTACCGCTAATTACGACTATCAGCTGGCTGTTCCCTGTTAATGATTTTAGTATGACAGCGTATTTTGGACCAACTATTGGTCACTCAATTAATGGTGATTTAAAAGATGCTTTGCAAAAATTCCAGTGGAATAATAAAGCATTTGGTATCGGTGGCGCTCTGATAAGTCTTTTACCTTTACTAGTAGGATTAAATAAAATAATTCAATTGTTTAAAAACTATATTCAAGGTAATATTTTTAGTGCGGTTAATGCTAAAATTTATGGAGTTTTGGGGTATTGGTGCTTGTTTAGTGCATTGCTTTTTCAACCATTAAGCGATGCGTTATATTCATTGGCGATTTCAATTAATTATCCAGCAGGTCATCGTTATATTGCCTTTGGTTTTGGCAATACCAATCTTACCGCGATAATTTGTGGTGCTTTTTTGATTATAGTTGCTCATGTGATGCGGATTGGGCATAAAATCAACGAAGAGCAAGAACTTACGATTTAAGGATGTAAATCATGGCAATAATAATTGAACTCGATGTAATGTTAGCGCGGCGCAAAATGAAGCTGCAAGATTTGGCGGAACAGGTAGGAATTACGATACAAAATCTTTCAATTTTGAAAACTGGCAAAGCTAAGGCGATTCGTTTTGAAACCCTTAATGCGATATGTAAAGCTCTGGAGTGTGAGGCTGGGGACATCATAAAATACATATCAGATTAGATGCATATTACAGAATCATTGGAGCATAGTCTAAATTCGAACAATAGCTATCATTCAATTATGATAGCTATTGATATTCTGTAGTGTTAATTAATATTACTTAGTTTTTGCCTCAGAGTTCTTTTTTTAAACACCGCTCTAAAAAGTCACTGAATAATTTAATTTTTAAGTCTCTTGCATGTGGATGAAATATTAAATAGAATTTCATTTCTAGGACGTAATAGTCTGGTAAAACCGTTACTATATCCTCAGCTTTGAGGTCTGGGTTCATCTCTTCTGAGCCAGGACAGATGAATTCATTTGATTTGATAAGTGGGAGGATATGAATTTGATTATTAATTGTAAGATGTTTAGGCATTTTATAAAGAATACTTTCACCTGAGTGAGTATTAGTCATTTGAAAATGTGCCACTGGTCGTCCGTCGAGATTCATTATTCCAACTATCTTATGATTAGCTATTAATTCTGCTGGTGTAGCTGGTAAACCATATTTATCGGCATATCCTTTGCTACAAAATAATTTCCATTTGGTGTTAAATACATTTTTGATTTTTAGATCTTGCTGTGATGGTATAAAATTACCTAAAGCCATATCGTAGCCTTCACGTATTAAATCAACAGGTGCATTTATAAAGCGAATATTAAGATCAATTTTAGGGTATTTAATAGAAAACTGATGCAGATATGGGGTAATTAAATGAAGCGGAAGCATTGCGTTCATTATAATTCTAATTGTACCCTGAGGCTCATGCTTATCTTTTACAAACTCTTCGGTATTGCGTAACATCTTATCAACACAACCTGATGATTCTTGCAAGATGCCATACAACAGCTGTCCTGCTTCGGTTAGTTTAAATTCTCTAGTAGTTGCATGGATTAAAACGACACCCATCCTGCTTTCCATATTTCTTATACGATTGGCAACTGCTTGAGAGGTAACTTTTAATGCCTTTGCTGTATTTGAGAAGCTACCAATCTCGACAACTTTTGTGAATAATACTAAATCATCAAGTCCATACATTTTTAATACTTCTCCTAAAATAAATTAAAAATCTCCAGAAGTAAATTTTATCATAACTGGATACTATTATTATCTAATTTACTTATTTGTCTTAATAAACTAAAATAGTGTCAGAAGATAAAAACAATCTTCAGAAGTTGGTAAATTTGTAAATTAAGCTTAACGGCGAAATACTTTCTAGGGGAAATAAATTATGCAGCGTAGCAACAAAAGAAAAATTTTAGTTACATTATTGATATATAGTGGCTTACTCACGGCCTGTAATCAGGCAGGTAATAGTACGGCTTCTGCAAACTCACCCCAACATGCGGTGGTAGATAATAATGTAGAAACTCAAAAATTTCTTCGCGTAGTCAATCATATTGACAGTACTATTGATCATATTAATATTATTTCAGAATCTGGTCAAGTAGTCTTTAAATCAACTACAGGACTAAACTGTACAAACAATCAAAATTGTAATGTCGACATTAATGGCTTAGTTACAGCAAAAAATATGTTAGCTAAGTTCTATAATAATAAAAACCAAATGATTTCGATGGCAATGCTACAAAATAACAGCCAAAAATTGATGTACTCTACGGTATATACTAATAATACTATTTTTGGCGCACAGTTATTTAAGAAATTAGTAAATGTAAGTAAAACTAATAATCAAATATTACTGCAACAATTAACTAAGTTTTTTAAAAATAATGATCAACAAGTCAATGTATTAACCGAGTTAGGAGCATACTATTCACAGCAACTAGCTAAAGGCGTAATCCATAATGAAAATGATTTTTATAAAATATTATTAAGTAATCTGTCTGCTGGCAAAACTATTGTTGGTAAGTCATTCCTTTTAGCTGCTCCACAAAAATTACAAACTGGTCTATTGGGGTGTGATAATGAAACTGGGAATAAAATCTTTGATACCATTACCCCTTTTGCTAAGCTAATACCTGCATTTGGAGAAACTTTTGAGGGTTTATCTACCGAAGCTCAGGCGATATTTAATTGGGCATGTACTGCAGACACGGTAGATTTTGCGGCTGAATTTGATCAAATAAACGAAAAACTTGATACAATTCAAGCATCGCTTGATGCTCTTACCGATAATGTCCAAGAACTGAGAGATATGGTAAATAATCAGGCTTTGGGTGCCGAACAAGTAGCCTTAAATAATTTATATAACCAAGAAGATGTTTTTAATAATGTTTATGTCAATTATATGGCACAAATTAATGCTAAGCAAAGTGATAGTGACAGATTCAAAAGCGTGCACCAATATGTTAACTCCAGAGGTGGTTTGGATAAAATTAGTCAGACTTCAAAACCGTTATTTGCCGAAGCAGATGGTATTATTGGCGGTTTGAGTAATCAGTATGAGACTATGCAAAAATTAAATAATCAACTACCATATTTGACTACGTTACTGAATGCTCAGTGTTCTGACGCCAACAAAATATCTGGAGATATTATTGCCAAAAGAAATTATTGCAATGCAATTACGATGCAAGTCGGAATGAAGGTCGCTGCTTATGCACATATGTCACGGCTCAGAATGTCTGATGCAATTCTCACAGTTGACACTAGTGCTTTTCCGGAAGATTATCTCAATCCATTTGGTAATGGTAAAGGAATAACTTGGGCAGAATCCTTGAAAAAAGTTAAGCAAGATTTTAAAATCGAGATGGAGTCAGTTAATGCTTTCTATAAGAAAACATTAATAATGCCAACGGCTGGACTTCCTGAACAGTTGATAACAAGCTTAAGTTTAAACAACAATTATTTAAAATCTTTAAAGTGCAATCAAACGACACCGAGCGGCGTATATGGAATAGTGGAGTGGCATCTAAATGAAAATGGTAAGCTATTAGCAGATAACGATAGATATGTAGTAACCAGCTGCTATCAGGATTCCGCCTTGAAGAAACTTGTTCAATCTTTCTACTATTATGGCGCAGATGGTGCTAGCGTGACGAATGTTCTTGGAGTACTGGTCGGTAAAGACAGCAAGAAAGCGCTTGCTGGATTAAATAGTAAATATACAGATAACAATGCTTTTTCAGCAGGTCCAGCCGGAATAAATACTAAAGAATTACCAGGCCTTGAGATAAGCGGAGAGCCATATTTATTTCGAGATGAGATAAGATCACCGTTTATTCCAATAAATAGTAATTTTGTATATAATATATCTTCAGTCAATGATCACTGGAAATATGGATGCAATTCAGGAGAAGGCGTTTCACCGACATCAATATCATGGCCGACTTATGGTAAAAGCTATTATTATTTGAAAGTTAGCGGTAATAATACATTAGACTTTAATATCCCAGTACCAACTACTTGGCCTGGTGCTCGTGGTGCAGAAATTTGCCTGACTTCGCATACTGTTACTCCACTCTATTGGCCTGTAACTGACAATAATGGCAATCCAGTCGGCGAAGCAGTTGTTTTTGGGTTTAGAAACGAAGCAGCAGTGACAAGAAATAAACCAGGATATAATGATGGTGTAGGGAACACTATGGGGCTTCAATGCCTAAGCTCTAAATGTAGTAGCGATCATGGTGGTGGTAATTCTGTACTACGTCTCAAACTTAAAAATGGGAAATCCGTGGACATTTGGTTTGGTTGGGACGACGGCAAATTGACAATCCACAAAAATGTATTTAATTAAAGGATTTAAATTAAATAACAATGATCCCTTTATCTATAAAAATATTGATTAGAATAATAGGTTAATGGCTCATTATAAATAAGATGCCTGCTCATGAATTAATTTTTTTGAGCAGGTTTCTTATTTAGTTGTGCTTAATTATTGATCTATAAATTTGACAAGTAAGCGAGTCTCATTTCTGCATTATTTAGATAATAAGTCACATTTATTTGACATTGCAAGAATAACCTAGGTATAATGTGGGAGATTAATTTTTTAGTCTGTTTATTTAAAATTTCTTTTGTGAGTATTAAAATGCAAAAAAATCTCATGCAGTTTATTTATGGCAGTGACATGCTGCAATTAACCTTTAATTCAAATAAAAACTCTACTTCTATCGCTGCTCACATTTCTTGTTGTTGTTGCTAATCGCACAAATCATCTGATTACTCTTTAGTAATCGACTCTCTATTTTACAATAAATTTAAAATCAACCAGATACTGGTTCTATATTCATCGTTTTTGCATCTTGGCTAATGCTACGATTTACAAAAAGTTTGTAATTTTATTTACATTTTATATTTTTGTTATTCGTCCATATCTCCAAGGATTAAAAACCTTGAATCTATACTTGTAGTATTTGATTTTTGAAATCCGACAAAGTCCAAGATTCAAAGACAAATGAGTATATTTTGTATTTGACAAAATACAAGTAACCAGTAGCTGCTATTGTGTGTTCAAAGGTGGACAATATGTCACAACAAACTGAAATGTTTAGGTTAAATCCAATATTTAATTGGTTTAATATCAAAAAATCTGCAATTCATGGTCTTGGACTTTTTACGAGTAAACCGATAAAAGCGGGTGAACCGCTAGGTATTGCATTATTAAAAAAAGCTCAGAGTGCGAATTATCTTGAGCATTTGATCGAGGGCTTTGGTTATCAAACTGAGGATGATGACTGGTTAAGAGTTATTGGCGTACGTTTCATTAACCATAGCCCAGTTTCTAATATTCGCCTAGAGTATTACAATGACCGAGTTCTGGCTTTTGCTAAACAGGAACTTGCGCCAGAAACGGAAATTATTGCAAATTATGCTGAAATTTATCGGGAAATTAATTTGCCAATTCCTGATTTCTGTATTTAAACTTTAACTATAACAAACAAATAATCAATAATTTACACAAGAAAGAACATGCAATGAAAATCGAATCTTTATTAATTCATGGCGGCGTTGATGGTGATCAAGAAACTGGTGCGGTAAGTGTACCACTATATCTGACTTCGACTTATAAACAAGATGGAATTGGTAACCATCGTGGTTATGAATACTCACGAACTGGTAATCCGACGCGATTTGCTGCTGAAAAATTAATTAGCGACCTTGAAGGCGGGCATGCTGGTTTTGGTTTTGCTTCTGGAATGGCAGCAATTACCGCTATATTGATGTTATTTAAAGCTGGTGATAAAATTCTATTATCTGCCAATGTTTATGGTGGAACTTTTCGCGTTTTAGATAAGATATTTTTAAATTTCAAGTTGGAATATGAACTAGTTGATACCAGTGATCTTAGTCAAGTTCAAGCTAAAATTGATTCTACTGTACGAGCGATTTTGATCGAAAGTCCAACTAATCCGCTGATGCAAGTAACTGATATCCAGGGTATCGCAAAATTGGCACAAGAAAATAATATTTTGACCATTGTCGATAATACGTTTATGACGCCATATTTACAGCGTCCAATTGCTTTGGGAGCGGATATCGTCATTCATAGCGCGACTAAATATTTGGGCGGACACAGTGATCTAATTGCTGGTTTGGTGGTGGTAAATTCTAGCGAACTAGCCGAGCGGATTCATTTTATTCAAAATGCAACTGGTGGTGTGCTTAGTCCTTTTGATTCTTGGCTCTTGATTCGCGGAATCAAAACTTTAGGGATTCGCATGGATCGTCATTTGGAAATCACAATTAAAATTAATCAATTCCTACGTAAAAATCCAGCGATTGATAATATCGATTATCCAGGACAATCAGATCATCAACAAGCTGACATTCAGGAAAAACAGGCAAATGGTGCTGGAGCAATTGTTTCGTTTGAATTAAATTCATCGTATAATGTAAATAAATTTCTGACTAGCTTGAAACTGATTACCTTAGCAGAAAGTTTGGGTGGTGTTGAGTCCTTGATTTCTCATCCTGCAAGCATGACTCATGCAGCAATTCCGCTGGCAATTCGCCAAGAGCTTGGAATTAAAGATAATTTAATTCGACTCTCAGTTGGGATTGAAAATGTTGACGATTTAATCAGTGATTTGGAGCAAGCACTAGCTGCTGCTCAAGGAGTAATTTAAATGAGCTATATCAATGATATTCGTGAATTAATCGGTAATACTCCATTATTAAAAATCAATAACTTTCAGCTACCTAAAGATGTAAATCTCTTTGCCAAGCTCGAATACTTAAATCCAGGTGGAAGTGTTAAAGATCGCATCGGAATGGCAATGATTGCAGATGCCGAGCGAAGTGGTTTGTTGCAATCTGGTTCTACGATAATTGAGGCAACTGCGGGAAACACTGGTTTAGGTGTTGCAATGGCTGCGCTTAATTCTGGTTATCGGGTAATTTTTGCAGTTCCAGAAAAATTCTCAATTGAAAAAATCACTCTAATGAAAGCACTAGGTGCGGAGATAGTTATTACGCCACGTGAAACTGGTATGCTTGGTGCGCAGGAAAAAGCTCAGCAACTCTTGCAGGAAATTGACAACTCGATTTCACTGAAGCAGTTTGAAAATGCGGCAAATCCTGATATTCATTATCGCACGACTGGACCAGAAATTTTTGCAGCATTAAATGGTAAAGTCGATTATTTCTTGGCGGGTGCTGGTAGTGGTGGAACTTTTAGCGGAATTGCGCGTTATTTGCGCGAACAAAACCCTAAATTAATTACTATATTGGCTGATCCACATGGCTCGACTATGGGCGGTGGTGAGGCAGCTTGTTATAATATGGAAGGAATTGGTAATGACTTCATCCCGAAGACAATGGATATGAATTTGGTTGATGGAGTGGTAAAAATTAATGACGCAGAGGCATTTGAATATGCCCGACTATTAGCACAAAAAGAAGGTGTATTGGTCGGTTCTTCTTCTGGTGCAGCAATGGCAGCTGCTTTAAAATTTATCGCTACCCTAAAAACAGGTGGTAATATTGTGACACTCTTTCCTGATCGTGGCGATCGTTATTTTAGCAAAGGTTTATATGAGTAATGTAGTTGAACCAGACCGCTGGAAAATTGCTGTTGCTTAAGTAAATGTAATTGGTGGCGTTGCTCAATGTTATTAAATAAACGTTTACCAGAACCCAAAATAATTGGAATTAGCGAAATAATCATTTCATCAACCATGTTTGCATTCACAAATTGAGAGATGGTATTGCCACCATCAAGATAGACATGGTTGATGTTTTCAGTTCTAAGTTTAGCCATTAGCTGCTCTGGTGAACCAGCAAATAATTCGGCGCCGTTAATCACGTGAGTTAAGCTATTACTGAGCACGATTACCCGTAAACCAGCATATGGCCACTCGCCAAAACTAAGCACTTTTTCATAGGTATTGCGTCCCATGACTAGAACCTCAATATTCGCAATGAATTGGGCATAACCGTAGTCTTCACCCGCAATTGTCATGCTATCAAGCCAGTCAAGCTCACCGTTTTCTCCAGCAATAAAACCATCTAAACTAGTAGCAATAAATACTGAGATTTTAGGTCTATGATTTTGAGACATCATTGTTCCTACACTGCGAATTATGAATTTAAGTAAAGAGACATTCTATCACATTAGATCTTACTTTGGTGTAAATCACAGCTGCTTAAAAAGGTCACTATGCTTGAACTAGATTAGGTGAAATGATTGTCATGTTATATATTATACTGGTAATTTATATCGTTCCCCATGGAATTACTCTTTTTTGCGAGCTTGAAGTTGTTTCTTGGCTACAATTGGCGCTTTGTGTTTCCAATGTTATAATAGAGCCATAGCGTCCATCTTGTGATGAGGTTAGCTTTACCTGACAGCTGATGGCACCAGAAGAATCTTTGATTGTTGCAGAGTTAGTTGTTACATTACTAATGCTTTTGTCTGAAGTAAAGTTAACATGGTGTATATTAGACCATTCACTAGAATCACTTGTAGCTTCAAGATTTACTGTAAAATTAAAAGTTTGTGAATTGATCGTTTTGGTAAAGTCAATACTTTGTTTCCAAATACTACCCGTTTGACTACCATAAAAGGAAAACCATTTTATAGATGAAGTTTGATTATCATTATTCAATCTTACATCATCATGAATCAACCCTTCTGCATCTTCAACTGTTATATCTAATGCCATTAAATTGAGACTGGTTATGCATAGTACTAAAGAGAATAGAATTAATTTCTTCATTTTTTATCCTTTGGAAATTTTATTTGCTTGCTGGAGTGATTATCCTTTTAAATATGGATTACATACAATCATCAATTTTGATGATGCTTAATCCCTGAGTTCACGCGCAAAATGCAAAGAAATTGCCTAAGATAGCCAGGTTACTAAAAATTAGTTGATTATGATAGAAATCATTTATCAATGGATAGAGGAAGTGTGACTCCAGAAAATATTGTGTATTTATGTGAGGCTACTTACTTTCATCGAAATAGCGATAGCCACCACCTAAATCCTGATACAGCGAGATAATCGCTTGCATTTGTGCTAATCTTATTTGGTTAATACTTTGCTGAACCTGATTTAGATTTTGTTTAGCATTGAGCGTATCATCAAACGATTTTAAACCAGCTTGGTAAGCTGAATAAGTATCCTTATACTTGTTTGCTGCGCTATTGCCAGCCTGTTTTAGCAACTGATAACGCTCGTTGGTAATTTGGTTAGTTGCCAGATCATTATTGATATCACGTAATGCTTTATGCACTGTGTCAATGTAATTCACATAGGCTGCTTTTGCTTGTCCTTTGTAGGAACTTGCTTGCCCGAATACCGCAGGATTTAATGACCAACTGATGAAGTTCATTTGAATAGTGCTGCTGAAGCTTGATGGCATATTTGCTATTCCACCACTAGTTCCGCCCGCTGGACCAAGCCCAAACATAAATGAGGGTAGAAGTTGAGTATAAGTAGCGGCTACGTCTTGGGCATAAATTTTATACTCAAGAGCCGCAACTGCTACGTCTGGGCGATTGCCAATAACTTTAGCTGGTAAGCTAGAAATGTTAGTATAACTTGTCTCAATTTTGGCAAAGTCAGCGGTAGGATATTCTGTTCCTGGCATATCACCCAACAAATAATTCAATGCATTTTGACATTTAATAATATTATTTTGGATTGCTTTAACTTGGCTTAATGTTTGGTAATAAGATTGCGTGGCATTGGTCGTTGCATCTGTTGCTGTAAGACCTGCTCTCCTGTTATTCTGTTTTATCTGCATTGATTTAGTTAAATCATTTAGGTTTTCCTGATTCAGGCGTAATTCTTCTTTTTGTGCAATCAAGGTGTAGTATGCACTAGCAGTTTGCGCAATTACATCCAATTTACTACCTTGATACTGCATTTTAGCCGTTTCGACACCCAATTCAGCCGCCTTCTGTTGTGCAATTATATTAAATATGTTCAATGAATTGTAACCTGCATACATGCCATATATCAACTGTGGTTGTGGCATTAGTGGTTGCAGATTAAAAAATCCTGTCAGTGCACTCAGGCTAGGAATCCAACTCATTTCTACACTTAGTAGACTTGCTCGTGCCTGCTCAATATTAGCTTTGGACGCTTCTAGGCTATCATTATTTTTTAACGCGCTTTCAATAATTCGGTTCAAATTAGGATCATTGAATTTTTGCCACCAAGCAATGTAGGGTAAATTACTCTCCGCAGGATTACTTTGGTAATTCCATGAAGAAGGTAATTTTACGCTGGGATCTGGGCGGTTTGGCGCCACTAATGAGCACGATGTTATTAAACCAGTCAAAATAATAAGTGGGCTAATTTTATAAAACATGATTTTCAACTTAATTTAGTAGAAATTTGCGAGAGTTCATTCTCGATTTCAAGGGTTAATTTTTGTATAGTGGATAGGTTAGTTTTACTCGAAGTTAGGTAATTTAAGCTAATGATTTTATCGGCAACTTGTTGAATAGCTATATTTAAACTTTGAATTTCAAGATGTTCAACCTGTGCATTTTTTTCAGCTTTAAGATCTGCAATTGAATTATTTAGTTTTAAAATATCTTTAAGTAAGGTGTTAGTTAATTTAAACATCTTATTGCTTCTAACGCCAGATTTAGCAAGATTAAATAATTGCTCCATATTTTTGAGAATAGTATTTTTAGTTTGTAGTGCATTTAAATAAGTTAAATTTTGCCGTCCAAACCAGAAATATTCAGCAGTAATACATAATGCAAACCCGATGAGAGTACAAATTAAACGATCATTAACATAGTACATCAAATTAAAATTACTTGAATTACTCCATTCGGTTGTGATATCAGAAAAAGAGGTTGATAGAATTACGAAGTATTGGTACGGAATCTGACTGAAGAAAACCATAGCAGGAACTAAAAGCGTAGTTATAATAATCAAAAGGCGAAAATCCCAGTGGACCAAATGCCAAATGATAGCAACCATAGCTACTCCAAGGATAGTTCCATATACACGACGATTAGCACGTTTGATTACATCGGTTGCATGAAACCCTGAATAAACTGATGTGATAGTTATCAATATCCATACACTGTGTGGCAAATGAGAAAATAGATAGATTGATTGAGCAATTATAACGATTATCACGATCTGTATATAGCGCTTGGTATATAAATCTAGACTTTTGAACATGTTCTATTCCAAACAAGTATTAGTTGTTGCAAAGCATACTTAATTCCATCTGGCAAATCTGTAGCTTGTAAATCATTTGATTGTAATATTTCACGATTAGTTATTTTTTGGCAGAGAAGATCACATAGATCTGCACTTTGTAATAGTGCTTGAGGATTAATTGGTATTAGTTTAGTTCTTAAAGTGGTCATATATGTATAAATGCGAAGTAAAGAAATATTAACTCTGCGTGCGCCAAAAGTAAATTCTTTTTGGGTTAGACCAGAAGTTATTCGATAAATTCCGATTAAGTGTTTAGAGTTTGTAAAATTAGTTTCGCCATGTGCTAAAGTGCGTTGAATATTGGCTAATTCATTTAAGCTCAAATAAAATGCTCTTACCCAAATTCTGTTGTAATAGAATTTAGGGAAAAGAGTGATAAATGCGAGGGTTATTAACAGATAGACACCACACATAACAATCAAATTATAGTATACATAAAAACTACCGCTTATTTTTAATGGTGGCAGAATTATTCCTAATAAGAAACAAATAAGAGCAATTGCAGCAAAAAGTGGAGTTTTTCTTCCCAGCCAATACATGAGACTTAGCAAAAAACCATTTACCATCACTGTAGCCAAATTATGATTGGCTACTAAATTAACACAAATATACCAAATAATTGCAAGAGCTGTAAATATTGCTACAATTTGTTGTCGGCGCAGATAGCTTGGCGAACTTCCTCCCGCGATAATCCCAATTAGAAAAACTGGTAATAGTTGGTTGATATATGGCGGAGCAAATATAAAATTTACCAAAAATATACAGATGGTTAGATACAGCGTTTGGAAGGTATTTACCCGTACGATTCCATATGGATCATAACGGTTTAATGCCTCACTTAGTCTGGATATAAACATATGCACTTACACCGGGATTAAGAGGAAATTGCGGATCAGGATCACTGATTTCAATCAACAATGGTACCCGCTGTGGCAGATTAAGCCATTCATTATTCGTAGAAATAGTTTGTTGCTGTGAGCGGTTGGTAGTGCTTTGCCGATCTGTTACCCATAGGTTATTAACGATTACACCATGAAAAACCCGATCTAAGCCATACATTCTTAACCAGATTAGTGCTTTATCTCCTGGGCGAACTTTACGTAAATCAGTTTCATTCATGTTTGCTTGCACAAACCATGTAGAAGTATTCACAAAAGAAAATAATGCTTGATGCTGTGAAACTGGCGTTCCGACGGAGAGGAACATATTGTCTACTACGCCATCACTACCTGCGCGAACCGTTGTTTCATCCAGATTAATCTTATCAATATTCATGCTGGCTTTTGCTTGTTCTAATGATTGCTGCTTTTGCACTAAACGACTTTGGTCAATTTTTAACTGAGTAAGATCCGAACTAACTTGTTGCTCAAATGATTGCATTGAATATTTGGCATTTTTCAGTTCTAATTCAGATACTGAATTACCAGCAAGAGGATTATTTTTAATCCGATACTCAGTTTTAGCTTTATCGAGATTTATTTGCGAGCTTTTTAACGCAGCATTATCTTTGGCAATTTGTTGTTTTTGCTCTTCTAAGCTACTTTGAGCTTGCTGATAAGCTGCCGTGCTTTTTGCTAGGGCTAGTTTGTATGGCTCATCATAAACTTGAAATAATGGCTGTCCTTTGTGAACTTTTTGTCCATTTTTTATATAGATTTTAGAAACATATCCAGAAACTTCGGCAGCAACAGTTTGGTTGTTGGCAACTACAAAAGCATTATCAGTAAAAGGAATTAGATAAGAAAACAAACTGATTGTACCGATTATCACGGCAATTAAGACTATAAAAGTTGGAAAATTTATTTTATCTCTACATATGTCAATAATTCTATTCATATTTCCCCTTATTTATTGCTTTAGAATAACTCGATAAGAATTTATCTGCGAAGACTGTGATTATCTTTAACATTGTTCGCGTGATTCTATCATGCGAACAATCAAAATTGCCACTTTTTTATGCATGAATTAGCAGTTCAACTAAGTTGTTTAGAACGCTATCATTGATCAATTATTATTTAATTTGTGGCTAAAGTGATTGATAAGCATAATCTCTGACTATAGATAGAATACCCTTGCAAATTATCCTTACTTCTGTGGCGTTAGATTAAATTCAGATACGCAGACTATCTCCAAACTTGGTAAAATAGTGGGTTAAATCAATACTTCACATAGGATAATTCATGCAAGTTAATCAAATTCGCCGTAAATTCTTAGAGTTCTTTCAAAACAAAGGACACGAAATAGTTAAATCAAGTTCGCTGATTCCACATGATGATCCAACTTTATTATTCACTAATGCTGGAATGAATCAATTTAAAGATACTTTTCTAGGCTTGGAAAAACGCGATTATACCCGCGCAACGACCTCGCAAAAATGTGTACGTGCCGGTGGTAAACACAATGATTTGGAAAACGTGGGTTACACTGCCCGTCACCATACTTTTTTTGAAATGTTGGGTAATTTTAGCTTTGGTGATTATTTCAAAACGGATGCAATTAAATATGCCTGGGAATTTTTAACTTCACCGGAATGGTTAAATCTACCGAAAGATAAACTATATGTAACGGTTTATCATACGGATGATGAAGCCTTTGAAATCTGGAATAAAGAAATCGGACTTGCCGCTGAGCGGATCATTCGGATTGGTGATAAAGCCTCTGGTGGCTCAGATAATTTCTGGCAAATGGGTGACACTGGTCCTTGCGGTCCATGTACCGAGATTTTTTATGATCATGGTGCGGATATTTGGGGTGGTTTACCTGGCACTCCTGAAGAAGACGGTGATCGTTTTATTGAAATCTGGAATAATGTCTTTATGCAGTTCAATCGTGATGAAAGCGGTAAACTTCATCCATTGCCTAAGCCATCGGTGGATACTGGGATGGGTATTGAACGTATTTCTGCGGTATTGCAGCATGTTCATAGTAACTATGAGATTGATTTATTTGTAAAACTAATCGATAAAGCGGCGCAAATCACACAGACACAAGATAAAACCAATGCTTCGTTAAAAGTATTAGCGGATCATATTCGCTCAGTGTCATTCTTGGTTGCTGATGGTGCGTTGCCATCAAATGAAGGACGTGGTTATGTGGTGCGTCGGATTATTCGTCGTGCAATTCGCCATGGTTATAAACTAGGTCGTCGTGAACCGTTCTTTAATCAATTGGTGGCAGAATTAGTTAGCGAAATGGGCGATGCTTACCCTGAATTGATTCTTAATCAGGAATTAATTGAAAAAACTATCTATCAAGAAGAAGAGCGTTTCTTCCAAACGATTGATAATGGTATGAGTTTATTATCTGAAGAAATAGACAAACTGAATCCAAATAAAAATTTTGAGCAAGACTTTATTAAAAAATTGAAAGATCTTACATTAAGTAGTTCATCAGGCATTTTCTTTATTCAGAATCATAATAATGTAGATAAAAGTGAAAATACTTTATCCGATTGGTTGATAAAAAAAAGAGAAAATGGCTTGCAGGATAATGTATTACAAAATGCTCTTGATAACTATGAAGTAAAACAACTTTTAACACTTTCAAATCCTCCTATTGATAAAGTTATCAAAGAGATAATGAGTCTTCCAGAGGGGGGGGGTAACATCTTATCAGGAGATGTTGCATTTAAATTATATGATACCTATGGTTTTCCATTAGATTTAACGCAGGATGTTTGCCGCGAATATGATGTAGTGGTTGATATAGATGGTTATGAAATTTGTATGAATAGACAACGTGAAATGGCTAAAGCAGCTGGTAAATTTAAAATGACCGGTGCTTTGGATTATAACGGTAATGAAACAAAATTTGCTGGTTATGATGAAGTATCGTGTGAAGGGCAAGTTACTGCACTCTACAAAGACGGGCAACCAGTTACACAATTATTGGCTGGTGATGATGGCGTGGTAGTTCTGGATAACAGCGTGTTTTATGCTGAATCTGGTGGACAAATTGGTGATGTTGGTACGCTGTCTATTAACGGTGGTGTGAGTTGTTTATTCGCAGTTGAAGATACGCAAAAAGTTCGTGCAGCAGTGCATGGGCACAGCGGTAAATTAGCCCATGGTTCACTTAAAGTCGGTGATAATGTGGTAGCAACGATTGATTTACATCAACGGATGGCAACGGCGCGTAATCATTCGGTAACGCATTTATTGCATAAGGCACTACACGAAGTAATTGGTAGCCATGCAACGCAAAAAGGTTCATTAGTTACTGCTGAATCAACGCGTTTTGATTTTGCGAATGATAAAGCTTTGACTGCCGCGCAGATTGAAGAGATTGAACGAATTGTCAATCATGTAATTATGCAAAATTACGAAGTAGCTATCGATGAAATGAGCTATGATGATGCAATTAAAGCTGGTGCGATGGCATTATTTGGTGAAAAGTACACCGATGAGGTTCGCGTAGTTAAAATGGGTGAGTTTTCTACTGAACTATGTGGCGGAACGCATGTAATTCAAACTGGCGACATTGGCTTTTTCTCAATTGTCAGCGAGGGTGGTATTGCCAATGGTGTGCGTCGGATTGAAGCAATCACTGGTGAAGCTGCACTGAAACGCATGCAAAAGAATATGGCAATCTTAGATGTTGCTCGTGATCAACTAAAAGCGCAGAGTAATGATATTCTGATAGAGAAGATTAATGCGGTTTTGGCAGATAATAAAGCTCAAGCTAAAGAAATTGCTGATCTTAAAGCTAAATTAGCTGCTTATCAAGCTGAAGAGTTGCTTGATCAGGCAACAACTTTGGCAAATGGGGCTAAATTGTTGATCTTACGCATGGATAATAGCGAAAGCAAAGCGATGGTTGAATTAACCGAGAAAATCAAAGACAAGCTCGGCAGTGGAATCGTGGTTATCGGCGCAGCCAATGGTGAACGAGTTAATCTAGTGGTTGGGGTTACTAAGGATTTAACCAGCCAGTATAAAGCTGGGGATTTAGTTGGTAAACTATCGGCTATCGTTGGCGGTAAAGGTGGCGGACGTCCAGATTTGGCACAGGCTGGTGGTAGTGATATTGCTAAACTTGGTGAAGCATTATCTGCTGCCAAGACACTCATTAGCTAAGTTACTAAAATTATTTGCTAATAAATGCCTCACAGAATTACGTGGGGCATTTGTTTTGCATGATTAATTTAACCGTTCTGTTTTTTATTGACTTCAATTTCCAATTGATTATACTGCATGAATACAACAGATTATGGGTGTAAATTATTACACCCATAATGAGATTAAGGGTCATGAGTTTTGCTTGCTTTGTTTGGATTTTATGAAATTAATTCAGTTTATTATATGTTTGTAGTTAATCTTTAGTTTTCATGCTAAGTAAAAGACCATGTTATGCAATGGAAGAGGAACTCTTATTGACTCTTGCTAAATATGTTAAAATGCCCCGTGTGTTAGCTTTACTGGAAATAGTGATTATCATGAAAAAACTTCTCCTTTTAATTGATTTACGCGTGGAGGACTATGCCTTAATTCCTTTCCAAAATACTTATACTGGAACTGCGAATATAGTAACTGGAGGTGTTCAATACAATTTCTGATAAATTAGTTAACTAAAAAGCATAAATATAAAACAACATAAAAAAATAAATTAGGGAAGTTATTGATGAAAAGCAAACATATAAAAAATGTGGTAAGCATCAAACAGGAACGTCAAGTTATAACTTATCTACAACAAGTAATGTTGGTATAGTA
>CAZTBH010000018.1:0-48484 GCA_964611845.1 uncultured Neisseria sp.
GGAAATCATGACTGTTAATTTATTGGCAACAGTAGATCTTGGCTCAAATAGCTTTCGTCTATTAATTGGTAAAATTAATAGCGATGGAACAATTGTACCATTGGATCAGATCAAGGAAACCGTGCGTTTAGCCAGTGGCTTAGATGCAAAGAATAATTTAACTAAAGAGTCTCAATTGTTTGCATTGGAAGTTCTAACTCGTTTTAGTGAACGTTTAAGTAATTTTAAAAAGTCACAAGTTCGGGTAGTTGGTACTAGTACGCTGCGCGTTGCTAATAATTCGGCAGAATTTATCACAATCGCCAATAAAGCTTTAGGTTTTCCGATTGAAGTTATTTCTGGTAAAGAAGAAGCACGTTTGATTTATATCGGTGCAATGCATTCATTAGCTTATACCACGGAAAAGCGTTTGGTTATTGATATTGGTGGTGGTTCGACTGAGTTTATCATCGGCGAAGGATATGAGCCGCAGATCATGGAAAGCGTTACTATGGGCTGTGTTTCATATACTGGGCGCTATTTTACTGATGGGCAATTAACTGAAGCTAATTTTAATAATGCAATTTATGCTGCTAGAAGTAAAATTCAAAGTATGGAACATCTTTTTGCAGAGCATGATTGGTTATTGGCTATTGGAACTTCAGGTACTGCTAAAACTTTATATGATATGTGTGTTGAAAACGGTCTATCGACTCAAATTAGCTACGACGGGATGCTGCAGTTAAAGAAAAAACTTATTCGGGCTAAATCAATCAAAAATATTACAATTGCGGGTATCAAAGATGATAGGCGCGCGGTAATTGCTGGTGGTTTATCGATTATGCTGGCTATTTTTGAAGAGCTTGGTATTCGAGAAATGACCATTGCTGATGGTTCACTGCGTGAAGGAGTGATGTATGATCTGATGGGCAGAAAAAGTGATTCAGATTTACGGGAAGTTACGGTCGTAGATTTAAAAAAGCGTTATGGGCTTGACATAGTTCAGGGAGAGCGAGTTGCTAACCTAGCAGTATACATGCAAAGCCAGTTAATTCGCCCTGAAAAAACCAATCATGAGACCCGTAAATTGTTAGTCTGGGCATGTGAGCTCTATGAAATCGGCTTGTCAATTTCACATAATGATTATCACAAGCACGGGGCATATATCTTACAAAATTCGGATTTAGCTGGTTTTTCTAAACCAGAACAGACGATTGTTGCGGAATTGGTTAAAGCTCATCGTGGTAGTGTGAGCAAAATATTTTTGAAACTTCGTAAAATGTATCGTGACAAAATTAAGACTGGAGTAGTCTTTGCCTTGATCTCATTTAGAATTTCAGTGATTTTAAATCGTGGACGTAAAGATTTTAATTTTATTGAAGTCTTAAAAGTTGATAATGTAACTAAATCTGGCTTTAGCTTGTTAATGAGTAAAGAGTGGTTGACTAATAACCCATTGACATTATTTTCTTTAAATGAAGAAATTGCCCAGTGGCTGCCATTTGGTTATACTGTAAAATTAGTTGGAGTTAAAGACGATAATTAAATTTACTCTCTTATAACGGCGCAGCGTGATGTTGGTTGCCTTAATTTTATATCTTCTTAGTTCGATGCGACTTTGGTTACCGTGTAGATGTACTCAACTAGATTCAGTAAGCTTTGTATTTGAGTTGGTTGCGCTATAAATTGATTTAGCTTGTTATTTTGTATGGTTTCTGTTATAATCGTGGAATATGATAAATTAAAACTAGTGAGCCTCTTAAGGCTCACTTTTTTGTTGGATAGAAAATGAAGTTACAGCAAATACTGGAGCAAACGATTCCAGGACTTGGTTTTGAACTGGTTGATATTGAGATTACACCAGCCAAAATTATTCGAGTGTTTATTGATAAAGACGGTGGACTTAGCGTAGAGGATTGCGCAAATGTTTCCAATCATTTGAGCCGTGTTTTTGTAGTTGAAGAAATTGATTATAATCGCTTGGAGATTTCCTCACCTGGCTTAGAACGTCCATTGAAGAAAATTCAGGATTATCAACGTTTTGTGGGACGTTTAGCTAAGATTAAAACTAATGAGTTGTTTGACGGGTTAAAAGTTTTCCAGGGAAGAATTATTGCAGTTGATGGCAGTGTAATTAGTCTTGAATTAGAAGATGAACAAATATTTAAAGTTGATTTTGCGAGCATCAGTCGTGGACGACTAATTTTTGAACCTAAACCAAAAGAAAGTAATAAAGGGGGAAGTAAATGAGTAAAGAAGTGCTAATGCTGGTTGACGTACTGGCTAAAGAAAAGAGTTTGGACAAAGAGATTGTTTTCGATAGTTTAGAAAAAGCGTTGGCTTTTGCTACTAAGCGTAGCTTTGAGGGTGAGTTTCCTGAGATTGAAGTGCATATTGACCGCCATAGTGGTAAATATAAAACTATTCGCAAGTGGAATGTAGTGACTGATGTTGATTTTTATGATGATGATAAAGAGTTATCCCAGTCTGATATCGCGGAAAACCCTGAACGTTACGGTAGTGATGTTAAAGTTGGTGATGTAATTGAAGAAGAACTAGAGAATGTTGATTTAGGGCGTGTTTCGGCACAAACGGCGCGCAATATTATTGCCCAACGAATTAAAGATGCCGAGCGCGAACAGGTTTTGACTGAATATTTATCACGTAACAACGGAATAATCGTTGGTAAAGTACGTAAATTTGAGCGTGGTAATGTGGTTGTTGATTGTGGAAAAATTGAAGCAATCATTATGAAACCAGACTTGATCGAAAAAGAAGTTCTAAAACCCGGTGATGTAGTAAAAGGATTCTTTGATAAAGCTAATCCAGTTGTAAAAAATGGTCGTTTAACAATTTCACGTGCTAGCACTGGATTTTTGGCGAAACTATTGGAAAATAATGTACCTGAAATTTCGAATGGTCGGATTGAAATTAAAGCAATTGCACGTGATGCAGGTAATCGCTCTAAAGTGGCAGTTAGCTCAGGTGATACCAGAATTGATGCTAAAGGTGCTGTAATTGGTTTTAGAAATCAACGGATTGATAGTGTGACTAAAGAATTATTTGGTGAACGAGTTGATGTGGTTGACTATGATAGTGATTTGGCTCAATTTGCCCTTAATGCTTTGGCTCCAGCTGAAATTGATAGTGTAGTAGTTGATGAAGAAAAACGTACGATTGATGTGATTGTTGAAGATGATAAATTAGGTTCTGCGATTGGTCCAGATGGTATAAACGTACGCTTAGCGAGTAAATTAACTAATTGCACAATCAATATTTTTGGTAAAACTGAAGCCAAAGATAAAAAACAACATGAGCGTGCAGACTTAATCACAATGTTTAATGATGCACTTGATGTTGATGATGATATCTCAGAATTATTAATTGATAATGGTTTCTCTTCATTGGAAGAGGTTGCTTATGTGGATGTTGAAGATCTTCTTGTGATTGAAGATTTTGATGAAGATGTTGCCAAAGAGTTGCAAGAGCGTGCTAAAAATAGATTATTATCTAAAACTATTCGCTATAAAGACAAAATGGATAAACTAGCAACTGAACTATCTGCAGTAGTTAAGTTTTCGCAAGATGTTTTATTGCAATTGGTTGAACATGAAGTTCTGTCGTTAGATGATTTTGCTGATTTAGCTGGTGATGAATTGATGGATATGATTAGTATCGATTCAGAAACTGCAAATAAATTAATTTTAAAAGCCCGTGAAGTTTGTGGCTATTTTCAAGAGTAAGGAACAAGAATGACAATTAAAGAATTTGCTCTTGAGCTCAATATTTCACAAAGTGAATTGTTGACCAAATTAGCACAAGCAGGAATTAATAAAACATTACAAGATGAACTATCAGCAGAAGATAAGTCAGTCTTTTTAGCATTTTTAAGTGGTGCTGCATCTAAACCTAAAAAATTATCGTTAGGTAAGAAAAAAGATGCTGATGCAGTGCATAAAGAAGAAACTGAAGAACAGCGTTCGAGTAATACAATTAAGGTTGAAATTAAGCGTAAAAAAGTAATGCACAAAAATATTGGTGAAGATGAAATCGAAACTACCACTACTATACCAGTGCATGAAGAAGAGGTTCTAGTGGATACGGTAGTACCAGGTGTTGTTGAAATTGAAGAAGTTATTGCTGCTCCGGTAGTTGAAGAAGTTTTTGTTGCTAAGGCGGCTGAACGACCTGTCAAAACTAATCATGTTGAACATAGTAAGAGCAATGATGATGATAGTCGCAAGGGTGCCAAACCTGCAGCAACTAAAGTGGTTAAAAAACCTAATAAAATGAAAGTTATTGGTAAAGCTGATTCAAGTTTGGAAGATGGCGTTTTGGATGACGAGTTTACCGATATTGAAGCGGTTATTGAAATAGAAGAGGTCGTGGCAACAGCAGAAGTGGCTAAACCAGCTCCAGCGCCACAGCACCATCATAAAGCTCCGCATCATCGTAAACCTGAGCATAAAGCAAAAGCGGTGCATAAAATGCCTAAAATTCAAGAATTCCAAAAACCAGTTAAGCAACAAGTTATGGAAGTGGCAATTCCTGAAGCAATTACAGTTGCTGATTTAGCGCATAAAATTTCGGTTAAGGCTTCTGAAGTAGTGAAACGCTTAATGAAAATGGGCATGATGGTTACTATCAATCAAGCTATTGATCAGGATACCGCAATTTTGGTGGTTGAAGAATTAGGGCATAAGGCAATTGCATCACAAGCAAACGACCCAGAGAGCTTCTTGGATGATGTTGTTGAGCACAATGCGAGTGAAATGATTCATCGCGCCCCAGTAGTTACGGTTATGGGGCATGTTGATCATGGTAAAACTTCATTGCTGGATTATATTCGTAAAGCAAAAGTTGCCGCTGGTGAGGCGGGTGGAATTACCCAACATATCGGTGCTTATCATGTAGAAACTGACAATGGGATGGTGACTTTCCTAGATACTCCAGGACATGAAGCGTTTACGGCATTACGTGCACGTGGTGCTCAATTAACCGATATCGTGATTTTGGTGGTTGCTGCAGATGATGGTATCATGCCACAAACGATTGAAGCGATTAATCACTCTAAATCAGCGGGCGTGCCGATTGTTGTTGCCATGAATAAAATGGATAAACAGGGCGCGAATATTGAGAAAATCAAGCAGGAATTAACCGTGCATGAAATCGTTGCCGAAGATTGGGGTGGAGATGTAATGTGCGTTCCGGTATCTGCTAAAACAGGTATGGGAATTGATGATCTCCTTCAAGCGGTATTATTACAAGCAGAGGTTTTAGAGCTTAAAGCTCAGGTTGATGCTCCAGCTAAAGCGGTTGTAATTGAATCTAAGCTTGATAAAGGTCGTGGTTCGGTTGTAACGGTGTTGGTACAATCAGGAACACTGCGTAAAGGTGATATCGTGCTTGCTGGTACTTGTTATGGTAAAGTTCGCGCGATGATTGATGAACGTGGTAAACCTGTTGACTCTGCTGGGCCGTCAATTCCAGTTGAGATCCTTGGTCTAGCGGATGTTCCTAGCGCAGGGGACGATTTAATCGTGGTTAAAGATGAGCGTAAAGCTCGTGAAATCGCTACTTTCCGCGATGATAAAATGAAAAATGAGCGCTTATTACGTCAGCAAGCAGCTAAATTAGATAGTTTATTCGCCGCGAATGGTTCGCAAGAAGTTAAGACATTGAATATCATCATCAAATCAGATGTTCAAGGTTCTTATGAGGCGCTTACTCATTCATTGCAACGTCTATCTAATGAAGAAGTACAAGTGCAGGTAGTTCATGCTGCAGTTGGTGGTGTTAATGAGTCTGACATCAATTTGGCGATTGCATCGAATGCAGTGGTTGTAGGGTTTAATACTCGTGCCGATAATAATGCTAAAAAACTGGCTGAAAGTAATAATATTGAAATTCGTTACTACAATATTATTTATGAAATAATTGATGATGTTAAAGCGGCATTATCTGGTTTATTATCACCAGAGAAACGTGAAGTTATCACTGGTAATATTGAAATTCGTCAAGTGTTTACGATTAATAAATCTGTAATTGCTGGTTGTATGGTGCTTGATGGTACCGTGAAGCGTAATGCGCGTATTCGTATTATTCGCGACAGCATGGTGGTTCATACAGGTGAATTTAGCGGCTTACGTCGTTTTAAAGATGATGTCAAAGAAGTTAAAGCTGGCTACGAGTGTGGTGTCTCAATAAAAGATTACCATGACATTAAAGAAGGCGATATTATTGAAGCATTTGAAGTTTCAGAAATACAACGAAGCCTTTAATTAAAAAGCTGCTCGGTTTTTACCGGGCAGTTATATTATTAAGATGAAAGTTTAAATAAGTAGATGAAAAAAAGTGCTAATCGTGCCACTCGGATGGCAGATCAGATTCAAAAAGACATTATGTCAATTTTACGTACTAAAGTCAAAGATCCAAGAATTAGTTGGGTTACGGTTAATGACGTAGAAGTAACTAATGATTATTCAGTAGCTAAAATTTATTACTCAGTTCTACAAACAGAACAGCGGGATGGTATAGCTAAAGCACTTGAAAGTGCAAAGGGCTATATTCGTTCAGAGTTATCTAAAGGTTTAACTACCTATACTGTTCCACAATTGAAATTCATTTTTGATGAATCATTAGAACGTGGTTCACATATTTTGAGCTTAATTAGCAAAGTTGCTGATGAGTACAGTGTAGAACCCGAAGCAGAAGACAAAGAAGATGAAGAAAATCCGCAATAAAATTGACGGGGTTTTGTTACTTGACAAACCGCTTGGTTTATCAAGTAATCAGGCTATTCAAAAAGTAAAATGGATTCTAAACGCTGAAAAAGTAGGGCATACTGGTACGTTGGATCCTTTGGCAACAGGTCTTTTACCGATTTGTTTGGGGCAGGCAACTAAATTTGCTGGATATTTACTTGATGGTGATAAAGAGTATATTGCTACAGCTCAGTTAGGCATTATTACTGATAGTGGTGATAGTGAAGGTAATTTGGTTGAAACACGTGCTGTGGATACTGATTTAGAGCGCATTTTATCTGTATTTGAGCATTTTGTCGGTGAGATAGTTCAAATCCCGCCGATGTATTCAGCGCTTAAGCACAATGGTCGTCCATTATATGAGTATGCTAGGGCTGGAATTGAAATTGAGCGTCCCGCGCGTAGTGTTATGATTCATTCATTACGTCTAGATGATTATAATCCGGAGCTTCAGCAAATTACTTTCACTGCCCGAGTTAGTAAAGGAACATATATTCGAACGCTCGCCGAAGATATTGGCAATCTTTTAGGATGTGGTGCATCATTAGTTGCATTACGACGGACTAAAACCAATCAATTTCAGATACAAGATGCAATTACACTGGATGATTTAGCTGCTAATGGACTAGATATTCAGCGACTATTGGCTGTTGATGTTTTAACTGAAGAGTTACAATCATATGAACTAAATGATGCAGAATTTTCTGCGGTTAAATTTGGCAATATTGCGCCAAGTTTACAGAGTGAATATCCATTAAATCAAGACTATCGCTTATATTTTAAGCAATATTTTCTTGGTGTTGGTTATTTTAACGTGATTGAAAATCAAAATTTTCTCCATCCTAAGCGTTTGATCTCAAACTTAAGTACGTTGTTAGTATAGTTTTATTATCGTAACAAGTCATAATTTTGTTAAAAATCTTTAACTATATAGCGATTAATTACTTAATATTTTATTAAAATATAATAATTGCTTATCTTGTAACGTGGTTTTTAGAGACTAAATATTTTAGAAAAAACTTTGACATCTGCTGAAATATTGTGGCATAATAAGCACCTCAACAAAAAGAGACGCCTAGCGTAAGTTAGTTGCGGGAGTAGCTCAGTTGGTAGAGCACAACCTTGCCAAGGTTGGGGTCGCGAGTTCGAGTCTCGTCTCCCGCTCCAGTTGAATTTTGTTGGCAGGCTTGTGAAAAGTTTGCGGGAGTAGCTCAGTTGGTAGAGCACAACCTTGCCAAGGTTGGGGTCGCGAGTTCGAGTCTCGTCTCCCGCTCCACTATGCACAAGTGCCCGTATGTGTGGCGGGGTGGCAGAGTGGTTATGCAGCGGCCTGCAAAGCCGTGGACGCCGGTTCGATTCCGACCCCCGCCTCCACAAAACCAAAAGATGGTGTCTAACATTGCCGCGGTGGCGGAACAGGTAGACGCAAGGGACTTAAAATCCCTCGGGAAGTGATTCCCGTGCCGGTTCGATTCCGGCCCGCGGCACCATCTATTCTTTTTCCTGTTCCTTTTAGGCTTTTGTACTTATCATAGGCTTATTTCAAATTGTCAATATTTCGAACTTCTCATCTAATCAAATTATGTTAAAATTCAACCTTATTCGCGATAAAGTATTACCAGGTCATCCTAGCCGTGCGCAGATTGATAAATGGTTGCGCAAGAGTTTGCAGCAGCGTTATGCTACAGTTGTTTTGAGTATTTCACTGGTTAATGAAGCAATGTCCCAGGAATTAAACCAGGAATATCGTGGAATTAATAAATCAACCAACGTGATTTCACTCGAGTATGCAAGTACGCGTGAATCTTTTGGCTTATTAAGCGGCGAATTAATTCTTTGTGATGAGGTTATTGTTCGTGAAGCTCAGGAACAATCCAAACCAATTTTGGCACATTACGCCCATATGTTTATTCATGGAGCTTTGCACTTACAGGGCTATGATCATATTGAAGAAGATGATGCTGAAGAGATGGAATCGATTGAGATTAATGTCTTACGTGGGCTGGGGTTTGAAAATCCATATATTCAATCAGATTTATCATCCTAGGTCGTTTATTTGCTTCTCACTTATTTAGTATAAGCGTCGTTGCTAATCGCCTACTAGTATTTTCGAATCAGTTTGAATCTGTATGGTTATTTAGCTTGTTCTATTTGGAAGATAATGAAATTATTTAATAATAAAGTATTGCAGCAATTATTTGGCAATCAAGTTAATAATCGTCAGCAATTGGTGGAAATTTTATCTGAATCAGCTAAAGCAGGAATTTTTGATCGGGATAGCTTACCTCTTTTAGAGGCAGTTTTGCAGTTTGGTGATATGCGTGCCAAAGATATTTTATTGCCACGCCACGAAGTTGACGTTATTCAATTAAACAACTCAGTTGATGAAATAATTAAATTAATTATTTCCACCGGGCACTCTCGTTTTCCAGTGGTAAATGATAATATCAATGATGTAGTTGGAATATTTCATAGCAAAGACATTGTCCAATATATTCTTAATCCTGGTGAGTTTGATCTTCATTCTTTATTACGTCAACCATTATTTGTTCCTGATATTAAACCAATTGATGCTTTACTTTATGAGATGCGAGTCCGCCATTCGCATTTAGCGATTGTAGTTGATGAGTTTACCAATGTGGCAGGAATTGTTACCTTAGAAATGATTGTTGAACAGATAATTGGTGAGATCGATGATGAACATGATGCTATTGACGGTGAGGAGCATGGCGTGGTTGAGCTTCAAGCAGGGATCTATCGCGTAAAAGGATTTTGCGGTCTGGAGCAGTTTAATAATGTAACTGACTCTAGCTGGATTGATGATAAGGTTGAGAGCATGGGAGGGTACGTTTGTAAATATTTAGGTAGGATTCCGCAAAGTGGTGAATCATTCGTAATTAATGAGTATGAAGTTGAAATTATTCAGGCTGATAGCCGCAAAATAAGTTCGCTAATTGTTAAAAAATTTCCTAAATAAATGAATAGTCTATCTTCAAAATTTAATCTACTTTGGTTGTTTCTGGCTGGCATCCTCAGTATGTTTGCCTTTGCTCCATATCACAAGAGTATTTTTATTATCATTTCACTATTGATATTACTGTGGATTTATGAAGAGTCATTGTCTAAATCAAGAAAAATGCATCTTTACTTAGGTGTTGCTTGTTTTGC
Organism: uncultured Neisseria sp.; assembly: GCA_964611845.1. Taxonomy (GTDB): domain Bacteria; phylum Pseudomonadota; class Gammaproteobacteria; order Burkholderiales; family UBA11063; genus Aquella. Next base: position 9,912 of record CAZTBH010000018.1, read on the forward strand.
GATGGGCTATTTCAGTGCTCAGCTTTATTGGATATTTTATTCTTTAAATTACATTATTAAAACTGGCTTTATTGTTGCGGTGATTGCACAATTTGCTTTTTCTGCTGTGATGGCTTTTTTTATTGGTTTAGCCTTTTTTATATTTGGGCATGTTCGAACTAAATCTATAGAAGTTAACTATTTATTTCTTTTTCCTAGTTGTTGGGTTTTGGGTGAGTGGTTACGTGGGTGGGTTTTAACAGGATTTCCTTGGTGTGACATTGGTTATACTCAAATTAGCAATCATCTATTGAGTGGCTATTTTCCTGTATTAGGGATTTATGGTGTTTCATGGCTGAGCTTGAGTGTAATTGGATTCTTATTTATCGTAATCTACAAGCGTCAAAACTTATTGGGTAATACACCGCAAATTACGCGGGGACTGCGTTTCTCCATTGTTTATTTTATGCTACTCGCAATTATTGGCTATGGACTTAATAATCAGCAATATACCAAACCATATGGGCGACAAATTAAAGTTGCCTTAGTTCAGGGGAATATTGACCAAGAGACAAAATGGGATAGTAGCAAATTTCTGCGTAATCTGGATATGTATGCCAAGCTTATTGCTCGAACTAAAGCTGATTTAATTATTTTGCCTGAAACGGCTTTTCCAATCTTTGAAAACAATTTACCTCCTTATTACTTGCATGATATAACTGCACTGGCTAAAGCCAATGGTGCGGAGCTTGTGATTGGTATGCCTCAGATCATTAATAGCGCTGGTGACTATGCCAGTGCTGCTGTTGAGGTTAGTAAGCCAGGTCATCCTTATTATGCTAAAACGCATTTGGTTCCCTTTGGTGAATTCACACCATTTCCACAGCTTTGGGGTGGCTTATACCACCTGTTTGGCCTACCGATGGTTGGATTTAGCGGCGGTGGTTTGAATCAGGCTCCGTTTGTTTTAGCCAATCAGAAAATAGCTTTTAATATTTGTTATGAGAATGGTTTTGCCAATGAGCTAGTTGCTCGTGCTGCTAACGCCACGATTATGGCAAATATTAGCGATATGGTGTGGTTTGGTAATACTCACGCGAAAGACGAACATCTTCAGTTGTCACAAGCACGAGCTTTAGAGAATCAGCGTTACTTTATTCAAGGTACCAACACTGGTAGTAGTGCCATTATTAAACCTAATGGGGAAATTCAGTCGCGTCTTCCTGATTTTGAATCAGGGGTGTTGATTGATTACGTTCAAGGGGTAATTGGTACGACGCCTTATCAGCGCTATGCAAACTATCCAGTTATTGGTGGAATATTATTTTTATTGCTTCTGACTATAATGGTAAAGATTGTTTTGTTTTATCGTCACAAATATAAGCAATCCCATCATGTTTAGTAGCCAATGTTGCGTCCATCGCCTTTACAAATGTAATTGTATTGCTTATCCACTATAGAGCCACTATTAATGCTGCTCCAGTCGCTATTAAAATAATAGTTTTTGATTAAGTTTCCATAAACATCGTAAATGCTGCTAGAGTCAATAACATATTGTTTTTGTGCACAATCAATTCGCCACCAAGAGAGGTTGTATTTATATTTTGGTGTTAGGTTTTGGTAATTAAATTTAGATTGATCAACAATAGTTTTACGATCTTGAAACTTATTTGTACTACCATTACTAATACTTGATTCATTGATTTCACTACCAACTAATCCATCTTCGCTACTTCCCAGATAACGCCAGTTGTCACCAGTCCCACCGGGAACTATTTTGGGTGGTACCTTGGGTACGCTAGATTTTTTACTGGTGCTTTTATGGCTGCGGCTATATGCAGAGCTAGAGTCGGTGGTAGAGCAGGCACTAGTTAGGGCTATGATCGGTAGAATAAGAAGATTTTTAATTTTTAGCATACTTAATCAGATAATAAGATATAAGGAAATAAAAAAGATGCTGTAATTCACAGCATCTTTTTTATAAATTACGATTATTTTTTCGCTACAGCTTCTTTCAAAGATTTGCCTGGTTTAAACTTAGGCGTTACTGTAGCAGAGATTTTAATCTCTTTACCGGTTTTAGGGTTGCGACCAACACGTGCTGCTCTTTCAGCCGTAGAGAAAGATCCAAAACCAACCAAAGTCACAGTTTCACCTTTTTTTAATGCAGCAGTAACGCTCGTTACAAATGCATCAACTGCTTCACCAGCTTTAACTTTAGAGATATCTGCACTAGTAGCGATAGCTTCAATTAATTCTGCCTTATTCATAAAAAGCTCCAATAAATAGATTAAAATTAGTATATATACAGACGTAGTTATACCAAAGCTGGTTAATGCTGTCAAACCCAATTTTGCAAAAAAAAGATTAAAAGGCATAACATGTTGAAATGGTTGATTAAAAAACATGTGTCAAAATCCGACATTTGTATGGAAAATTTGTCTTAAGCATTGATAATAGGTAGTTTCCAATGATATTTAACACTCATCATTCTGAGCGTAACCATAAAAATGACTGCAATAAATCCAGCAAGCTCTTGGAACATAAAACCTGACAAAACGATATATAAAATAGCACCCAAGAAGCATACCGTAATATATAGTTCACTGGAGAATACTAATGGTACACGATTTGCGATTACATCAGCGATTACGCCCCCTCCAACAGCAGTCCAGATACCTAAAATAATTGCAATATAAAAATTCTGACCCATTATGAATGATTTTTCAACACCAGCTAAACAAAATACTGCTAATCCAATAGCATCAGATAAAAGAACTAATTGTGTTAATCTGCGATTGGCTAATAGCTTAGGATTTAAGTAAAATATTATATAGGTGATTGCCCCAACTCCAAGGCTTAGCCATACATATAGATGGTTATTAATCCAAAAAACTGTAGTTCCTAAAATTAAATCCCGAAATGTTCCTCCTGCATTTGAAATTACAAAAGCTAGCAATAATGCTCCGGTAATATCCATTTTTGAATCAATTGCTCTTAGACATCCGCTGATTGAACAGGCTATAACACCGACAATTAATAATATATCCAATAATAAGCTTATATGTTCAATGTAAGTATTAGATGCCATAATTTGTCCTAACTAAATTGATTGTCAATAATTGACGAGCATAAACTGCACGAGCAACGTTTTGATTTAATGATGTACTGTTTACAAGATCGGAAAAATCTAACTGAGTCAATGTTAACGATATTTTTTTCAAAAATTCAAGGTTTAAACGAGATATTTCATTTTGAAAATTGGGTAACTCAGAAATTAATCGTAATAAAAGTGCAAATTGTTGATTATCTCGCAATGCATTACTTTTCTTAAGTGAGTCAAGAAGTTGTTCATTGGTGAAGTTATTATCTATTGTATGAGCCAAGAATTCAAAAATGGGAATGGCATGTTTCATTAGGTTAAGAGTTTGTTTGTCGTTGGCAAATTCATTGACTTTTTGCTGTAGACAACTGACACTAAGTATGTATGCCAATGCTAAGTATTTGGTTTTGATATCTTGAAGCTGCTCTAAAGTGGAAATCAGTATTTTTTGCTGACTCTGCTCGCCTATGGCTTTAGCCAGATTAGGAAAGAACACACTTAAATTTTTAGTTTCAATTAATATATTAAAAAAACGCGAGCTATATTTATAACTTAGAGCTTTATCCAGTTCACTTAAAATTCGTTCACGACTTAACGTTAACCCATCTTGATTGATACCCATGCTGGTTAGTAACTCAATGGTTTCATTTGCAACGTCAAAATTAAAGCGTGCAGCAAAACGGGCTACTCTCAAAATGCGCAATGGGTCTTCACTAAATGCAGGTGACACATGACGGATAACATGCTCTCGCAGGTCTTGTACTCCGTTAAATGGATCAATTATTCTACCTTCTGCATCTTCAGCAATTGCATTTATTGTAATGTCACGTCTGGACAGATCTTGCTCGAGGGTTACTTCCTTACTGCTGTTAGTGATAAATCCAGTATGTCCGGGTGCAATTTTTCTTTCCATTCTTGCCAAAGCATATTCTTCTTTACTTTGAGGATGAAGAAATACGGGAAAACTTTTACCGACTTGAGTATAACCCAGTTCTAGCATCTCATCTGGGGAGCTTCCGGTTACAACATAGTCACAATCATGTGGTTTTATTCCTAATAATTTGTCTCGAACATAGCCACCTACACGGTATATACTCATCGTTTTTGAATCCTGGATTTTGACGGATTTCAAGGAAAGCTCCTTATGTAGCGTTGACTGAACTGCGTCATATATTTTATCAATCCTTCGCATCCAAGAATCAAAGACTGCGGGTATACCGTCAGTTGGTTATTGCGTTTGACCACTTGAGTCGCCTAAATTATTATCATCATCTACAATGAATGTACTATCCTGTTTGTTAATTTGGTTTAAGTACTTTAATATGTCTACCTTAGGACTGTTATTCAGTCTAGCATCATACACAACTTTGTTGGTTAATACTTTTTGGACATAATCACGGGTAATCTTAAATGGAATTAATTCGATCTGTATACGATTGTCCATGTTTTGAAAAGCTTGCTGCCAGCGGTGAGCGCGTCCCGGACCTGCATTGTAACCAGCGCTGGCGTAGATTAAATTATTGCCGAATTTATTATTAAGGTGTCCCAGATACCAAGAACCAAACTTAATGTTACATTCATAATTTTTATAACAATTATCTGAACCGATTTTTTTGGCAATATACGATGCAGTAGCCGGCATAATTTGCATTAACCCAACTCCGCCATCAAAAGCAAGTGCATTACGGTTGAAACGACTTTCCTGACGCGTAACTGCCATTGAAAAGCTCATGTCAATCCCATTGATTTCACTATATTTTTTATATTGCTGGCTAAACATTAATGGAAAACTCAGGCTAGCATCAGGCTGGGCAAGATTGTTCGCTGCATTGATACTCATTTCCATCCATCCTAAATCCATGGCTTTTTTACTAATTAATGCAATCTCACTATCATTACTGGATGTAATAATGTATTTTAGGCTTTGAGTTGCCATACGTACGAAGGTGGTACTATTAATTTGTTTACCAATTTGATATAAGTCAAAAGAAAGTTGAATTTCTTTAGCTTTTTCAGCATCACTGCCCGCACTTTGAGTAACTGAACGTTGTGGATTTAATGGTGTACGTAGCTCAGATTGTGCGAGTAATGAATAATAGCTGTAGTTAGCTGGAATTTTCTGTAATACCTCCTGTGCTGTTGTTTTTTGCCCCAATTTCCCGGCAGCATACGCTTTCCAATATAACCATGAATTTTTATTTTGCAGTTTTATGGGCATCATATTAATTGTTGCATAAACCTTGCTCCAATTATTCACTGCTAAATAGCTTCGTACCCGCCACTCATATTCATCATCTGAAAGAAAGTCATTATTACCATTTTCAATTGCAGTTAGTGAGTCTTGAAAATATTGTTTAATGGCTAAGTTGGCAGCGACTTGATTGTAGAGATATTCTTTGGTAAATTGATCGACATTTGCTTTTGCTGTTTCATTATAGGCTTGCTGTGGATCTTTTACGGCTAAATTTACAATTCGATAGACGATTTGATATTTGTTTGAGGGATTACTTGTTGAGCTTCCTGATGAAAAATTTACTTTGCCATAATTTAAATTATCTGCCAGTTGATTAAATTGAAAGGTTTGATCATTATTTATCAAGCTATACAAAAACGGAGTAAGTAATTTTTTATCCAGACTTCCATTATTTAATTTAGAAGCGATCAACGAAATACACCACAAAGGCATTTTATTCGCTATTAAATAATTAAAGTCGCTCTGACTGGCTTGTTGTTTGCCTAAGGCAAAGTTGGCGATATCATAGCCACAAGTTTCATTGGTATTGATTTGACTTGATTCCATTTGTGTATAGATAGCTAAATAATTATCCCAAGCTTGATTATTGAAATAATAACTAAGTAATTGGTGAGCTAAGTCCGTACGGAAAAAGTTTTCTGGATTGTTTTGAACAAATTCAAGCGCGGCTGTAGGATTGGTTCTGCTTAAATTGGCTGCTGCATTTAAATAAGTAATAACCTGATCGTTAGGGTATGTCTGACTGAGCCTTGCTAAAGTTGTTAGATTTCCTTGGTTGTAGGCCTGATTGGCACTTGACCAAGCAACTGTATTGCTTGCATTTGCTAGCGGTAAGTATATGATTAACCATCCCAATGCTTTTATTTTCTTCATCTATTCCTCGTTAGTTATTTACATGCAGCATCTATCGCACATCTATTGCATAAGCATATACCTAATTATACCGTATTTAGATATAATTAGAATATACTAGTTATTAAAATTTTCAAATTGGATGATTATGTAGGTCTCATCATATTGATTGAATGAGATATTCAATACTTATAGTTAGTTGTTTCAGGTAGCTTTGAGTGCAAAACTTAGATATTAATTGGGTGTTATTATCTGTTATAATATACGCTTTATTCATATCAAGTCACCGAGGTAACACTATATATGGCACTTAAAGATATAAATCTTTCCGCATGGGCGCTAAGGAATCAACCGCTAATTAAATACTTTCTAATCCTGTTATTTATTGCGGGCTTTTATAGTTATACTCACTTAAATCAACGTGAAGATCCTAATTTTACGATTAAATCCATGGTAATTACCGTTCAGTGGCCAGGTGCGACCGAGCAGCAAATGGAAGATCAGGTAGTTGATAAAATTGAGAAAAAGCTTCTTGAACTTTCAACGTTAGATAATACCTCTTCACAAATCAGGCCCGGTTCCGCAATTATTACCGTTGAGTTAGGGGATACTATTCGCGGGCGTGATGTAACCGACTCTTGGTATCAGGTACGTAAAAAAATTAGTGATATTCAGTCGACCTTACCACCTGGGGTTATTGGACCTGCATTTAATGATGAATTTGGTGATACTTACAGTAATATTTTTGCTTTTCAGGCAACTGGTTACAATTATGAGGAATTACGTCGAGTTATTGAGGGTGTTAAACGGGAGCTACTTTCTGTTGATGGTGTGAAAAAAATTGATTTGATTGGAACTCAGACTGAACAAATTACGGTTAATATCAATAGTAGTAAGTTATCAACTTTAGGTGTCAGCCTAAATCAGGTGCTAAGCGCAATTCAAAATCAAAATGCGGTTAATTCAGCAGGGAGTTTTAATACCAATGGTGATGAAATTCAAGTGCGAGTAACTGGTAACTTTGAAAACCTCGAAGAAGTTAGGAGCTTGCCAATCGCCGTCAATGGTAAAATTTTTAGGCTTGGTGATATTGCTGATGTTAAGCGCCAGTTTGTTGATCCTCCATCAACTAAGGTTCATTATAATGGACAACCAGTAATTCTTCTGGGTGTAGTGTTAAAAGATAATGCTGATGTCATCGGTAGTGGTCAAGATATTGTAGATAAATACAAGAGTATTAAAGATAAAATACCAGTTGGAATAAACGAGTATGTAGTATCAGATCAGCCACATGTGGTTGATAAAGCAATTGAGGAGTTTGTTGAGAGTTTGATTGAAGCTGTATTGATTGTATTAGCGGTTAGTTTCGTAAGTTTAGGTTTTAGGACAGGTATTGTTGTTGCGATTACTATTCCATTGGTATTATCGGTTACATTTATCATCATGATGATGTTAAAGATCGATTTACAGCGTATCTCACTTGGTGCATTAATTATTTCGTTGGGACTTTTGGTCGATGATGCAATCATTGCAGTAGAAATGATGGTACAGAAGCTTGAAGAGGGTATGGATAAATTTGAGGCTGCTACCTACGCTTATACTTCAACAGCTTTTCCGATGCTGTCTGGTACTTTAATTACTGTTGCCGGATTTTTACCAGTTGGATTAAATAGTTCAACTACTGGTGAGTATGTTTTTTCATTGTTCTCTGTAGTGGCTATTTCATTGATAGTCTCATGGTTTGTTGCGGTGATCTTTACGCCATACCTAGGGTTTCATCTTTTACCTGTTGAGAAATATCGGAAAATGGCAGCTGCTCACGCAGGCAAAGACATGTTTGATACCAAGCTATATAATAAATTTAAAGACTTTTTAGATGTAGTTCTTAAGTTTAAAAGAAGCGTAGTTTTGGGAACAGTTGGTATATTCATACTGTCACTAGTTCTTTTCCGCTTATTTGTAGCCCAGCAGTTCTTCCCAGCTTCAGATCGACCTGAACTTTTAGTTGATATGTGGTTGCCGTACTCATCGTCAATTTATAATACAGAGTCGCAGGCAAGTAGCTTTGAAAAATTGGTGTTGAAAGAAAGTGGTGTTGAGGCAGTCACTACCTTTATCGGAGTTGGTGCCCCAAGGTTCGTTTTAACTTTAGATGTGCAACAGGAAAATACAAATTTTGCCCAGCTTTTGATTATGACCAAAGGTGGCAAAGATCGTGAAATAGTTGCAAAACACTTGGATCAGATTTTAGCAACCAAATATCCTGATGTTAGTTATCGAGTTAAGCTAATGGAGCTTGGTCCTCCAGTTGGTTATCCTATCCAGTTCAGAATATCAGGAACGGATAACAAGGAGTTATTGGGTATTTCTGAACAAGTTGAAAGTATTTTAAGGCAAAATCCATACACTAAAAATGTTAATAATAATTGGGGTGACGATTTAAAATCAATTCGACTTGAAGTTAATCAAAATAAGGCTCAGGAAATTGGCCTTTCATCAAGTGAGTTAGAGCAGCAGTTGAATACTTTATTGTCAGGTTCAACGATGACTTACTATTTGGACAGGGATGAGTATATTCCAGTTGTCGCAGAATTAAATAAGTCTGAAAGAACCCAGCCGAGTGATTTAAGTAATTTAATGATTCAAACTGCAAGTAACGCTTTTGTTCCGGTTGGACAGATTGCTAAAGCGGTCTTTATTACTGAACCAAGTTTAAAATATCGCCGAAGTCGTGTACCTTCAATTACGGTTCGTTCTGATGTTGTTGCTGGTGTGCAGGGTAATGATATTGCGAGCAAAATTTATCCTAAATTGAAAGAGTTGGAGAAAACTCTTCCTCTTGGCTATCATATCGAGATGGGTGGTGGGGTTGAATCATCGCAAAAAGCACAAGCTCCAATTGCTGCGTTATATCCAGTAATGTTCTTAATTGTACTTACCTTACTAATGCTACAGTTAAATAGCTTTAAACGTTCATTATTGGTTTTGGCAACGGCTCCGCTTGGGATGATCGGTGTAACTTTGTCATTGATTATGTTACATGCTCCATTTGGTTTTGTGGCATTGTTAGGCGTAATTGCCTTACTTGGAATTATTATGCGTAATTCGGTAATTTTAATTGATCAAATTGAAGGTGATATCAAAAATGGTGATACTCCATACGACGCTGTAAAACTATCGGTAGTGCGACGCTTTAGACCGATTATGCTAACAGCCGCCGCAGCTATTTTAGGGATGATTCCTTTGATTAGTAGTGCTTTCTGGGGTCCAATGGCAGTAGCGGTAATGGGCGGTTTATTTGTTGCCACACTGTTAACCTTGGTATTTCTTCCCGCTTTGTATGCGTGGGCATTTAAGGTGAGTAAACCCCAAAAAGAGGAAGTTAACGTATGAAAAAATTATTAAGTGTTCTATTGTTTAGTGGCAGTTTTACTCAAGTGTTTGCTTATGATTTAGCTTATGCCTATCAGCAGGCATTGAGCTATAATGCCACATATTTACAGCAAATTGCCAGTAGTGACGCGACTATTGAACAGAAAAACATCGCATTGGGTAAATTGCTGCCGCAAATTAGTGGTTCGGCAAGCCTTTCTGAAAATTATTTCAACCAAGGTGGAATTGAAGCTTATTATCACCAACCAGTTTATTCTGCACAGTTGACGCAGGTGGTTTTTGACTGGAGTAAGTTCTCAACTTTTTCTAAAGGGCAATATTCTGCTCAAATTGGTAATTTACAGCTTGAAAATGCTAAGCAACAATTACTTGTAACGGTTGCACAGTCTTATATGGATGTGCTTTATGCACAAGATACTTTGCTCTCAATTACCAAGACTAAAGAAGCACTTGAGAAGCAGATGAATCAGGCTAAAAAATCATTTGAAGTTGGAACGGTTACGATTGCTGATGTGAATGATGCGCAAGCTGGTTATGATTCTTCCGCTGCACAAGAGATTCAGGCGACCAATGATTTGATTTATAAAAAAAATATTTTTCAAAATATCACAGGCTTGGATCCTGAACAAATTCAACCAGTTGTTGATGATCTTAAATTAGTTACTCCAAATCCGCAAAGTCCGGATAAGTGGTCGCAAATGGGAGAGTCGGGTAACTTAAATATCAAGGTGTCACAGAAGCAGGTTGAAATGGCAAACCAAGATGTTCATATTGCAATATCTGGACATTTACCTACTTTGAATGTGAATGGAACTTATCAGTATCAAGATACTGGAGGGTTAGATAATACCAATGCTACAGCAGCGCAAGTACAACAGTTAACTAGCGTACCTGGAACTCCATTATCTAGTTATGCAAATGGTGGAGTAGGTTTGCAATTAAATGTACCGATTTATTCTGGTGGTAGTGTTAATGCTCAGGTTCGTCAAGCACGTGCTACCTATGTTGCCTCTCAGCAGCAATTGGTGAGCGTTGAGCGACAAACTGATCAAAATATTCGTAATAGTTACTGGCAGGTACTCAATGGTGTTGGCTTAGTTAAAGCGCAACAGACAGCACTTAAATCAGCTAAAACCAAGCTTGATTCGGATCAGCTTGGTTATCAGGTTGGAGTGCGTAATAGTGTTGATTTGGTAAATTCACAAAAAAATTATTACCAAACATTCCAGACTTATCAGCAATCGCGTTATCAGTATCTTATGGCACGAATTCAGTTACGCTACTTGGATGGTAGTATTAACGATAAGTTTATTCAAGATATCAATACCAATATTAAACCTAATAAATAGCCTTATATTTCAGTATGCTTTGAATGCTCCGAAGTTGAGATTTTATGTATAGACTCTAAGTGATTGCTAGAATTGTGAGCACAACGAGTATAGTTGGAATAATTTACAAATAAGAATTTTATGTTACAACCTTTAGTTTTTGGTTTGAATTACCAAACCGCAGATTTTGAACTACGTGACCGTCTGGCTTTTGCCAGCGAAGAAGTTCCGTTAGTTTTAAAACGCTTGATAAATTCTGGAATCGTTAAAGAAGTTGTCTTGCTTTCAACGTGTAATCGGACTGAGTTATATTGCATTGCCAATGATATTAATTTTGTGATTAACGCCTTATGTGATATGCATAATGTCTGCCCTAGGACTATTCGTCAGCACAGTTATGTCTATCAGGGGCAGGAGTGTGCACATCATTTATTTCGCGTGATTTCTGGTTTGGAGTCAATGGTACTTGGTGAAACTGAGATTGTTGCGCAGGTAAAATCAGCCATGGATATTGCTCATGAACATTCTGCGCTAGGTAGCAATTTGTCTGGGTTATTTCAGATGGCATTAGCAGTCGAAAAAGAAGTTCGCAATCATACTGCAATTAATAATGTTGCTATTTCGATGGGGCACGCTGTTGTTGATTATGTATCGGCGTATTTAGACAAATTGCCTAATCGCAACGTGCTATTTATTGGTGCTGGGCAAATGATGCAACAAATTGCACCGCATTTTGTGTATCTGGATTTAGGTGATAAATTGGTAGTTAATCGCAGCGTTACCAATGCTGGCTTGGTTGCGGCAAAAATTGGTGCCTCAGTTGACTCACTTTCTAATTTAGCTGATGTAATCAATGATTATGCTACAGTAGTTATTTGTTGTGCGAGCAATTCTCCTTTATTAACTGAAGCGATGTTGCAGCGAGATATTAGCCAGAATAATGCTAAACTGATTATTGATTTATCAATGCCATTACTGGTTGAACGTGGGCTAAAACAGCATGCAAACATTCATCTTTTTACCGTTGATGATATTGCCAAATTAGTTGATGTTGGTCTTGAAAAACGTAAATTTGCCGCAGTAGAAGCGGAGGGAATTATTGCCGCTAAGTTAGAGGATTATCATTCGTGGTTGCGTAAACGTGGTTTTGCACCTCTGATTCGTAAGTTACGTGAGCAAGCAGAGTTGATTCGATTAGAGAGTTTGGCAGCAGCAGAAAAACAATTATTAAATGGTGAGTCACCGAGTGAGGTGTTAAAGCAATTATCTGTGCAACTTACTAATCGTTTATTACATAATCCAACGGTAAATATATGTGCCAGTAGCGGGCAGCAGCAAGATGATTTGGTTAACTTGCTCGGACATTTATATGGTTTGGAAGTTTAGAGGTATTTAATGAAACAAAGTGTTATTGATAAATTAACGATATTGGGTGAGCGTCAAAAAGAATTATCCAGCTTATTATCGCAGCCAGAAGTAACTAATGATATGAATGAGTTTACTCGTTTAAATCGTGAGTATGCTGAGCTGACTCCAGTAGTGGAAAAATTTGCTGAATATACCAAATGTGCTGAAGATCTGGAAACTGCAGAATTATTATTATCTGATCCTGAGATGAAAGAATTTGCCCAAAGCGAATTGGCAGCAGCAAAAACCAAAATGGAAGAACTTGAGCTTGATTTACAAAAGCTTCTGTTACCTAAAGATGCCAATGATGATAAGAATGTCTATTTGGAAATTCGCGCTGGAACTGGTGGTGATGAATCTGCTTTATTTTCTGGTGATTTATTTCGCATGTATTCTCGTTACGCGGAGCGCATGGGCTGGCAAGTTGAGGTAGTTTCTTCTGCTGAGTCTGATGTTGGTGGTTATAAAGAGATAGTGGCTAAAATCATGGGTAGCGGCGTTTATTCACGCTTAAAATTTGAATCCGGTGCGCATCGGGTGCAGCGTGTTCCTGCTACCGAGTCGCAAGGTCGGGTACATACTTCAGCCTGTACAGTTGCAATTATGCCCGAAGCGGATGAGGTTGCTGAGGTTGAAATTAATCCATCTGAACTTAGAATTGATACTTTCCGCGCATCCGGTGCTGGTGGACAACATATTAATAAGACTGATTCAGCAATTCGCGTTACTCATTTACCGACAGGGATTGTGGTTGAGTGCCAAGATGATCGTTCACAACATAAAAATAAAGCGCGTGCATTATCATTATTAGCAACTCGAATTAAAGACGCGCAAATTCGTGAGCAGCAAGCCAAAGAATCAGCTCAGCGTAAGAGTTTGGTTGGTTCGGGAGACCGATCTGAACGGATTAGAACCTATAACTTCCCACAAGGACGGATGTCAGATCATCGGATTAATTTAACCCTCTATAAACTAGAATATATAATGGATGGCGATTTGGATGAATTAACCAACGCACTGATTGCCGAGCACCAAGCCGAATTATTGGCAAGTATGGGAGATCGTTAAGATGCAGGAAGGACGACAAATTGTCGCATATTTTGATTTTGATGGGACATTATCCGATCGGGATACGCTGGTTCCATTTTTAATCTATGCTGTCGGAATTTGGCGTTTTCTGTGCTGTGTTCCCAGTTTAGTACCAATAGTGATCCGTTATGGTTTACGCCTTATCAATAATGAGACAGCCAAGCAACTAACTTTACAGCGTGTTATTGCAGGGATGAAAAGCTATGTTCTTGAACAAAAAGCCAAGAATTTCGCGCTGACTCGCTTGAATAAATATCTCAAGCCAGTTGTTTACTCAAAATTAGAGTGGCATCGCGAGCACGGTCATACTTTAGTTTTGGTTAGTGCTAATTTAGGTGTCTATCTTCGTTATTGGGCGCGTTTGCATAAATTAGATTATGTAATTGCTACTGAACTTGATATTAATGAGCGTAATCGCGTAACTGGCTGTTTACAAACACGTAACTGTTACGGTAGGGAAAAAGTAACCAGAATTAAGCAATTTCTGGCGGATAATCATTTATCTTTCAGCTATAGTTACGCCTATGGTAATTCTGCCGGTGATTATGCTTTGTTTGCTTATTCCAATGAACCTTTTTATGTCAGTGGCGATAGCGTAGAGCACTGGAGTCGTCGTCAATGAATGATAATCGATTAAGCGAATTATTAGTTGATGGAATTACACAGTTGGGGTTGAGTGTTACTGAGAACCAACTAAGACAATTAATTAGCTATAAAGATATTTTATTACGTTGGAATAAAGTTTATAGTTTGACGGCGATTACCAATCCTCGTGAGCTGATTATTCAGCATTTGCTTGACGGCTTGAGCTTGGTTGCACATATTCCGGCAAATGCACGGGTGCTTGATGTTGGCAGTGGAATGGGCGTACCGGGAATTATTTTAGCTATTATGTTGCCAGAATCCAAGATTACGGTTTTGGATAGTAACAGTAAGAAAAGTGCTTTTTTACAACAGGTAAAAATTGAACTTGGGTTGAGTAACCTAAGCGTAGTTTGTAAACGCGTTGAGTTATATACACCTGATGAGTTATTTACAGTTATTACTTCACGAGCATTTGCTGATTTGGCGTTATTTATTCAGCTTACAGAACATTTGATTGCGGATAACGGGCTTTATCTGGCAATGAAAGCCGAGCGTGGACTTAATGAAATGAAAGAAATTGATGGCTTCGCTTGTCGCCAAATTGAATTAAATGTACCCTATTTAGACGCAAAACGATTTTTGATAGAGATGAAACGTAGATGAAAAATGTTGTAGTTGTAGTTAATCAAAAGGGTGGGGTTGGTAAAACCACTACAGTTGTTAATTTAGCCACTGCATTAGTCCAAAGTCGTAAGAAAGTTTTGGTGATAGACATAGATCCACAAGCCAATGCTACTACTGGTGCCGGAATTGACAAAAATAATTTGAAACATAGTGTTTACGATGTTTTAATCAATAATGTTGCCTTGGAAGATGCGGTTGTGAAATCCGAGAGCTGCAAATTTGATTTACTACCATCCAATCGTAATTTGGCGGGCGCTGAGATTGAGTTAGTTGATTTGGCAGAACGTGAATTTCGTTTAAAGCAAGCTCTACAAAATGTCAAAGAAAAATATGATTTAATCTTGATTGATTGTCCACCATCATTGAGTTTGTTGACACTAAATGCTTTGAGTAGCGCGGATTATGTTTTAGTTCCGATTCAGTGTGAGTATTATGCATTGGAAGGGTTAACTGATTTGCTTAATACTGTTAAACTAATGAAAGCGAAATTAAATCCTGAACTCGAGTTACTTGGAATTTTACGTACCATGTATGACAAACGTAATAATTTGGCATTGCAAGTATCCGCACAGCTGGTAGAGTATTTTGACGATAAGGTATTTTATGTCTCAATCCCCCGCACCGTGAGATTAGCTGAAGCGCCAAGTTATGGTACATCAGCAGTTGCTTTGGATATTGAAGCAGTTGGTTCACAGGCATATATTCGAATGGCTCGTGAATTAATAAAGCGCTTGCGTGAAATGAATAATTGATGGTGATAATTAGTTACGCGCTTGTATTAGTGTGAGCAATTGGTAAAATGTTTTATTTATGGTGGTTAGAGCAAATGGCAAAGTTAACAGGCTTAGGTAAAGGCTTAGATGCGTTATTATCAGCATCAAAAATTAATTTGGACGTAGAAGATAGTACAGCGAAAGCTTCCAATGACGCAACTGCGTTACTAAATCAACTTAGTGACATCTCACTAACTAAAATTCAACCCGGCAAATATCAACCGCGGAAAGTATTTGATGAAGTAGAATTGCAAGAATTAGCGGATTCAATTCGTCATAATGGTGTAATTCAACCAGTTGTACTACGGAAAATCGCACCTGAGTGCTATGAGCTGATTGCTGGAGAACGTCGTTTCCGCGCATCGCAAATTGCAGGTCTTGAGAGTATTCCAGCAATTATTCGTGAATTTAGCGATGAAGAGGCTCTAGCTGTTTCGTTGATTGAGAATATTCAGCGTAAAGATTTGAATATTGTCGAGGAAGCGCAAGGTTACCGTCGGTTGATTGATGAATTTGGTCTAACTCATGAAGCTTTGGCCCAGGTAACTGGTAAGTCAAGAAGTAATATTTCTAATACTCTGCGTTTATTGAATCTAACTACACAAGTACTAGATATGCTCTTGGAACGTAAGCTTGATATGGGGCATGCCCGTGCTTTGTTGCCACTTTCAGAAGAAAACCAATTATTGTTGGCAGAAGAGATTATTGCCAAGAAATTAACTACTGCAGAAGTAGAAAATAAAGTTGCTAAAATCTTGCACGAACTGAAATATGGTGCAGATAATATTAAAGTAGTCCGTAAAGATCCAGATATCTCTCGCCTAGAAGAAAGTATTGCCGATAAAATTGGCATGGTAGTGGGAATAAAACATAATCGTGGCGGACACGGTAAAATTACGATTAATTATAGCTCTGTCGATGAATTGGAAGGTTTTTTGGAACGCTTACGCTAAACAGTTAAGCGATGTCGTGTGTATAAACTAATTAGGAGTGTGCAAAATGACGCAAGCAGTGAAGAATGTAATTTTTGATATTGGTAATGTGGTTTTAGAGTGGCAACCTGAGCATATTTTACGTAGTGTTTTCAGTGTTTCAAACATGGAAGCAATGATGGCAAAAACTTTTCTTTCGCGTGAGTGGCAGGCTTATGATCAGGGATTGCTTTCGACCAAAGAATTAAAAGAACAAATGGCTTTGAATGTTGATTGTTCAATTACCGCAATTGAAGCTTTATTGCAGAACGTTGCTATTGCCTTACGTCCGATTCCTGAAATGGTGGCTTTGATTGCACAGTTAAAAGAATTGGGATACAATGTTTATGCTCTGAGTAATATGCCAAGCTCAATTTTCCAATCTTTATTTGAAGAGCATAAATTTTGGCATCTTTTTGATGATATCATTATTTCATCACATATTAAATTAGCCAAACCTGATCCCGAGATTTACGAGTTTTTATTAGATAAACATTCTTTAGCGGCTGCTGACTGTATATTTTTGGATGATAATAAAATTAATGTTGCGGTGGCTAAATCATTGGGTATTCACGGCATTAAAGTAATTAATTTCCAACAAGCGATTGATGATTTAAGTGATTTTTTAGGATTACCTAAATCTGAACCAGAAATTCAATAGAGTTGTTAAACAGGCGAATGCCCGTTACTTAAGCAAAGGAAGTTTAGTGTGCAGTTAAATAAACAAACTGATTACGCGTTACGTGTTTTGCTTTATCTGGCATTCGTTGGGGAGACTCGTCTAGTTAATATTGACGAAATCGTTAGTAAATTTCATATTCTTCGCAATCACCTCATTAAAATCATTAGCAAATTAGCCAAACTAAAGTTTATTACGACTTATCGTGGCGTTAATGGTGGAATGAAAATTAATCCTGAAACGCTAAATATGACACTAGATCAAATAATTGCTGCTTTTGAACCAACTTTTGAAGTAGTGCAATGTGAGCATTTGGTTTGTCCTTTAACAGGAATGTGCCGTCTAAAATCTGTGCTTGATGAAGCAAGTAATAATTTTGTTGCGACGCTTAGTAGATATAAACTGGTGGATATGCTACCGACAAATGAAGCCTCGTTACAAAAAATAATCTTAATGCTTGATTTACGTTTGGTGAAATGATCCATTTAGGGATATAGAGAAGGGTAACTGTAATAAATGAGTATAATTAAAGCTGTAATTATGGACAAAGATGGCTCAACAATTGTCAGTCCCAATATTTTACCGGATGAATTGGGTGAGCTAATTCAACAAAATCAACATATTCACTGGGTAATGGCAACTGGTCGCAGCTTGTGCAATGTCTTAAAAAGTCCGATGGTAGAATTATTAAATCCTAAAGCGCCGCAAATTATCGAAGGTGGTGCACGAGTCGTGAACTTAAATGGTGATTGTTTACAAGTTAGCCATTTGCAAACTCACGAAATCGAACACTTTCTTAAAGTTGTTGATTTAGATGCGCTCCACTATTTGTTTTACTCTGTAGATGAGGGTGGCGGTTTTATGTACTCAAATAATCTTGAGTACTGGCAAGAACAAATCATGGTTTTAAGAACTACTGATGATTTGGGTGAGTTTATTGCATGGTTTGATGAGATTAAGCCAGCAAAACTATCAGTTCGAGTTAAGCGTAATATTGATTTACCAGGAGTTAATTGGACGCAAAATGATAGTTATATTGATGTTACAACTGCTGGGGTACATAAAGGCTCGGCAGTGTTAGATGTTTTAGCTACGCTTGGAGTATCACCAGCTGAAACTGCTTTTGTTTTTAATGACTTCAATGATTTATCCGTGCTTGAACATCCAGAATTAAGCCAAATAGTTAAGATTAAGGTTGGTGGTCTGTTACCAGATGTAGCCGCAGATTATGAACTTGAAAGTCCTTATGATGTGGCGCGGGTATTGAAAGATTTACTTGTTTGTGAGACTCGCTAATTTTACGCCTTACAGTTAAGGATTATTAATCTAAAAAAGGTTACAATAATGAGTATAATTAATAATGTTCGTGTGGCAACAATTGAGGATGTAAAGCAGCTTGCTCGGTTATTTGATCTATATCGCTGTTTTTATGGCAGAGAAAGTAATTTAAGCGAATCTACAGATTTTATTTCTGAGCGGCTTAAAAATAATGATTCAGTGACTTTTATTGTTGAAAATGATGATGGAACTCTCGCAGGATTTACACAGCTATATCCAATATTTTCTTCGATTTCTGCCAAGAAAGCTTGGGTTTTGAATGATCTTTTTGTTTGTGATGGATTTAGGTCTCAAGGAATTGCAAGCAGTCTTATTCGGCAAAGTCTTGTATTTTGTCAAAACACAGGTGCTGAGTGGGTTAGCTTGCAAACTGCAACGGATAACTTTGCTGCACAACAGTTATATCAGAAGTTTGGGTTTGTTCAGGATACTCAGTTTTTAAATTATAACTATAATTTTACTGCGTGATTTGCTTAACGAGGAGCGGTGATGAGCGAGTGTTTCTTTTGCCTGAATAGTGGCGGTCAAGTTCTGTATAACTGTGATGCATATCGAATTATTTTGGTTGATGATAGCGATTATCCTGGATACTTACGAGTGGTGTTAAATCGTCACCTCAAAGAGCTCACCGATTTAAGCTTTGATGAAAATATAAATTTATACCAAGCGGTGATTAAGTGTGAGCAAATTTTGCGTCAAACTCTCAATCCAGAAAAAATTAATATTGCCAGCTTTGGTAATGTTACTCCACATATTCACTGGCATGTAATTCCTCGTTTTAGCGATGATAAACACTTTCCTAATCCTACTTGGGGTGAAATTACTCATCCTAGTTATCAACCAGCTTCTGAATTAATCAGCGCGGCGGCGAATTTACGCAATAATTTTAAGACCTTATTTTTGGCGTTGTAAACTATATGCATGACTTTGTTCATTTACGTATTCATAGTGAATTTTCAGTTACCGAAGGTATTCTGAGAATTAAAAATTTAATTAAATTGGCAGATGCCAATCAGATGCCAGCTTTGGCATTAACTGATCATCATAATATGTTTGGGTTGGTAAAATTTTATAAGCTTTGCCGCGAAAAAGGGATTAAACCGATTATTGGAAGTGAAGTTAATGTTCAGGGTAAAGATTTTAATTACCAATTGATTTTGTTAGCCAAAAATTTAGCTGGTTATCGGCAAATTTGTGACTGGATTAGTCGTTCTTATGTGCAGAATAAGATTTTGGATGTGCCACATATTAAAGAAGAATGGCTGCAAGAATCAGTGCAAAATGATGTCGTACTGCTCTCAGGTGGTGCATTTGGCGATTTAGCCGAATTTATCAAACAGCGCAATTATGCGGCTGCTAAAGCACAGGTACTCCGTTGGAAAGAAATTTTTGCGGATGATTACTTTATTGAGTTGCAACGAACTGAAAAACATTATGATGGTGATTTTTTTAATGCTTGTTTAGAATTAGCGACAGAATGTTCTGTTGCAGTAGTAGCAACGCATCCAGTTCAATTTGCGGCAGCTGAAGATTATTTAGCACATGAAGTGCGGGTATGTGTTGCCGATGGGGCAATGCTTGATGATGGTAGTCGCCAGTCTAAATATGGTTCTGATCAATATTTTAAATCCATGCAAGAAATGGGCGAGTTATTCAGTGATTTACCAACCGCGCTACATAATAGTGTGGAGATCGCTAAAAAATGTAATTTAGAAATTACATTGGGTAAATATTTCCTTCCCGATTTTGCAACGCCTGAGAATCAACCGCTCGAAGAATATTTATCTCTCTTATCCAATCAAGGTCTAGAGCAGCGGATGAAGGAGCTGTTCCCCGACGAAAATAGCAGAACGGAAAATTATCCCACTTATCAGGCGCGTTTAGAGCTGGAAATTGAAACTATTATTCAAATGGGGTTTGCTGGTTACTTTTTGATTGTCTCGGATTTTATTATTTGGGCAAAACAAAATGGTGTTCCAGTTGGACCAGGGCGTGGTTCTGGTGCTGGTTCATTAGTCGCATTCTCTTTGGGAATTACTGATATTGATCCGCTACGTTATAGCTTACTCTTTGAGCGTTTCTTAAATCCTGAGCGGGTATCAATGCCCGATTTTGATATTGACTTTTGTCAGGAAAAACGCGAAAAAGTTATTCACTACGTACAGGAGAAATATGGAGCTGATGCAGTCGCGCAGATTGCTACCTTTGGTACCATGTCTTCCAAAGCGGTGATTAAAGACGTTGGGCGCGTTTTGGGTTTGCCTTATGGATTATGTGATTCGATTTCTAAATTGATCGAGAATACTCCGGCTAAAAGCTATGGTTTAATTGATGCATTGACTCAGTTTCCTGAATTGAAACAACGAATAGATAATGCCGATGATGAAGTACAGCGATTATGGGAAATGTCACTGCAGCTGGAAGATTTAACGCGTAACGTTGGTAAACACGCCGCTGGAGTGTTGATAGCACCGAGTAAATTATCTGATTTTTGCCCACTTTATTTAGCTGATGGTATGCAAACTTCTCAGCTAGACAAAGATGATGTTGAGGCAATCGGTCTGGTTAAGTTTGACTTTTTGGGGCTGCGAAATTTAACCATTATTCAAGAAGCGGTTGAAAATATTGCCAAATTACATCAGGTTGATTTGCATTTATCAAATTCTGAATTTAATGATCCTAAAGTTTATGAGCTGCTGCAACAAGGAAATACTACTGCTGTGTTCCAGCTAGAGTCGCAGGGCATGAAACGATTGTTGGTTAAACTGGAGCCTAGCCGTTTTGAGGACATTATTGCAGTATTAGCACTTTATCGTCCGGGACCACTTGGCTCTGGGATGGTGGATGATTTTGTCAAACGTAAAAAAGGCGAAGCTGAAATTGATTATTTTCATCCCGATTTGCGTGAAAGTTTGGACCCAACCTATGGGGTAATTGTTTACCAAGAGCAGGTAATGCAGATTTCGCAGATCATTGGTGGTTACACTCTTGGTGGCGCTG
The DNA here is from genome assembly GCA_964611845.1 of uncultured Neisseria sp. Taxonomy (GTDB): domain Bacteria; phylum Pseudomonadota; class Gammaproteobacteria; order Burkholderiales; family UBA11063; genus Aquella. The sequence continues at coordinate 31,347 of CAZTBH010000018.1, forward strand.
ATTTATTACGTCGTGCAATGGGTAAAAAGAAAAAAGAAGAGATGGATGAACATCGTGCGATATTCACATCTGGTGCGGCTAAAAAGGGTTACGATACAGCGTTGGCGGAAAAGCTCTTTGATTTAATGGCAATGTTTGCCGAGTACGGTTTTAACAAATCTCATACCGCAGCCTATGCAGTAGTTTCCTATCATACTGCACTGCTTAAGGCTTATTACCCAGCCTGTTTTATGGCAGCTACGCTGTCTTCAGAGTTGGATAAAACTGATAAGTTATATGAATTTTATCAAGATTGCAAAGATAACGATTTGCAGGTTCTGCCACCAGATATTAATCAGTCTTTTTATCGTTTTACTCCTGTTGCTATCCAACATAACGGTGTTACTACTTACGCAATTCGTTATGCTTTGGGTGCAGTTAAAGGCTTGGGACAAAATGTAGTTGACATTATCGTCGCCGAACGTGAGCAAAATGGTCCTTTTCTGAACATTATTGATTTTTGCCGTCGGGTTGATAAAAAAGTTATCAATAAACGGACATTGGAAAATTTAATTAAAGCCGGCTGTTTTGATTCATTGGAAGCTAATCGCGCCAAATTATTCAATAATTTGGGCAAGATTGTTGATTTCATTGATCAAGAGCGGATGAATGAAAATCAGGGTTCATTATTTGATATTTTTGCTGGCGAAGAAGATCAACAGGCACTCCATGAGGTTAAGCTAGATGATTATCCTGCCTTTACCCTCAAAGAACAGCTGACGCTAGAGAAGCAAGCAATTGGTTACTACTTGACCGGTAGTTTATTTGATGAATATCAGGATGTTGTTAAGAAACTAGAAGTTTATCCTTTGGCGAAATTTAACACTGAAGATGAAGATATTCAGGAAATCATCAATGCCAAATATGCCAAACTTAAGCCCAAAGTATTAATCGGTGGAATCATCAATTATATGGGTTCACGTCCGACCAAAAAAGGTGGCAAAATTGCTTTTATTCGGATTGAAGATGCCAGTGGTGAACTGGAGTTTGTGGTATTTAATGATGATTATGAGCGGTTTAAGCATCTTTTTAAAATTGATGAGCTGATTTTTGTTGAGGGTGAAGTTATTTATGACTCATTTAGAAATGAAGTTAAAGTTAATGCGAATAAAATTTTGCTTCTCGATGAAGTTTTGAATGAGAAAGTTAGCCAGCTTGATTTAGATTTAAAATCTGAACAAGATTGGGAAAAATTAAAACCAATTTTAAATTTAAATAGTGATGGTAGTGCTTCAGTAAGAATTAACTATTCCAATTTACACGCTCGTTGCATTTTGCGACTAGGTGAGAGTGCGAAATTCAGCCCAACTTTTGATGCATTAGAACAATTATCTGCGATAGTTGGAAAAACCCACTGGAGGTTGGGGCTAAATAAGGTATAATAACAGCTTTATTATACTCGTAGTGCTTAGAAATATTGTTGATTTAGGTTTATTGCATGCAGCAAACAATTAATGTAGTTATTTTAGCAGCAGGCGCTGGTAAACGAATGAATTCCAGCCTGCCAAAAGTTCTTCAGCCACTCAGTGGCAAACCGATGTTACATCACGTAATTGATAGTGCAGTTCGATTAAATCCAAGCAAACTAATTGTGGTTTATGGTCATGGTGGTGAACAAGTTCGTTCAGTAGTTGAACAAAGTTATCCAGATAGCGGAATCATTTGGGCTTTGCAAGCTGAGCAATTGGGCACTGGACATGCTTTAAAGTGTGCATTGCCGCATTTAGATAATGATGGTTTGACCTTGGTGTTATACGGTGATGTTCCATTAATTGAGTTGTCAACATTAGAAAAAATGGTTGCCAAGTATCAAGATAATGTAGTAATGCTCACTGATGAAGTTGAAAACCCAGCTGGTTATGGTCGTGTGGTGCGTAGCCCGGAATTCGCAATTACCAATATTGTTGAAGAAAAAGATGCTAGCCAAAGTGAGCGTGCTATCCGCGAAATCAATACCGGGTTTTATGTTCTTCCTAATCAATATTTAGCCAATTGGCTAAACAAATTATCCAATAATAACAATCAAGGTGAGTATTATTTAACTGATGTAATTGCATTAGCATATAATGAAGAGGTTGAGATTGACTATATACTGGCACCGCATCATTATGAAGTGATGGGTGTTAATGATAAGTTTCAATTAGAGCAGTTAGAGCGAATTTATCAACTCAATCAAGCCAACGAACTACTAATAGCAGGGATAACTCTAACTGATAAACATCGTATTGACCTTCGTGGTACCCTTAGAGCTGGTAAAGATTGTGCAATTGATATAAATTGCGTCTTTGAAGGTAGGGTTAGTTTGGGCAATAATGTCAAAATTGGTGCGGGCTGCTTACTTAAAGATGTAACTATCGCAGATAATGTTACAATTAAGCCTTATTCGATTTTGGAAGACGCCATAGTTGCTAATGGTGCGCAAGTAGGTCCGTATGCCAGACTTCGTCCAGGTACAGTATTGGCAGAAGATACCCATATTGGTAATTTTGTTGAAATTAAAAAAAGTACAGTCGGGGTTGGTTCAAAAGTAAATCACCTAACTTACATTGGGGACGCTGAGATTGGCAGCAAAGTAAATATCGGTGCAGGAAGTGTTACCTGTAATTATGATGGTATAAATAAATTTAAAACTGTAATTGGTAATAATGTTTTTGTTGGTTCTGGCACAATGATGGTCGCGCCAGTGCATATTAACGACGGTAGTTTGATCGGGGCTGGATCAGTAATAACGCAAGATACACCAGCGAATGAATTAACTTTAGCACGGGCGGAGCAGGTCACTGTTAGTGGCTGGCTCAACAAAAATAAACAATAGGAGTACGTATGCGGATTAAGAATTTAACTTGTTTGGTGGCATTAGCATCAGCGTTGGGTGGTTGTGGTTTATTTGGTCCAACCTATTCTCAGCCAAATACAGATAATCCTAAGAATTTTCCAAGCCGTGATACACTAGCGGTAACTGAGAGTGCTAACTTACCAGCAATGGCATGGTGGAAGTCATTCAAAGATCCAGTTTTAGATAGTTTAATCGAAAGCGCGCTTAAAAATAACAATAATATTCAAAATGCAATTGGTAATATTGTGGCAGCTCAAGGTCAGCTACGTCAAGTTCAATTTGCATGGATTCCAACTGGTAATGCTACTGGTTCTTACTCTAATAAATCTTTCATCGGTGAAGGGTATAATTTTGCTGGTTTACCGAGCTATTCATTAAATGTGTTCCAGCAAATCCGTTCGCAACAGTACGCTGAGGCTAATTATCAAGCAGTTCGCGCAGCGAAAGACACCGTACGTTTGAGCGTGATTAGTCAGGTTGCAACAGGGTATTTCACCTTATTAGGACAAGATTATCAATTACAACTTCAGGAACAATTAGTAAGAGATCTAAAAGCCTTGCTAGATTTCTCTAAGATAGAATATAAAGAAGGTTTATTATCTCTGTATCAAGTACAAACCTATGAACAACAATATGATTCAGCATTGGCGCAGGTTCCAATCATTAAAAATAATATCGTTGCCTCTCGTAATGCACTACGTGTGCTTTTGAATGAAAATCCTGGTGAGATTACTCGTGGTCTCAAATTTATGGATATTAATAGCTATGGTGTAATTCCAACTAATTTGCCATCAACTGTATTACGTAATCGCCCAGATGTACAGCAAGCAGAGCAACAATTGATTGCGGCGAATGCCAATATTGGAGTTGCAACCTCTATGTTTTTCCCAACGATTAGCTTAACTGGTCAAGGTGGTACTGCAGCAAGTACTTTGAGTGGCTTATTTGGTGCAGGTACTGATTATTGGGTGCAAAATGCGGCAATTACCATGCCGATTCTGAATTTCGGAATTTATGGTCAAATTGAAGCTGCTAAAGGTCAATATTATGCTGCATATTACAATTATCTACAAATTGTTCGTTCAGCATTTGCTGCGGTAGATAATGATTTGTCAGCTCATGATCAATTAACCGTGAGCATGGATACGCAAATTAAAGCTTACAATGCTACTAAACTTGGATACACCTTGGCAGAGTCGAGCTTTGTTGGAGGTTTATATAGCAAACCTCAGTTATTGCAAAATGCGGTAACGATGGATCAGGCAGCACTGGTAGTACAGCAAAGTAAGCTACAACAGTTAGGTACGATAGTTCAATTGTATCAGGATCTAGGTGGCGGCTATGCTTACAAAAATTATGAAAGCACTATTAAGTTTGGTGATGGTCACGATTGGGATTGATAAGGAAGTAACTAAATGCAAAATCGTATAGCAGGTAAAACTGTATTGATTACTGGCGCAAGCTCTGGAATAGGTAGGGCTTGTGCGATTGAATTTGCCAAAATGGGCGCTAATCTGATCCTTGCTGCACGGCGGGTTGATCGTCTGGAAGAGCTGAAGGATGAATTAATTACAGAGTATTCAATCAAAGCATTTGCAATTGGCATGGATGTCACCAATTCCAAACAGGTTGCAACCGCACTTGGGCATTTACCGGATGCAATTGAGCAAATTGATATTCTGGTAAATAACGCTGGCCTAGCGCTAGGTTTGGATGTATTTGTTGAAGATGATGTCAATAATTGGGAAACAATGATTGACACCAATATTAAAGGTTTTTTAGCGGTCTTACGCATTATTACTAAAAAAATGGTTAAGCAAGGATTTGGGCATATTATTACGATTGGCTCGGTTGCGGGTGTTGAATCTTATGCTAAAGGTGGCGTTTATTGTGCTACTAAACATGCGGTACATGCAATTAGTCAAAGTTTGCGTGAAGAGATGGTTGAATACGGGATTAAAGTCAGTGAGATTTTGCCAGGTGCGGTCAATACTGAATTTAGTCAGGTGCGCTTTCATGGTGATAAGTCACGTGCAGATTCAGTGTATCAGGGTTTTGAACCACTGCAGGCAAGTGATGTTGCTGAGCTGATTGTTTATAATGCTAATTTGCCAAAACATGTAAATTTGGCAGAAAGTTTAATTCTAGCTGGAGCACAGTCGCGCGCGACCAAAATCCATAGACAATAATTTTAGAGTTAAAAAAGATTTTTATCGTAACAGGCGGTTTGAATACTGCCTGTTTTTTGTGTTTTTTAGAAATAACTACTCATACTATATCGTAATAATGTCGTTACAAGGCTCCTTGTGTACATCTCCTGTACACGTCGTTGCCTTGTTTCTAGTTCTTACTTCATATTATGGTAGTTGAGTAATTACGTTATGAAATGAGTAAATATGGCTCTGTTGGAGTTTCTTTCTGCAGTGTTGTTGATACTTAATCCGCGTTATTTTGTTTAATTGTGAACAAAATAGTGCACGCTCAGAAAGGAAAGTATAAATGAGTAGTTTTAATGATTTTAATTTAAGTGAAGAAATGGTTGCTGCGTTGGCAGAAAAAGGTTTTACCAGTCCTAGTCCCATTCAAGCATTAGTTATCCCTGAATTTTTACGTGAAAAAGCCAATATTATTGGTCAAGCACAAACCGGAACTGGTAAAACAGCCGCGTTTTCGATTCCTATTATTGAGAGTATTACCAAAGATGGTTCAATCAAAGCGGTAGTATTAACGCCAACTCGTGAATTAGCTATTCAAGTTTGTGAAGAAATGTATTCTTTGATCGGTAAACGCGATTTAAGAGTTTCTGCGGTTTATGGTGGTGCATCAATTGAGCAACAAGTGCGTAATGTACGTAAAGGTAGTGATATTATTGTTGGTACTCCTGGGCGGATTATGGATTTGATGGAACGTAAAGTTTTAAATTTCAATAATTTAGAATTTTTTGTGCTAGATGAAGCTGATGAAATGTTAAATATGGGATTTGTTGAAGATATTGAACACATCTTGCAAACAACTAATCAAGAGAAAAATATGTTGTTTTTCTCGGCTACTATGCCTAGTTCGATTTTGCAAATTGCCAAAAAATACATGGGTAAATTTAAAACTTTAAAAGTTGAAAATAAAGAATTAACCACTAAACTTACTGAACAAATTTATTTTGAAGTTCGTGAAGGTGATAAATTTGAAGCACTATGCCGCGTTTTGGATTTTGAACAAGATTTTTATGGAATTATTTTCTGTCGTACTAAGGTTGAAGTAGATGAAGTTACTAAACACTTAAAAAACCGTAGTTATGCAGTAGATTGTTTACATGGTGATATTACTCAATCGCAACGTACCAAAACTTTGGCTGAATTTAAAGAGAAAATTGTCAATATTTTGGTTGCAACCGACGTTGCGGCACGCGGAATTGATGTTAATAATTTAACTCATGTAATTAATTACTCAATGCCTCAAGAAGCTGAATCATACGTGCATCGGATTGGTCGTACCGGTCGTGCAGGTCAAAAAGGTATTGCAATTACTTTTGTTACACCAAGAGAAATGTCACGTTTAGGGATCATTAAAAAAGTTGCTAAAGCGGATATTAAAAAACAAGAAGTTCCACAAATTAAAGATATTATTAAAGCTAAAGAAGAGTATTTGCAAGCTTGCTTGGGTGAGATTATTGCTGAGAGCGATTTCAATAGCTATAATGCTCTTGCTAAACGAATTTTGGGGGATAATGATCCACAAGCTATTATTGCAGCGTTGTTGCGTCATCAGTACCAAGATGAGTTCTTAGAAGAAAGCTACGCTAAAATCGAGCAAAATCGTAGTGCAGTATCTGGAGATAATGTGAAACTATTCGTGGCTTTAGGTAAAATTGATGGTATGAATCCACGTGCGTTATTGGATGTTTTGCACCAAAGTTGTAAAACGCCGGGACGTAAAGTTCGCGATATCCGTATTCTGGAGAAATTCTCATTTATTACGGTTCCATTGGATGAAGCAGAAATCATCATGCGTAAACTAAACCAAAAAAATAAAAAAATGGTTGAAGTTGCCAAAAGTTAAGCTTGATTGATTTAAAATGAGAATAAGCATAGGGAGTACCCCTATGCTTATTCTCATTTTAAACGCTAAATATGGTAAAATACACGATTAATTTCGACTAAATTGAAAAGGTTACGCATGAATAATGATCTGACGACTTTGATTCCTTCATTTGCCCGTGAAGTTGTAAATATCAACATTGAAGAGGAAATGAAGCAATCGTATATCGAATATGCTATGAGTGTAATTGTCGGACGGGCGCTGCCTGATGTCCGTGACGGATTGAAACCGGTACATCGCCGGGTATTATTTGCGATGCATGAATTATCCAATGATTGGAATAAACCTTATAAAAAATCAGCACGTATCGTCGGGGATGTAATCGGTAAGTATCACCCACATGGTGATATTGCAGTTTATGATACGATAGTCCGGATGGCGCAAGATTTTTCGCTCCGTTATATGTTGGTGGATGGACAGGGGAATTTCGGTTCAGTCGATGGTGATTCACCAGCAGCAATGCGTTATACCGAGATTCGGATGTCTAAAATTGCGCATGAAATGATTGCCGATTTAGACAAAGAAACGGTTAATTTTGGTCCTAATTATGATGGTTCTGAGCATGAACCATTGGTGATGCCAACGCGAATTCCTAATTTATTGATCAATGGTACTACTGGGATTGCAGTGGGTATGGCTACTAATATGCCACCACATAATCTAAGTGAAGTTGTTGATGCTTGTTCAGCTTTATTGGATAATCCAGAAATAACTTTGGATGAATTAATTGAAATTATTCCTGCACCAGATTTTCCAACTGCGGGGATCATCTTCGGAATTAAAGATATTCATCAGGGCTATAAAACTGGACGCGGTCGGGTAGTAATGCGCGCACGGACGCATTTTGAAGATATCGGTAAAGATCGTCAGGCAATTATTATTGATGAATTACCGTACCAAGTAAATAAAGCTAAATTATGTGAACGTATCGGTGAGCTAGTAAAAGAAAAAATTGTCGAAGGTATTAGTGAAATCCGTGATGAATCCGATAAATCAGGGATGCGGGTGGCGATTGAATTGCGGCGTGGTGAAAATGCCAGCGTAATTTTAAATAATCTCTATAAAATGACCCAAATGCAAGATAGCTTTGGGATTAATATGGTGGCATTGGTTAATAATCAACCACGGTTACTAAATCTTAAATCAATCTTAGAAGAATTTATCTATCATCGTCGTGAAGTAGTTACGCGTCGTACCGTATTTGAATTACGTAAAGCCAAAGAACGTGGACATACTTTGGAAGGCTTGGCAGTTGCTTTAGCCAATGTTGATGAGATGATTGCGATTATCAAAACTTCAATGACGCGTCCAGAAGCCAAAACCCGCTTAATGGAACGCAGTTGGGAATCAAGCTTGGTACTGGCGATGATGGAACGTGTCGATGTGGTGCAAGTTCGTCCAGACAATCTTGAGCCTCAGTTTGGTTTACACGGTAAAGAATACTTCTTGTCTGATGCACAGTCTCAAGCAATTTTAGAAATGCAATTACAACGTTTGACAGGTTTAGAACAAGAGAAAATTACTAAAGAATATCAAGATGTGATGGACACAATTGTTGATTTACTGGATATTTTAAATACGCCAAAACGGGTTAATCTAATTATTGCGGATGAATTAGCGGCAATCAAACAGCAATTTGGTGATAAACGTCGTTCTGAGATTCAATATGATTCTGCTGATATTGATATGGAAGATTTGATTAAGCCTCGTGATATGGTTGTAACTCTATCCAAAGAAGGCTATGTTAAAACTCAGGCAGTAGAGGAATATCGCACCCAAAAACGTGGTGGGCGCGGTAAAACTGCAGCATCAACGCGTGAAGATGATTTTATTCAAAATTTATTCGTTGCACATACTCATGATTATGTACTGTGCTTCTCTACTCTTGGTCGGATGTACTGGCTTAAAGTATATAATTTACCAGAAGGTAGCCGTACTACTCGCGGTCGTCCGATTGTTAATTTATTGCCATTACAGGTTGATGAGAAAATTACTAATATTCTACCTGTAAAAGAATTTAGCGAAGATCAATTTATCTTTATGGTAACTGAGCAAGGTATTGTGAAGAAAACTGATTTGGCTGCTTTTGCCCGTCCAAATAGTCGTGGAATTATAGCGATTAATCTTGATGAAGGCGATCGTTTAGCTGGAGTTGATTTAACTGATGGTAAACGTGAAATTATGATCTTCTCGGATGGTGGTAAAGCCGTGCGCTTTAATGAAGAAGAAGTTCGTGGCATGGGGCGTCAGGCACGTGGAGTTAAGGGAATTAAACTAGGTAATGGTTGCAAAGTAGTTGCATTACTTACGACTGATGATATTAAAGCTAATGTATTGACGGCAACTGAAAATGGTTATGGTAAGCGTACTACAGTTGAAGAGTATCGTCTAGCATCACGTGGTACTCAGGGCGTTAAAGCCATTGGTGAGTCAGTGCGTAATGGTAAATTAGTTGCGGCAAAACTTGTCTCTGATGAGGACGAAATTATGCTTATCACTACTGGTGGTGTGTTAATTCGTACCAAAGTAGATAGCATTCGTGAAACTGGTCGTTCGGCACAAGGGGTTAAACTGATTGATCTTGGTAAAGATGAAAAATTAGTTGATCTTGAAAAAGTGATTGAAACCGAGAATGATATTGACGAGGATGTTACTACAGTTTAATTATGTACCCGTAGCTGCCACAATATGAAGTATGTGAGTAGTTACGATGTGAATTAGCGTTAATTTATTCAATATAAGGATGAAGTTAGAAATGTCACAAGTTAAAATTAGTCAGGAATGGATTAATTGGATTGACTCCAACCTAAAAAATGGCTGCACGGTGGATATGCTAGCTAACATAATGGTTGGTAAAGGCTTTCCTTTAGTTGCTGCTGCACAAGCGATTAGCGATATACAACATGGTAGACCGCTTACAGAAATAAATGCTTTAGCAAATAATACCTCATCAGGTTTTATCTATGAAGCACCACGAGTGCCAATGGATGTTAGTTTTATTGACACTAACGACAAACGGGTTTTTATTGGTGCTAAAGTTGAGCGCCCAGTTATCATTACTTTTGATAATTTGATGTCGCATGAAGAGTGTGATCAACTAATTGCTCTATCTCAAAGTCGTATGAAATCTTCACGAGTAGTTGATAATGAGACTGGTAAAGAAGAACTTCATTTTGAACGTACCAGTACAGGAACATTTTTTAAGCTTTGTGAGAATGAGTTTGTTGCTACGCTCGACCGTCGTATTGCTGAGGTAATGCATTGGCCAATAGAAAATGGTGAGGGTATTCAAATTTTGAATTACCAGCCAGGAGCAGAATATCGTGCGCATTTTGATTTTTTCCCTTATGAGTTAAAAGGTAGTCAGCAGCATTTGGCGGTTGGTGGGCAAAGAGTTTCTACTTTAGTGATGTATCTAAATGATGTTGAACAGGGCGGCGAAACAACATTCCCTGATGTCGGTGTAAGTGTTGTTCCTAAAAAGGGATCGGCAGTTTATTTTGAATATTGTAACTCAAAAGGACAAGTTGACCCCTTGAGTTTGCACGCCGGTAATCCAGTAATTAAAGGCGAAAAATGGATTGCAACTAAATGGATGCGTCAGCATAAATTTAATTAGAGCAAAATAGTATTGACAAATATATACTTGAACAGATTGGCAACGACCATCCAGTACGATGAATCTGTTTGAGTATACAGGTTGGTTTTTTGAGTTAAGTTAATTCAAGCCGACCTTTTTTTATCAGATTTTTAAGAGTTAGCAATATGAATAAACAACAAGCAAATTTACCTCTAGCAGTAAGTTCTAAATCAATTAATGCAATTTTAGACCTTCCGGGCTCTAAAAGCATTGCAAATCGTGTTTTACCTTTGGCTGCAATGGCGCAAGGTATCAGTACCATTCATAATGTACCTGATGTCGGTGAAGATGTCCAGCTTATGCTTGCTGCGCTAGCTAAATTAGGCATTAAATGCGAAAAAATCCGTCAGGATGCAAATGGTTGCTCCAGCTATAGGATTCATGGCTGCGGCGGCAAATTACCTGTTAAAAGTGCTGAACTATTCTTGGGTAACTCAGGAACATCAATTCGTTTTTTAACTGCATTATTAGCAGTTCTAGATGGGAGTTATGTTTTAACTGGAATCCAGCGGATGAAAGAGCGCCCGATTAAAGATCTGGTAAATGCATTACGCCAACTAGGTTGTCAGATTGAGTGCCTTGAAAATGAAGGCTATCCACCATTACAAACAAGTCCGTTTTTAGATAATGGAGTTGCTGAAATTAGTCTTAGTGGTAAAATCTCCAGTCAGTATTTAACTGGCTTATTAATGGCGTTGCCACAACTAAAACGAGAAATTACAGTTAAAATTTACGATGAGCTGATTTCAAAACCCTATGTCGAAATTACTTTGGCATTACTCAAAATATTTGGTGCTAAAACAGTGGAAAGTGCTGAAAATTGTTTCACTATTTATCCAGTCGAGGTTTTACAGGCTGTTGAATATACCGTTGAACCAGATGCCAGCTCTGCCAGTTATTTTTTGGCAATGGGTGCAATGAATGGAACTGTCAGAATCAATAATCTTGATGAAATGAGTCTACAGGGTGATAAAAACTTTGCTAAAGTATTAGCTCAGATGGGTGCACAAGTTGAGTACCATCAGGGCTATATTTTAGTGCAGCATAAGGAATTAAACGCAATAACAGTTAATATGGAAGATATGCCTGACGTAGCAATGACGATTGCGGTATTAGCATTATTTGCAAAAGGAACAACTACGATTAATGGAATATCTAGCTGGAAAGTAAAGGAAACCGATCGTTTGCTGGCAATTTATACCGAATTGTGTAAAGTCGGTGCAACGGTTAGTTATACGAATGACTCAATTACCATTACACCACCAGCGGAAATTTTGGCAAATATCGCAATAGATACTTATAATGATCACCGTATGGCGATGTGTTTTTCATTACTGGCAGTGGTGGGTATCCCTGTGGTGATAAATAATTATGAGTGTGTTGGTAAAACTTTTGCCAATTATTTTGATGTGTTCAATGATTTAGTATTCTAATTCTAAAAAGTAAAATATCATTATGAATTACATGACGAACCTAAGAAATTATTATGCTGAAAGTGATGCTTTATATTGATACTTTGCAGGTGGTAGATAATAGTGAAGCCTATTTTTGCTTGCAGTTTGCGGTGGTGAATGGAGCGCAAAAGATTCACTGCCAGAGATTAGAATTTTGGGCAGTTAAATTATATACTAATATGCAAAATAATAAGTAATATTAAGGAGGCTAGGATCATAATGACGGAGCAAGCAGAAAACTTAAACAAAATACTTCATCAAGATGTATTTGACTACCTATATAAATTAAAACAAGAAGAGATGTTTAAAAATTTATATTTTACATTTAGAGAAAGAAATACAAATAATCGGCTAGAAAACGGATTTTACTTTCAGGGTGAAATATATGCATTTGTAGGACTTTTTAAAAAAGGATCTCAAGCGAATAAAACTAGAATGTTTGGTCTTGCGTTTATATATTCTAAAGTAGACATTGAGTTACTTTGTGACAACTCATTTTCGGAAAATGAAAAATTATTTTGTGAAGAGCTTGCAAAGATTTTTGATTTTTCAAATTCAGAACGTGAAGAAAATAAACATCGGGTAAAGTATGCTAAAACTATTCTGGATGGAAATTTTACAGAAAGTGCAGATGGAGTTACTAACGTATTGCGCACTTTTATAGAAAATAAAAGAAAAATTGCAGAGTTGATTGAAAAATACGCCCTGAATATTGATGATTTTTTGGTATCCAAAGATGATTTTGAAAAAATGTCAAAAAATATTGAAGGCATTGTAAATGATTCTAAAATTAGAACAGTTTCTAGTGTAGTAATAACAGATGGGAAAAATAACATGAAGGCATTAAATCAAATACTATATGGACCGCCAGGAACTGGAAAAACTTATCGGACGATAGATAAAACGCTTGAAATAATTGATGAACAATTTTATCAAGAAAATAAAGACGATAGAAAAAAACTAAAAGAAAAATTTGAAGAATATCGAGAAGCGGGGCAAATTGAGTTTGTTACGTTTCATCAAAGTTATGGCTATGAAGAATTTGTTGAAGGAATAAAACCTATTCCAGTGGGTAAACATGGTAATGAAACCGAACAAATGATTTATGATGTCGTGGATGGTGTATTTAAAAATATTATAAAGCATATTAATGATGCTCAACAGAATAAATTAGTTGGAAATTATGAGCGTAAATTCACGCTAAATGCATCCTCTATAAATATTCAAGCAAATTTAATACAGCGTGGAGATAGTAAGTTTTATTTACAACCTGGGTCAAAGGTTAGAAAAGCAACAACCGAATCATTTGATAGGTATACCTATCCTAAACTAAGGGCTAAATTTTTAGAAGAAGCTAAGTTTAAAGAAATGGAAGAATGGTTTATTTTAGAAACAGAATATCAATTCAATAGTAAAAGTGCTGCTTCATCTATCGTTCTAGGTCGACAATCAAATGGGGAATCAGAGTGGAAAGAAATATTTGAAATAAGTAACTACAAAGATAAGCATGCTGTAAATAAAAATTACGTATTAATCATTGATGAGGTTAATCGCGGAAATATCTCCAAGATTTTTGGCGAATTAATTACTCTAATTGAGGAGAGTAAACGCGCAGGTAATGAAGAAGCAATGGTGGTGACTTTACCATATTCAGGGGATAGATTTTCAGTGCCAAATAATTTGTATATAATCGGTACAATGAATACTGCTGATCGTTCAATTGCTTTGATGGATACCGCATTACGTCGTCGTTTTGAATTTGTTGAAATGCAGCCAAAACCTGAATTGCTTAAAGATAGTTCTGATACTGGAATAAGCACACAATTAATGTTAGAAAAAATTAATCAGCGTATAGAGTATCTCTATGATCGTGATCACACAATCGGTCATGCTTATTTTATTGGTATAGAAAATATAGTGGGATTAAACAAAGTATTTACTAATAAAGTAATCCCATTGTTACAAGAGTATTTTTATGACGACTGGGAGAAAATTCGCTTAGTATTAGCAGATAATCAAACGACTAATACAGACCATCAATTTATTCAACGTGCCACAAATATTGCAAATACATTATTCGGTGGAAAAGAGTCAGTCAATATTGAACCTGAAAAAATAATTTATACAATAAATGAAGACTTAGCTAAAGGCAATCTTCCAGTTGAAGCATTTATTAAAATTTATGCTGATGCTATCAAAGCTGAACAAGCAAGTAATCAAGAATAAATCAGCAATTAATGAAGCCTAAATTAGTTACGATTTTTGAACATGATTATATTGTTCGTGACAGTGGGAAATTATCAGATGTTGATTTTAATAAGCTCTATAGCTATGTGTGTAATGAAAATCAAAAAGCAGAAAATAATAATTCGGTAGATACGTGGCTATTAAAGCCATGCTTCTATAATGGCAAGCAGGCGCTTAAAGCTACTCAGTATATTGGAATTATTCAGTTTGACGATGGAGTGGTTTTAGAAATTTTGCCGAAGCTCTTTAAAACTAAGCAGGATAGTCCACAAGAACAAATACCAGAGAAGCAATCTCGAGAATTAGTTCTGAAAATGCTTCGTACTTTAAAAACCGCTAATTTTAAAAATATTCATAGTGCAGGTCTAGATTTTGCCAAAATGCATTTACTCGATATCTTCATTTGGATGTTTTTAGATGAGGTTGGCTCAATTGTAAAACAAGGGATTAAACATAAATATATTGAATGGGAAGAGAATCTAAACTTTTTTAAAGGCAAGCTATTAGTTAGTCAGAATATAGCTAAAAATTATGGCTTGAAGCATAAAAACTATATGCAATACGATGATTATCTTCCGAATATTCCTGAGAATCGTTTAATAAAGAGTGCGCTGGGTTACTTATTAAAAACTTGTAAATCATCCAATTTACTTAAAGAAATCCGTAAATCATATTTTATTTTTGATGAAGTTTCAAATAGTCTAAATATTCAACTTGATTATACACTGTGTAATAAGAATAGTCGCATATTTAGCCATTATCAAAATGCTTTAGAGTGGGCGATGGTGTTTTTAGCTGGAAATAGCTTTACCACTCAAGTTGGCTCACACCGTATAAAAAGCTTGTTATTTGATATGAATAAACTTTTTGAGAGTTATGTTGGTAGTAAGCTAAATAGCATTGAAGAATATAGTAATTTAATACTTCAAGATAGCCGACACTATTTAGCGTATGGAGTAACTAGAGAAAATAAACAAAGAGAATGTTTTAACCTTAAACCAGATTTTATTTTTAAGATTAAAGGCTCAGATAATCTTATTATTGCTGATGCAAAATGGAAAGTTATTAGCAAACAACAGCATTTAAGTTCCAGCGATTTATATCAGATGTTTGCATATTATCATCGGTACAGTGCCAACAAACAAGCACATGATGGCTTTATTGAAATTTGGTTAATTTATCCATGCCATGGAGAGCAGACAAGTATATTTTGTCAATATAGTTTTGAAAACTATGATTGTTTGGAACGTAATATTCATTTAAAGATTAAGTTTTTTGACCTTGTTAGCTATGAGTTTATGGATATAGATAATGATTTTGTGACGAATAACTAGATATCTCTTAAAAGCTAAATTAGGATTTCCTTATGTATGACACAGTAGCATTATTCATTAAACTGGTTGAGATTGGTAATTATACCAAAGCGGCAACGTTACTCAACACCAGTCAGGTAACACTTAGTCGTAAGATTCAGAGCTTGGAGCAAGAACTTGGTGTTGATTTGGTAAGGCGTAATAATCGGGTTTTTGAGCTGACTGAGCAAGGTGAGCTATTGTACCAGCGTCTAGTTGCGCCAGTTAAGCAATTGCAGGTAAAAATTAGTGATTTTAATGAAAATAAACAAGCAGTACGTGGAACCTTAAAAGTTGCATTGCCAGCTGCATTGGCTTATGAGTTAATTACACCAAAGCTTAGCGAGTTTACGCGCTTATATCCAGAGGTGAAATTATTACTCTATTATACTTCCACGCAAATTGATTTGATGCGCGATGATTATAATATTGCGGTGAGTACAGTAATGCCAAATTCACAAGATAGTAAAATTCGTTTGTTAAAAACATTATTTTTTAAGCTCTATGCAAGCGCTGAGTATATTCAACGCTATGGCAGACTGGATGATGTAAGCGAAATTAACTCGCATAATGTACTAGGCTTAATTGGCTTGGATGGTAATTTGCGCATTAGTTATCCAGTAACTAATTCTGCTACTGGCGCGCAGTCTGTAATTAACCACGAAGCAAAAGTTTATATCAATAATATTATTCATGGGATTCAGTTAGCTAAAACTGGACATTACATTATAGGCGGATGTGATGAGCTATTAATTCAAGAGCTTAAATCTGGAGAGTTACAACCTATTTTACCAGAGTATGTTTTTGGTGAAATGCCATGCTACTTAATCCGTCATAATCGTACTGCAACTAAACTAGAAAATCTGTTTACGGAGTTCCTGTTAAGCTGTTTTAGTACTTGAGGGTGGATAAGCTTAAACGTAGGGAATAAAGCTGTGATATAATCTTTGATTATTGTATATTAATTTTTAAGGAAGTCTTAGGATGGCTGTTGAAGTAGTAAGCGCTTTGGAACGCAAAGTAAATTTTAATGTAAGTAAAGAAGTTGTTAATTCTCAAGTGGCTGAGCAGTTAAAAAAATATGCTCGTCAGGCTAAAGTACAGGGTTTTCGCCCAGGTAAAGCGCCTAAACACATCGTTGAGCAAATGTACGGCGGTCGTGCTTATGAAGATGCCTTGAATGAACAATTAAATAAACAATTCGTTGATCAATTAGTAGAGCATAAATTAAATATCGTAGGATATCCTAAATTTGATTTGACTTCCAGCGAAGGTGAAGAATTCATTTTTGCTGCTTCGTTTGAAGTTATGCCAGAAGTTAAACTTGGCGATTTGGCGAGTAAAGAAGTTGAAAAACCAACATGTGTTTTATCGGATAAAGATGTTGACACAACTATTGATATTTTACGTAAACAACGTGCAACTCATGTTGTGTCAGAAGGCGTTGCTGCCGAGAATGGCGATAAAGTAACGAT
>CAZTBH010000019.1:0-48413 GCA_964611845.1 uncultured Neisseria sp.
TACTATACCAACATTACTTGTTGTAGATAAGTTATAACTTGACGTTCCTGTTTGAATATTACTAACTTTACCATTGGCATCAACTTCTTGGGTTTGAATCTTGATTACCTGAGTAGCATCACTGCCCGCAGGAACAGGTAGCATTATCGCAAAAGTTGCTCCTTGTGCTAGATTAGTTAACCCTGCGCCGAGATTACCACTTATTGCTTGTTGATTAGGTAGCACTGAACTATTACCATCTACCAGAACTACGTTATTAAATGAACCAACATTGGCTGAATTAACTGCTCCAGTTACTATTACATAAGTAGTACCAGCTATTACTGTAGTATAGTAATATAGGCTAATTCCATTTGCTCCTGTTTGGTTATTGTATAATGATTGTTGGATTCCGATTACGGTACTAGGGTTTATATCTGCACCTTGTTTATTCGATAATAAACCAGCCACGGATGAAGTTACAACTTGTTTCGCATTCATTACAAAACTACCAGCTACCGTTCCTTTTGGTACAAATACCTTGAATACACAATTCCCTTGTGCTGGAATCTCTTTACACTCCGCCGCACTAACTGGATCGACAGTAATACCGCTTCCACCACCGATCGGACTAGTAACATAATAACTCAAGTGATTTAGCGCTGTTGTTCCACCGTTATTGGCTACGATATAGCCTTGACCAACTAAAGTTGGCATTGATGGCACTATATTTGGTGCTGTGAAAGTTAGCTTGGATAAATCTCCGGTATTTGCTCCGCCACCACCACTTCCACCATCAGTTGAATTGCAGCTCCCGCTACCGCTACACGCTGCTAATGTACTCAGCACTATCATGCTTACCACATTTTTTATATGTTTGCTTTTCATCAATAACTTCCCTAATTTATTTTTTTATGTTGTTTTATATTTATGCTTTTTAGTTAACTAATTTATCAGAAATTGTATTGAACACCTCCAGTTACTATATTCGCAGTTCCAGTATAAGTATTTTGGAAAGGAATTAAGGCATAGTCCTCCACGCGTAAATCAAAATGTTGACTTAACTTGAATGACGCACCAATCCCGGCTAAGCCTAAGCCATAGGTATCACTTACGCCACTTGCGCATAAAGTGCAATTACCAAGCAGAGCTGTTCCGCTCCAGTTGTTTATGCCAAGACCCAATCCTAATCTGCCGTATAATGAAAACATTTCACTAAGCGGTAATGTACCTTTTACTGCCACATCAAAAGCGTTTTGCGTTACTGTTGTACTTCCATATTGAGAACTTGGTAATATACTATAGCCAACTTCTACCGCCAAAGCCTCATTAAAATTATAACCCGCATTTAATGCTCCAGCCCACGAGCCTGTTGGTAAATTTGACATAGTAGCAAAACCAGTGTTTAGATTGATATAGACAGGACTTGTAACTGCAGTTACTCCATCTGCAACAGCCAATGAGGCAGTCACTGACAGAGCTATTAAAAGGAGAAGTTTTTTCATAATGTGACCGTTTGTAGTTTAAATGATTATTTCAGTCACGATTATAAGTGCTAGCACATCATTTTATATATAGGCAAATTTACACACAAAGCAGTATCAACAAAGCACTTAAAATAGATTAATAAATACATAACAGTATATTAATCAGTATAGCTTTGATATATCACATGACTCGGATTAGATACAGGGGTAAGAATTTACACCCTAAACACGTGGGGTCATGTTGTACAATAACTACATAATGGTTAGTTAACCTCATTCTTGCAAGCAAAAGCATATGACAGAATTAGATTACAACGCTAGTATAAATACGTACAATTTATTACTACAGGAGATGGATATAAGTGAACGATAAACTCTATAAATACGTTGAATTCTGTGAATTATTTTATGCTGACTCATTCACAATTGTGCTTGACCTTCAGGGGAAAGTGGTATTTGTTGGAAAAAAATATTTAGAAGTGGTAAAGCGAACTAAACAAGAAATGATTGGTCGCCATTTGTATGAGACTACACCGATTCCAGAAAGCAATCGAAAGTTATCTAGCATGACTTTTCCTGAGGCTATTAGAACTAAACAAACTAAGCAAGTATTCATTTCTAACCTGTACCATCCGTATCCAGAATCACATATATTAATGCTATTATTTAGCCCAATAATAGCCGATCAAAATGAAGTTATTGCATCTCGCTTAGATTTTACGCCTGTTGATATATCTTATTTTTTCCAAATTCTAATCAATATAAATAGCAAAATTGAACCATCTAATTTACCAGCTAATGATGATTTCTTAACAACGCGTGAACATCAGATAGCATTTTTATTATGCCATTGTAAAAGCCCATCTGAGATCGCTCAAGTACTGAGTTTATTTAACGACAAAGAAATTCAGGCAAAAACTGTGAATAACATAATTTCACGTTATTTATTCCCAAAGTTTGAAGCTAATAATAAAACCGAGCTAATTGATAAATTAAAAGAAATGAATTACGATAAAAAAATACCAAACTCACTGCTAAGCAATCAGTTTAT
The DNA here is from genome assembly GCA_964611845.1 of uncultured Neisseria sp. Taxonomy (GTDB): domain Bacteria; phylum Pseudomonadota; class Gammaproteobacteria; order Burkholderiales; family UBA11063; genus Aquella. The sequence continues at coordinate 2,518 of CAZTBH010000019.1, forward strand.
TGACTTGACTAAACACCAGCTGATAATCTAACAATCAACCAAGGGCTGATCATTAGGAATTAATTTGCAACATTCAAAACCGACGCCAAATAATCAATTTTGTCTTGATTCTCTGACATAAGACGTGTAGCGTAATTGTTTATTTTCTCCATATTATGAGATGATGTACTAGCGGTGGCAAGTTCATGACCACCATCAGAGTTAATATAAACAAAATCAACGTTTAGACCATAATCTCGCGCTTCATGAATATATTCTTGGACTAAATCCGTGGAAAACTTTGCGCTAACTATCGGCGAATTTAGCAAGTATTGGAATAAACCATAGGCACCAAATTCAGCCATGTGAGTATGCCCATAATGATCTGAATCATTGCCCCCATTACCGATTAGAACAATTCGAATCTTTTTATTAGGAAACATAAACCAAGCATTGAGCAAAGCTATCTCTGCTGGATTATTTAGGATTACTCCAGGATCAATAAAAACATGTTTCTTGCCACCAACTGAAAATTGCCGAGGAGAAAACAGCATTGGCGGATTAGATGCACCGTGAATTAAATCGCGCAAGAAATAATTGGTGTAATTACCATTAATTGTTGGTTCCCAATTACGAATTACACGCAATGAATTTTCAGAGACATCATAAACAGGAACCAGAAGGTTATTATGTAAATCCGCCAGAGTACAATCTCCAAAATACCCTTCAAGAATTCCAAGCTTGCCCTCGGGCAAATAGAGTGGACCAAATATTCCAAATAAGGTCAAAACGTAGTGATACCAAGGAGCACTAAACATTCGACGGATATTTTTCACATAATCACGAACGACATCTGCAGCACTGAATTTATAACCATTATCACCATCAGGTACAGATAAAATGGCGCAATTAATCGCTCCAGTTGATGTGCCTGCCATAAACTCAAAAAGCTCACCAGTTTTCTTACCCGTTAATTCTTCTAATTTAGTTAGAATTTGCAAAGGAACAATCCCGCGCACTCCACCACCAGTGAGAACTAAGATATTGATTACTTCTTTATCTGCATATTTTTCACGAATTAGCTGGTTAGTTTTAAGGTTTGGTCGATCACCTAATTCTGGAGTGCGATCTACTACTACCCGAAGATACTTTTTAGTAATATGCTTCAAATAAATATAGACTAGTCCGATGTAACAAACTAGCACAATAAAGAAGACATTAAAAGTATTCAATTAGTTAAATCCATTGGCTGAGCTCATTAGTGATTGCTTTGCCGAATCAACTAAACCAACACCAAGTTTTTTGGAAATTTTATCCAGAGCGTCTTGCGAAGGCGTAAAATCAACCACATTTTCACTCTTGAATTGATCACGGGCAATACTATCAACCGTGCCATAGCCATCAATAAGACCCAATTTTTGCGCATCTTGTCCAATCCAGTAACGTCCGCTAAATAGATCAGGATCATTGCCGAGTTTAGTTCCCCGCCCACGCTTAACCGCATCAATAAACTGTTGATGAATTTCATCCAGCATTGCTTGTTGCATTTTAGTTTGTTCCTGACTTTCTGGTAGAAATGGATAGCCCATTGCTTTATTGCGCCCTGAGATTAGCAAACGACTGTCAATACCTAATTTTTTGATTGCCTCAGTTGCACCAAAACCACTATAAATTACACCAATTGACCCAACAATACTTGCTGGAGCAGCATAAATTTTATCTGCTGCGGCAGCAGCATAATAACAACCCGAAGCACAAACTTCTTCAACAACAAAGTCAATTGGTTTGTTCGGATACAATTTGCGAAGTCTGGTTAATTCATTATTTAAGATATCTGAATAAACAGGCGAACCACCCGGCGAATTAGCACGAATTAATACGGCTACTGTTTTTTTATCTTTCAGTGCGTCAGTCACACCCTTAATAACTGTTGCATAATTTTTATTGTCACCATCAATTACGCCTTTAAAGTCGACAACTGCAACTTGCGGACCTGTTTTCTCACCATCTTCAACATCGCTACCATAGCTAGCATATACCGCCCAACCAATCAAGACAAGCACAATTAGACGAAAAAAAACTCTCCAACGGCGTGCCCTTCTTTGCTCTTTAATCGTTTCTAATAATACCTTTTGAATCGTCTCTTGCTCCCAATTACTCATAATTACCTCTTTAATGATATAATGACTGCCTAATAAGCTGTTATTATATTACATAACGCGCTTTAGATTCGAAATTTAGACGATAAAATAGCATAAAAAGTAAAAGAGGGCGCAGTTCGCAATGAAGAAGATTTTATTAGCATCAGGAATTTTTATTAGCGCAAGTAGTTTTGCTGATCCAACTGGAATCTATATCGGTGGTGGGTTAGGCTATGGTTCGCAACAAGCCAATTATCTTGGGTCATCAAATACTGATGGTACACCAGCACTTCGTGCACAAGTTGGTTATCAGTTTGCAAACTGGTTGGATGCCGAACTTGGCTGGAATTATCTCACTCAAGGCAGCAATTGGAATAACTTAGGCACACCATCTACAACCGTATATGATTTCGCATTTCTGCCTGGATTCACGCTTCCGGCAACACCTATTACTGTATTTGTCCGTCTTGGAATTGATGCCGTATCGGCTAACTTAAATAGTAGTTGGTATAATCAATTAATTAGTAATTCAACCACTAATTTTGAATATGGGGCCGGAGTTAAGGTAAATATTCCTGAAACGAATACATTTGTTAGACTTGAATATATCAATTATGGCGCTGCGCCGAACAACAATAATTCTAATCTGACTACAACACCGACTGCAATCATGATGACTGCAGCCTACGTGTTTTAAAACAATTTATTTCTGATTTTTCAACATCTGGCGGTTAGCCAAAAACTGCTCAGTAAAACTATTGAACTGCCCTAGACTAATTGCTTCGCGAATCTCACTCATTAATGTCAAATAATAATGGATATTGTGTATAGTATTTAGTCGTGCGCCCAAAATTTCACCAATTTTAAATAAATGGTGCAAATATGCTCTAGAAAAATTCTGACAGGTATAGCAGCTGCAGCTTTCATCCAATGGTCGGGTATCATCTTTGTACTGCGCATTTTTGATTTTGACATCACCAAAGCGGGTAAATAGCCAGCCATTACGAGCATTTCTTGTCGGCATTACACAATCAAACATGTCAATGCCCTTGCTAACACCATAAACTAAATCTTCAGGTGTTCCAACCCCCATTAAATAATGTGGTTTGTGCTCGGGCAACATATCTTTCATTTCATCTAGCATTCGTTCCATTTCTTCTTTGGGCTCACCAACTGAAAGACCGCCAATTGCCATGCCATCAAAGCCTATATTCATTAGTTCCGTTAATGATTTTTCACGTAAATCGTTGTACATTCCACCTTGAACAATTCCAAATAACGCATTTGGATTTTTATACTCATCAAATGCCTTGCGTGAACGCTCAGCCCAGCGTAATGAAAGTTCCATTGATTCGCGAGCAGTAGCATAATCTGCCGGATAAGGAGTACACTCATCAAAAATCATCGCGATATCAGAATTAAGTACCGTTTGAATTTCCATTGATTTTTCAGGTGATAAAAATAATTTTGAGCCATCAATTGGATTTTGGAAATGCACGCCCTCTTCCTTAATCTTACGCAACTTACCAAGACTAAATACCTGAAAACCACCTGAATCAGTTAGTATTGGTTTATTCCAGCCATTAAATTTATGTAAGCCACCAAATTTGCCTATAACATCTAAGCCCGGACGTAACCATAAGTGAAAAGTATTCCCTAAGATGATTTGTGCCTGAGACTGTTCCAGCTCAAATGGCGACATCGCCTTAACTGCACCATAAGTACCAACAGGCATAAAAATCGGAGTTTCTACCACACCATGATTTAGATGCACACGCCCTAAACGCGCGTGACCGTCTTTTTTCAATAATTCAAATTTCAACATATTATTTCTTCATTTAAAAATTTATTAACACTCTTTAATAACACAACGTAAATCATCAAAACTATAACTAATTTATCTTTCACAGCAGAGGTTCATCAAAATAAAATATTACGCGGCTAATTTATTACGATACTGCGTATAGGTCATCCCAATAATCACTAACAAAATTATACCAATAGCAAAATAAGTACTAATTGAAAATTGTTGCTGAAAAATAAAATAACCATAGATTACGCCCGTTAATGCAGCAATTGCATTAACTAAAGAATAATAGACTGAACCAACCATTTTAATTATAACAAACAGCAAAATATAGCCAAGCGTAGATAAGAATATTTCAAGTAAAATTAGCCCTGAATTAAGATCATGTAAACTCAATGGGTAATACCCCTGCTGAATCACCGTTAACGGACTAACACAGAGAGTTGAAACCATCAACATCCATAGCGCATAGTTTAAAACACTACCACGCCCTGGATGAAAACGCGAAAGGTAAACCGCACTAAAAGCATAACTAAAGGGAATCAATAAAGCAAGATATAACCATGCACTGCCTAAATCAAGTGTTAAACTGTGAGTATTTGGAATAACAATCAGAGCAACCCCGATTAAACCAAGTAAAATCAATAACAAGCGGCTGATTGAAAATTTCTCATCACTAAATGCTAGTGCTAAAGGATAAGTAAAAATTGGCGATAAATTGGCTAATACAGTAAGTAGTCCCGAAGGGATATGCGCTGCGGCAAAATAAATTAATAGATTAGGAATTACGATTCCAAAAACACCACAGAGAAGTGCATAAACTGCACCAGATTTTTCCAGCCATAATTCGCCGCGCATAGTTTGGATGCATAGTAAGATAATAAAAGGTCCAAATGATTGCCAAAATGCATAACCATATGGATTCACTCCATGCGTCATACAATATCCGGCGATCGCATAACCACTTGCCCAATCAATACCCAGAAGGATTAATAAAAATAATGCCACGCTTATGTTTACCCGTGAATTAGTTTAAAAGTGAATAAACCCGCAGGATATCTGTCATGCGGGTTTGAAAAAACAATAGCGAATTTACTAAGCAAGAGCACCGTGACAATGCTTGTATTTTTTGCCACTACCACATGGGCATGGCGCATTGCGACTGATCGGTTGCTGTTGTTCATCAGAACCGCTGCTAAGTGCAGACATTGGCTCACGATGAACATTACTCACTCGTGACTCATCGACATCATCAAAATTATCTTCATTAGGGACATCATCCATACCTTGCAAACGTACCGTAAAGAGAACTTTAACGATATCTTGTTTGATCCCATCTAACATTTGAGAAAATAGATTAAACGATTCTTTTTTGTACTCTTGTTTTGGATCTTTTTGCGCATAACCACGTAAACCAATACCTTGACGCAAATGTTCTAACTGAGTTAAATGATCACGCCAGTAATGATCTAAATGCTGCAACAATACCCCACGTTCAAAACGCGTAACTTGCGAATTGACTACTGATCCCGCAACTTGATTGAATTGAGCCAGAACTTCATCACGACTACCATTCTCAGCAAATTTTTCTACAAACGTAAAATCGCAAGTTCCGCCATTTTGCAGCACAAAGCCATCCAGAGCAGCCAAATTCCAAGTCTCACGAGGCTCAGGTAGCATTGAAATTGCAAACTGACCAACTTCAAGCCAAATCCGCGCTTTAAAATTATCTAACTTAGCATGATAACTATCTAAAGCAAAAGTAACTAATTCCTCGCGAAGCTCATGCTCATCAAAACTAGGGTTCTCATCAATCTTGGCTTTAACTGCAAAATTTAAATGATATTCGTCTTTTAAAGCCTTCTCTAAGCCCACAGTATCCCAGACATCTTCCATCGATTTTGGTGGAATGTACTCATCAAATAAATCACCAATTACACCATTAATCATATTATTGCTCATCGGTGACAAATCATCAGAAGTTAAAACTTCATCACGTTGAGTATAAATAACTTTACGCTGTGCATTAGCTACATCATCATAATCCAGTAATTGTTTACGAATATCAAAATTGTGACCTTCAACTTTACGTTGTGCGGACTCAATTGAACGTGATAATAAACGATGTTCAATCGCTTCGCCTTGCTGCATACCTAAGCGCTGCATCATTCCACGCATCCGCTCACCACCAAAAATCCGTAATAAGGAATCATCTAGTGAAAGATAGAAACGTGAAGCACCATTATCACCCTGACGACCAGAACGACCACGTAATTGATTATCAATCCGACGTGATTCGTGACGCTCAGTACCAATAATATATAAACCTCCAGCAGCCAAAACTAGCGCATTACGCTCTTGCCACTGCGCCATGATTTCATCAACTTTAGCCTGTTGTTCTTCCGTACTCAAGCTGCCATCCGCTCTAACTGCGGCGACCATCGGTTTAGGATTACCACCAAGAATAATATCAGTACCACGACCTGCCATATTAGTGGCAACCGTAATATTTCCTGGATATCCAGCCTGAACAATAATCTCCGCCTCACTCGCATGTTGTTTTGCATTAAGCACTGAATGCTTCATCCCAGCTTTGGTTAATAAACTTGATAATAGCTCGGAATTTTCAACCGAAGTAGTCCCGACCAGCGAAGGCTGACCTTTGGCAGCACATTCTTTTAAGTCTTCAATGATTGCATTAAATTTATCTTCAGCATTCATGTAGATTTTATCATTATGATCTTTACGTACCATTGGCTTATTAGTTGGGATTACCACCGTTTCCAAAGAGTAAATCTGTTGAAATTCATAAGCTTCAGTATCGGCAGTACCAGTCATACCCGATAGCTTCTTGTACATCCGGAAATAATTTTGGAACGTAATAGAAGCCATTGTTTGATTTTCGCGTTGAATTTCAACGCCTTCTTTAGCTTCAACAGCCTGGTGTAAACCATCTGACCAGCGACGACCTGACATCAAACGTCCAGTAAACTCATCGACAATCACTACTTCACCGTCTTGGATTACATAATGCTGATCACGGAAATAAACGTAATGCGCACGCATTGCTGCAATCAAATGATGCATCAGACTAATATTGTGGACATTATAAAGACTATCGCCTTCTTTAATTAAGCCCATCTCGGTTAAAATCTCTTCAACTCGTACATGCCCTGCTTCAGACAAGACGATATTGTGGTGCTTTTCATCAACCCAAAAATCGCCTTCGGCACTATCTTCTGCATCTTGTTTAATTAACAGCGGTGGCACACTATTTAGTGCACGATATAAATCGTCTGAGCCCTCAGCTGGACCAGAGATAATTAATGGAGTTCTCGCTTCATCAATTAAAATCGAATCGACTTCATCGACAATCGCAAAAGATAATTTACGTTGTACTTTTTGATTGGCTTCAAAAACCATATTATCACGCAAATAATCAAAACCAAATTCGTTATTCGTACCATAGGTAATATCACAAGCATAAGCTTCAGCTTTGGCATCATGCTCCATATCTGGAAGATTAATCCCAACGCTCAAGCCTAAAAATTCAAATAATGGACGCACGGTTTCTGCATCACGCTTTGCCAAATAATCATTTACGGTTACAACATGTACACCTTCACCTGTGATGGCATTTAAATACGCGGGTAATGTTGCCACTAGGGTTTTACCCTCACCAGTGCGCATCTCCGCAATTTTATTGTCATTTAAAACCATACCACCAATCAGCTGTACATCAAAATGGCGCATATTCAGCACTCGTTTGCCAGCTTCGCGACAAACAGCAAAGACTTCAGGTAATAACTTAGTAACGCTCTCACCATTCTGATGACGTTTTTTAAACTCTTCTGTTTTAGCCTGTAATTCGCTATCACTTAACGGGCTGACATCTTTTTCCAAGGCATTAATTTGTGCCACTATACGGAAATACTGCTTTAATAAACGCTCATTACGCGTTCCGAAAATTTTATAAACTAATTTTTTTAGCATAATCTTGTTCTTATTCTTATCTGGTTATTAGGATGTACCCTTGGTTAATAAATGAATAGTTTTGACATAAGGGGCTAATTTTACCATAATTTAGAGTTAGCTAGCCAAGAAAGAAATTTACCACGTCACGGGCAATAGTTCTGGGGTTAGCATGGAGGAAAAAATGCCCGCCATCTGGATAAACTACTAGTTTAGCATTAGGAATTGAATTAGACAGTGCTTCACAAGCAGAGCGAGGCACAACTAAATCATTGCGCGCCCAAAGTACTAGTACGGGAAGTTTAATCAATTCTAAAGCTTGTGTATCAACACCATGCCACGCCATGACGGCGTAATCTTGCAACTCTTTAGCATCAAAATTAAAGCGATAATGATAGTCGCTGATTGTTGGCGCTGATTGAGTGATGATATCTTTTAATATTTCGCGCGGGGGTCTTGAGAAAAACATAGCATAGAGTTTGGTACGAAATTCATTCGCTGGAATATGTTCGCTATTGGCAACTAAATCAACAAAATCAGGACTGGTATAATTGGCATGAGGCATTGTCGCAAGTAATGCAGCCCCACCCAACAAATCAGGAAATTGTTGCATAATCGTTTGAGTTATCATCCCGCCCATTGACCAACCAAAAACTAACGGGCGAACTAGCCCTTTAGCCTCAATAAAATCAACCACATCTTGCGCCATTCCTTGCATGGAATACTCATTGCGAGAGTCAGACAATCCTACTTTACGATTATCCAGCATATAGACACAATAATGTTTAGCCAACTCATCAACGAAATTCTTATTCCAGTGATAAAGTGTTCCAGAATATCCCACAATCAGGAGTAGTGGTGCACCACTACCTATCTGACAAAATCCCACTTGTCCATTTTTAGTATTAACTAACTGATAATCCAAAACAACTTCTAAAGACATACAGCCTACTTACCTTCAAAGACAGCAAGGTATCCAGACATTGCTTTGTCTTTATCCCAGCCTTTGATGGCATTCCAGGCACTCCATTTGGCACGCTCAACCATATTCAGTACACTCGGGCATTCCCCCTGAACATCCCCAACTGTGGCTTGCTTGTAAAAAGCATATAATTTTAATTTTTGAGTATTATTCGGCTGAAAATCAATGGTTGCTTCACGTACTGCCGTTACCATTTCATTAAATTTTTGTTCTAAATCACTCATTATTCATCTCCATTTAATTAGTTGTACTCCAAGAAGGATGGGCATTTTTTGGACCTAACTCATAAGGGCTAAACTCATCAACCTGAATTACTTCATCTGTATATTTAGCGCTTAACTCCAATTTTTCAAGCTCTTCCTGTGTAATTACCCCAAGTTCTAATGCTTTAGCAGCATTTTTGGCAGGATTTGCTTTAGGCAAAAGTTTATTTCTCATCGCCTGAATAATTTTTGTTTTAACAGGTGCCGCAGCAAGAGCTGCCTGAAAAGCTTGCTCCATCCGACCGACAGGGTCATCCATAACTGGATTTAGATAAATTTGACGTTTAAATTGCTGACGCGTTTCACCATCACTAAGTAAAGCTTTAGCAATCTTATGCTCTAAATAATCACTAGGTGCACTATGTGGCAAACCATATGGAAACAAAGCAAAGCGATAAAATCTCGCCAAAGGTCGCACAGAGAAATTAGCCAAAGTGTCAACTAAAGCATGTTGCGCTAGATATAAACAATTCTCCAAGGACCATTTAACAAATATTTCATCAGCAGCAGGCTCACCTTGATCTTTAAAATATTTAAGCGTTGCACTTGCCATATAAAGGTAACTCATCGCATCACCAAGCCTAGCAGAAATCCGCTCTTTAACTTTAATATTACCATTTAGTACGATTAGTACCATGTCACTAACCACGGCAGCCGCTGAAGATAGCCGCGTAATTTGTTTATAGTAGTAATTAAAGTGTGAATTGTACCCTGCTGCAAATTTACCTGCCGTAAAAGCATGAAATAAAGCACGAGTTTTATTCTGCGCAAAATAGCCGATATGTCCAAAAATAGCTTTATCAAATTCCGCCAAGCCATTTTCCTGCATCAATGATTCATAAATCTTACGAATATATGGGTGACAGCGCATTGCACCTTGCCCAAAGATCATCAGATTACGCGTCATAATGTTGGCACCTTCTACCGTAATCGCAATCGGCACCCCCTGATACATACGTCCTAGATAATTATTGGAACCCATGATAATTGCACGCCCGCCATGAATATCCATTGCCCAATTCAAAACAGTACGCCCATTCTCGGTTAGATGATATTTGGCAATTGCAGAAGCAACCGATGGACGGATTCCACTATCCACCGCGGCGACTGTAAATTGGCGGGTAGCATTCATCATATAAGTTAAGCCACCGATCTTGCCTAAGCCTTCTTCCACGCCTTCAAAACTACCGATTGGCACCTTAAATTGTTCACGCACCAAGGCATAAGCTGAAGTAGTTACGCTTGATAGTAACGCATTAGCAGTACCACAGCCAGGTAAAGAAATCGCACGCCCGATGGAGAGACACTCAACCAACATCCGCCAGCCCTCGCCAGCCATTTTTTGTCCACCGATAACCCAGTCCATCGGAATAAATGAATCTTTAATCCGCACAGTACCATTCATAAAAATTTGATCGAGTGGAAGCAAGCGGTTGCCAATTTCCAAGCCAGGATGATCATGCGGTAATAATGCACAAGTAATTCCAACTCTGCCAACACCGCCGAGTAAGCCATCCGGATCTTTTAATTGAAATGCCAAGCCAACCAATGTTGCTACTGGAGCCAAGGTAATATAACGTTTATCAACATTTTGCAAACGAACCCCAAGTGTAACTTTACCGTTAAATTCTTGCATGCAAACAATTCCCAAATCAGGAATCGAAGTAGCATCAGAACCAGCAGTTGGACCAGTAAGGGCGAAGCAAGGAATTTCTTCACCACGAGCTAAACGTGGTAAATAATAGTTTTTTTGCTCCTCTGTTCCATAATGATATAAAAGTTCACCAGGACCCAAGGAATTAGGTACCATTACCGTTACTGCAGCAGAGCTACTGCGAGTAGCCACTTTCATTACAATCTCAGAATGAGCTGCGGCTGAGAATCCTTTACCGCCAAACTCTTTTTTAATAACTAAGCCAAAAAAGCCTTTTGTCCGCATAAAATCCCAGACTTCAGTTAGAAAGTCTTTAACATTATGTGTTGCTTCCCAGTCATTAACCATAGCACATAATTGATTAGTTTCATTGGCTAAAAAGTCTTGTTCTTCTTGGCTAAGCGTAAATTTTTGTAAACCATGCAGTTTATTGAAATCAGGTTTACCCTGAAAAATATCTTTTTCCCACCAAGAATCACCCGCATCAAGCGCTAATTGCTCGGTTTCCGAAATTGATGGCAGGATTTTCTTCGCTCGATTATAGATTAATCTTGTAACCAGCCCTCTTAGCAATGGTATATTGCCAAATATGATTGCTGCTGCAGTGATTATTGCCAACAGCACATAAATAATTAAATTAATTGAAGTTCCAATTAATGGATAAACTCCAATAAAGTATGCGAGCATTACCAGTGACCATAGCCAAATCCGCGGCTTATGATAAATTACGAGTAAATTTAACAGCAATAAAACAATAATGAATAAATAATTCATGATAATTTACCCCCATAAAAGTGTACTTAATCAATGCAAAAGCACTGAACCTTCCAAGCCTTGGAGCTTGATTTTCCGTACAATGTTAGAGTGTAATACATATACTAATAAATTACATCATGCGATGCAAAATAAACGTTTTTATTTAGCTACATTTCTTTAGCTGATTAGAGCGTTTACCCTCTGCGTTTGCTATTTGCATATGATGGTGGTTACTTATTTCCTCAACCAGATCCAGTACACTACGTTTATTCCGTTCATGACGTGGAATTTCAATAATAAATTCATCAGTTATTTTGCCTGGATTACTATCCCATACTAATATCCGATCAGACATCATAACCGCTTCTTCGACGTTATGCGTTACTAAAATCATCGAGCGGGTTTTAATCTGTTCATTTTCCCATAACTCAGTTAAATCAGTTTTTATTTTATGTGCGGTATAGATATCTAGCGCCGAAAAAGGCTCATCTAACAACAAAATATCTGGCTCTACTGCGAGAGCACGAGCAAAACCAACGCGTTGCTTCATTCCTCCAGATAATTCTTTAGGATACATTTTTTCATAACCAGATAAACCGATTAAATCAATCATAGTTTGGACTTGTTGCGTAATTTCAGACTTAGTTAATGCACTACTTTCCAAGCCTAGAGCTACATTCTCAAAAACTGACAACCATGGCATTAAGGCAAAATTTTGAAATACCATGCTCATATTGTGGCTTGGCGTATCAACAATATCACCCTTGCAAGTCACTCTACCACTACTAGCAGGCATCAAACCTGCCAAAATACGCAAAAAGGTTGATTTACCAGTACCAGACTTACCCAAAAACGCAACAATTTCTTTATCATAGATATTTAAATTGATATCCTCTAGCACCTTCAATTGGTGATTATTATCAATAGTGAATGATTTGTTGACATTTTCAGCCTTAAGTAAGATGTTTTGTGTTTGCATGATAATATTTCCTATTCTTTTATATTACAGAAGTTATTAGTAAGTAATCACTCGGTTAGATTACTAATTGATACGGTATTTAGTTTCCGCCATTTTATATAATGGTTTCCAGACAAAAATAATGCATAACGCAACCATAAAGCACATTACGGTACAACCTAGCGCCGCCTCTGCTAACTGGTTATTTGTAGTGGTATCAGAAATAAATGCTCCCAGCCCAGTCGCGGCTTTGGTAGTTTTACCCCAAGTGATTAATTCAGAAGCAATCGCAGCATTCCATGCACCACCCGCCGCAGAAATAATTCCAGTTACAATATAAGGAAAAACAGCAGGAATCATAAATTTGCGCCACCATAACGCTCCACGCAAGTGAAACATACGACTGGCTTCAATCAGATTATGTGGCAAAGTTGAAACGCCCGCAACAACGTTAAATAAAATATACCACTGTGTGCCCAGCATAATCAGAAATATTGACCATACACTCAAACTTTGATGATAGCTGATTAGTAAAATCGCCACCAAAGGGTAAAATAAATTGGCAGGCAATGCCGCTAAAACTTGAATAATCGGCTGAAAAAATTTAACTAACTTTTGATTTAAACCAATCCAAACTCCTAGTGGTACAAAAATCAGGATACTTAACCCCATTGCTGCAAATACGCGAATTGCGGTTAATGACATGAGTAGTGGCATTTTAATCAAATCAGCTTTAGGTAAAAACTGCCACAGCAAATAGCCGTAGTAACAACAGCTACAAATTACCAGTAAATACCATAACCGCGATACTCCAAATGCCCCTCTACGGCTAAATTTTATTACTTTGTCTAACTTCAGTTTCAGGCATAAATTAGGTAAACCATAGACCCAAAAATGTGCAAAAGATTTTAAACCACGACTTAAATACACAGAAGAATGTGAATGACGAATCAATGAGTAAAACCAAGAGGTATTTTGGTTGCTACTTGCAGTATCTTCATACTTAAATTTATGGACCCAGCGTACTAATGGACGAAAAATCAACTGATCAAGTAAAATGATATTTAAGATTAATGCCAATACAGAATATAGTACCGCAGACGTATTGGCTTGACTTAGAGCCTCTGCCATAAATGCACCAACCCCCGGTAATTCAACAGTATTAGTTTTAACTGGGATTGCTTCGGTTGCTAAAATGGCAAACCACGCCGCAGATTGCGAAACCATAGTATTCCAAAGTAATCCTGGCATAGAATATGGACATTCAATCCGCCAAAACCTGCTCCATGCATTTTGGTGGAACATATCCGCAGCCTCGTTTAACTCAAGCGGAACAATTCTAATTGTCTGGTAAAAAATCAACATCATATTCCACGCTTGCCCAGTAAAGACACCAAAAATTGCGGCACATTCTAAACCCATGATATTGTGTGGAAATAATGCAATAAACATAACGGTGGTAAAGGTGAGAAACCCGACCAGTGGAACTGACTCCATGAAATTTACAAATGGGAGAATAACCCGTTCCGCAGCCTTGTACTTGGCTGCGATTACACCAAAAATAAATGTAAATAACAGAGAAAAGGCAAGCCCAAGTAATAAACGCATCGTTGTACGTAATGTATAGTAAGGTAGTAAGCGTGGATCAAGATTAATTGTCAGTGGCGTATGGTTAATTTCAAAACTGCCATGCATGTCGTGCCAGCCTTTAAATAGCAACGCTGCGATTAGCGCAATTAATCCCCAGAAGATTACGTCATTTAACCAATGATAATGATTTTTAGGACGTAGTTTATTTGCTAAACTAAAACGCATTTTTAGCTCCTTCAAACTTTATTGGCATTATCAAATCAATACCTATATGAAACATAGGCAACACCAATAAATCAATAAGATCGTATTACAGTTGAGAGTTTTTAGATTTTTAAAAAATAATGAACACACCAGATATAGAATCCAGCGCGCTATCAGGAGACAGGACTAGCTCACCGAGGGCGGCATTAATTGCGCAATGAAAAAGTTTAAGGTTAATTTAGACATAATAAATCCAATCCGTAAGCAGTAACGGATTGTAGCAAGATGAGAATAGATGCGGACATTTAGTTTACAACAAAATACATTTTTAAAATATATCGATACAAAACAATATAATACCTCACAAGAACACCTAAATGGTTGGAGATGGAGAAAATTACTCCGTATCTGATATGCTATATAAGACGTGTATTGTAATTTTGTTTTAAATATTTTCACTACTACCACTTAGTAGCATGATGCACATATATTATGTTCGGAGAATTAAAAACATGAATAAAGATATTTTAGGAAATTAAGTTTTCAGAAATTTTACAGAAAGTCACGATCAAAGAGATCTTTTTCTGAACAACGTAATGCCGCCGCAATTTTTTCTAACATTTCAGGGCTTACCCATCTTTTCTGAGTTTCAATTAAGGCGATACTAAGCCAACTTACATTCATTCTTTCACTTAACTGCTCTTGTGTCAATCCTAGTTGAGCTCGCCTGTTTTTAATATTATTGGCTAATATTTTTGTTATTGGTATTTGTTCCATAGCTCGGATTTTATGTGAATTATGGCTAATTAGTTATATACCAATAGTATATAATGATGACTACGAATAATTTTTTTATTAATTCCAAGCCTCGAACTTTTATCAATAGTGCTATAAATTGAATTATTTCGTCATTAAATTTATCAAGTGTTGCAATTTGTTACTAAAAATCATAAAGTTTTACAAAAATAAGTAGTCTGATTTAATAATGTTGTTTATTAATACTCACGATTTAATTATCTGATTTATAGCGTAATATTTTGAATTGTAAATATTATTTTGATAATCGCTACTATCCGTTTGGAGAGTATCGAAAATTATCAATTAATCGTTAAAATACGGATGTTTACGAATTATCTCTCTACATATAGCAATAAATAAGGCTTAAGAATGACAGATCGTGAGTTTTTAACCACATATCTCAATAGTTTTTATCTGCAGTTTGATAATGATATAGCAGGGATTAAGGATAATCAATCACGTTATTTGCTAGTGACTCAGAAATACGCCGAATTATTGGGGTTTGACAATGCCTCTGAGTTGATTGGTTTATCAGATGGTGATGCAAATACATCAATTGCTCAATATGAAAAAATTTTTTACCAGCAAGATCGGCTTGTCGAACAAACTCGAACTTCATTAGTTTGTCTGGATAATCACTATTATAAGAATGGTTTTGATTCTTATATTTTTAATAAGACTCCGGTGATAAATCCTCGTACTAAAAATGTACTTGGAATTAGGTTGGTGGCAACTAAGCCGCTCTTATTGTTGCCAGTTAGACTGGCCTTAGAAATGCAAAGAATCTCTTTTGCTAATCATTCGTTATCACCAGAAATTGGAAGTAAACAAAAATTAGATATTAAACTGACTGAAAGGCAGCATTTAATCTTATTTTTAGTATTAAATGGTTATTCACAGGGTGACATTGTCAAAACTTTCAGTGTGTTACAAGAGCAAATATCTCAATCGGCAGTAAAGGATGTTATGCGGGTGTTAAAGATAAAGTTTGATGTGAAGAACAAAGAAGAATTAATCAAGAAAGCGATAAAAAATGGGTTGCATACTCACGTACCTGCCAAATTAATTCTTCCGGGATCTTTTATTCTAAGAGATCATGAGTTTAAAGTTAAATAATAAAACATAATTTATGTGGAGATATGATGAATATGTTTAGAGGATTTGTGATCTTCATACTGTTATTAATAGTAAGTATCGCTGTATTTGCTGATGATAATGGAGTGTTGATTAAAACGCGAATTGTAATGAATGTTCCAGCTTCAATAAAGTTGAACATTTTAGAGGAAAAAATTAAATATTTGGTAGATGAACGTACCGATAAATATAACGAATACAAGGGGGTTATGCCTGATGAAATTCCAGATGCTCCTAGCGAGGCAAAAGACACCCAGTCAGCTGCAACTATTAATTTTGATGATGCAGTCTATGCTGTAAGAGCATATACACGTAGTTCGTTTCTCGGAAATTCTGATAATCAAGTTTATATTTTAACAATCTATACCTATACCGGAGGTTATAGAATTTATTTGTACACCTATTTCCGCTCAGTGAGCAACTTTATTGGTGCTATGTTTAGTTCCTCAGCTAAACTTGATGAAGGGTTCATTAATATAGTTAAAGCGCGAGACATGCTATTAAAGGAAATACCGCAGATAACCGTCTATCGGCAATCTCCAGATTTATTGAAACAATATGCACTCGTTAATGGTGAGGTAATAAAAACTACTCCACCGAAGATGATTGAGTCTATGCCAGAGTCCAGTGTTCGTATTGAGTCTAAAACTGAAATATTGCAAAATAAGAAAGTTGAATCAGCGCAAACTATGAAGTAGGTTATTAGTTCTAAATGTTTTTTTAATTGTAATTTAATTTTTAAAAAGGTGTATTATATTATGAAAAAAATTTTAACAACTCTTACTCTATTGGGTTCAGCATACACGATGAGTGCCTGTTCAACAATGTCGCCCGTTGGCGCTACTGCCAATCCTGTTTCTGTAACCTCAAAAGTCGGTGAGGATTGTTCTAGAAATATTTTATTTGGATTAATCCCAGTTTCTACTGACCATAATGATGTTTATAGCGCTGCAATTCAAGGAAATATTACCAAAATTTCTACAGTTGATAAACAATGGTTCACGGTTATTGGTTTTTATAATTCGGACTGTACGATTGTTCACGGAGAATAGGTGATTATGACACGTAAATTGCTTATCAGCCTTGCAATGACTAGCAGTTTGTTGCTTGGTGGTTGTGTTGGAGATATTACCAATGCACTAACTGGAAACAATGGTGGATCATTAAGTTTTAATCCGTCTGATGTGTTGCTAAGACCAGAAGAGTCTAGCCAAGTCGTTCAATTAGTTAATTCTAGCCCAATTGATGCGTCAGTGCATGATATCACATTTACGCCTTTTCCTGCGGGATCACAATTTTTTATTGTAGATAACAATTGCCCAACAGTACTAGCTCAAAATCAGGCCTGCTCTTTTACAGTTGGTTTTAATCGCACAGTTGAAAGTGAGGTTATACAAACGCAGACACTAACAGTCAATTATATGGCAGGAAGTACATCATCGACAAGCTCATTATATATCAGCTATCTTCCGCCGCAACCACCACCGCCTCCTCCACCTCCGTATAATCAAGGTATTTAGGAACGCACTTGCATTGTAAACAAGGATTTTTATATAGGTAGTTGCTATCCTTGTTTTAAAAAATTGCAAATGTCATTTTGGTAAATTGGTAAAAAATAAATTTAATTAAATAATCTTTATAGAAAGTCTAAAGCATGAAAAAATTAACATTATTAATCATCAGTATAACTGGTATTGGTTTGGTTGCTTGTAATGGTGGTGGAAGTAGTTCATCAGGTGGTTCTGGTGGAGATGGTAGCACTAATGGTTATGATGGTGCACTGCCCGAATCATATTCGCAAATTTTGCCAAATAATCAAGGCAATCTTATTTCGGTTAACAATTTAGTTTTGCCAGCCCAGACAGCTGAATCAATCTATTTTACAGTAAGTAATTTCTCTGGCAGTCCTGTCACAATTGATTTTAAGGTTAAACCTAATAATACAGTGGGTACAACTGAGAGTAAATTGAAAACTGCAAGCGTACCAACTTTAACACCTAATTCATGTACATTTAGCGCTAATCAAAATAATTGTACTATAACTATTAGTGGAGCTGAGTCAGGAAATTATAGTATCGAACCCTGGATTACAATAACGCAATTAAATCCAATCAACCTTACTACCATGAACCAAGTCCAAGGTCTTATCAGTGGAAGATACGCAATGAGTGGTGATGTCCGTATCGATAATTGTCAGTCTGAACCTCTCCAATTTGGCTCATACATGACTGTTTCCAATGGACAACTTTGTATTAATATTGGTGGAAGCTCCAATTGTATCGGTGTCGCTAATCCATATTATCGAACATTTCCTAGCGTTTCAGTTTACCAGTATAGCGATGAAGATGCTCAAACAGAAAATGCGTTTCAAACCAGCAACGGCACAATTTATACCTATAGTTATTTTAGCTCTTGTCCTGGATTAGTTTCATATGTACAGGCGACAAAACAATAGGTTATAAGTATTTTTATATTTTGAATTATTGTACTATTTGGAGGGAGTTTATGAAAAAGTTAGCATTATTAATCTTTGGTGTGACGGGAATTAGTTTGGTTGCATGTAATGGAGGTGGAAGTAGTTCATCGGGTGGCTCGGGTGGTGATATTCCTCCAGCGCCATCTCCAAAACCAAGTCCTTCTCCCACGCCAGCGGGTTCTTGGATTATTGTAGGTGCAGATGATTACGGTATCTATACTGGAGGTAACATTGTGTTTGATCCTATAACAAATTCAGTTTATCAAATTAGGAACGGTACACTTTTATGTTCAATAAATGTAGATGCATCTAGTGAGACTAACTGGAGTTGCCAACCAACCTACACAGGGTATAATTCTTATGGAAAGAATCTTGCAACAGATGGAGCTGGGCATTTATTTTCAACTGCACAAGTGAGTTCTCTAGAGAGATATATTATTACCTACAGTACTAGCAACCATAGCCTAACCAATAGCACCTTATTAACCGGCGAATATTATATGTTTTCAGTTTCTGACTATATTGGTTATAGCCAAGGCAATCTATATCAGGTATCATCCTTCAAAACACTCATCGAGGTTGATTTAACAACGGGAATGGTTAATTCTACCATGAATGCATTTAACCCTGAACTCACAGCGGCGACTCCTTCTTTTGCTATTGATAAAAATTCTAACCTATATTATGGTTCAGGTCAGGCAGCGTATTATGTAGATATAAATACAATTGAACCCTACTCATTTGCTAAACAGATTGGTGTATCATTTCCTGTTTCTGGTCTACCTGATGGGGTTGTAGACTTGTCTGTTGCAGAAAATAATTTAATCCTCTGTGGTGCGCATAATGTGTATTCAATACCTTTGGATTCCGCTGCAACTACCCCTTGGACGGTTTTGCCACCAACTTCAAGTTACCAAGTTGGACCAAATTTTCCCGTAGTTACTACTGGATGTTTTAACAGCACCGGTGGCGGACAATACATTTATGCGACAGCAATGATTGTGGATAGTAATGGTGGTTCTCCATCATTTAGGCTAATGAAGTATAAATATTAAATTGCAAAACCTATTTATTTTGGCGATTTTTATTATGCAAACATTAGTCAATTATACTTGCCATAGCCGATCTTTAATGGATGCACCTTTTTATAATTAAGGATGGATAGAGTTTATGTGGCAGGATTTGGCAGGGTTTAAGTAATTTGAAATATTTTGGGAGTAAGTTTATTGATGAATAGAAAATTAACATTATTATTAATGAGTTGCGTTATTATTTTAGCAGCATGTAGTGATAACTCAACTAAAAAATTTGTTGGTACTTGGCAAGATGTCACTGAATCTAGTTCATCCTTTGTTATTGTTCAGGCTGAGCAAGGTTTATCATTACAAGCTCCTGGTGAATCGTCAGTCGCTGTTACAATCAATGGTAATGCTTTGACAGTTGGTGATACCACCTTAACCTTAGATGAGCAGAAAGAACAATTATCTATGTCAGGATTATTCAATAGTCAGATAGTATTTAAAAAAGTTTTAGGAGTGCAGAAGTAATGAATAAAACCTATATGTTATTGCTCCCTACCCTAGTAATAAGTCTTACTGGGTGCTATATATCACAAAATTTTGATAATCAAGTACAGGTGAGTCGCACTGGGCAATATCAAGTCGATGTTGATACAGATATTATAAATGGAACTTTATTGTACGCGCAAGCAGCCTCAAAAGAGAGAAAAAAAGCACTTACCGCTGATGAACTAAAGAAAATATTTGCAAATTGTGAAAAAGAATTTAATCAGACTGTTGCGTTGGATATTAAAAAGGGAAATCACATTCTAAGTAGTAAGTACTTGGGTGAATGTCGTGGGCATTTAACCTTGAAATACACTGGCAATATCATCAAAGAGAAGACGTTTACGGCTTCAATTAGTAGTTCTTCTGAGAATGGTTTTGAGATTCCTGTAACAATGGAATATGATGCTAAAAATAAACTAATTGTCATCAATGGTAAAACACAGGGTGATAAAGCGACAACCCAAGCGTTTAGTTCATTTCAATATAATGGCAAACTTAGGGTAAAAACTGATGGCAAAGTTGTCTCGACAAATGCCGATAGCAAACCGTACTGGGGCTTGATTGGCTCTTACAAGTGGAGTATTAGAGATTTAACAACTCCTAATGCGACCATGGTTATTTCAACAACTGGCTTTTAATTTCAATAGGAATTTATTATGCTTAAAAAATTTGTAATTCAATTCGGTGAAGTAATTATCAATGCACTGGTTATTGTCGGATTATTAATTTCTGTTGTAGCCGGGTTTAGTGCGATGGCATATTCATTTATCGGTGGATTAATAACCTTGGTTGCTGGTGTAGCGGGTGTTGTTCTGTTTGCTTTAGTGATTTATTTGTTAATTGATATCCGCGATAGTTTGAAAAATTCGAGTCCAAATAATCTATCATAACTAGAAAATGTATCAATTTATGTAGCTTATAGATATTAATCATTGCTACTAAGGGGAAGTATGCCAATAAAGTTAGAACAGAATCAGGCAATCTATATGGATATTGCAATTAACTCTTTAGCAATAGTTAAACGCGATATTTTAGATAATAAATTTGATGTAACCCAGCTAGAGGTTAACAGTTTTGATGGTGAAAGATTGACGATTTCTGTTCATCAAGATTGGGAATTATTAGCAAATAAAAAAGAGCAAACCCTCGCTGGACAGCATTCAGCAGATATCAATCGATCAGATAAACAAAGTTATACCGAGGCAACTGCCTACTATATGAATTCAGTGAATGATGGGTTGCCTAAGGAGTTACTAAACGATTTTTTGGAAAGTGAACCATTTATTCATATAGATGACTATGTGGTTGACGAGACATCCATAGGGTTTATCGATAATTGTCGTCCTTGTCATGGTAGCGGGGAAGTTAATTGCTCTACTTGCAGCGGTTCAGGAAGCGTTCGCGTTCATGTCCGAGATCGGGTAACAAGTCGCCAAGATTCTTATGGTAATAAACATGAAATAAGTCGAATTCCAGAATATGAATATAGACGGTGTAGTTCTTGTGGTGGATCTGGTAAAACAACTTGTAAACCATGTAAAGGAACCGGTTACATAACTAAAATCACCACCATAACCAGATCTACAAAATTATATCAAACATATGCTTTGCAACCAGGTAGTTATTCTGATAAAGCAATTCCAGAAATTATAAAGATTCCAACTAGTCAGTTAAATAACATTGCTGAATGGGTGGTTGGGCAGTCAACTGCACAGTATAATCATTTTCAAATCCAATATGTCAGCCAAATTGATCTAACCAGATTTTCTACTTTGATACATGATATACCTTATGAGTTCCTTGCTTTAAACCATCATGAGGTAAATACTCCGCAATTATTAGAAAAGTCACCTATTTTTGAAGAGGTGCTCAAATTACCATTGACGCTAGCTAAAGACGTTTGCAAAAAAGCTAGAGTTGGTTGTATTAAAGATTTTTTAGCTTGTTTTCAAGAGTACAAATTTTTACGTAATATTATGGCAAGTTTATCAGTAAACCCTGATTACTCAAAGAAAAATATTACTAATTTAGTTGTTGAAAATGGTAAAGGTTATCTTAGTGCTGCAACGCAGGAACAATTAGTTAGCGGGATTACCAAAAGTTACAAAACTTACTTACCAACTCATTCTAAGCTGGCAATTTTTAGTTTTTCAATATGGTTATTATTTATTTATGAAATCCTGAGTATTCCATTTTTGCCATTAGCAAGAGAATCTCTAACTCGTGACTCATTTTACATTGCGTGTGGTGGATTTGTTATTTGTTTTCTACTCAGCGTTATTGCTAGTAGGTGGGCAATTGTTCGTAAATATAGGCAGTTACCAGCTGGAATCATAACTCCCACACCCAAGAATATTAAAATTTCATTAATCTTCTCGTTACTATTTTCAATTATCGGTTTTTTTACTATTTCTGTGCATGATCAATTATTTTATAAATATTTAGGTGGAAGCATATTAGCGAAATATTATTTGCATCACAATAATGAAGTAAAGCCAATTTCTAGTGCGCCAAATGCGGCTGCAAGTACTCCCGTAAAATTGAAAAAACATAAACACAAAGGCTAAATATGAAAAAAGCAAAATTTGCAAAATATTTTGGCAAAATAGATGAGCTTCTGCCAAGGAGTTTGACCCTTGAACAGTTTGTAACTACGGCGGAGAACAGTTCCAAGAGTTTTACATTAAATGTAAAAGCTAACTTGGTTGGATATAGTAAAAAAGATTCAATAAGTGGCTTACCTTTAGATTTTGCAAAAGAGGTCGCACATCCGGATGAGATTCATTCATCTGCCAGCAATTATCTGAAAACTAAAAGAACACAGTTATATAGAGATGAGCTTGGACATTTTCAAAATAATAAAACTGGAATTTATCAATCTACTGACTATAACTTTGGGAAACAGATTTTTTACTATCGTACATTATGTTCTGATTGTCATGGTAATGGTGATATTAATTGTCAAAACTGTGAGGCTACTGGTTACATTTCGTGTAGTAATTGTCATGGTAGCGGTGTCATTCACATTCGAGATTCTAAGGCAGGATTGGCAAAAACACAAGTTTGTGTCCATTGTAAAAATGGTCAACGGCAGTGTTCTGTGTGTTCAGGAACATCTAGGGTTATTTGCAATGAGTGTAGTGGAGAAGGTGCATTTTCGACTTTGGTTGAAGCGTTTTTTCAAGCAAAATTAACATTTTCTTATACCTTTGGTACTAGCGACGAAAATTCCGAATTTGCGTTAATGGTTCGTTCATTGTCTATCAGTAAGTTGATTGAAATCTGTAATGTGGAATTAGCTGCATCATCATTAGAGAACGATCAAATCGTATTGAGTTATACCATTGGTGTGCCAGTAACCAATTTTAATATGGATATTAACACTAAGAAACAATCTGTTCTTGCGTTCTCTGAATCAGGTGAATTATGTCAAAAAATCTATTTTCTGGATGATGTGTTATCTTCATTAATTGATTACTGTAAGCAGTTTAACGAGGCTGGAACTATAAAAAAAACGCCGCTATTGTATCAAAAGTTTAACAAAATTCCATTTATACAACAGACAATTATAGACACTGATAAATCTACGTCGCTAGAAAACATTATTAATAGCTTAAAGACAAACTCGCTGGGGTTTATGTCTGAAAAATCTATAGCCGTTATTGCGCAAGCAATTAAGAAAAGTTTTAAATATTCGCCGAAAGAAGCTTCATTAACGGTGATCATTTTATTTTCATTGCCGATCATTTTTTTGGGTGTTTATTTGGCATTCCAGTGGCTAGGTTCTAGCGGAAGTTTCTGGCATGATATTGGCTATTCCGGACTAACGGTGTCTGGTATGATGTATTTGCTAATGAGCGGTATTAATTTCTTCAAACTGAAATCCCATCACTCAGGATTGCCAAAAAATTTGTTCATTTCTAGTCGTGGTGTATTTAAACGAATGTTTTATCGTGGCATTAATTATGTGATACTGGCATTGATTATTGGTGTGGCTTCGGCTCACTATCAGTATAAGTATACGATCAATAAATTGGGGCTAAAAGATAGCTATGCCGCAAAAATGTTGGTAGCTCAATCACCAAAACAACCTGAAGCAAGTAAGCCCGTTAAAACGAAGAAAAAGAAAAAACGTTATCATTAATAATTTTTTATTTAATTTTCAGGAGTAATTTATGCGTAAACAATGGTTAATTCCAATAATTGGAACTATCGGTAATTTTTTTAGTGTGATTATGATGTGGTTTTTTCCTATTTTAATCGCCATGCTTATTTTGAGTGGTATTTTTCATGTACCAGATCGTGTTCTTTCATTCATTATTGTCATTTTTGTACTTGGTTATCCCAGTTATTTGTTTTATTTGGGTGCAAGTGGAAAAGGCGAGAATAAAGTTAAAAAATATCTTCCGAGCAGACCAATGACTGCGGAAGAGGAGGCTATTTTTTTACCATTGATTGAAGAGGTTATAGCGAAACATAACGTTTGTTCCAACACAAATTTGATATTTGGTAAAGATCTTCAATTTTCAATAGCCGAAGATGATACAGTTAATGCTTTTGCATTTGGAAAAACACATGTGATTTTTAATACTGGATTTTTGGCGAGCGCAAGCCCTGAAATGTTTAAATCGGTACTTGCTCATGAAATTGGTCATTTACACAACAAAGATACGCTTATAAGTTTAGCAAACTTTTTTGTTCAAAGACCGACACAAGTTGTCTTAAACATTTTTAACTCGTATAAAGTGATGGGGCACTTAGCTGATGCAGCCAAAAATTACAAAGGATCTGGGGATAAGGCTATGGTTAATTTAGCATATAAAATCCTTTTTTTACCAGCTTTGATTGTCGGGCTTGTTGTAAATTTTATTTGTGATACTAGCCAGAAAATTTTATCGAAACAGCAAGAACTTGAGGCAGATGCATATGCTGTTAAATTAGGGTACTCAAATGGCTTGTTGGAATTTTTAGAAATGGCAAAGAATAGCCATACAAAACCAAACCGTTTAGTCAGATTATTTGAAAGCCATCCTGAGCCAAGTATTCGAATTGAACATATCCATTCGCTATTAAATTAAAGTTATCGTTAGTGTCCGTTCAATTGAATAGACACTAGCACTCATTAAAAGAGCCAAAGTTGAAAAGAAACTAAAAACGCCTGAGAGCGTAAAAATCATTATTCGGCCATTGAATTTGCTAGCGCCACGAATAGCGCAACCAATGCAGGACCAATTAAGACGCCCCAGAAGCCAAAACTAGCGATTCCAGCGGCGATACTAAAAAAAAGTAGGAATTCATTTATCTTATAGTCAACATTGACGACTTGTGATATTCGGTTTAAAAAAAATAATCTAACAAAATTATCTATCAAAAATGCCAAAACAAAACTACCAAAACATCCAATAATGATACCACCAATAAGATTGCCACGAGCAACCTCATTTATCACAACCGGAACCCAGACTAGAGCGGTTCCAAAAACCGGAACTACCGAACTTATTGCCGCAAAAAATCCTAATAGCAATGGATTATAGTCAAAAAACACCATTAATAACCCAAAAGCGACTCCCTGAGCAATTGCTACTGCAAAAATCGTTAAAAAGACGATGCTTAAAGTTCCACTAATATTCCGGTAGAGCTGCTTTTGCAAAACTCTATCCAAGGGAGTAATTTTGGCAAAAAAAGCAATAATGTCTTTACGATACCAGTGAAATAGGAAAAATAACACCACCACTAGTGCTAAATCAAAGAGCCCCTTTCCTAGATGACTAAGGTAACCTTGCAGCATGGACAAAGCTCGCTTGATATGCTCCCCATCATTAAATTCATTGCTAAAATTTATGATAGTCGTGGTTATTTTTGTTTTGATATTCCCTGAAATCCAGGTTACAGAATTAAGATAGTCAATGAAATTGGATTTTAAACCCAATATTTGCTGATAATCAAATTTGCTTATAGCATAACTGGTCAGATAGATAAATGGAAGAAATAAAATTAGTAGTAATCCAAGAGTTAGAACTGCCGCGGAAATCACTTCGTTCCGAGAATGTAACAGCCTAATTTTCGAACCAGCTAAAACATTTGCCAACCGAATGGCAAACCCCTGCGTTACCATTACCAGTAACCATGCAACTAATGCGGATTTCAGAAAATCATTAAAAAGCCAGCATACACCAGCCAAAGAAATTAGAAATAAAACCGCTAAAAAATAATTTCTGGGCATACAATACTCATATAAAAAATTAATCACCTATCATATCACACTGAGTTTACCATAGTATTTCAAGCTTATGAAAAATAATGAATGATTAGGTTAATTCTCTCAAACAGATAAAATACTTCCAGAGAAACTAGCTAGAAGTTTAATAACAAAACAGCTGCTGGGTTAATACTCTAAGATTTTTGCTAATCTACGTCACAAACACTAGCAACTACTATGTCTGACTCATACATAATGGAAAGTAGCTTATTTGACTATTTGCTTATTTTGCAAAAGCGCATAACTAGATTGCGGATATGGCTATATTCAACATCTATGGTGAGTTGTTAATATAGCGTCATGGAAAGCAAAAAGCTTTCAACCAAATAAAAATTTAACTTTCATTTCAAGGGGCCTAAAATGAAAAAACATCTATTAATCGCATTACTGGCTACTATAGGCTCTAGCGCATTTGCATACAGTATGACAGTTAAGAATCAAAGTACATTAACTGTTTCAGTTAAAGCCGCCGGTAATACAGTATGTACCATTAACCCAAATTCGACATCTTACTGTAATCTTAGCTCAGATACAACATATGAAGCAACGTATCCAACTCAGTGGTCAACGGATAGAATATTCTCAATTCAGAAAAATAGTGATATGGTTTTGCAGACAACTCCTCGGACAGCAAACGCAGCTTTTGCCGACTTCATAATTGATGTTGATGCGCATAATGGAAATAATGGTTCAGTAGATACATTTCTGAATTCAAATGGTGGGATTAGCGCTAATGGTAGTTGTCGTCCTGATAATGGAGGTGTAACATGTATGTTAGCTAGTGGAACCAACCTGCAAAATCTGGATGTGACTTTAACCGGGTCGTTTAAGCCTACTCCGACTCCAACGCCAGCACCGACACCAAGTGGCAAATCGGTACATGACTATGGTAACTGGAATAGCGGACAAACTTATACCGTTCTATGGAGTCCTTCAACAGTATACCCAGTAGTTTCTTATGAAGGTAAACGATGGATTGCATGCTCGGAGGCCGCTGCAGGAGGAAGACCAGGACATTCTGCATATCCAGATACATGGAACCCATGGATAGAGTACAGCGGTAATCCAGCTCAATGCTAATAATACTTACATCGGATAGAAAGATATCCATTACTGAGACAAAAGAATCCCCCTTGAAAGCCGCCGCTTCCACATTAGGCGGCTTTTTTTATTTACTTCTTCGCCAGCATTGGAACTGTGACTAATCCGTCTTGACTTTTCCAATTTCAACCATGAAAGTTCCTAAATTTTTGAATACAACTTAAGTTGTATAACTAGATTGCAGATATAGCTGTATTCATGACCATTAAAAAATTGTTAATATAAGGTTATAGGAAACATAAAACCTTTTAACTTTAACTTAATTACCAAGAATATATACATCCTATGTTGACAATATAAAAATAATTTTATAACTAAAAGGGGAAATCTAATGAATGAAGATAAAGAATATCTCGACAAAGTTATTATTCCATATTTTTCTGGGTTTATCCATCAAAATATTGATACTGGTTTGTTCACTCCAGAGGGGGTCATTATTGCAGCATCAATTAAAGGTGCTAATAACTATAGTGTGGATCATAAAGAATTAGTTGGAATGTCATATCTCACAATGAGTTTAGATTTTATCGCTAAAATTTGTAAGAATTCAGGAATAGCAGATTTAGAAGGCATTGAGCGCTTATTTAAAAAATTTGGAAAATTAAACCAAATTGTTTCAAAAGAAAAAAAAGTAATAAACTACATTGATGTTATTTCGTATAAAAAGCATTACTCTGCCACGATTGTTACCCATACTCCAATTTTTAACCCCGCAACTGGAAATGTAGTAGCTACCCAAGCTATTGGTAATAATTTTTATTTATATGGTATTACTGATTTTATCAATAACATACATAAAGACAAAGAACAAAGCCTAGTACCTTTGAAAGCTTTTACCGAAAATATAAACCTATCTCAACGCCAGCATGAGGTCTTATTCCTGTTAGCTGTTGGCTTAAGCCAAATGGAGATAGCTAAAGTCCTAGGCATTACGAGAGGTACCGTATCCTCTATCATAACCCATCAATTGACGATTAAATTTAATTTAGTCAATGCAGATGCCAAAAAGTTAGTAGAACATGCATACAAGCTCGGACTAGATAAGTATATTCCACCAAGCCTTTATAAGCCAAGAATTATTATTTTAGATGATGAAATTGAGCAAAAATATTTTTTGGAAAAAGGTTTATAAACAGCTAAGCTATATCAGTATGGTGTATCATGTCAAGCAATTTAGATCAAGAATAAAGGCTAACTGAAGTTAGCCTTTATTAATTTAAAGCGAAAAATTTATTTATTTTGTTATTCAGGTGCAAATGCACATGCATGAGTATCGCCGTTAACCATCACATGCATATTGCTCGTAAAATTAAAGCTTCCTGGACAAGTGTAGTCACCCTGCCACGTATTAAATTTTACTTGCAAGTTATTTGCTCCCTGGATAGCCTGTACACTAACATAGGTCGTATTACTAAAGACACTACCTGAATTTGGATTCATGTAACCAAAAGTGCCAGCTGAAACTGAACCATTGCTAATAGATGTAACTGTCATCCCAGTAGATAATCCAGTATTAGTTATTTCCAAATTATAATTACTAACTGGAGTAGGCGTTGGCACTGGCGTTGGCACAGGAGGAATAGGCCCTGGTCCTGGAGCAGGAGTCGGCTGGATCGGTTGATCTGGAGCGGTAGCTAGCCCCGATACAATCGAAGTTTTATTCCATTCTAGTTTTTGTCCATCATAACCAATTGAATCAGGGCGTACATCTTGATCTAACTCCCAAACCATAACTCCACGAAGACCTTTACTCTTAGCATATGCCATCACATTTTGTGCATCAGAGTGGCTGGTATAAGTAATAAACAATGGATACAATGGGTTGTTATTGCTATATGCTGTAGCAATTGTTTGTCCAGCAGCAGCAGATCCCTGAGATACCCATATAGTGTTTTCGCTTTTACCACCATTTTCTAGACCACGCCCATAATTTGTACCAGTTAAGATATTAAGATTAGTCCACACTTGCTCAAAACTAGGTATAGCAATATTGTTTATGGCAGTAACATTTGCCGGGTTGGTATTAAACATCGCATATGGATTATACGCACTAACATCACTGATATGATTCAGAGCATATGCTCGACCATACGCAGGAACCCCAATACCAATGTTTGATTTACCAACTCCAGCATTAGCCAATGTACGAACAGAATCATCTATGTTAAAGCTGCCATTAAGGCTATCACATGGGTTAGAGTCTACTTGCCACAAAGGCGAGTTAAATTGAGTATACTTACAATCACCTGCAAATGCTTGAGCATTATAGTCGTAAGTCATCATATTTAATTTAACGCCAAGACCAGCGATACCACCCCAGAATCTACCATCGACATACTTACTATCAACATCTCTAATGGCGCTAGGATTAGCAGTCATAGCGATACTTAAAGTTGGGTAGTGATTCTCAGTTAATACTTCTTTTAATCTTTTCAAAAATTTATAATAATTTTGAAGGTCTGTTACAGTTAATGATACATTATTTGGATCTGTTGCTGGTAAAGTCCATAAGTTGCCATTTGGCTCCCAGTCAACATCAACCCCATCAAAGTGGTTATAAACATCCGACCCAATTCTTTGCGCATCTTTTTCTGCATAGTGCATAAAGCTAATTATCGATTGAACGAATTTTTCACGATGTTGATCATCGATAGCTACCTGAATCGGTGCACTTAATGACCATCCACCAATAGATAAAAGAACTTTTTTACCAGTACCTAAAGCTTTTGCAATATTACCTAGACCAGTTGGAAATACAGTAGCCTGATCATAGTCGTACGTTGCACTATATTTATAAAAATCACTCCATGGATCAGTAGATTTCAACGTATAATCTTGAATTCCTGTAAATAGTAACTGTGGTCCAACTATATTATCGTCCGGTCCATACATATCAAGACATTTACCTGGGTCTTTCATCGTAGCACCAGATCCTGGTGCACAAGATCCAACTTGAGCAAAAGCATACAATATAGTATCAACTTGTTTAGGAATGTCACCAGGTCGATAGTTTGCGTCATAAGTAGACCAATTAGTATAGTAACCCATAATTTCTGGCTTGGTTGTATTATTTTGTCCACCACCACTATTACTACCAGATGAGCTACTTCCACCACCACAAGCCGTCACTACAACAGTAGCACACGCAACAGCTAAATAAGTTATTAATTTTTTAATTTTCATAAATTGGATTCCTTCCCCATATTTTATTAAACATTTTGCTAATCTAGCAATACACCATGTAAGACTAGATTATATTTGACTACACTCATAAATACTATCAGCAGAAACTGCTGATATGATGTTTATAAGCATCAAATAAAGGTTAACTAAAGTTAACCTTTATTAAGCACCTTTAATAAGGTGACTTTTATTGTTTAACCTCGCACTGTTTAGTCTGAGGATTAATCATAATATGTGTATATTTATTAAAGTTAAATGCTGGGCAATTTCCTTCTGGACCACCTGCCCATGCTTGCCAGTGCGCAACTAAATTATTCGCTCCTTGAATTGCTGCTACACTAGGGTTTGTAGTTGCCCCATATGTTTTACTACCACCAGCAGCTGTCCAGTCTAATGCATTTATCCCAACTGAACCATTAGAAATACTCATAACTTGCACTCCTGTAGTAGGTGCAGTATTGGTAACCTCCAATGGATAATCAGCGGCTGGGGTTGGTGTTGGCGCTGGAGTTGGAGTCGGCGCAGGGGTTGGCGAAGGTGTTGGTGCAACGGGGAACCCACAGCCTTGCCCATACGTACGTCCTGGTGCCCATCGGCTACTTATCGTATTACCGTTAAGAACTTTCACGCATACTGTATCACTAGAATTAATATCTGGAGTGTCAGATATAGTGTTCGTAATTCCAGCTGCTGGTGTAAAAGTAGAGCCCGTATGATATGGAGCATTCTGATCAGCCAAGTATGTTCCATATTTATTTAAGACTAGTTGTAGTATTGGTGGTGAATCACTAACTACCTGAGATTTACCCAAATTAGCTACAGTGTAGTTAACCACTCCAATACCAACGGTATTAGGACTTACAGTCAAAGGCGTATTCATAACCGCTTCAGGTGAATATGAGCCATCTGCACTAGTTCCCAATGGAGTTATAGAAAATGAAGCATCTACAGTAGAACTACTTATATTGTAAACTGATACATATTTAGTACCAATAGATACTTTTCCGTTTGTACCATCATATAATCCAGCAATTATAGATGAAGTGCCCCAAGGAAGGCTTGCCCCGGCAGTAGAATAATCTCCAGGCTGAACATCCTGATCTAACGCCCATACCATTACCCCCGATAGACCTTTATCGTTGGCATAATTCATAACATTTTTAGCATCATTGTAACTAGAATAAGTGATAAATGCTGGGTAAAGCGAGTTGACAGAAGCAGTTGCACCTGTTTGCCCAATACTAAAATAATCATTGACATAAGTCCAAGTGGTATTTTCTGTTGTAGACGAACCACCATTTGCGCGACCAGTCAAGATATTCCGATTAGTCCAAACCTGGCCCCAATCGTGCACAGCCACATTGTTTATATTATTGCCATTTGCTGGATTAAATAATGCGTATGGATTAGTTGCAGTAACGTCACCAACATTATTTAACGCATACGCACGACCATAGGCAGGAACACCGATTCCGATATTTGAATTTGCTACACCAGCAGCCGCTAATGCCTGATATGAACTATCTACGTTAAAATTAACAACATCCTTACATGGATTAGAGTCATCTCGGTGTAATGGCGAGTTAAATTGAGTGTATTGACAACTACCAGCAAAAGCCTGACCATTATAATCATAAGTCATCATATTTAGTTTCACACCTAGATCAGAAATTCCTGACCAATAACCGCCACCATAAGTACTATCAACATTTTTAATAGCTTTAGGATTGGCAGTCATTGCGATACTCAGTGTATTATAACCATTGTCGGTTAATTTCTGTTTCAATACTTTCAAGAATTGATAGTAGTTTTCAAGATCTGTTTTGGTTAATGATACATTGCTTGAATCAGTCGCTGGCAACGTCCATAGATTACCGTTTGGCTCCCAGTCTATGTCCACACCATCAAATTTATTATTCACCCCTTTATTTGCTGCATCTTTTTCTGCTTGCTTCATGAAATCAATGATTGATTGGGCAAATGCATCACGATGTTGATTATTAATCGCAGTATCAATTGCAGCACTCAGCGTCCATCCACCAATAGATAAACGTACTTTCTTGCCAGTTTTCAACGTTTTAGCAATGTTACCTTTTGCCCCAGTTACTGTGTTACCCTTTGCATCTTTGTATGAATAAAAATCACTCCAAGGGTCTGAACTATGAAGCTTCCAATCTTGCTTCCCCGAGAAAGCACTGCTGTCGTTGTCACTAGGATAACATAGTTCTGGCTGTTTCATGGTAGCAGGAGGTTTAGGTGGGTTAAGAGTATTAGGGTTAGCACAATCTCCTACCTGAGCAAAAGCATAAAGAATCACATCTACTTGCGATGGAATATTACTTGGCTGATAATTTGCACTGTACGTAGACCAGTTAGTGTAGTAACCCAAAATTTCTGGAGCAGTTGTATTATTTTGCCCACCACCACTATTTCCACTTGATGAACTGCCACCATTACATGCAGCTACGCCTATTGCGGTGCAAACAATTGTTAAATTTGTAATTAATTTTTTGATTTTCATAAATACCTTCCTTGTATTAAATAGCTTTTCTGAATACGCCTTAAAATAAATATGGCAATTCCCCATAGCGGGCAATATTTTATTTGATACACCTAGAGTCACACAATCAGCAAAAACTGCTGATGGATATATTACAACTTAAGGCAAATTTTTAATAAAATTCAACCATATCAACCTATTAACACTGACACCATTTAAATCACATTCAAAAAAATCCGCTTAAATCACAATGATAAACACCATTAATTAGTAAAAAAGCAACACTTAAATGTAAATTTTTTTATGATCCCACCTTGTTATGCCTACGCAACTTTTGTCATGCCAAATTTAAGATTATGTCATCCTCGAGAAATTATTTTGTCATACCGGATTTATTCTGTCATGCCGCACTTGATACGGCATCCATAGATTCCTGCCGGAGTTTATCCTCGCGCAGGCGGGTGCAGGAATGACATGATCTTCTGTCATACCGGATTTAGTCCGGTATCCACTTACATCAATTTAATAGATTCCGTGTCAAGCACGGAATGACAAATAATCAACGTCCACCGCGGACAGGCCAAACATAGTAGCCGTTACTCACGCCGGCAGAACTACTGATACCAAAACCCATACCGACGTACCAGGCACCATTGCCACCTGGAGTAGACGACCAATAGGAGTTGGCCTGCACATTAGTAAAGCCCTGAGTTGGATTATTTAGCCAGGTTGCCTGATTACTACCAGTAGCAGCTTTATAGTTAAATAAACTTAATAATTCAGTTTGGGCAGGCAAACGCCAGTCATTATAACCACATAAATGATAGCCTGTTGCCGATGAATCGCTACCATTCATAGCATTAATAGCCTCCTGTGCTGGATAGGTATTAGGAGTAACGTCCGTATTCTTCCACTTTTTTTGACCAAATAAATTAGCATTTTTCGCCCACATTAGCCCGGTCAGCTTATCAGTGATACAATTACCACTAGCATCAGCCTCAAAGCGCGTGGTTGGCCATTGTTTGCCTGCTCCTGCAGTCGCAGTATCGCCTGGTGCATCTTTAGCTACATAGGCAATATTTGCAGCGCTGGCAATAGTTAACAAGCCCACTAACAGCACTCCGAGTTTAATGTCATGCCGCACTTGATGCGGCATCCATAGATTCCTGCCTACGCAGGAATGACAGCTGTTGCTTGTCATACCTGACTTGATCTGGCTTCTATTTGCTGGTTTATATTTCATTTTTGGGTTCTCCTTTTAATTTTATAAATTGTTTTATCTGTCATACCACATCTTACCTTGTCATCCTCGCGTACTCTGTCATACCGGATTTAGTCCGGTATCCACTCACATCAATTTAATGGATTCCGTGTCAAACACGGAATGACAGTTATTGTCCACCTCTGACAGGCCAAACATAGTAGTTGTCACTCACGGTGTCAGAACCACTGACACCATTATTCATACTGACGGCCCAGGCACCACTGCCACCTGGAGTAGAAGACCAATAGACGCCGGTCTGCACATTGCTAAAGCCCTGTGAATTTAACCAAATTCCTTGATTACCACCAGCAGCGGCATAGTTGAATAAGCTTAATAACTCCCGCTGGGTTGGTAGTCGCCAATCTGACTGTCCGCATAGTTTATTAGTAGCCGTATTCATATTAGCAATCGCCACAGCAGCATTTGCCCAGCTCAAATCATTCAAGTTAGCTGTAGTATTAGCATAATTTGGCTGGTCTATTGGAGCACCAGTGCTGCTGGACTGAAACCCGATGATCGCATTCTTTGCCCACTCAAGACCGGTTAGGTTATCTTTTCGTGAGTCACTACAAATTCCTCCACCATTTTGACTTCCAGCTTCAAAACGGGTAGGCACCACTCCATTTGTACCCCAGGTTATCCCAGTTCCTGCTGTTGCTGTATCCCCTGGTACTGCTGCTGGCAGGTATACATATGGAGCTATCACTGTTCCAGCTATACTAAACGGCTGGGCTGCATTATTATTTATAACTGCACTATTAGTAGCACTTACATTCAGACTGATCCCAGGATTTGTACTAGCATTCGATGGTGCATTCACATCAGTACTATTGGCTACATTAGTTGGATCCCAATATGAATAGTTGCCACTGCTAGTATAATCCGTTATAATGAATACACAGCTTTCTGAACCAGATGCAGAACTATCTAATGCACATGATGCCGGGGATATGGTATTGCCAGTTATTCCACTTACTGTCGGTGTTACGGTGCTACTACCATTAGTTATCGTTGCTGTAAAAGCATAGGCACTTCCCATCACCGTCTGCCAGTTAGCTACCGGAGCTATCGTGATTGCTGGTATTGGCGGCACTGTCATATTCGCATATTTAGTTTGACCTGATATTGCCTGCGAACTCTGAGTTCCACTACTATCTGTCCAGGTAGCCGTTACATTCGCGAGGTTAATAGAAGTTGTCCCAGCTGGTGCTGCGCTACTTAGCGTATATATGTCAGTACAAGTTCCAGTGCTTGCCAGCATGTTTACATTATTACAACCGTGGGTTGTCATAGCCCAATTTGTTGGTGGGTTCTGATAGTCTGTTGTAAAGCCTGTTGCTGCTATGGATGAAGTATTGGTATAAGTTACACTTATTGTATGGGCTGTTCCGGTATAACCCGTATATTGATCATTCTGTGTTCCTGCACCGCCTGTAAAAGTATTGGCAGTTACGTTACTACTAAATGTTGCGCTTGGTGCCTGCGTTACATTACCACTTACATCTATACTCGCATAAGTAGTGCTTCCTCCCGTATATGGGGTATAAGCAATATCAAAACTGGCTGTTTTGGTACCTACTGCTGTTCCATTAGCTGCTGGTCCAAAAGTAGTAGTACTGCTACTGATAGTACAAGTATTACTACCATTAGCTGAACCTAAATTGCCGGCATTAGTACACTCATTGGCTAGTACTGGTGATGGAGCGTTATAATGGAATAATGCTCCATCCGTACCAGCAAAGTTAAATGCTAGACTCGTAGCGGTTTCATCACCACTATTTGTCACCGTATATGTTATTGGTGAAGTAGTTGCTATATTATCATTCACAATTGAACCGTAGTTTGCCGGGCTTGGGGTGGCACTGATATTCAAATTCGCGGTCGACTGGGTTACTTTATAATCCACTGCTGCGGTTGTCGGTATTGGTGCCGCTGTACCGCTATTATAATTATAAGCTATACTGATATTTTCAGATCCTTGTGGGGTTGCTGTATTATTAGCATAAGTTACCGCTACAGTACAGCTACCAGCTGGAGTAAGAGAATTAGCAATATTGCTACCTGATACTGTACATGTTGTATTTGGATCAGTGCCAAAACTAATAGTGAAGTCAGACGGTAATGTTAATACTATCGTATCTTCATCAGTATTACCCGTATTCGTCAAAACTAGCTGTTTGCTTACCGTACCTAAAGCTGTTGAGGTAAAGAACTCATTGTTATTTGGATTAAATATTGCGGTTAATCCTGCCGTTGGCGTTGGAGCAGGAGTTGGGCTTGGTGGTGTAGGTGTAGGGCTTGGTACAGGAGTTGGATTCACATTCTGATCTACCGTTCCTGAGATACTGGTCTCGCTCTTACCATTATTATATTTTAGGGTCACATCACCGCTTGCTGCTGCTATAGCTTTGTCTTTCAGCTTCAGCGTTGCTGTTGCTGTTGTTCCACTGCCCAAACTTGCTGGATTGAATACTACTTCTACATTTGGATTATTTGATACCAGCTGCTGTAGCTGGGCTACAGCATCACCAGTATTAAGGAAAGTTATTATCTGTTCTGGGTTACTTTCAGTCAAATAGACTGCTGATGGTAACATCTCAGCTATACCTACACTCTGAGTTGTAGTTAGAGTACTGCTACTGGTTGCGGTTGATACTACTGTGTTTTGTCCATTAGTTAGCTGTTGCGTTTGTACCTTGATTGTCTGGCTGGCACCGCTACCAGATGGTACGAGTAATAATATATTAAAAGTTGAACCCTGGCTACTATTGATACTACCCATTGCTACCTGATTCGGTAACTCTGAGCCACTATCATTTACCAGCACTATTTTATTAAATGTTCCAGCATTCGCTGAGGCTACCAGTCCACTTACCAGTATATATGGAGTACCATTGATTACTGTATGGTAGTAGCTTAAGGTTATTCCATCTGCTCCGCTTGCTGTGTTATACGCTGCCTGCTCTATTCCCATTGTTGGAGTTGTGGTTGCTGCTTTAGCTGCTTTACTTAGTTTACTCAATAGGCTACTATCGTTACTGATATTTAGTCCCAAGCTTCCAGCTACTGCTCCAGCTGCTACGCTTACTTTGATATTACACTGGCTATACGCCGCAACAGTGGCACAGTTAGCTGCACTAGCGGGATCCACGCTAGCACCGCTACCGCTACCAATCTGATTACTCAGACTATACTGGATATTCTTTACTGCTGTAGCAGTTGGGTTATTGATTACTACATAGCTACTACCTGCTACACCGGGTTTGCTATAGATTGTTTTTGGTGTGATTATCTGTAAGCTACTTACATCACCATTATCGGTATTAGTACCACCACCTGAGCTACTGCTACTATTACCACTGCTACAGGCTGATATCGCACTCAGCATACAGCTTAATAATGTAAGCTGTACTACTTTCTTTGTTGTTAGTTGATGATCATTCATTAAAATCCCCTCATTAGAATATTCATTTGTTTTAGTGCAAGATTACACTTGCTTACCTCAAAGAAGATTTTATGACTAATAGACAAGGAGTTGGTATCAGCAGGGTCTGCTGATACCAACTCAATAGCAAACACACCAGTATGTTATGAAATATAAAGTTAATATACTTTATAGAAAGTGTAGCTTTTATACACTGTATAATGTTAGGGTGAGTGTTGTTTTGTCACCCTCGCGAATGGTCATATCCAGATTCCTGCCTACGCAGAAAAGACAATTACTTACGTGAAGATGGTAAACTGAATTATCATAAAGCATCTCCAGAACCTAGCTCAAACCACTCAAAAACGTATACCTTGTTTGTATAAATAGCTATATTCATCATTGATTACAAATTGATATCATGCGGTACGTTAGAAATATATTTTTTGGAGCATAAATAATGAAAAATAACAAATTAAATATCGTTCTTTTATCTGCATTACTTACCGCATGTAATGGTGGAGGTACAACAACTACAGGATCATCACCTGCAAATAATAATGGACCTGTCATTCAGTACAAATAATATGCAAATGCTTACGGGTGGTAAAGTTCGAACTGTAGAATTACAGGCAAGTGGTAACATTGATTCAAATGTGACAGTAAATTTACAAACCAGCAATCCTAATATTCATTTTGATTCAAATACGTGTACCCTTTCACCCGCTGATCACAAGTGCGATGTTACTATTATTTCTGGTGAAGATGCAGGCAGCTATACAGTCACAGCTACAACAGCAGATGGTAAAAAATCCCAACCACTAAACCTAAACGTTTATAAAATGGGGGCAATTGCGCTTAGCTCTAATTCATTAACTCTAAAACCCAATAGCACAAATGTTACTGATATTTTCTTACATAATGTTGATAGTAATTATCCTAGCCATAAACTGGTATTTACTGCACCACAAGAACTTGGGTTAGATAAATCGGAATGTGTTATTTCAGGAAGCCAACCAAGTTGTAAATTAACAGTAAACAGCTTAAATCAGGAAGGTAACTATACTATTAGCTATCAAGTTGTTAATACCGCTACCAGTAAAAGTATTTCTGGTTATTCGGCTACTCCGATTATAATTAAAGTGAGTAATAGTGACAGTCCTAGTCCGACACCTGCGCCAACACCAAGCCCCGTTCCGGTACCAACGCCTGAATTCAAACCCCAAATTGAGTTTACTAATTCAAGCATAAATGTTGTTAATGGTGGAACTTATGAAGCAACCTTACAACTGGTAAATTATGCTTCAGCTGAAAAATCATATAATATAGATTTTCTGACACCAGACAATGTTATCATTAAAAACCAGCAAGGTTGTACACTAAGTAAAGTTAACAATACTTGTAAAGTTGAACTTGAAGCTAAACAGGTTGGAGATAAGCAATTAAAAGCTTTTTCAGATGGACTAACTATAGCACCAGCTAATATTCATGTGCACACTCCTGGTATCGTAAAATTTGATAAAGAGAAAGTAGAATGGTTAAGTGGGGGCTACAATGCCCATGTTAAACTTGAGCTTAAACCAAATAGTCCTTATGACCATGTTACAGTTAATTTGGATCCTGAACATTTAATGAAATTATCCACAAATACGTGCACATTATCAGTTGAAAATAGAGAATGTGACATAATTGTCGAAGATGCACCAAGTGGTAAGACTACACCGTTAAAAACAGTCGGCGATAATAAAGAATATAGCACACCAACTTTAATGGTACATAAAGACTCTGTGAATTAAAAATCTATTGGATCCCCGGGTCTGCGCCCGAGATGACAGTTTAATGACATGTATAGAAAAAGCCGCCAAAAGTATATGGCGGCTTTTAAAGAAACTTGTTTAGTTACAAGGATTCTTAGTTTGGCTATTGCTAAATACAAACCAAGGTCCCCAAGGCTGTTGAGTAATCACTGTAGCGGGATTCTTACCAACGTCTGCACCATAACAGGCAACATAAGTTTGTCCGTTATAATTAACTTCTGGATATACCATTGCATTTACTGAATTGTTCCATGCTGGCGTATAAGTCGTACTTGCACTCCAGTTCCCCATTCCACTAACGTAGATACCAGAGTTTGTTTTTGTAGGAGTTGGACCTACGGGAGTATCACCACCTGGTTTATAATCGCTGGTTAATGTAATGTTCAGATTTCGCAAACTATCACCATTTGCCAGCGTACATGTCACTCCTCCGCTATCTGGGCGACAACTACCACTAGCAACAATGCCACCACTAGAATTTAGAAAGGTATCTACAGAACCAGAATAACCATTATTTGCATTAACATTAATAACAAAGTCAGCAATTGCAGAATTAGCAGTTCTGGGTGTAGTCTGTAATACCGAATTGGTATTCTTTTGAATTGTGAATATCCCTTGTTGAGCGTACTGACCTGGATATATGGCCTGGTATGTAGTATACACTCCAAGCTGACATGAAGTAGTTGCATTTGGTGAGATACTACATTGTGTAGCGCCAGCTGCCTGTATGCTAACAGCAACTGCACTTTTGTTAGTAACTGTTAGATTATAACGAAGAGTTTCGTCATTTTGCCCACCACCACTATTGCCACTTGAACCACTACCACCGCCATTACATGCCAATAAACCTACGGCAGTACACGAGATTGCCAAATATGTAACTAATTTTTTGATTTTCATAAATACCTTCCTTATATTAAGCAGCTTTTTAGGCTGCATTCTAAAACAAGCATGGAGGTTTCCATACAAGGCATCATTCTATCTGACTCATTCAAAATTCTTCAATCAGCACTGATCGCTGATAGACATTTGTAATTCAAGACGCATTTACTAACAATATAAAATCATATCAACATATTGATTAAATAAATCTTTAAAATACAATTCAGAAAATTAAGGTAAGTTATAGTTACAAATATTACAAAGTAGCAAAAAAGCAACATCTGTATACAAATTTCTAAGTTAAATGAGTGTTTTTAAGAAAAGAATGGGTGATTTGCTTATCTAGACTGGTCACAAATTAATAAACCTCTTTCTCTTACCTGCGTCTTTAATTCATATTCATAGTAATTATCTTCATTTTATTGGTATGGACAAGAAAAACCATCTTAATAAATTTAAAAAACGTAGCCATATGCAACAATTATTTCACATTAAAAACATCTATTTTCAGCACCATTTAAACAGAATACATTGAAATATATTAATATTGTGAATGCTATCAGCAAAATCTGCTGATAGCATTCACATATAGTTGGTATGTTATCATTTGGGTATCATAAAAATTATGAAATGAATTCAAAAATGAAATATTTATCCTTAGCTGGCATAATAAGTACCCTACTACTTACAGCTTGTAATGGAGGCGGTGGTAATTCATCAAACTGGAATAATAGCATCCCAGTACCTCCACCACCTAGTGGAACCAATTATTTAACTATTCGAGTAACACCAAACCCAAGTGGAGATGTTTGTAACATTAGTAACCGTCCATGTGTCAGTCTAACTATTTGTTCTCCATCTTCGCCAAATGAATGCCAAACCATAGATAATATTTTGCTGGATAGTGGCAGCACTGGGTTACGAATCTTTGGTTCATTATTAGGTAACGTACAATTACCATATACCAATTATAATGGTAAACAACTAGCTGAATGTGTTCAGTATGGCGGTGGTGCCAAAAACTGGGGGCCAGTTCAATACGCCAATATATCTTTTGATGGTGGTACTTCTGTCAATAATATTACTATGCAGGTACTCG
Source organism: uncultured Neisseria sp. (assembly GCA_964611845.1). Taxonomy (GTDB): domain Bacteria; phylum Pseudomonadota; class Gammaproteobacteria; order Burkholderiales; family UBA11063; genus Aquella. The sequence continues at coordinate 44,329 of CAZTBH010000019.1, forward strand.
ATGCTAAGTATGCTGGTGGTGGCTACTGTAATAATCCTGTCAGTACGCCAGCGGAATTTCATCTTAATGGTATTTTAGGTGTAAGTCCTGCAGTTACGGATAAAGGCGACTACTATAGTTGTGAAGGTAATTCTTGTAATTTGCTAGCAAATTTACCAGAATCTTATCAACTGGTAAATCCCATTGCAGCCATGGACAAAGATAATAACGGTATTATTTTTCAGTTACCAGCATTACCAGCTGGATCTGCGGCCAATGTAGTAGGATACGCCATATTTGGAATAGGTACCGAACCAAATAACCAACCGATTAGCAGTATAAATGTTTATCACACCGAACATGGTGAGAATACACCATTTAGCATTCCAACTATTTTTAATGGAAAAACCTTGCATGGGTTTTTAGATAGTGGAACAAATGCATTATCGTTCAATGATAGCAATATCCCTGTTTGTGGAGATAATATTTTTTATTGTCCAAGCCAAACCTTAAATTTAAGTGCTGCCAATCTTGAAAGTGGTGGAACACAAATTCCAATTTCGTTTAATGTAGCCAATGCTGATAATATGTTTAATAGTGCTAATACTGCTTTTAGTAATACCGCATTTCCGTTAGCTAAATCATCACCTGGTGATTTTATTTGGGGTATGCCGTTCTATTATGGTCGAACAGTTTACATCGGTTTTGTGGGTAGACGTTCTACTTTAGGACAAGGACCATACTGGGCATTTTAAGTAATTGCTAATTTTTTACTAACCTTTTTTATTCCTCTCCTTCTGCCTTTGTTGCCACCAGACCCTCCAAGAGGTGGCAATCTTTTTTATATTTATAATTGCCAACCTTTAATTACACGTTCGATAAAACGTATAAATTCACGCTCTGCCGGATTACTCACCGAACCATAACGAATGAGGTAAAGACTTAGATCAGAGAAACTATACTCAGGTAGCACTTCAATCATTCTTCCAGCTAAAACTTCCTCATTGACAAATTCAGGTATGCCAAGAGAAATATAATGTCCAGCCTGAGTAACCAAATTTCCAAAGATAGTATCACGGATATATAAAGCTCCCGGAAAAGCAATAAGCTGCTCTTCAATTACTGAATCATTATGCTTTGCCATATAATATTCAACAGGAGTACCCGCATCAGCAAAATGTTTCAATAAATGATGCTCTTTTAATTCTTCAAGAGTTTGCGGCTTACCATAAGTTTTGATATAATCTTCCGAACAGTAGAGCTTAAGCTTTGTTTTAAAGATTACTTTAACTTTGGCGATCTCCGAGTTAGGCAACATCGGGCTAATTACCAGATCAAATTTATCACGGACTAAATCAACCGCTTTATTGATAATGCGAACAATCACTTTAACCTGTGGATGTTTATAAGTAAATTCATGGATATGAGGCAATAATACCTTATGCATAAACGCAGAAAAAATAGCAATATTAAGAGTTGCTCTTAACTCGCGCTTGCTTGAAAGGATATTGGAAAGATCACTGTGTAGTACTTTTCCTAATCCTTCAAATTTGGCATATAATTCACTACCTATCTGGCTTAAGGTAAACCCGCGTGAATTTCTAATCAGTAATTGTTGTTGAGTAGCTTCTTCTAACGATTGAATCCGTCTGGAAATAGTTGCTTGGGTGGTATTTAGGGCAACAGCAGCTTTATTGAATGAGCCAGCTTTTACTACGTCAATAAAAAATAAAACATCATCACAGCTAATCATTGTGTAAATCCTTACAATCATCAGTAAATAAGCCTAGAATAAAATCAACGACTTCTTGTTCCAACTGGTTTATTAAATGTGGATTACGAATCAAATAAAGATGACTTTCACCAAACTCCCATTCTGGCAAAACCTCCACCAAAGTGCCGCGCTGAAGCTCATGCTTTGCAAAACAATCTGGAGCAAGTACGATTACTTGATTGGAAAGCGCCATGGATAAACTTTGTGATCCATTACTGAGTAGAAATTGCGGCTGATAATTGATAACGGTTCGTTCACCAGTATTCAGATTATGTGCTTCAAAATTATTAATCAATCGATTATCTTTTGTTTGAACAACCCAATTATGGTGCGTAAGCTCTTCAATATCTTTTGGCAAACCAAATTTTTGACAATAAAGCGGCGTAGCATATAGCTTGGTAGCAATCCGGCTCAGCACACTTACTTTATGGTCACTTGAAGCTGGCTCACGGCGGCTTATGCCCAGATCCAGCTCATCTTTTAATAGATTAATAGAAGTAGCCATATAGCTCATAATTAGCCTTGATTCAGGGAATTGGTTTTTAAACCAGCTAATTAGAGAAGGAAGAATCAGCTCGGCAATTGAATGTGGTAAAGCTAGTCTAAGAGTGTCCCGAATTTTGCCTTCTCTTTGCATGAACCGACTAATTTCATTAGCAAAATTTTGTTTGTGAATCACAAAACAATTATAAATTTTCTCCCCATCAGGAGTTAGATCAAAATGGTGAGCATGTGCTTTAAACAGTTTTATACTCAGTTCTGCTTCCAGTTTCTGAATACTTCTGGTTACAGTTGAAGTCGAAACATCCAGGCTTTGGGCTGTTTCTTTTATGCTTTTAGTTTCAGCAAGCTTTATAAACAGAAAAATTTCATCAAACATAGTATCCTCTTACTGGAGATTGACAATAAGGATTTATGTCTATACCTTATTATACCGCTTATTAATGTTAGGCTATTTGTAAATATTACCTATAAACAAATAAAAAAGCCACCTCAATTCTGTAAGGCGACTTTTCAAGGGGATTCTTTATCCTACCAAAAGCTTACTGCTGACTTAGCTACTGATGGGGTTGTGCTTTGTTTTTTGTAAGAATGAATAGTTACACCACAAGTATTACCTAAACTACCATTCACTTCTTTCCATGCATCTGATTTACCTGGTACATCTTTAGCTGTTGTATCACTATTACAAGCTACATAACCTTTACCATTGTAAGTTACAAACGGATGGATCTCTTTTGGTGAATACACTACTGGATATTCGCTGGCTTTCCATTGACCAAAATCATATGTTCCTTTTGGTGCTGGAACTGTAACAGGTACAGAAGCTACGCTTGACATCAGTGAAGCTGAATATGGTGCTCCTCCTGTTATTTTACAATCGCTCTGCTTCTTCCAAACATATCCTCCACGAATATCTGCTGTACCCGGTTTCTCATGTGGGTTAGCATACCAATCATTTTTATAGACTTTATTGTCATAAGTTACAATTGTCCCTGATTTTGAATACGTAGCATCTGCATTCCACTGAGGTATCGTACTACAATTTCCGGCACCAATTGACCAAGTACCCGGAACTGGCTGTGAAGCTGCCGCCGGTAGGTCATCGTCATAGTTCGCCATTTCACTAAGAGATTTGGTGTCATGTTCAGCAAAGTTTTGCCAACAAACAGCGGAATCCCAATCACAGCTATTACCAAAATTGTCAGTATTACGAACTTCCATATCAAAGTTAGTACCATTATATTTAATTACAATTTTATGGCTATTATGGTGATCTCCATCATGTATTTTTAGAAATCCAGTTGAAAAATTCATCAGTGGATTATGTTCATTACTTATACCAAATACATATTTCTTACCTCGGCTAGGATTTCTTGGGTCTTGTACTGTAATTGAAAAATATTTCATATCAGGATTTCCCCAGGTATAACTATCGGCTGTAGATGCGGCAGCACGCATATTTGGATTTACGGTTGTCACACCTTCCATGCGAATAGCACCAGCATTTTCGATATATTTTTCATCCCAAGATCTTGACTCATGACTCCAGTTAATTTTTATTGCATGGTTAGATGTATTATCAACCTGAACGAGAAAGAGATTTTCTGCAAAAGCTGATGTAGAAGCTACACAAATACCTGCTGCGATTAATAATTTTTTAAGTGTGTTTTTCATTTTAGTCCCCTTAGAATGAAAGTTAATTTCTTACTTTTTTGTTTTGAAGCTCTTCGCTTCCCATGACGTTATATTAACAATTCACCATAGGTACTGAATACAGCCATATCAGCAATCTAGCTATACATTTTTGCAACGTCAAAAGGTAATACCC
>CAZTBH010000020.1:0-37087 GCA_964611845.1 uncultured Neisseria sp.
TTAGTAGCTAATGCTATAATTCATCAAGACCTGACTATCACTGGTGCAGCCCCAACTTAGTTCCGAAGCTATTACTGCATAGAGTGAGCAGTTACAACAAAAGAATTAAAAGAGAGAGACAAGTAAAGATGAATATTGAATTAAATAATAATTTAAAAGGCAAATGTTTGATTGCCGCACCTTCGATTAGGGATGATGTATTTGGACAAAGTGTAATCTACATCACTGAGCATAGCACGGTGAGTGGTGCTGTTGGTGTGATTATAAATAAGCATCTACCCGATGATAAACGTAAATTATCTAATTTGGATTTTAATCAGTACAAAAATCAGTGGGGTAAAATTCCACTATATTTTGGTGGTCCAGTCGAGCTGGAAACTGGGTTTGTCCTGCATGAAAGTACAGATGATGAATTTGGCTGGGTTTTAACTGGTAGCCGACACAAGATTCAACAAATGGCACAAGATGATGTGGTTAAGCCAGTGATGCTCACTGCTGGTTATTGCATGTGGGATAGCTTTCAGTTAGAGCGCGAAGTACGTCTTAATAATTGGCTAGTGATTGATAGCCCGGCAAGTCGTATTTTGGCAACCGTTACTCCACAAAAACGCTATCAATTAGCTTTAAGCTTGGCTGGTATTGATAATTTAGCTTATTATGATTTTAATGGCGGTGGTAATGCCTGAGCAAACTGCGAATCAGGTATTGATGGGCTTTGATTATGGCGAAGCTCGAATCGGAGTTGCGACAGGTAATACTATGTTAAAAATTGCCCATCCTCTGGTGACTATTACAGGTGAGGGCATGTGGAATAAAATTGACCAACTGGAAGAACTCATCACTAAATGGCAACCACAATTATTGGTTGTCGGGATTCCAAGCGTCAGTGATGACCCACAAAAAATTCAGCTGATTAATACGATCAATAATTTTGCCAAACGGCTCGGGCGTAAATTTAATTTACCAGTGACATTGATCGCGGAAGATTTTAGTTCGGCAGATGCTGCGATGTTATTAGAAGAACAGGCAGTCTATGGAAAAGCACAAAAAGGTAAATTAGATCAGCTGGCTGCTTGTGCAATCTTGCAAACTTATTTCTCTGAAATCAGATGATGACAGAGTATCTCAATAACCCACAATTAACAACCATCAAGCCTGAATATCTAGGGAATGAAATTAGAGATGGTAAATTTCGCAATTATCAAGCGAGTACTCCGCCACACTGGAAACAGATATTGCGCTGGCAATTTAGCTATCGACCACAAAAAACTCTCAACCGCTACTCACGTTACCATGTTCCTTTGATTGAAGACCCACAACTTTTTTGTAATAATGTAGCTAAAATCTCTTGGCTAGGTCATGCTAGTTTTTTATTGACATTAAATGGTAAGAACATCATCATTGATCCAATTTTTGGCAAAATACCTTTAGTTAAGCGTCGCGCCAAAATTCCATTTAGCCCTGAAGAATATCAACCAATTGACTATATCTTGATTAGTCATGCTCATTATGATCATCTGGATAAAAAAACACTGTGTAAGCTAACCCAATTGAATCCAAATGCCAAAATCTACTGTGGATTAGCAACTGCGGAATTATTACGCAGTTGGAAGATTGCTAATCAGATAGTTGAAGCTGGCTGGTATCAACAATTTCCAATCGCGGATGATGAGATTAAGTTCTATTTTATGCCCGCACAACATTGGTCGAACCGCACACTAAAAGATCGCAATATACGGCTGTGGGGAAGTTTTATTATCCAAACACAGGCAAAGACCATTTATTTTATGGGTGACAGTGCTTATGGTGGGCATTTTCAGGAGATCGGGCGATTTTTTCCGACGATTGATTATGCACTGATCGGGATTGGTGCTTATACTCCGCGCTATATCATGCAAAGTAGCCACTTAAACCCGGAAGAAGCTTATCAGGCATATCTTGATTTAGGAGCCAAACACTTGATACCAATGCATTATGCAACCTTTATATTATCTGATGAGCCACTTAGAGAGCCAATTGAGAAAACTCGACAGCTATTTGATGCACCAAATCAACGGTTACATGAATTAGCTATTGGCGAAATATTGGTATTGAATTAATTTTTGAAAGAATATGGAGCAAAATAATTCATGCCGCTTGATTTAATGTTACTCGCCAAACAATGCAGTCCAACAGTGGCACCCATCACAATGGTGACACTGGTGAAAACTGAATCTAAAGGCAATCCATTAGCAATTGGTCTAAATGGTGCAATTTTAAGATACCAACCTAAAAGCGAATCGCAGGCGATTGCTTGGGTGAAGTATCTGGATAAACACGGGTATAATTTTGATGTTGGATTAGGGCAAATCAATATTGCTAACATCAGAAAATATAAATTAAAACCAGAACAGCTTTTTGATCCATGTCTAAATCTACAAGTTAGTGGTGATATTCTTACTAAAAATTATGTGGCAGCAAAAAAACAGACTAGAGATTCACAGCTTGCATTACGACAAGCGCTTAGTGCCTACAATACAGGTAATCAGTATAGTGGTTTTAATAATGGCTACTTGCGCAAAATCTTGAATAATATTCCAGTTGAATAATACACTCATTTTATCTTCTTCGCTTTTGAATTTTGGACTTTATTATATTTCAAAAAACTCTTTAGATGTCTTTTTAAGTATACCTCTTGGCTTTTTATCAAAACTTCGCGTTTCATCATCGGGCGATTGTTTAGTATGAGTTTTGCTCTGTAGCTAAATAATCATGATTTAGTGTTGTATAATGTTGCAAAGTAAGTATGAGTTAACCGCGTAAAGTGCTAAATGTGCTATAATGCAGTGGTAGAACGATTGAGCTAGGCTCTTCAATGAGAGGACATTATCAATTAAAATACAATCAGGTGTATACTATACGTGGTAAACTTATAACAGGAGAAATTTATGAAAAAATATTTGTCATTACTTGTTTTATGTACGGCGACTACATCTTTTGCCATGACTGGAGTGGACTTTAATTCAGATTTTTATAAAGATTCTACTCACTTTACTTGTAATGGGAAGAAAATATCCCCACAAAGCACGATTAGCAATTTACTGATGAATTGTAAGAATGCGAAAGTAATTGAACATGATGAACCAACGCCGAATCAAAATGCTCAAATGCATAATGCGAACGCTGGTTCTTCAATGGATTATAATCAAGTAGATGGTTCATCTCAATTTACGGTAGATGTAGTTAAATTTCAGGATGATAAAAATAGCTATATGATTTGTAAATTTCTTAATAACCAGTTAAAAAAATGTAAATATAAACTAGCTAAGTCCACAAATACTACAAGCTCCACTCCAGTTGCCAGTGCTAAAACTGCGGCATCAGCTCCTGTAAATTGATTGACCGTGTAATCTGCTTGAGTAAAGTTTTGGAGGTTTGCTTTTCCTCCTGCAAATCACATCAATCTTAATCAAGTCGGCTGTGCTAAAATAAGCCCTTATTTCAATAATAAAAAGTACAGATAGAACTATGATTTTTGATAAACATTTTGATGTAATTGTGATCGGTGGTGGTCATGCTGGAACTGAAGCCTGTCTGGCTGCCAGTCGAATGGGTTTACAAACTTTATTACTAAGCCACAATATTGAAACGCTGGGGCAAATGTCATGTAATCCCTCAATCGGTGGGATTGGCAAGGGGCATTTAGTTAAGGAAGTTGATGCATTAGGTGGAATTATGGCACGCGCGGCAGACCATGCCGGGATTCAGTTTCGCACCTTAAATAGCAGCAAAGGTCCTGCGGTACGAGCAACTCGTGCCCAAGCTGATCGAATATTATACAAAGCCTATATTCGTTATGCGCTAGAAAATCAGCCAAATTTAACCTTATTCCAACAAGCAGTTGATGATATCATTATTGAAAATGATCGTGTAACTGGGGTGATGACTCAGAGCGGGATTATTTTTAAAGCAAAATCAGTGGTTTTGACTTCGGGGACTTTTCTTGGTGGTCGAATTCATATTGGCTTACAAAATTATACTGGTGGACGCGCTGGTGATCCAGCATCTATTCGTTTATCTGAACGTTTACGCGATTATGAATTACCGGTTGGACGGCTAAAAACTGGTACTCCACCACGAATTGACGGACGGACGATTGATTTTAGTGTGCTTGAGGAACAACCAGGGGATAGTCCAACGCCAGTATTTTCATTTATGGGTAAACGTGAAGATCATCCACAGCAAATTTCATGCTGGATAACCCATACTAATACCCAAACTCATGATATTATTCGCAGCGGCTTTGACCGTTCGCCTATGTTTACCGGTGTTATCGAAGGAGTTGGTCCACGCTATTGCCCATCGATTGAAGATAAGGTTAATCGCTTTGCCGATAAAGACTCACATCAGATTTTCTTAGAGCCAGAAGGGTTAACTACCCACGAATACTATCCGAATGGAATCTCGACTTCTTTACCTTTCGACATTCAGACTAGTTTAGTTCGTTCGATGAAAGGGATGGCAAATGCACATATTTTGCGCCCCGGTTATGCGATTGAATATGATTACTTTAATCCAACCTATCTCAAATCCAGCCTTGAATCCAAATTAATTGGTGGTCTATTTTTTGCTGGACAAATCAATGGTACGACTGGTTATGAAGAAGCAGCGGCACAAGGACTTTTAGCTGGCTTAAATGCAGGATTGTTAGTTAAAGAGCAAGAGGCTTGGTGTCCGCGCCGTAATGAAGCTTATCTTGGCGTATTGGTTGATGATCTGATTACTAAAGGTGTTAGCGAGCCATACCGGATGTTTACGTCACGCGCAGAATACCGTTTACAGCTGCGCGAGGATAATGCTGATTTGCGTTTAACAGAAATCGGACGTAATCTTGGTGTGGTTGGCGATGAGCAATGGAATGCTTTTTGTTATAAACGCGATACGGTTTTTGGTGAAATTGAACGCTTGAAAAAGATCTTTGTTCACCCGGCAAATATCAATGGTACTGCGGCAGAGGCATTGTTTTCTGGCCCATTAGAGCGTGAATATTCATTACATGATATGCTTAAGCGCCCTGAGTTTGAATATCCAACGCTGGCGCAATTACCTGGATTTACGGAAGCGGTTAGTGACGATGAACGCATCTGTGAGCAAGTTGCGATTCAGATTAAATATGCTGGTTATATTGCGCGTCAACAAGAGGAAGTCGGTAAACTTGCCTATCTAGATGAGATGAAATTACCGAATAATATTGACTATAGCAAAATCAGTGGACTATCTACTGAAGTCGTGCAAAAATTAAGCAAATTAATGCCGGAAAATATTGGACAGGCATCGCGGGTGTCTGGGGTTACTCCGGCTGCTGTATCCTTGTTACAAGTCTATGCCAAGAAGGGATTTCCGCGTAAATGATAAAACAACATGTTAAGAAAATCAAGCGTCGTCATGTCCGCGAGGTTCTGGTCTACGGTGCGGTAGGAATTTCTGCGTTAATTATACAGGATTTGATTTATTGGATTGCTCATCGTTATTTTGGTGTGTTCCCATCAGTTGCAATGGTTTTGGGAAGTATTGGCGGAATGTTTGTTGCTTATGTTGGGCATATTAAGTATACTTTTAAAAAACATCGCTATTCTAAGCGTGAGTTTATGAAGTTTTTGGTAACTTCAATAATAGGAATGGCAATTAATGTTGGTGGAGTACGATTCATTACGAAAGTATTATTACTTAGCCCTGATTGGGGATTGGCACCAACCTTGATCGCACCGTTTGTGACATTCTTGATTAGTAAATTTTGGGCATTTCGTAACTGATAGGGCAAAGCTTATTTTGTCAGAAGAATATAAAAAGGCTAAGAGAGAATCTTGGCCTTTTTGCATAACTAGCTTATTTTTTAGCTGCGAGTTGTGCTTCAACTTCAATATTTAAATTGATTTCATCACTAACTGCAGGGACATAGTTAGCAATTCCAAAATCAGAACGTTTGATGCTGGCAGTTGCGCTGAATCCAGCAGTTTGAATATCATTCATTGGATTAGGCGCCAATTTATTTTGAGTTACATGTAAAGTAACTGGTTTAGTTACGCCATGTATGGTTAGCTGACCGTTCAAGTCAAATTGATTACCTTGAATATTGCTTACTTTATCGCCAACAAATTTAGCCGTAGGGTATTTTTTTACATCAAAGAACATTCCGCTTTTTAGATGCTCATCAAGTTTTGGAATCCCTGTAACAATGTCGCCAACTGCGATTGTGATATTTGCTGAACTCTTAGCAATCTCTTTGCTTTCAAAGTTAATCGTTCCAGTTGCGTACCACTTACCAGATGGATTAGAATACCCCATGTGATTATAATGAAACTCGACATAGCTGTGAGTTGGTTCTAAGTTATAGGTTTCAGCATTTGCAACACCACTAAGTGTGGCAGAAAGACCTAATGCGATTAGATATTTTTTCATTGTATTTTCCTTTAGAAAAAAATTACCAAGTTACAGCTAATTGCTTAGCCTTAGTTAATGAGGAGTTAAATTCTGTAGCTGCATAATCAGGTTTTGCTTGTAGCGGAACCATAATATGCTGATAATCAAGTACGCCCATAATAGCTAATGTTGCACGAACGATTGGTTCTCCATAATTACCAAATTGATCAAAAGTAGCCAATAATTCTTCTGCCTGTGGGTGATTTGCTAACATTGGACGGAATCCTGCACGAGCCTCTGGTGTATAAATTCCACCGCTTGCTTGAACAAAAACCGCTTTTTTATTTTTTAGTAGTCCAACAGGTAGGCCAAACTCATTATACTGAAAAGTCTGGCGTGCTGCACAAACGATATCAAGATATTTTTTTAATACCGCAGGAAAGCTAAATTCCCACATCGGTGCTACAAAAATGTATTTATCATGTGCCATGAACTGATCAATTACCGCTTGACGCTTCATCAAAGCTTGTTGTTGATCTGTCGTAAGGCTTTCAAATGATCCGCCATTCATTAATACGCCAAATGCGCTGTAAACTACTGAATCAACATCCGGTGCATCAAGTTGCCATAGATCAAGCTTGGTTACTTGCGCATCAGGGTGCGTTGCCAAATAGCTTTGTAAAAAACCTTCGGCAATCTGCTGAGATTTTGAGTATTCCGCATTACCGGGATGCGAATTGATATACAATAATTTAGTCATTTTTAGTTCCTTTTAAAAAGATTCAAATTTAGAGTTCTAAAGTTTTTTAAATATTTTTTGCAGCAAAGGCATGGAATTTTTGAGTTAACATGTCAAAACATTTAATTAATTCAGTTAATTCCTGCTCGCTAAATGAATTTGCTAAAGGCTTCAAATATTCTAGGTGCTCATTAAAAATTTTTGCAAAAGAGTCTTCACCTGCTTTTGTTAGTGAAATTGTTACTTGTCTTTTGTCGTCTCGGTTAACATTTCTACTGATTAATCCTTTTTTTAGCAGACCGCCTAAAATAACTGTTAAGTTGCCTTTAACCATAAGAGTTTTTTCTGCCAACTCTTTGCAGTTCATTGGCGGCTGATTCCCTAATGTTGCTATAACGTCAAATTGTCCTGGTGTTACGCCAAGAGTACGGACATGCTTAGATCCAATTTGTTCTATTGTTTGAAAAGCTGTAGCTAGCTTTCTAACCATCTTTAAAAATTGCATCGTAACCCTTCTAATATTGTCTGTTTTTTTGTATTAAAGTCTATTATAACTAATCAATCTACAAAATATCTCAATATGAAGATAAATCTTTTTCTGAATTTAGTTTAAACTTGAACTATATGGCGTAATATTAATTCAAACTTGAACTAATTGTCAAGCGGTATTTCAAATTTATTTAAATTACAGTATAATGCTTCATTTAAAGGACTAACAGATATGAAGCTAAAAAAGATATTGCTAAATTACTTTGACGATGATCGTCAAATAAATCTTATTGCGCTCCAAACTTCATTATTTGGCTTAGTTCTGGCATTGTTGTATATTAGTAAATGGCATAAAATTGAACTGATTATTATAATGACGGGCCTACTCATGAATAGTGTAATGCTGTCTTTTAATTCGAATCAATATTATCCAACTCAGCGCATATATTATGGATTAATTACTTCTATAGCAGCAGGTATTGCTTATGGGATTGGTTGTTTTTCCGCAAATAATATCTGGCTGTCAACAATTTGTATCTTAATTATTTTACCATGGGTAATTTTTTCCAATCAGGCGCATGGTCTAGTTGCAGGACTATTTCTTTATACCTTTGAGGGCTTTATTCTTGGTAGTGGAATGCCAGCTACTAACATTGATATAGTTGTTACTTATTCGCTCTCTTATATGCTTGGTGGCTTGCTAATCGTATTTAGTGGTGTTATCAGAATATTTGTATTAGAGAAAATAAAATTAAGCGATAATAAGAGAAATATTATTAATAATATGCCTTACCTTGAGATTAATATACAAAAAATAGTCTATAATGTGATTATGCTATTTACGGTAGTACTATGTAATTTTATATCAATTCATTATCATCTAGTCAATGGCTATTGGCTACCATTGACTGCTTTCTTAATCATAAAGAGTAACCATGCAATTTCAATTTCCCGAATTACACTAAGAGTGATTGGCACTTTAATTGGTGGTGGTGTGGCACTGGCTTGTTGTTTGCTAATTCATAGTCAGTTGATTTTTGCATTAATGATTTTTCCGGTGTTTTATCTGACTGTTATCGCTATATCGCGCCACTATGGTTCTTTTACTGCTTTGGTTACACTGTCCGTATTGCTGATAACTGCATTAATCAATAATGAGGCTATTTACAAAATAGAATATCGGGTTATCTATACTCTGTTTGCTGTCTTGATTGTTATGATTTTCCTGTACATTCTTAAATTTGTTTTAACTAAAACTAGTGTGGATAATGAAGAATTTAATGTTTGATATGAGACATCGCAGCTAAAAATGGAATTACAGTTAATTGTCTCACCAAGGGACAGCAAATTTAAGTGTAGAATTATATAATTGCGTCCTTGATAAATATTCATGGCTCGGTGAGGATTTTTTTGTAATGCTTCACAGTGCCCACAAATGAACATATAAGATTTAATAAAGGAACAACAATGAAATTAAAAATGATTATCGGAACTTTAGTTGCAACTCTTTCTAGCACGGTATTTGCTGCTACGCCAACTACAACGGCATTTAATAATTTTATCAATAATGTATCAAATGATTTATCTAAAGTAAATAATGCGCAAAGTGCGCAAAATAGTTCGTATAATGAATTCAATACGCAACTGGTTTATTCTGCCAAAGCTAATGGTAACTCAAGTGTGATGGTTTCATTTCTGAATGCTTATGAAGCAAAATCTTTACCACACCTTATGAAAGCAAATCAGGCAATTACCAATATTAAGTCAGGTGCTAGTAGAAATGATATCGCGCAAAATCTTAATCTAGCTAAATCAGAAATTAATCAATATCAAAACACACGTATGCAGCTATTTAGTGATCAAGGTAATAACCAAGGTGGATATTATATTGTAAATCGTGAGGCAAATTTATTCTTGTGTACTTACGAAAATAGTGAAGTACAAAAGGGTAAAGGTCTGTTTAAATGGCTAAAAACTGTAGTTAATACTACCAAAGTTGCTGATTGTATTGTATCTCACGAAGCAAATACCAGCAAAGATTTAGATAAGAAAGCTCAGGTTTATGCTGCTACAGTCGGTGCGGTTGCGACTACTGCAAATGTATTTTTAGCAAATGCTACTTATTTTTCTGAAGAGCAGTTTGTCGGTCGTGTTAACGAATTTGTTGCTACTCAAAAAGCTGATACTAAATCTGATATCAAGAAAGTAGTTGATGGGAATATTAATTATAAAACTTGCGATGCTACTATGGATAACTTTAGAGATGGTTTTAGTACGGCGATGATTAACAATCCGAGATTGAAATCTTTATTATTGGCATCACAACCAGGTTCAAAAGTACGTACTGCACTTAATATTTTTGGTGCGGATCAAAATAATATTATTGGTGATGCTTTAAATATTACTTATGTTAGCCTAACTGGTAAAAAACTTAGAGATACAACAAAAGATTATGATATTTGTGATTATGATTTGTATAAAACTAATAAGGCTAACAATGTTTATTTAAACAAAATGCTTAATTTTGATGAAATTGCGAAAAAAACCAATGGTACTCTGACTCCTGAGCAAGTTTATCAACTATTTGTTATTTCTTCTGCTAAAGCAACTTCAATGGCAGTTGCAGATAAAACTTCGGGTGCATTGAGACTTTTCAACTAATTTTTCCTTTATCAGTACAACTGATATTTTAATAAAAAGCTGAAGTAACTAATAAAAGTTGCTTCAGCTTTTTTTATCTAATTTCATTAGTGATTACAAATTGTATTTGATTTACTATTTATTTAAATTCCTGACGTTTTATCAGAAAAAACATTATAATCGTAATGCCAGTGAAAATTATTGTTGTTGCGATAATATTGGTACTTGGTTCAAAGGGCATTATTCCTACGACCCATGATCCAAATGCGGCAAACACATACTGAAATGAGCTAAGTAAGCCAACTGCGTATGAACTTAATGCGGGGAATGCGTGAATTACTCCAACTTGAATGGGGGGATTGATAAATGCGGTTGCCAGCCGAATTAACCAGCCAGAAAGGGTAATTAAAGCAATAAATAGCATCGTATAGTTTCTGAATATGATACATGCCGCAGTGAGTAGTATTACAAAAATAGCAATACTTACTCCAATTAAAACTAAATAATGGCTGCTTTTGCCGCGCTTACTCAGGTAAATCATTATTTTATTGCCAATTAAATAGCCTAATGCAATGAAGGTAAATAAATACGAATAGTAGATATTTGAAATATGGTATTCATTGATGTACATATAACTAGACATTGAAATAAAAGCATAAAAGGATGCAAAGGTTCCTCCAACCACCACGAGATAGCGAATGAACAACCAGTCAGTCAAAACACTCAGATAGTTTCTTAGCATTTTACGGGGCATAAATTCGCGGCGAAATTTATCTATTTCATGATTACTTTCCTTAATTACAAAGAATCCGCAGGATGTAAGTAGTATTGAAATTATTCCAATTAACCTAAAGCACCAGCGCCAATCCAGATATTTGATAATAATCGCACCAATAACCGGTGCTAAGGCTGGTGATAAAACTAGACCTAGTAAAAATAATCCTGTAACCGAGAGAATTTCTTCTTTATCATAGACCTCTTTAATTATCAGCCGTGAAACAATATAGATTGACGCACTGCCAATTGCCTGAACGATTCTCAAGAATATGATCTGATCAAGCTGCCTGATTTCAGAAATCATAAACGTTGCAATTATTGATATGATTAGTGAAATCAGGATAGTTTTCCGCCGTCCGCATAAATCGCTGATTGGTCCCATAATCAAAAATAGAAAAGCCTGAGTATAGACATAATAAGTAATCGTCATATTCATTTTTGCCGGTGTAACATTGAATTCCCGTGCCATCAGTGGCAATCCAGATACATAAATATCGGTTGAGGCTTGAGTAACAAATAGCAGTAAGAGTAAGAGGGTAATTAATAATTTCTTCTGAGTAGTGCTGTAATGATAATTATATTTGATGTTTTGATCCATATTTCATACCTGAGTTAGAATTAAAGTATCCGCTACAAAAAAGAATGTTTTTTGATTTTGGATAAAAGTTAAAGTATTAACTCGACAGTATACTTCATTTAAGTGTTTTGTTTGATAAAGTTTTAGTAAATTTATTACATTGTAAGGTAGCTTAAGATGCGTCTCAAATCATGGGATTGAAATATACTTTGTAAAGCTGTTTGTTAGCGCAATATTCGCGGACAATGAATTGACGGAGATGCAAATTTGCAAGCAATGCTTGCGGATTTTGATATTTACAGTTTTAACAAATTACACTTATAATCCTCACTATGTAAGGAATTTTGTTAGTGAGAAGGAAATAAAAATGGTGACTTCATTAGAGCAGATTGTCAATGTTTTTAAGTATACCTATAGTAATTCGTCGGTGCAAATTTGTGATAAAGAATGCTATTTTAGATTTATGGGTGACAGGTTACTTAATGCGGTAGGTCTAAGCTCGGCAGAAGTGGTTGATAAAAGACTTAACTACATTGATTCTCCTGTAAAACATCTGTCGTCGCAATATTATGATCTAAATGCTCAGGTATTGAGTGGCACGGTTGCGGAGGTCAATTACTCGACTTATCTTAAATCAGCAGATAAATTAATAATAGCTAGAAACAACGTCAAACCAATTATCATTAATGATGAAATTTCTGGATTAGTTTTGGATACTACTCTTAGTGATACGGTACTTAATTTTGATTTTAGTATTTTTTCAAACCACGCAGAAAATACCTCTGCTATTTTGGTTAATGAAGTTCAGGCAGACAGTGCCATCTTTTCAGAATTGGAAGAACTGGTAATTTTTTTGATTGTTATGGGTAAAGTAGATAAAGAGATATCAGAGCTTCTTCAGCTAGTTGGAGTATTTTTATCTCGTGCTGGCGTATCCAAGTTTATTACCAGAAAGATTTTTCCTAAAGTAGATGCAGATACCCGTAATAAGCTGATTTCACAGGTGTTCTATTTGGGTTTAATCAATAAAGTACCTCAACTTATCCTTAACAATCAGCGATTATTTAATGTTACGTTTAATTAGGGTAATATCAATTATCGTGTTTGAATATTTTTTCAATAAACTCTGCCAATAAATCAATACTCTTATCTTGTCGGTAAGGGTGTTTTAATAAATAAAGATAGACTGGTTCGACCTCATATTCTGCAAGTACCTGTACGAAATCACGATCATGAGGTAGAGAAGTTTTTTCCCAAACTGCGGCAATCATCTCATGTGATTTAATCAACTCCAAATTATTCATTAAATTGTTAGTGGTAATCTTATTTGGCATCTCCGCATTGATAATTTCACCAGTTCTCTTGTGAGTAAATGTTATTGTTTTTCTTACGATTAGATTGTCGGTTAATAGTCCTACGCATTGATGGTTAATTAAATCATTTGGCGTTTGTGGCGTGCCATATTTTTCTGCGTAAGTTTTTGTGCAGTAAAGTTTCACTTTAAACGCGGCAATTTTTTTAATCTTTTGATTGACATGTTTTTCTGATGGGTAAAAAATCAGCGCTACATCGATATTGTCCTTAACTAGCTCTGGTTCTTTGCTCTGGTAGCTGATATTAAGCTGAATGTTACGATTTACCAGAATAAATTCATGAATGTGCTTTGAAACATGGTTAATTCCAACCCCGGGTGGCAGTGAGAAAAATATTTTTCCGGGGATTGAATCACTATAGACCACGTTTTTAACTATTTGCTGTAGTTGTTCAAGGCTAAAATTAGCTTGCCTTACTTGCTCAATAATGTTTTTCCCAATTGGTGTAGCATGGAATGAATTATTGGTTCGTTCGATCAGATTAATACCCAGTGAGTTTTCGAGACTGGAGATTTTACGTGCGACTGTTGTTGTGTTAACTGAAAAAAATTTGGCGGAATGTGTAAAAGAACCAATTTCGACAGTCTTAATAAAAGTATAAAGATCATCTAATGAGAATTTATTATTGGAAATTTGGTTTGTCATTCTGCTCCTGAATTATCTGATTAATGCTGAGGATCTTGTCCGAGGATTCAGAATTTTAGCATACTCTCACTAGTTCTGCGCTCCAGATTTTCGCGGATAGTTTGCGCATAGGTCTTGACTCGTTCGGTATTAGTGCCGCTAAAGAGTTCGTCAATATTTTGATAAAACAATTTTATCCAATGGTCAAAGTGCTCAGCTTTAAGAGGAGATTTTTTTGTGAGCTCGAGATGTTTTTTCATGGGATTACCAGTATAGACTTTTTTAGCGAAAATAATGCTTTCCCAGAAATTATACATCTGTGGCAAGTGAGTATTCCAGTCAATTTGAGCGATATCATTGAAGAAATAGCTGATGGTGGCATCTTTTTGTACAGTTTCATAAAAACTGTTTATCAGCAATTCAATATCTGCTCTATTTGTTATATCTTTTTTCATTTAACATCAACCATAATTAATCTATGCATAGTCGTTAGTATAACAAAGTTGCATACAAAATACAACTTTTGATAGAGTATGTCTGGGCAAACCTGAAGCGGTTCTGCATACACTCAAATAGGGAGCAAAATCCGTAACTAGCAATTCATGAATCTGTCGAGTGTTTATTTATGGATTAGCTATATAGCAGAACAAATAATTAATGAGAATGCTAGCTATGTATTTGCATTATTAATGCGTTTACCCTGATAATTGAGGGAGAAACTAGATTAAGCTCTTCAATAAGAACATTGTTTGATGGCATAAATCAAATCTAATACATTTAACTCAGGAGATAGTGTTTTCAGTTGCAGTTTCAAATAATGAAGCATTTGGCGTATCAAATGTTAATTGGGGAATTCTGACATAAAAAGGTTTAAACAAAATTTCTGGTTGATTTAAGCTTTGAATGATATGCTCTTTTCCGATGGTATCTACCAAAAATTTAGATGAATCAAAAGTAAAATTAAAGGTCTCACAAATTTTACTTATAATACTTGAAACACCTCCGCGTGACATCCCGATAATTGTAGATATTTCGCGTTGGGTAATATCCAATGCCAATAAAAACAGTACTTGCTGTTGTTTTCCATTCAATAAAGATAAATCATATTTCAATGAGTCTTTTTTGGGCTGTAAAAATAAATGTCTTACTCCAAATATCAGTGAAGTCGCATCAAATGAGCGAACTTTAACACCACAAGTGTGTCCGCGCAAATCAAAAATTGGATCAAAACTAGTATGTACCGCACCAATCAAATTGCGAAACTTCCCAAACAATAAACAGTTTAAG
This sequence comes from uncultured Neisseria sp., assembly GCA_964611845.1. GTDB lineage: Bacteria > Pseudomonadota > Gammaproteobacteria > Burkholderiales > UBA11063 > Aquella. The sequence goes on from CAZTBH010000020.1 coordinate 14,906, forward strand.
CTTTCACCACTATCAAGGCAAAGTTTGAGCATTTCCTCGCCGTGACGCATAAATTCCATTACTTCAGTAAAGTGACTCATTTCGGTTGGACGTAAACCAATGTGATTTTGTCCATTTATACCATATAACTTGTCGATTGCTGAACTGGTAAAACATAGTCGTAAATTAGCATCATAAATGCTTAGTAATAGATTTTTGTGTTGATACAATTTAAACTGTGTTTCAATTAAAAATTGAAGGTACTCCTGCCCATCCAGAGCATCTAAATCATCAATTATTTTCTGCCAACCCATTTTTTCATATCTCCTTTTGTATATGAACTACTATTATACTACAACATCTTGATTAGCATTAAAAAATTATTGATTTTATAAATATTTTACAATGTGTTAGCGCAAATTTTGTCAGGTGATGTACTAATCAGAAAGCTAACGATAAGCCAAGCATCATCGCCAAGAAAAAGCAAATTTGCTTTTGTGGGAATACTATAATATTTTATATAATAGCTCGCGTTTAAAATAGCATTTTTAAAATGCCATGCAATCAAGCATTATTGTTACTTATGATATTAGTTCAATTATTAGATAGAAGGTTGAAGTGTCGGGCAATTTGTTATAGATTATGGCATAAACTTTTAACTTTACCAAAATATTAGGAGTCTTGAAATGACAAGAAAAAAATAATTGGAGTCTGTTGTATTGCAGCCGGCTTACTCCTCGGTTGTAACGGTAGTGGTAACTCAAATAGTAGCAGTAGTAGTAGCAACGCTTCCACTACACAATTACCAGCTTCATCAAAATCAACTAGCCCAGCTTTATATATTGATACTAGTACTGCAGTACCTGTTGTAAACGGTTCTCCAACCGAAGGAGTATTGTATGTTCATAATACTAGTAACACTACTATTAATGGAATTAAGTTTAGCTTAAATCATGAAACTACAAATGGTTTAGTTTCGCGCTTATTGTTAACTCTAGGTATAAAAAACAGTGGGATTGAGAATGATAAAGGATTTAGGCTGCTTGATGCGGATAATTGTCATAGCATTCAAGCTGGAGGGAGTTGTTCTGTCAAATTTGTAACGCCTGCAGTAAGTTCTGGTTCTCAGGGCTCTACAGTGGTAAAAATGAACTATACTGACGCGGAAAACAAAAGTGTAGCTTATCATTCAATAGTAAACTATCAATATGCAGATATTTCGCTACTAGGTGGTGTAAATTTTTTTGGTGGTGGATTAAATACTGTCACCAAAAATGGTGCAGTCCAACATGTTACCGCTTATTTACTTGGTGGTGGCAAGCCTGGAACTGTTTACAATGGCGTATATTTAGCTAATCCTGATACTGGTAATATTGAAGTTTCCAATGGGTTTTTAAATGGAATTCAGGTAGCTGCAGGTCAAGTGGTACCAGTAGAATTTTTGGTACGTGCTAACGGGAATGCAACAGTTTATTCTAATATAACTCCGCAGTTTGACAGTATTACAACGCAACAGGCATCTACCAGTAAATCATTAACCAGTACTTCATTCACAAGCGCGTCATTGAAGGCTGGTAGTCCAGTTTCAATGGCAATTATACCAACCAATACTTATACCTTAAACTTTAGCGGGTTAGCTACACTACCAGTTCCATTTGGCGGTTCTGCTTCTGAATCAGTTACAGTTGTTAATAACGGTAGTCAAGATATACCTCTTGGACAGATAACCGCAATTTCAGACAACCCTAAAGTAACGATGGATAATAGTAATAGCGACTGTGCAACTAAAGTTTTAAAAGCATATGCCGCAAATACCTGTACTATCAAATTTAATGCTGACAATATCTATTCGGCAGGTTCAGCCAACATTACGTATAACGTAGGAACAGATCAGGTTGGTAGTGATGTTTTAAACTATTACATTTCTGGTGGTAATCAAAATGCAACTATGTCTGCAGCGGTAAATCCATCATATATAGCATTAAGAACTGAAAACAGCACCCCTCAAATAACTTATATACTTAGTTATAACCAGTACTTTAATTACAATATTACAGTAGATAAGGCTATTCAAGGTGGTGGTCTTTCTAATTTTATCATTACTGGTGGAACTTGTGGAATAACTGCACTCGGTAATCCGACGGCTTTACCAAAAGGTAGTAGCTGTAGTATTACAGGTCAATATACATCAACCCAAATTGCGACACTGAATAAAAAGGCGTATCTAACTATCAGTGGGTCTGCAGCTGTTGAAAGTATTACCTCGACTATTAGCACCACCTCTAAGCCATTGACATATACCATCAACTGGCAACCAAATGTTGTATTTACAACTCCAGCTATAGGTATTACCCCAAATATTACCGCTAATGCCAACGGTTTTGAGTCAAAGAACTATACCTTTACAATCCAAAATCAGGGAGCAGCAACGGCTAGTTTGAGTAACATCAATTTAAACTTTGTTAGTAATACGCCAAGCGGACCGCAACCAAGCACCTTGGTTATTAATAACACAGGGATAGCGAATAGCTGTAGCTCGACACAATCACTGAAGACTAATGAAAGTTGTAATATCAATGTAGTTTATGGTCCAATTCCAGCGACTGAATCTACAAATGAATCAGGAATTTACTCACTACTAATTAATTATTCTGGTGGGGAAAGCGTGTATAATTATACGCAAACAACTAATCTTGCATATCAACGACGTGGTAATGATGCTTATGTAACAGTGGCAGCTTCATCATCAACCATGACTGGTGGAACTGGTATGACTTTAGCAACACCTTACCTTGCAACAGGTGCAAATAATAGTAATCAAATAGTAGTATTAACATATACTAATCAATCCAAAAACTATGCATTATCCAATTTTTTGGTAAATACAGCTGCACCTGCAGGGTTAAGATACGTTAGTGGAGGAAGCTGTAATACTTCAAGTGGTGGAATAACTTTGGAGTCACAAGCATCTTGTACAATTAATTTTATGGTGGACAAAGCATACTTAACAAGTACGAACTATACATTGCCAGTTTATACTATTCCTTTCTCATTTCCGTCAGCCAGCTGGAATCTTAATAAGTTATCATATAAGAGTTCCCAGCCATATACTGCTGATGGAGCATATAAACAAGTGTACGTAAGTTATTCTCAGGCTGTAGTTACACCAACAATTAGCTATGATAAGGTGAAAGGATCAGGATTATTAACATTGACTCTTTCTAATTATGCTGGCTATACTACTGGAATTACTTTTACAACCAGTGATACAAGCCCATGGCTTGAGAGTGCTCCTTCTGTAGTAGGCAATTGTACCGGAACTGGTGAGCTTACTTGCCCGATCCTTAGTAGCAGTGGCACATACATGCAAGAAAACATAACTTACTTTATGCCAAGTTACTTACCAAGTGGATCAAATTTAATATTCCCAGTCACATACGCGACTAAAACTGGAAATATATATGTAGGAATTCCTTCATCCTCAATAATAAATCTTTCTAACTAAAAACTATCTTACCGGAAGCCATAATTACTGGCTTCCGGTAATTTTTAGCAAATAATATTTAATAAAATTAAGAAGAAATGGTTATGCAATTACTGGATTTTAAACTTTGGCGCAATTACTTGGTAAAAAAAAGCTTACTGCTAGTTTTGCGATAGCGTTCGTACTTCAAATCGCTGCGTGCAGCAGCCATAATCCTAGTGCAGACGACAATCAAAATATCAATAATAATTCTTTAATCATAGAACCAGCATCTATCATACCTGTAATTGATGGTAAAGCTACCGCAGCAGGGGTATATGTTCATAATTACAGTAACGAAACACTCGAAAATATAACTTATGAAGCAACTATTACAGATAGTACTAAGGAGAACCTAAGTGTTGTGCCACATCAGTGCGCTTCTATTGCAGCAAACTCAAGTTGCCTGCTAATGTTTTATACTCCAGCACTGACACAACAATACGATAGCGGAAGTACTTTACTTACCGCGCATTTTAATGGCTATAAAAGTAAGCAGATAATTAGCTATAGCTATATTGCAAGCAAAAATTATTCCGGAGTAAGTTTTAATGGTGATCTAACTATCCCTGGCACCGGAAAATATGGAACAGTTTATGCCTTTGGTGGGCAACAAGCCAGTTTTCGCAATATCGGATTTTATCCAGAAAATTCAAGTATTGGCATAGTAAATGGTCTGGAAAATGGATACGTCAATATTGGAAGCAATAAAGTTATTCCACTTGAAATTAAAGCAGCAGAAAATATTACTGCAATACAGGTAAGCCTGACCCCATATCTTGAAGATGAAATCAATTTTAAGCAACTAAGTAGTGAAGAAGAGCTGAGTAATATAATTCATAGTCAGCAGACACAAAAAAGCCTGCAAGCAGGTAATATACAAGATATAACGATTATCCCAGAATTTCGTGCTAATTTGGTGATTGGCGCCGTTCCAACGCTCAATGCAGAAAAAGAATCAAATGCTATTGTAACAATAGCCAATAATGGCGTCACTGCTGCTAGTGATTTGAAACTGGCAGTTTTGCCTGGAGAGACGGCAATAACAATAAGCAAGTCAGATGTTACTAATCCATGTAGCAATAGTTTAGCTGCTGGTGCCAGCTGCACTTTAGGGTTAATTTACTGAATAATAACTCGAGTGGTAGCACTAGTGTTATTGTAACATATAATAATGGCATATCCACAGATAGTAGCAGCGCGAATGTATCATACTATAATAGCGCCAAAGTACCGATGGTTAGCGCAGCTTGGGGTGCCAGTGTTCTATTGGTACGCTCACAAGAAACTGGCCAAATCGGAATGACAATTAATAATAGTGGCAGTGCTCCATTAAATTCACCAGAGTATTCACTCTTCTATACTGGTAATCTGGATTCAGCAATGATTTCGGCAACATTTGAGACAACAAATTGCAAATCAGTTATCCCAATTGGTAATAAACAATATGGTATTTGTAGTAATCTAGTAAAATTTTCTATTAAAGAAGCGAAATCAGGGAATATGTTTTTACGAATTACAGGGCAATATGCTGGACAGACTTATAGCTTTATCAGCAAGCCTCTTCTTGTTAAACCAGTATCTCCAAAGATTTCTTCATATGGTCCGATAGGAGATAATATTAGTACCTCTACTATTATAACGCTTAATTTTAGTGAGTCGATGGATCCACTTACGCTGAATACCTCAAATATACATTTATTAAAAAGCTCAGAAAGTAAGGAAGTTGCTCTAACTTCATTAGGCTTCAGCAATAATAATCAAACAGTAAATTTTAAATTAACGAGCGGAACTCTGAGTGAAAACACCAAGTATGATATATTTTATAATGGTACAGCGATATTAAGTTCTAGTGGCGTGGCGATAGATAGTAGTGACAGTAATAAATATTTAGGATCATTTACTACTGGCTTACAATCAAAATTTATGTTGATTAATGATAATTCAATTTACAGCTTAGACTGGGCTAGCATGAATAATAGCCTTAACGGTTTAACCCCCATTTCCAGAGCTCCTAATGATTATAATAATATTACCCTTAATGGTAGTGGCAAATGGATGGCTATTTCAGGTACCCATAATGGTAATATGATAACTACTTCTTTAGATGGTAATGCCTGGGATCGAAGTACCCAATTACCCAAAGATATTGCTATGCTTGCGCCTGATAGTACAGTCAAAGTATTTTGTCCTAATCTTTATGACCATCCTTGTCTGATGTTCAAAAACTCACATGTTTGGCGTTCTACCGATAATGGCAATAATTGGACATTATTAGATAATAATGATATTACGAATGTCAGAGACTTTGCGTGTGCAGATAAATGGTATTGTGCGATTGCTGGAACCAGAATTGTAGACAATGCAGCTGTTGCCTCACTATGGTTATCAACAGATAGTGGTTTATCATGGAAACTATCAACGTCATTGCCCAATTCAAATAATTTTGTCAAGTTTTTTCCATACTCTGTAGCATTTGTCCCTGGAACTTCAACGTTGGTTGTTGGTGGTTATGAGATAAATAAATCCCCTTGTAGCTCAGTTTGTCCTGTATATATTCAAGGTGCAATTTATTTTACTAGTATGAACGCTACAAATGGCACTTCTTTTACCAGTGCAACTATAGCTTCACCTCCAGCACAAGATAAAGCAAAAACTGGTGTTGATGATAGCATAGCTTTTCACAGTATCGGTTGTACGCGTCTTTCGCCTGATTTATCATCATCTTATTGTATTGCCACGACCAAAAATAAGAACCAAGTCTATGCATCATATGAAGATCTTAATGTATTTACAAAATCTACTAATGTGATTCTTAATAGTAACTTATTGATAAAAAAAATTCAATGTACAGAAATAGTAGGTGGTATTGTTGGGAGTGAGCGTGATAAATATTGTTATATGTATGCTTTAGATGATGATAGTTATGAATATTTATTATACTTTAATAGGTATGATTTGGGGAATGTGCAATATAAAAAAAGTAACTCCATAACTAATAATCCACTAACAGATTTTGCAATCTTCGATAGAAATAGTATTTTAGGAGTTGGAACTAATGGGCGAATTGCTAAAGCTAGCTTCCGTGATAACTTTAGAGATATAGTTAGTCCCTCACCAGCTCCGCTAGGTTCTACAGTACAAATGGTTTGTGCTGCAACTAACTGTGTCCGAAGTTATTTTATTAACAACAACCACCAATTGGAGTATAGCAGTGATAGTGGTGTAAGCTGGACAAATTCAACTGGAATACCCGCATTTTCCACTACTAATAAATTGTTTGCCATTAATAAATCAACTTTTTTAGCGGTTACTAACGACAAGATTTATAGATCTAGTAATAATGGTAGCAGCTGGAGTAATGTTTTATCATCATTAAATGCCAATTCTGGAGTTAGTTGTACAGGAAATACATGCTATGTGGTTACCAGCAATCAAAAAACTAAAGTGTCTTCTGATGGTGGTTTAATATGGTCTGATTTAACCGTTCCTAACAATTTCCCTGTTAGTGGGCTTAATAATTTATATTGTTGGGGTACAGCTTGCTTTAATGTTAACTCAGAAAATCGTTCTGTCTATAGGTCAAGTAATAATTTAGCAACATGGGATGTAGTATCGCTACCCATCACAGCTTATATTGCAAATATATCCTGTTCGGTAAGTAGTAATTATCCTGACGGTTATTGCTTGGCTCTTGGGGTTTCTTTAGGTAGTAAGACAGTTGTGATGAAATCTGTTGATTCAGGATTAAAGTGGAGCCAAATAATTTTTAGTGACAGCGACACTCAGTATTATAATAGTTTGACTTGTGCTTCCAATTACTGTGTCCTAGCAGCATCCAATGGTGTGCCAAAATTTTCCACCGATTCTGGATTAACTTGGGACTATTTATGGGCTCCGATTAGTCTATACTCTCAGAGTATTATAAATATATCTACGAATTAGCTTAGAAATTCTATGTGCAGACACTTCTAAGAATGACTGCTGCACAATTCTAATTTTAACTGGTACCTTGATTTTCAGGGTACCTTGTCTCCGTTAGCATATCTATTTATGTCTTTAAAATTCTATTAGCCATACCTAATTGATGCTTTATGTTTAAGAAAAAGCAAATTTGCTTTTGTCAGGATGGCATTAAATTTCATATAATGGCATCATATTAAAAAATAATATTGTTTAAATTAGTGGAATCAATATACCTTATTTTCTATTACACTGATTTAAAGAGTTTTATTCACAAGGAGTGAAAAATGAAACCAGTTTTATTAGCGTTCTCAATTTTATCCGCCACAGTGCTTAGCGGTTGTGGGGGCATTGAGTCTTCTGGAGGCAGTAGTAATAATATGCCATCTACTTCAATAAACACAGTAAATGCTCCGGCGCTTTCTGTTAATGACAGTTCAACTGTTCCAGTTGTAAATGGTACATCAACATCAGGGGTGCTTTTCATTCATAACTATAGTAGCAGTGATATTAGTGGTATTGCTATTAATTTACAGGCTGCTGGTACAACTAACAGATTACAGAAAAAAATCAAATTAGCTAAGATCCGTGCCAACACAATAGATGATAGTAATGGTTTTACACTAGTAAACCCGGCTGAGTGTAGTGTGATTAAAGCTGGCAGTAGCTGTGGATTGAAATTCACTACCCCAGCGCTGGTTGCAGGTGATCAAAATTCAGCAGTTGTCAAGCTGAACTATACAGATACTAGCCAAAATAACCATGCTACAACTATTTATACTATTGTTAATTATAAATACATTGATACAACACAGTTTAACGGCTTACAGTTTTTTGACGATGGTGTAACTGCAATAATGGAATCAAGAGCTACTCAATACACAACCAGTTATTTGGTTAGTGGTGGTACACCTGGCGTTATACATGATGATGCAGTTTTAAATATTGATAAATCAGGAAATGTTGCAATAGCAAGTGGATTTAGCAATAAGACTCAAATTTCTGCTGGACTAGCAATCCCGATTGAGTTTATAACGGTTCTTAATGGCTCGGAAGAGGTGACTGCTCTAGTGGCACCCATGGATAATAACGGTAGTAACTTAATTTCTAAACAAAATAATACACCTGTACAAATTAGAATAAAAGCATCTGGTAGTCACATCCATATTGGATATTTACCAATCATCAATTTAGCTGATAATCAATCACAAACTGTTGCAGTTGTGAATGACGGTTCTGATAACGTTGCAGCTGGTGCTTTTTCAGTAACTTCAAGTAATAACGATATAATTGTTGAAAATGGTTGTAGTGGTGGTATTGCCAGTCATGCATCACAAATATGTCTTGTGACTTTTAATTTTAGTAAAAATATGTCAGGAGCAGGTTCTGCACAGATTGGCTATCAAGTAGATGGCAAGACTATTACACAAAGTACTCTTAATTATACAGCTGAATCATCGCCAGGCGGCGAGCCATCCCAAGATAATAACTCAGCTCCGAACCTGATAGTTCGAGCGAATCCTAGTAACATCTATGGGGGGATTAACTCCACTAGCACACCAATAACTTATACCCTATATTATGACCATAGTATTCGTTATCAGGGGGTAAATATTGTGTCTGGCATAACTGGTTCAGGACTTAGCGCATTTAATATTACAGGTGGTAGTTGTGGTATTAGTTCATTGAATGGTACCCACGAGCTACCTTATGGCAGTACTTGTACCATTGAAGGACAGTATCAAACTTCTGGTACTGCTGGTAATGGTTCAGCATCATTAAAGTTTAACTTTACCTCTGGTGGAAAAAATTTAAACTTTGATTCGGATATCATTACCTATACGGTAACGGCTGCTCCTGATTTAACACCTATTAATCCAAGTGTTATAAGTGAAACTCCAAGAATTGTAATTTTTCCGCAGACAGATGATGATTTGAGCGAATCTGGCGACTATATTTTCACTATAAAAAATACTGGCGTTTCTTCTGCCATATTAAATAGTTATAATCTGGATGCTGGTACAAGCAATAAAACTGTCCCATTAATTGATAATCATACATTAAATAATGCTTGTACTCAAAATCAGACTCTGGCAGTTGGCGAAAGCTGTGCGATCAGAGTAAGTTATGGTCCGCTAACTCCTGCAGAGAGAGCATATTCAGAAAGCGGTATTGCTACATTGTATATCAATTATCACGGTGAAGCCAGCAATAGTATACAAGCTTTAAATTTACCACTTAATTACCAGCATATTGGTACCGATGATGTCCAAGTTGGGGTTGAATTTACTGGTTATAATGTTAATGGTGATGGTTTAAGTGCAAACACTGCTTTTGTTACTGATGGGCACAACAATAACCCACAGGGCGTAACTTTTGTATATACTAATCATTCTAAATATTATTACTTGCAAAACTTTTCAGTTACACCTCCGAGATATTTCTCTGTCGATAATGCCAATACCACTTGTGGGTATCCTGGTGCACCACGTGAACTAGCGCCACTGGAAAGTTGTGTTTATACAATATTTGTTGATAAGAGTGCTTTATCTAGCGCATTGGTAAACACTGGCGACCTTGAGTATTTGTTTGAAGGACAAAAAATCAGTTTACCATCTGCAATTTATGCCGTTAGCTTTACTCACAATAGTGATCACTATGATACAGACTATAAAGAGCGTCCGGTAGAAGCAGCTTATGATGGGTTTTTCCTCAAATATAGCCAGCCGCTGATAACTTACTCAGTTAGCGGACAAAACACCGCTATTGCAACAGTTTCGTTGGGTTTGTCAGGTAATTATAATAATTACTCGCCAATCAATATAACTTATTCCATCAATAGTGATCAATATTTTTGGGTGCTACCATTGCAAACTAATAGCTCCAATTGTAGCAAAAATAATGACTATAGTATTAGTTGTACCTTGTGGGATGGTAATACTTATACTCCAGCTGATATTTTATTGTCTTTAGATCCTAATTACTTTCTTAATGATCCATACAGCGTTTTATCGACGATGGAGGTAAATTCTACTGGATCTGTTTCAGTTCCAAATAATGGTAATGTAAATCTTATACTCCAGAAACCATAAGCCTTAAATAATCCCCTAGAACATTTTCTAGGGGTTTTTCAAATAGTTGATGAGAGATTTTACAGTATTACCAGAAGCTATTCATTATCGAGCTTTGTAGGGCTTTTTCTTACTATACCATGTGATAAAGAACATAAGCGATAAGCATCATCCCAAAAAGAGTATTCCCAGCGTGCGCTAGTAGCAAAAGCTTCCAGCATCTGCTTTTGTACCGTTGAACTTGCCTGTTCATAATAGCGATTACTAATCTCAATCGCAGTATTTACTCCGCGTGCAAAATCTTCGCCTGCATAATTATCAATCCATAACTGATATGGATTGTCAATGGCAGAAAATTGTTGAGTATGACAACCTAACTGGTAATAAATCCAAAAACAGGGTAATACGGCAGCGATAGCCGCTTCAATGGCTCGGTTATGACTGCAAAAATGTAAATAACTGGTGTAACCCAATGATGCTGGACTAACTTGTCCTTTATATTTTAAATTAAACTGCTGACGAAAGTGCTCATGTATGACTTGTTGTTCTGCGACAATTGCTCCTTTAGCAAAATCTAAAAATTGCAGGATATCGTGACTATTATCCAAACGGGAGGCAATTTTAGCTAAAACCCTTGCATAATGTTGCAGATAATAGCTGTCTTGTTCGATATAGTAGGCAAATTTCTCGCGTGCAAGTGTGCCGTTCATCAGCTCTTGATTAAATGGCTGCTTAATAATTGCTTGATAATTGGACTCGTTCAGCTGCCATGCAAGTTGTGAAAATTTCATATTTGGTTTATCCTTAAAACTATTTATATAAAGCTGTATCAAGAGTGTTTCTTGAGATACGATAAAGTCAAAAACTTAAAGGTAATGGGTGGCTAGTTCCACCAGTGGTGAAAATGATTGACTGGTCCATGCCCATGCCCGATGGTGACATCTTTAAAACTTAACATGGCTTGATAAAGGTAATTTTTGGCATTTTGACAACTATTAATTAAATCATTGCCATGAGCCAAGTTAGCCGCAATTGCCGCCGATAAAGTACAGCCAGTACCATGAGTATTAACGGTTTCAATCCTTGGCGCTTTAAACCAATGTTGCGTAGAACCAGTAAATAATAAATCGTCACAATAGATACCATCCAAATGTCCACCTTTGAGCAAAACATTTACATTGCCAAGCTTATGGCTAACTTCAGCACTTTTTAGCATATCATCAGGTGTCTTGATTTTCATATTACTTAGCGCTTGTGCTTCGTTAATATTGGGCGTAATTAAAGTTACTTGTGGGATTAGCTCTTGTTTTAGTGTCTCAATTGCTTCAGGCAAAAGTAAATAATCGCCACTCTTGGCTACCATTACCGGATCAAGAATGATCGGAATATTTTGGGCTTGTTTAGCTAGAAATTCTGCGACGAGGTGGACAATTTCTTGATTAAACAGCATCCCTATTTTAATAACATTGGGGGTGATGTCACTAAAAATAGCCTCTAATTGTTCTTCAATTGCAGCAAGGGGTAAATTAAAACAATTTCGTACGCCACAAGTATTTTGAATCGGTAGGGCAGTTAAGACACTCATACCATAGCAGCCCAAAGCCGAAAAGGTTTTTAGATCAGCTTGTAATCCAGCGCCACCTGAGCCATCAAATCCAGCGATAGTTAATGCACTAGTCAACATAGCTTATACCTCCTTGGCAAAAGATTGGCTAATTTGCGTTTCAAACCATAGCCAGTCTGGCTGATAGATACAGTCGATAAATTTGATTTTAAAACTTGCTGGGGTCAGTGTGTCCAGCGCAGCTTGTTCGGCACATAAGGTATAGTAAACTACTGCTAAGTAGCTGGCAAGAGCATAATCCTTGTAAACTGCGGCAAATCCAGCAATTACTGCGCTCAAACAACAACCCATGCCGGTTACTTTAGTCATTAGCTCAATCCCAAATTTATTTTGATAATTGGCATGTGGAGCATAAACTAAATCAATTTTACCGCTGACAACAATAGTTTTTTGCGTTTGCTTTACTATATTTTGCGCGCTAAGCATTGCATCGAGGCTCTCCACGCTACTTTCAACACCGTAGCTAGAGAACGAGCTGGAATTAAGTGCCATAATTTCGCTGGCATTGCCACGGATGATATTTGACAAAGGTAAGAGTTCTTGTGCTAATCTAGTTCTGCTGCGAGTAGCTCCTGCGCCAACAGGATCAAGTACCACGCATTTATTTTGCTGCTGCATTAGTTTGCCAGCATTTATCGCGCGAGGAGCAAACTCCATATCTAGTGTGCCAATATTAAGGTTTAGACTATGCGCGAGAGTAGTTAATTCTGCAAGCTCTTCAACGCTTTCTGACATAATTGGCGCACAACCTAGCGCAAGCAGTACATTTGCCATGAAATCCTGCGTTACATAATTAGTTAGATTCAATACTAGTGGTTTTGACTGTTGTAACTGTCTATGGGCATTATAAAGTTTTTGATAAAGATTAGTCATGTTATATTTCTCCATCATTAAGTTGCTGATTTAACTGTTGGATATATTGCTTTGGATTATTGGCTTCATGAATTGCACTGATAACTGCGATACCACTAATTGAGATAGAGCCAACCTGAGCAATATTGCTAAGATTAATTCCACCTATGGCAATAACTGGATGATAAGATATTTGGCAAAATTTAGCCAATCCATCAAGACCCCAAATATGTTCAATATTGTTCTTACTTTTACTCGGAAATACCGCGCTGGCAGCAACATAGTTAATTGAACGTGACAAATTGGCTTGCTCCAATTGTGTATTATTTTCGATAGAGACGCCAATAATTTTGTCTGCGCCCAAGATGGCACGGGCAGCATCAGGATCTCCGTCTTTTTGCCCCAGATGTAGACCATCAGCATTTAGCTCTAGTGCTAGATGAAGGTTATCATTGATAATAAGTGGTACTGAATATGGCGTTAATATTGCTTGTAGTTCACGTCCTAAACTGAGTAAACTACTAAATGACCAGTTCTTTTGTCGTAATTGTAAGTGTGTGATACCAGATTTGGCGCTGAGTTCGATAAATTTTAAATATTCGCCATGTTCATTGTTTGGGCAGGCGGTAAGTAAATGTAGTTGACGATGATTAGTTGGTATGCTCATTTTGTTAACTTTCACAAAATAAGCGTAAAGAGGGTAATACTTATAGTAATTGAAATAGTAGTGATTAGCCTCCCTACGCAGGTATTATCCAGAATCAGGTTCAAAGGGTTAAGGATGTTTCCTCTCTCAGCGACTACAGCGTCGCACCCCCGCTAGAAGATGGTATTATAAACCTATTATTGCCAAATGAGCGAAATTTATTGATGTACACTATCTGATTTGAGATACTGGCGAGTAATAAGCGACTAAACTCAGTGTTAAGCGAGGCTTTAGTAATATTTACCCAAAAATATCTAAATAGACAAAATCATCTATTGTTTTGTAAGCTTTGCAAATGTTAGAATTTAGTATTATCTAAAAAGTGATTATGTCAATTATATTAAATAACTCCAGAGGTAAGATTAGATGAACAAAATAGCTAATTCAGACAAGCAACAAACTGCCACAGAATTTTTTGACAGTTGGGCAACATACCAAAAAATCATCAGCAATAATTATATGAAACACCATGAATTATTCATTCAGTTTGGCAAATTATTAAACTCATTGCTAGAGCCACAACAGTCATTAAAATTACTTGATCTTGGTTGTGGTGATGCTTTTTATGTTGCTAAAACTCTATCAGCCGTACCAAAGATTAAATATTTTGGCATAGACTCATCTGAACAGGCGCTTAACGCAGCCAAAAAAAACCTGATAGATAATCAAATATCCCAAGCTTCATTAATTTGTGGTGATTTAGCTACGATCTTAGATGAAATGGCACTCACGTCACAAAAATTTGATATCATCCTATCGAGTTTTTGTTTGCATCATTATCAAGAGTCAGAAAAGCTTATAATATATCAGAAGATTAAAAAAGTTCTTGCGGAGAATGGCTCATTTATAATGATTGATCTATTCCGAGAGGAAACTCAAAGTCGTCATGATTATTTATCAACTACCATGGAAAAATTCTATAGTAATTTACCTGAGCTAACTCAAGTTGAAATTACTAACCTTCGTGTGCACGTTGAAAGTAGTGATTATCCACATACTCATTCAGAAACGCAAGAAATCATTCTTAGCCTAGGATTTAGTGATGTGGAGTGTTGTTTTAGTATTGATCATTATGCGCTTTATTGTGCCAGATAATTAAGCTATTGGTATAAAGGTTGCTGATTTTTAGTGTCAACATTAGTTATAGAAATAATTGGGGTTCGAATAGACAAAATCATCTATTGTCAAGTATATTTAGACATGGCATAATACCAGTCGTAGGTTGGAATAATACTTTAATAAAGGAAAGATTAGTATGAGAAAGCCTAAAATTTTATTGATAACACTATGTTCAGCTATGGCAATCAATGCAAATGCTATAAGTTTTTCAAATTGGTTTGGTGGTGTAGGAGATGATGGTAAAGCAGGCACATCAGGAAATGCTGCTGCACAGCAAAGTAAAACGGCCAAATCTCAAACTGGAAAATTAAAATTTAACCTGGTAAATAGAACCAACACAGTGCTTACATCTGCAGTATTAAAAGACAAAACTGGAAAAGTATTATTTACAACAACCAAAGGAAAGTCTTGCGCAGTTAATAGTGTTTGTACCATTAACATTGACCAGAAATTAATAGCAAATGATAGAACCTTCTTTTTCTATGATAGTAACAACAAATTAGCTTCAGCGTATAGTTTTACTAATCTTGGCAAGAATTCGACATCAATAGATGCGCAAGCTGATTTAGCAAGTTTGGGTAGATATGTGTTTGTTAAAATTCAAACTAGCGCTCCTAAAATTACCTTTACTAATTTGGCAACTTCTTTCTATGATGTCAAGGATGAAAAAGATCCATTTACTGCACTCGGTGATTATTACCTGGACTTCTTGGGTAACAGTACGAATGATAGCGCTGTAATAAAAGAGTTGGTAAAACAGGTTAGTAGTAATAAACCATTATTAATTAATCCACAATCTACACGAGTTGTTAACCAAGATAAGCCTATGGTTAAAGGTACTAATTTTGCGCAGAAAGGTGTGCAGTCAGGAAAGAGTGCACAGGCTGAAGAAGAGACAGGCGCTAACCCTCTTTGCAGTGCAGGATTTAAAAGCTCAATGGATTTTGTAACTAGTGCTTTGAATTCTCTTGTACCAATTCCTGGCTTAGCTCTATTTACTAAAGGTGCTGGCACAGTGGCAGATATTGCATGCCCTTCTGGCAGCACAGATTATTCAGCCAGTTTTACAGAAATAAATGCCAAATTAGATGCACTAGCGAAAGATCTTGCTCTGGCTTATGCCGAGATCAAAGAATTTAGAGACGAATGGCGCAATGCAGAAATCGGTACATATATTACAAATAATTTAACAAACAATACCAATGCAATTGATACTATCATCCGGTCATATTATATTGATTTATTAAAAACCCCAGGAAAAGATGGAAAAGTTCATGATAGCTTAGAATCACTAGCGGCATCATATGGCGGAGTAGAGCAAGCAATGAAAAATAAAGCTTTCAAAGAAAAAGTCGATAAATTCGTTGAGAATTCTGCAACTATTGTTACCGATTATAAAAACATGGTGAATAATAGTGACAAAGCAAAAAGCTTCTTGGATCTACGTTGCGGAAATTATAGTACCATGCCTAAAGAAATCATAGCCACTCGTCTTGAGTGTAATTATAGCGTGCTAGAGATATATACTAAATTGAGAGTGACAGCAGATGTGGTTGAATCATCTTTTGCTGACTACAAGAAAACTTTTGGAGCTGAAGCATCAGGTGGATTTGCAACGTTGGATGACGCTACAATCACAAGCACGAATGCTGCAATTGATAAATTTATTCCCAAAACCGCGCTTTATGATCCATTAGCTGGTTTAGATAAAAACCTAATAGCTAATATTAAAGCAACTTCTGCGTGTAATATCCGAGATAAAGAAATGTCTAAGGATATCACTCAAATTACTGCTTGGTATGGACCTAATTCACCAGCTGGAACTAGTCCCTACATAACTACAACTTGCTTTGGTAATATAGAAGATGGCAGAGTTGGAGACAAGATCACGTCTGATTTTAAAGATCAAATTACGTCTAATTACCATTATATCAATCCAAATACTAAAACAGTAGATGCAGAAGTCATTAATGTTCTCGGTGTATTAGTACCAAAGCGTTTCTTCACAGATCATAACTCAGATGCTTTTGCACATACAGATTGGGAGAGGCAGTCTGTAGAGGTAGAGAATCCTAAAGATGGGGATACTATATCACGAAAATATTTTGTTAATCAAACAACTGCAATTAATAACAATAGTTCAGGTTATCCAACTACTGTTGTACTTAGGGCTAACTCTATATTTCCAAATACTAATGGAATCCACATAAAACGGGATGGCAAAGATTACGAGCGTAAATTATTTACACCTCTATTTCCAAGTAGCGTTGCTGGCGCATTAGAGCTACAAACTATGTTCTATTTAGCCGACTATTGGGGTAATTCTTCAAGTACAACAGGATATTCTAATAATTTATATACATATATGCGCACCTTAGATGAGAATAACGTTGGTCGTGTATGGGTGATTAAAAATGATATGAACCGTGATTATGTACCGCAATATGCCAAATTCTATTTTTCTTTTAGAATGCAGTTATTATGTATGACAAATGATTGTAAATCCGATACTGGATCCTTGATCTATGATAAAGGTCTCTCAGCTGCTGATACTAAAATTTCTTTTACCAATGGAAAGAACGGAAGCCAATTCCTTGATTCAAAACTTGAAGTAAACGGTAAAACTGGTTTCTAAAACCTAAACCCAGATAAAAGGCTCATTACGAGCCTTTTATTTTTAATAGTTTCTCCATCACACAATTCATCGTATTTTAATTATCTGCGGTATAATTCGGTATTAAATTTTTAGATGGAGTATTGATTATGCAGCAGTTACAAAATATTATTGAAACCGCATTTAATAAATTACCTGAATTAGATAGCAGTGATGCTCAGTTGC
The DNA here is from genome assembly GCA_964611845.1 of uncultured Neisseria sp. Classification (GTDB taxonomy): domain Bacteria; phylum Pseudomonadota; class Gammaproteobacteria; order Burkholderiales; family UBA11063; genus Aquella. The sequence continues at coordinate 32,582 of CAZTBH010000020.1, forward strand.
GTCAAGCAGTTGATGCGGCTCTTGAGCTGCTTGATAGTGGCAAAGCGCGGGTTGCCGAAAAAATCAATGGCGAATGGGTAACGCATCAATGGCTAAAAAAAGCAGTGTTATTGTCGTTCAGACTTAATCAAAATCAAGTGGTTGAAGCTGGCTTTACCAAATTCTACGACAAAGTTCCGCTAAAATTTGAAAACTATAGCGAAGCAGATTTTGCTGCTGGTGGTTTCCGGGTTGTGCCGGGGGCATTAGCGCGTAAAGGTTCATATATTGCCAAAAATGCGATTTTGATGCCAAGCTATGTCAATATTGGTGCCTATGTTGATGAAGCAACTATGGTTGATACTTGGGTTACGGTTGGCTCATGCGCGCAAATTGGTAAAAATGTTCATTTATCTGGTGGCGTTGGCATTGGTGGCGTACTAGAGCCATTACAAGCTAATCCGACGATTATTGAAGATAATTGCTTTATCGGAGCGCGCTCGGAAGTGGTTGAGGGTGTGATCGTTGAAGAAGGCTCAGTAATCAGCATGGGAGTATTTATCAGCCAATCAACACGGATTTATGACCGCACAACTGGTGAAACTTTTTATGGACGTGTTCCAGCGTATTCGGTAGTGGTCTCAGGTAGCTTACCTAGCGCGGATGGTAGTCATTCTACTTATGCAGCAATTATCGTTAAGCGCGTGGATGCTAAAACCCGCAGCAAAACTTCAATTAATGAGTTATTGCGTGCTTAAATCATGAATTTAATCTTCGCTGGCAAATCATTGCTGGTAACTCGATCTGCTACTGGTGATGCTTGGCATCTACCAAATAGTGCACAATTACAAGCTTTAAGTTATCAGCCAAGCCTGATTCAGATTGATGATGTAAATATCTTGGGTTCAGTCAGCACTGATATTGATTTAAGCTTATTTCCAGAGCTGCACCTAGTTAATCTACGTCAGGCATTGAATTTCTTTGGCATGGATATGATTGAAAAGATCATCTATGCTGAGCAAATGCTGTTTTATCAAAATACACATCGCTATTGTGGGAGCTGTGGACAACAAACCAGTTTATCTGCTTCGGGAAAATGGTTGCATTGTAGTAGTTGTGAGCATGAGATTTATCCGCGTATATCACCTGCTATGATAGTTGCGATTACGCGTGGCGATAAATTATTGATGGCGCAAGCCAATCACTTCGCCCCCGAAATGTGGAGTGTCTTAGCTGGATTTTGTGAAGTAGGTGAGTCATTGGAACAAACTGTGCATCGCGAAGTCTTTGAAGAGGTTGGTATTAAAATTAAAAATGTCCAGTACTGGGGTTCACAATATTGGCCATTCCCCAATTCACTAATGGTTGCATTTACCGCCGAATATGAGAGTGGTGAAATTGTTTTGGATACTAATGAAATGCGTGCAGCTGGCTTTTTCAGCAAAGATGAAATTCCCGGACGTCCTTCAACGCATCTCTCAATCGCTAGTCGCCTGATTGATGATTTTATCGCCAAGCACTAAAAATACAGCGATGTATACTCGAAACAGGTTCGAAATACTGGTAGGCGTTTTGCTGCGAGGCCTACTAGCCGTAAGTGAGTAGCAAAACAACGACCCCGTACAGTGAGTCTGATTGAGTATAAAGATGAATCAGCAGGAAATATTAACTAATCAACCCAAACAAAAGAAATACGTCTATTCCAAATTAAGCTACCTCTTAAAAACCAATGATATAACTGAAGTTATTATTCTGGTTGCATTTATTACCACAGATGGTTTGTATTTGATTTTGAATGAATTGAAAGAGCTACTTGAAAAACAAGTGAAGGTAGTGATTATAACTGGGTTTATGAATAATTTTAATAGTCCGCGCGTTTTTGAGTTTATGCTCCGGATTAATAATATGGAGGTACGTATTGCCGATATTTCGGGCTATCATCCTAAATTATACATAGTTAAACATAAAGATGGGAGTTCCTCATATATTATTGGTAGTTCAAATCTTACTAATAACGCTCTGCGCCGTAACTTTGAAACCAATATTTACCTTGAATATTTTCAAAATGCAGTGATTCCACAACAAATGAATGAGCTCTACCAGCAGATTTATGCTGAATCCCAGCCATTGAGCTCTGAATTACTTGAAGAATACCGCAACAAATATGAGCTGGCAAGAGTTAAACTCGAGAAAACTCCCCCTCCGCTTGCTGAGATTTTAGTACCAAATAGCATGCAGAGAAAGGCTCTGGTTGCGCTTAGTCGATTACGCGAGCAAAACCAGAATAAAGCTTTGATTATATCTGCCACGGGAAGCGGTAAGACTTATTTAAGCGCCTTTGCCATAAAAGAGTTTGCTGCCAAGAGGGTGCTTTTTATTGTACATCGGGAAAATATTCTTAATGCTGCAATTCATAGCTACGCTAAAGTTTTTCCACAATTAAAAGCTGGTAAGTTAACTGGTGAGCTAAAGCAATTTGAGTCTGATTTCATTTTTGCCTCACTACAGACTCTGCAAAAAGATGAACATCTATATCAATTTGGGGCGGATTATTTTGATTACATAGTTATTGATGAAGTTCACCGTGCTGGTTCAGCCGGTTACCAGAAAATTCTTAAGCATTTTCAACCAAAATTTTTACTGGGAATGACGGCAACTCCCGAGCGCAGTGATAATTTTGATATTTATCAACTTTTTGATCATAATATAGCCTACGAGATTCGCTTAAATGAGGCACTTGAAGAAAATTTGGTATGTCCATTCCATTATTTTGGTATTTCTGAATTGATGGTTAATAATAATTATCTGGATGATTATAGTCGTTTTAATCAAGTTAATTATAGTGAGCGGGTAGAGCATATTATTGCCAATCTTAAGTTGTATGGGCATGGCGGTAGTGATAAGGTGCGTGGTTTAATTTTTGTCTCACGAGTTGAAGAAGCGTATGAATTATCCCATCACTTTAATTTAGCGGGTTATAAGACCTTAAGTTTAAGTGGCGTTCATGATGACAGCTATCGGGAAACTGCAATCCAGCTTTTAGCTAATAAACCATATGATACTAATGGCAAGCCACAGCAATATCTTGATTATATTTTTAGTGTGGATATCTTTAATGAAGGGATTGATATTCCTTGTGTTAATCAGATTGTCCTATTAAGACCAACGCAATCTGCGATTGTATTTGTCCAGCAGCTTGGGCGCGGACTACGTAAAAGCCCTGACAAAGATTATTGTGTGGTTCTGGATTTTATCGGTAATTATACCAGTAGCTTTTTAATTGCAGTGGCATTGTCTGGAAATAATTCATATAATAAAGAGGATTTACGTTCATTTGTCAGTGAAGCTAACTCTTTAATTCCTTCGAATATTTCAGTTTCATTTGATCGGGTTACTCGTGAACGGATATACCAGTCAATTAATAATATTCAGATTAATCGTAAGTTTATTAATCAAAATTATCAGGAATTAAAGAAGAAATTAAATCACACCCCTGAGCTAATTGATTTTCGCGTGTATAACTCTATTGATCCCAAGATTATTTTTCGTTATCAAAATCAATCGAATAAAATCATGTATAACAATTATTATGAGCTACTCAAATGTCATGATGATATTGCAGCTACGTTTTCAGATAATAGCTTGGCGTATCTTAATTATATTACTCAAGAATTACTCTTTGCTGCCCGTCCAGATGAATTGTTCGTACTATTGAATTTAGTTACTGGATGTAATGATGAGAATCTAATTTATGCCAATCTGGCTAGTCAATATGGTGTTCAGCTTAGTGGTCAAAAACAAATTGCTATCCGTAATATCCTGACTCTTGCAACAAGTAATGCCTTGCAGAAAAAATATTCGGTAAATCTACTTAATGTTGATGATAATCAATTTAGATTAAGCAATGATTTTAGCCTGAATCTTGAAAATACGAGTTTTAAAGCATTAGTGCTACAAACAATAAAATTGGGTTTAAGTTATTTTGAAGGATATAAGTCAATTACTAAGGATAATGATTTTATTCTTTATAACAAATATTCACGAAAAGAGCTAGTTCGATTATTAAACGTTAATCTATCTATGGAAACTTCAATTTATGGCTATCGGATTATTGCCAATAGCGTGCCAATTTTTATTACCTATAAAAAAATTTCAGCTAATCAGATGAATGCCAAATATGATAATATTTTTCTTAATTCGCAGGATATGGTTTGGTACTCTCGTCCTTATGGGGCAACAATTTCTCCAGAATTGATGAAAATTATAAACTATCGGGATAATAATCTTAAGATTATGATTTTTCTTAAAAAAAGCGATAATGAAGGTGGTGAGCATTACTATCTTGGTTTGGCAGATATTCATAGTTATCAAGAGAAAGCTCTTGATAACAAGAGGGTTATGCAATTTATTTTGCGCCTGACAACGCCACTATTAGATAGTTATTTTGATTATTTTGTGAATTGATTAATTTGTTATTGCTTAAGAATTAAAATCTTGAGAGGGTGTCATAGTGTTTATGATTTTCAT
>CAZTBH010000020.1:37097-47331 GCA_964611845.1 uncultured Neisseria sp.
GCAGAGACACTGAGCATTGAGCATTTTCGTGCTAACGTCTTTGCAAAGTCTGATAAAAAGCCTGTGGAAGTCACACTAGGCTTGATTTTTGAGGGCAAAGTACTATATAATAACAAGGATTAGTAAGTTTTTATTGAGGAATATATATGAACAACTATTATCAGCAACAACAATATGCAATGGCTGCGCCATCGGCAGAAATTCGCCAGCAAGTTTTGAAAAATACCTATCTATTATTGGCATTGTCAATGATTCCAACGGCAATTGGTGCTTTGATCGGGGTTAATATGTCATTTGCCTTTTTATTGGGCAGCCCGATTATGGGAACTCTGGTTTTGATCGGAGGAATGTATTTCTTGATGTTCATGGTACAAAAAAATAGAAATAGTTTTGCTGGAATCGTGTGGTTGATGGCATTTACGCTCTTGATGGGCTTGCTTTTAGGTCCATTATTTCAGGTGGCCTTACGCATTCCAAATGGTAGCCAGTTGATTTTATTGGCAGCAGTACTGACTTCGGCAGTATTCTTTGTGATGAGTGCGATTGCATTTACGATTAAACGTGAAACACCATTTTTAACCAATTTTCTAGCAATCGGTGGAATCGTGATTTTGATTTCAATGATAGCAATGATTTTCTTCCATACGCCAATGATGCATTTAATCCTATGTGGCGCGTTTGTTATTTTCTCATCATTGATGATTTTGTGGCAAGTTAACCAAATCATTATTGGTGGTGAAACTAATTATATTTCTGCTACGTTAAGCATTTATGTTAGCTTGTATAATTTATTTACCAGCTTGTTGCAGATTATTATTGCGTTATCCGGTAACGACAGAAGATAGAATAATATTATTATAAAGATCGCCATTTACTGACGGTCTTTTTTTGTACCTTTATGAAAAATCAGTTATAATTCGTATATGAAAATAGTCCAATATCCCAATAGTAAATTTAAACTTTACCAACCTTTTGAGCCCGCTGGAGATCAGCCAACTGCGATTGCTGGGCTTGTCGAAGGCTTGAATGATGGCTTACAGTACCAAACGCTTTTAGGTGTAACCGGGAGCGGTAAAACCTACACCATGGCGAATATAATTGCCCAGACTGGACGTGCTGCCTGTATCATGGTGCATAACAAGACTCTGGCGGCGCAACTTTATGCCGAATTTCGCGATTTCTTCCCCGAAAATGCAGTTGAATATTTCGTTTCCTACTACGATTATTATCAGCCAGAAGCCTATGTCCCACACAAGGATTTATTTATCGAAAAAGATTCGGCGATTAATGAACATATTGAGCAAATGCGTCTTTCTGCTACCAAAAATCTTTTGGAGCGTGAAGATGTAATAATCGTTGCTACCGTATCAGCAATTTACGGTATCGGGGACGAAGCCGCTTATCAAAAAATGATTTTACATGTTAAAGAGGGCGAAAAGTTAACCCATGCCGAAGCAATTCGTCAACTGGCAAGCATGCAATACCAGCGTGCTGATGCCGAATTTAAACGCGGTACTTTCCGTGTGCGTGGCGATACATTAGATATTTTTCCTGCTGAGTATTACGACAAAGCCGTTCGAGTAAGTTTGTTTGATGATGAAATTGATGGAATTTTTCTTTTTGACCCATTGACTGGTAAAGTTGAGCAACGTTTAAGCCGCTTTACCGTATTCCCATCCTCACATTATGTTACACCACTTGAAACTGTTTTAGCTGCTTGTGACGGGATTAAAGTTGAGCTGGAGCAGCGAATTAAAGATTATGAAGCGATTGGTAAAACTATGGAAGCCTACCGAATTAAACAGCGCACCGAGTTTGATCTCGAGATGTTGACGGAGATTGGTTTTTGCAAAGGTATTGAGAATTACTCGCGCCATTTAACCAAACGTGCACCTGGTGAACCACCTCCGACTTTGATTGATTATTTGCCACTTAATAGTATTCTGTTTGTTGATGAATCCCATGTAACAATCCCACAGATTGGTGGGATGTATAATGGCGATCGTGCGCGTAAGCAAAATCTAGTCGAGTATGGCTTTCGTTTACCGTCGGCAATGGATAATCGTCCGCTACGTTTTGAAGAATTTGAAGTACGGATGCCCCAAACTATCATGGTTTCAGCTACTCCTGGGAAATATGAAACAGAGCATCAGGATAATTTGCTGGAACAAGTAGTACGTCCAACTGGTTTACTAGACCCAGAGATTGAGGTTCGGGCAGTGGAACATCAGGTAGATGATCTACTCTATGAAATTGGTTTGCGTAAGGCGCGGGGACAACGAGTATTGGTCACAACGTTAACCAAAAAAATGTCAGAACGGCTGAGCGAATACTATACCGAAAATGGCGTAAAAGTCCGCTATCTGCACTCAGATATTGACACTGTTGAGCGCGTCGAGATTATTCGTGATTTACGCCTTGGTGTCTTTGATGTTTTAGTTGGAGTCAATCTGCTTCGTGAGGGTTTGGATATGCCTGAAGTGAGCTTGGTTGCGGTCTTCGATGCTGATAAAGAAGGGTTTTTACGTTCAGAGCGTTCGTTAATTCAAACTATTGGACGTGCAGCACGTAATAGCGATGGCTTGGCAATATTTTATGCCGCTAAGGTGACCAAAGCTATGCAATTTGCGATTGATGAAACTAAGCGTCGTCGTGAAAAGCAGATTGCTCATAATCTTAAGCTTGGTATTAAGCCTCAAACTATTATTAAACCAATTAATGATATTATTGACGGTGTTTATAAAGAGCAAGAGAAGCAACATTTTGCTATGAAATTACCAGAGCACTTGAGTGAAAAAGAAATTACTAAGTTAATTAAGCAGTTGGAAAAGAAAATGAAGCAACATGCGCTTAATTTGGAATATGAAGATGCAGCAAAATGTCGTGATGAATTAAAAGTATTGAAAGATCTATTATTTAAAAATTAAGGTAACTGCTCACACTATATCGTAACAACGTCGTCACAATGCTCCTCATGTACTTCTCATGTACATTACGTCACATTGTTCCTAGTTTTTACTTCATATTGCGGCAGTTATGGGTAAAGTAATTACAAACTAAAATCGAAAGAATAATTTATGCCAAGTTTTATTATAGGGGTAGCTGGAGGATCTGGTTCAGGGAAATCAACTGTTACCGAACATATTGTTAGTGCGATTGGTAGTGAACAAGTTGCGGTTATCATTCAGGATAATTACTATCGTGATTTGGCACATCTGACACCAGAACAGCGCCGCAAGGTAAATTTTGACCATCCTGATTCATTTGATTGGGAGCTAATGCTCAAACATATTGACGATCTGGCAAATGGTTTGCCGATTGAGATGCCAACCTATGATTACGCTCGTGATACCAGAAGTGCCGAAACTATAACTGTGTTGCCTGCACCAATTATAGTAATTGAGGGCTTGTTTGCGTTGTTGGATAGCAAGATGTGTAAATATATGGCATTACGGATTTATGTTGATACCGCTGATGATATTCGCTTTATTCGCCGTTTGGAACGTGATATTGTCGAGCGAGGCAGAACTACCGAATCGGTAATCAAGCAATATCTTGAATCAGTGCGTCCGATGCATCGCCAATTTATTGAACCAAGCAAACGTAATGCGCACATAATTATTCCACATGGAGCGAATAAAGCTGCCTTGGAAATGATCGTAGCGCGGGTTAAAGCGGCAATTAATAATGACGAGCTGTCAGTTTCAGCTTATTTTGAAGAGGTCTAGAAAGTATGAAGCCTTTTATTATCGGAGTAGCAGGTGGTTCGGGGTCAGGTAAGTCAACTGTTACTGAGCAGATTATTCATGCTGCTGGTGCAGAGAGTGTAACTGTGTTTATGCAGGATAATTATTATTTGGATCTCTCCCATTTAACCATGGAAGAGCGGGATAAAGTTAATTTCGATCATCCAGATTCACTGGATTGGGAGTTGATGGAGGCACAATTAGATGCGTTGGCTAATTGTGTGCCAATTGAAATGCCACAATATGACTTTCGGACTCACACTCGTAACGCGGAAACTAAAACGGTAGTACCCGCACAAATAATTATTGTTGAGGGCATTTTTGGGCTTTTTGACGATACAATGTGTAAACAAATGGAGCTACGGATTTTTGTTGATACTGCTGGAGATATCAGGTTAATTCGTAGGCTTAAACGAGATCTTGCCGAAGGTCGCTGGCCTTCAGTGGACAGCGTTATTGAGCAGTATAGTAAATTCGTTCGTCCCATGTATAAAAAATTTGTTGAGCCAACCAAGCGTAATGCACACATAATTATCCCGCATGGCTCTAACAAAGCTGCGATTGAAATGATTGTTTCACGGATACACTCCGTGCTAAGTAAACATCAGATTAATCTTGATGATGATTTATTTTTTGAAGAAGAATAAGCAAAATCTTCAGAAGTTAATAATTGTAGTTTATGCTCAATCAGGTTCATCATCTTGAGACGTTGGTTTACGCCTCATTAGAGCAGCAGTAGGCTTCGTCGTAAATCGCCTACCAGTAACCTGTTTGAGTATAGTATTTCAAAGCATATCATTTTGACCATTTAATATCAAAAATTTCTTTATACTTCAACTGTGGCAATAGTACAGAGTTCTTCGTATTAAGATTATAAATAATTACAGAATTATTTTTAATATATGCTAGCAGATTGTTATTGGGCGCAAAACTACCTGATAATATTTTCCCAGAATCAATTTTTATTGTTTTAGCAGTAGCCAAATTGTAATACATAAGATCATATTTGCCCCTATTGCCATGGACATACAATACTTTTGATCCGTCATTTGAAATTCTTCCGGTAATATTATTTCTATTAATTGAAATTTGTTGTACCTGAGCTGAGCCTTTTTTAAGATATATTTGAGGAGTGTTTTTTTGATTTGAAGTAAAAATAATATTGCCATTGGCATAGTCAGCTTCAGTATCAATTGAACTGGTTGTAATCAGAGGCGTGGCAGTTTTTCTCGGGGTATATTTGCTAAGATCTATTTTGTAGATATGTGTTCCATAATCTTTGCTTAATGACACAAGTAAGGAATTACCAGCAAATGCCGGAGAAGAGTTTGAACCATTAAAATTAGCCACAACATAACGCTGGCTGGTATAAATATTTTGGATATAAACGATAGGTTTTCCTGTTTCGTAAGATACGTAAGCAATGCTATTATTTGCTTGGTTCCAAGATAGTGATGTAATTGGAGCATTACTAATGATGATGGGCTGAATATTTCCTCCGGCATAATCAGTTATTAGAATTTTATATTTTCTATCTTTGTCTAATACCGCTAATGCCAATTTAGCAGAAGATGATAATGTTGTATTAACTTGAACATTATTGCTCTCATTGCATTGGGCAATATTTTTAGTCATTGGCAATTCTTTTGGTTGAAATTTATTATTGAAATTTGACATAAACTTAGCAGATGAAAGTATTAGGTTATTTAGAGTGTAGCAATTTATATTTGTAGATTTTGCTTTTTTGGTAGTTATTGCATTAGCATTTAAGACTTGATAAATTTTTGAGTTATGCGGTAATTGCTTGCTAACTGAGCTAACATTATTATGAAACGGGAACAAAGTGATTGCCAGACTCGATTTAGCAAAGGTGGCAAAGATAAAAATTTTCTTCATATTATCATCATTCACAAATATAGCGTTTGGTTTATTATTTGATAGCCCCTGAAATAAGGTCGTTACAGTTACTATTTTTGCTCTTTATCTCTTCTAAACTAACATGTGTACGGTGAATCATACCATAAATTGCCAAGTATAGCAAAATATAAGCTAAGAGAGTTAAGTTGCTTATTCCTGGCTCATCTATTTTTTCAGTTAGGGAATGTTATAAATAAATACTATTGGGGCAATAGAAATAATCAATTATCTTAATTAAATAATTTGTATTATAATGGTTACTTAGTTATATTGGAGATGTGGCAAGGTCTGAGATTCAAAGATGAGTAGCATATCCTTCCAGTATATTTTAATTTTTAATAACGAGGAGTTTTAAAATGCTGAAGAAAATTGTTATAGTTCTAGGTGTATCTGGTATGCTACTTTCGGTTCAAAGTGCAATGGCAGAAACATCTGCTGCAACTACAAGTGTAAGCGTTTCACCACAAAGTCTGGATCTGTCTCCCTTACGTAATTTAAACGTCATAGATAATCCAATGGATAAAGACTACAGCTATCATGAGGCATTTAAAAAACTCGACGTTAATCAACTTAAAAAAGATATGCAAGCATTGTTGACTCAGTCGCAGGATTGGTGGCCAGCAGATTTTGGTAATTATGGTCCATTCTTTATTCGTTTATCTTGGCATGATGCTGGTACTTATCGTTTATCAGATGGACGTGGCGGTGCAAATCGTGGTCAACAACGTTTTTCTCCATTAAATAGTTGGCCAGATAACGTTAACTTAGACAAAGCCCGTCAATTATTATGGCCGATTAAGCAAAAATACGGTAATGCTGTTTCATGGTCAGATTTGATTGTCCTTGCAGGTACTGTTTCACTTGAGTCAATGGGAATGCAACCAATTGGTTTTGCCTTTGGTCGTCAAGATGACTGGCAATCAGATAATACTAACTGGGGTACTAGTCCAGAGATACTTTCGAGTAATGTTAAGAATGGTAAGTTAGATCCACATTATTCAGCCACACAAATGGGATTAATTTACGTAAATCCAGAAGGCCCAGATGGCAAACCAGATAAAGTTGGTGCTGGGCGTGATATTCGTCAGGCTTTTGGTGGTATGGGTATGAATGATAGAGAAACTGTAGCTCTTATCGCTGGTGGACATGCCTTTGGTAAAGCACATGGTGCGGCACCTGCTAATAAGTACGTTGGTGCTGCGCCTGATAAAGCACCGATTGAACAGCAAGGTTTTGGCTGGAAGAATGGTTTTGGTAAGGGTGTTGGTGATGATACCATTAGCAGTGGTTTAGAAGGGTCTTGGACTACTACTCCAACTCAGTGGAATAATGATTTCTTGTATAATTTATATAATTTAGACTGGAAATTGACACATAGCCCGGCTGGTGCTAATCAATGGACACCAATAGCTTCTAAAGGAATTAGCGTTCCAGATGCACAAAATCCAGATTCATACCATAAACCAATGATGTTTACTACTGATTTGGCATTAAAAGAAGATCCAATCTATAATAAATATGCTGAGGAGTTTTATAAAAATCCGGCAGAATTTAAGCAAGCTTTTGCTGAAGCATGGTTTAAATTAACTCATCGCGATATGGGGCCTAAGTCACGCTATATGGGGCCATGGATTCCTGCACAAAACTTTATCTGGCAAGATCCAGTGCCTGCTGCGGATTATAAACAAGTTTCAGCCAAAGATATTACCCAATTGAAGAAAGATATTGCTAATTCTGGACTCACTACTGCGGAGCTGGTAAAAACTGCATGGAATTCAGCTTCGAGTTATCGTAAAACAGATTATCGTGGTGGCTCAAATGGTGCACGAATTGCATTAGCACCTGAAAAAGATTGGGAGATGAACGAGCCTGCTGAATTAAATAAAGTACTTGGTAAGTTGAAACAAATCCAAACTAACTTTAACAACAGCAAGAAAGATGGTACTAAAGTATCTTTGGCAGATTTAATCGTTCTTGGTGGTAATACAGCAATTGAACAAGCAGCGAAAAAAGCTGGTTATGATATTCAAGTTCCATTTACACCAGGTAGAACTGATGCAACCCAAGATCAAACTGATGTGGCTTCAACTAATTACCTTAAAACTAAATCTGATGGCTTTATCAATTATACAGATGGAAGTGTAAGCGCAAATAAACTTCCACAAGCCTTAGTTGAAAAAGCAAGTATGCTAAATCTGGATGTTCCGGAAATGACGGTTCTAGTTGGTGGTTTACGTGCATTGAATGCTAATTATAAAGATTCTAAAGATGGGGTGTTAACCACAACGCCGGGTAAATTAAATAATGCATTCTTTGTTAACTTGCTTGATATGTCAACCGCATGGAAGCCATCATCTAAAGCTGGTGAGTATGTCGGCTATGATAGAAAATCTGGCAAGCAAAAATGGTCTGCATCTTCAGTTGATTTGATTTTTGGTTCTAATTCAGAGCTTAAAGCAGTTGCTCAAGTTTATGCTGAGAATGGTAATGAACAGAAGTTTATCAATGATTTCGTTCAAGCATGGAATAAAACCATGATGTTGGGCAGATTTGATTTGCAAAACTAATATACTCATCGTCTTTGAATCTTGTACTTTGTCGTATTTCAAAAAAGACTCCTTATGTAGTTCTAACTATACTGCGTTGTCCTTTTTATTAATCCTTCGCGTCCAAGAATCAAATACTTCGAGTATATGAAGTTGGTTTATCTTTAGTTTATTGATAAACTAGCTGATTTTAACTTAATGGTGGCTTTTATGCCACCATTTTTAGTTTTCAATTAGTTTAAACTCAAAAGTCTGATTGACAAAATTAAATTTATCTAGGCTTAGCATTACCTCAGTTCCCGCGGGTTTAGCTTTAGTATGCGCACTTAGATCTAGCGTAATTGGCACACCATCAAGCTGAACATTATTGCGATAGGTGAAAGTAGCTTTTATCTGGGTGATGTTTTCTTGTTCCAGATAACGTAGTGACCAGTAGCGCTCTAAGCTATCTTGAAATTTAAGGTAAGCACTGTAGGTATCATCAAAATTTTCTACCACATTTGCCAACGCAAAATCAGTCGGCGTTAAAGCTTTAGTTTTTTGTAACAAACTAATAATTTGTGACTGATTAATCAAATCAACTGCACGGCGTAATGGTGAACTTGCCCAAGTGTAATAATCAACATTCAAACCCGTATGTGAATTTGGAGTTAGCGTCATTACTACTGGCAACATCGGTTGTTTAACTCGGTAAATCGCGGGAATAAAGGCATTGGTCAGCATTCGTCCCCAGCTGCAATTAGCCAAAATCATTAATTCACTAACCAGTTTATCAATCGGATTGCCACGTAGACGTGGTTTAATTGCAATTTTACCATCATCACTAAATGAGAAATTATAATCAACTTGTAATTGATTAACACTTGATCTGCCGCGAAGTTCTTCAAGTTTAAGCGCAAATTTATGCAATAATTTAAGCTGGCTCTCATATGGATAACCATGTTCAAGCTGCAAATTTTCACTATTAAAGTATTGCTCTAGATTATCCGTGCGTAAATTATCACTTATAATCACTTGCTCCAGCTTAGATTCTGTGTTGGTAATAGTAAATTCACGGTCAATAGTAAAATAAATACTTACAACTGGTAATTGTTTGCCTTGATCAAGGCTATAATGAGAAATCACATTCTCAGGGAGCATGGTAATTTTATTGCCAGGATAATAGACGGTCGATAAACGTTCGCTGGCAATGCTGAGTAACTCAGGATTGAGCGATGGGGCAGAGATATGCACCCCAATAATCCAACCATCACCAGTAGTTTGAATTGAAAATGCGTCATCAATCTCGGTAGTTAAGGCATCATCAATCGAAAATACTTTTAATTCGGCATTAAGTGGGATATCCGCTGAATGATCATTAATCGCTAAGTCTGGCAATTGAGTGCCCTGTGGAAAATAATGCTTATTAAAACTAGTGATTAATAGTTCTTCGACTGAGCTAATATAACCTAGCTTAAAGAGCAACTCAAGAAGGGAAATTTTGAGGTCTTTGGCAACTTTACTGGCAACTTTATATTCCAAAGAGTTTTTATCTGGCTTATTAACTAGATTTAGTGGATCAATTTTCCATTCTGGAGCTTGTAATTGAAAGAGTGTATCATACAGAGTATCGAATTTATGCTGATATTCTTGCTGACGTTGAATTTGTAATTTACGGGTGCTAATTTCTTCGGCTGAGCAACGTTTAAATTTATGCTCACCCAAATAGCTAAAATAAATCTCCGGTACTTCAATTGCCAAAAATAATGCTAGTTGCTGACTAATTTCTGCTTCGGCAAAGTAAAGTTGTACTAGTTCCAACCACGACCAGTTTTCTTGTTCTTCTGAGAGTTCCCAGAGGAGCTCCAAATCTATTTCGGTTTGTAGTGCGGTAATCTGTTCAACGATATTTGCATTTTTAGCCTCAAAGCTTAACACCAGATTATCATTTTTAATTTTTTTGTCAGTTTTGCCATCAAGTTCTTTGACAACACTGTATTTTTTTTCACTTGAGATTAGGTTTACAAATTTGTACTGGTTATTATC
>CAZTBH010000021.1:0-46226 GCA_964611845.1 uncultured Neisseria sp.
GGTACTACACGCACTAAGAAGAACGCCAGCCCCCATCAAACTACATATCAATTTTTTCATTTAACTACCTTTTTGAAGATTAAATATAATTTGGCTACCAATTACCCTAAAGGTCACAATCTGATATGGTTGATTCAGCGTAATCGTCTGGATATGTGGAACGCCATTAATATTTATTGTTATTTTATGCTCGCCATACGCTAAATTATTCACTCGATTAATATAAATTTTGCTTGGTAATAAAGTCCACGTCCGTTCATCAGCTCGATCTAAGAGAATACCACCCAAGCTGGTACCAAGGCTTAATATTGTTCCTAACGAACCACCATTGTTACCGGCTGTACACGCCGCCTGTGAAGTGGCAATATTCCGTACTGCAGCAGCAACATTACGTGCAATAATATGAGGCGTTTGATCACGAATCGAACGTGCTACCATCAAGTTTACATCAACCATTAGCATCGGATTATAGTTGGTATTATCTAGTGAAAATGAATATGGCATTGTATTCAAACGATCCATAATTAAACGCGGATAAAACACATCAATCATATTGATACATGATTGTTGATTATTCTGTGAAGCGCTGAAATTCAAATTTATCGGCACATGAATCTCTTCGGATTTGATTTGTGGAGCATGTCCTAATTCTTCGACAATCAATAGATCGGTAGTTCCTTTTTTCGAACGAGTATTACTATCAATATTGTCAATACTTTGTTGAATTAGAGTATTATTTGGATTTAACTGACCAGCTTTAACATATCCTGGACGCGATAAACTTGGCTCATTCAACGCCTCAAAAACAAATCCAGCCAAATAATGGCTAAACGCATTTTGATAACTATTTTTGAGTGCCAAAACCTGTGGTGTATTGATATCAGTGAAATTATATTTCTTGAGAATTTGTGTTGACAAATAGTTTTGCTGATTGTCTTGTTTTATCTTTTGAAATTCTTGCGCTTCCTGATTGTATAACGCTTGGTTATAATTCTCCGTAGCTTGCTCAATCTGATACATCCGCTTAATTTCAACTCGCGCGTTTTCCCAATTATTCAGATCAAGATGATTTAACGCATGATAGGTAGATAAAAAACTTCGTTCATAGCCACGTGGTTGGTATTCAGTGGCATTATCATTGACTAACATTGACAATGCTGTGTTACTTAATTCCCCACCCGTAGTACTCATCCAACTATTTGCCCAAACATCTACGCTTTGTTGTGCTAAACTGAAATAATAGTTACTTTGAGAATAATTCAAATCCATACGTAGCAAACTACCATATTCCATATTGTACAGTGGATCACTAGTACTTTCTGCTTCCATTGCCATAGGCAATTTTCCACTATAAATTTTATGCAAGGTTGCATCGCTGGTAGATTTATAAGAGCTAAACGGATTACTCGCACATGAGCAAAGCGATATTGCAGCAAATACCGTTATCAAGTTATGAAATGATTTCATTAGGTTGTACTTTAAGACTTTAATAGTCAATGTTGAAGAAATGATTCACTGTATGCCAGTGGTAACATCGAATGCACTCCAGTTGCGATATAAATTTTACCAGATTGACCAGCCATAATTACGCGCATAGCATGCCCTGATTTATCTTCAGCTTCTAAAAGCAACTGGCGACATTTACCGCAAGGTGTAATTGGGAAATCGCTGCTGGTACCTGGATTCATATTTTTAAAAGTTACCGCGATACTCTCAATCGTAAACTCACGAAATAAAGAATGAAGTTCCAAAAGGAGGTTTTGCTCCGCACAAGTTATAATCGAAGTATTCTCTTTGTTACTACTAGTGTAAATTGAACCATCACTAAGTCGTGCTGCGGTTCCTACATTAAAATGAGAAAACTGCGGTGAAGCATGAGTAACCGCTTCATCTGCCCGCTTTAATAATTCAGCATCGGCAGGATTTAATTCGTCCCGTGACGAGAACTCTTCATAGATAAATTGAATTGTTTTTTGCATAATCTTCTCCAATTTTGTTCATGTAAATTTTGTGCTATACTCAACCAAATTCAAAATACTAGTCGGCGCTTTGCGGCGATGCTTACAGCTCGTAAGTAAGAAACAAAACAACGACCTAAGATGAACAATTTATTTGAGTATATATTAGATATCGACATTACGTGCCATTAATGCATTACTTTCAATGAAATTACGGCGCGGCTCTACTTCATCACCCATCAAAGTGCTAAATATATTATCCGCAGCAATCGCATCCTCAACAGTAACTTTTAATAAACGTCTTACACTCGGATCCATCGTAGTTTCCCATAGTTGAGAAGCATTCATCTCTCCTAGACCTTTGTAACGTTGAATATTCATCCCTTTTTTTACTTCGTTCATCATCCACTCTAGTCCATCGCTGAACGTTGCCACCTGTTTGCTGTTTTCACCTCTAAAGGCAAGCAAATTGATTCCGCTAATCGGCGCAACCAATTCACCAGCACGACTAATTCGTGAATAATCTCCGCTTTCTAAGAAATAGCTATCCAGCGTAGTAACAATATGGTTACCATGCTCAATTCGTACTACTTTCAGACGATAACTTTGCTTAATTTCATCAAACAATACTTCAAAATTAATCTTATGCCCAGCAAGAGCCTCAGTTAATACTGTAACTGTTTCGTTAGCAGCTTCTAAAGTATCTAAACTTAGACGTTTCACTCGCAACAGTGCTTCAAGAACCTCGCGATCCATAAAGCGGCTATGCGACTCAATAATTTGTTTAGCTTTTAGATAAACTTTTGCCATATTAGTTAGCTGATCTTTTTCAACTAATACTGCACCATCAGCACTAAATTTTGCATCGGCAAGCGCTAATTCTAAAATATATTGATCAAATTCATCTTGATCTTTTACATAACGCTCATTTTTACCTTGTTTCACTTTAAATAGCGGTGGTTGGGCAATATAAATATGTCCACGATCAACTAATTCTGGCATTTGACGATAGAAGAAAGTCAATAGTAACGTCCGAATATGCGCACCATCGACATCGGCATCGGTCATGATAATGATACGGTGATAACGTAATTTATCTGCATTGTATTCATCTTTACCAATCCCCGTACCCAAAGCAGTAATCAAAGTCACTACTTCCTGCGAAGATAACATTTTATCAAAACGTGATTTTTCAACATTTAGAATCTTACCTTTTAACGGTAAAATCGCTTGATTTTTACGATCACGCCCTTGTTTTGCCGATCCACCTGCCGAATCACCCTCGACTAAATATAATTCACTTAACGCGGGATCTTTTTCCTGACAATCTGCCAATTTACCTGGTAAACCAAGTCCATCCAAAACACCTTTGCGACGCGTTAAATCACGTGCTTTACGCGCAGCTTCACGCGCTCGCGCTGATTCCACAATTTTATTGCAAATTAATTTAGCATCAATCGGATTTTCTAAAAGATAAGTCTTAAGCGCTTCATTAACCAATTCTTGAACTACTGGTGAAATTTCTGATGAAACTAATTTATCTTTAGTTTGTGAAGAAAATTTAGGATCGGGTAATTTTACTGAGAGGACACAGGTTAAACCCTCACGCATATCATCACCAGTTGTGGTAACTTTAGCTTTTTTAGCCAACTCTTGCTCTTCAATATACTGATTAAGCGTTCGCGTCATTACGGTACGTAGTGCCGATAAATGCGAGCCCCCATCTCTTTGCGGAATATTATTGGTAAAACATTGGATATTTTCACTATATGAGTCGTTCCACTGCATTGCAACTTCAACCCCCATACCATCACGTTCGCCAACACCATGGAAAATTTTCTGATGTAAAACAGTTTTGCTGCGATTCATATATGCAACAAAGCCTGCAACCCCACCCGAATAAGCAAAGCTTTCTTCTTTACCAACCCGTAAATCAGCTAAAACAATGTTGACTCCATTATTTAAGAATGATAGCTCACGAATCCGTTTTGCCAATATCTCATAATGAAATTCAACTACGCCAAAAGTCTCAGCACTCGCCATAAAATGAACGCGAGTTCCCTTACGCCCCTTTGGTGCATCGCCCATTTCTTTTAAAGGTGCAACTGCATCACCACGCTTGAACTCCATCCAATGTTCTTTACCATCACGCCAAATTGTTAAGCGTAACCAATCAGATAAAGCATTTACCACTGAAACCCCAACCCCGTGTAGACCACCCGAGATTTTGTAAGAATTACTATCAAATTTACCACCAGCATGAAGCACGGTCATAATAACTTCAGCTGCCGAACGACCTTCTTCCTGATGGATATCGGTTGGAATCCCACGTCCATTATCTTCGACAGAGATTGAATTATCTTCATGAATTACAACTCTAATCGTATTACAATGTCCAGCTAGCGCCTCATCAATACCATTATCCAAAACCTCAAACACCATATGATGTAAACCAGTACCATCCTGTGTATCACCAATATACATCCCTGGGCGCTTGCGTACCGCATCCAGCCCTTTTAAAACCTTAATACTACTACTATCATAACTTTGTTGATTTACTTCAGACATATTCAATCCTATAAACTTAACTTATTTTTATTACTAAGCAATATTACTCGAAGTATTTGATTCTCTAGAGCGAAGGATTGATAAAAAAGACGAGGATGTGTACTCAGAAGTACATAATGAGTCTTTTTTGAAATCCGACAAAGTCCAAGATTCAAAGACAAAGAGTAATTGAGTAATTAATTGCGTAGTGGCATTATCACATATTTAAAATCAACTTCATTTGGCACAGTTACCAAAATGCTCCGCTGATTATCGAAAAATGCCCACTGTAAATTTTCAGCATTGCTATTATTTAGAACATCCAATACATAGCTGATGTTAAAATTTAAGCGTAATTCAGCATCATTGCCATATTGAATGGCTAACTCATCGCGTGACTCTTCCTGTTCCTCATTCCGACAGCTAATAGTCAATAAATTTGGTTTTAGATCCAGCACCAGAGTTTTTAATTTATCAATTCCAATTACCGCTACACGTTGTACGGCATGCAAAAATTCTTCACGATTAATCAGACATAATTTATCATTAGTTAATGGAATCACTCGCTCATAATCTGGATATTTACCATCAATTACTTTAGTGATCAATTGTTTATTTTGAGTTTCAAAAATTACTTGGTTAGGATACATTTTAATCGTTACCAAATCATCGCTATCTTCCAATAAACGATAAAGCTCAAGCATAGTTTTACGTGGAATAATTGTGCTAATATCAGGCAACATATCTGCCAGAGCATAATTAACAAAACTCAAGCGATGTGCATCAGTTGCAACCAAACGTAATTGATTATTCTTTATTTCAAGCAACATACCGTTAAGAAAAACACGGCTATCATTTACTGCCATTGAGTATTGAACTTTACCAATCAACTCACGTAAATCACGTTGCGCAAGATTAAACTGACCAACACATTCATCACTAACTCGAAGTAATGGGTAATGATCAGCAGGCAAGCTTTGCAGGGTAAATTTAGTTCGACCAGCTTTCACTGTTACTTTATTTTCAATTACTTCTAAACTAATTTCTGCATCGGGTAACGCTTTTAAAACATCTTGCAGTTTTTTAGCTGGTAGCGTAATAGCGAAATCATCTCCTTCAATACCACCCTGAACATGTAAAGTTGCCTGAATTTCCATATCATTCGCAACTACGATAACCTGTTCGCCTGATTTTTTGAGATAAATATTTGAGAGAATCGGCATGGTTTGTTTTTTTTCAACAAAACCGGTAGTTTGAGTAAGTGGTTTTAGCAAAGTATCGCGTTGAAATTTCAATAACATGTTATACCTCAGAAATTAGTTTTGTAACATTTGAATTAATAGTTTATACTCGCGGTCAATTTTTTCATCTTTGGTTCGTAAATCAGTGATTGTGCGCTGCGCGTGAAGCACGGTTGTATGATCGCGCCCACCAAAAGCCTCACCAATTGCCGGAAGACTATACTGAGTCAATTCTTTAGTTATCGTCATCGCAATTTGTCGCGGACGCGCAATTAATTGAGTTCGCTTACTTGAGAGCAAATCAGAGATCTTTAGCTTATAAAAATCGCAGATTGTCTTTTGAATATCATCAATCGACACGCTACGTGATTCAATCGCAATAATATCCATTAAAGCTTCTTTAGCAATAGCTATACTCAAACCCTTACGTGAAAATTTAGCATGATAGGCAACTTTATTTAGTGCCCCTTCCAACTCTCGGACATTTGACTTAATATTTTGCGCGATAAAAAACGCAACCTCATCATCCAGATCAATTTTATTACGACCCGCTTTTTTCTTCAGGATTGCAACGCGCATCTCTAATTCTGGCGGCTGAATCTCAACCGTTAAACCTGAGGCAAAGCGTGAAATCAAGCGCTCATTAAGGTTATTAATATTTTTAGGATAAGTATCACAAGTCATTATAACCTGTTTACTCTTATCCAGCAAGTTATTAAAAGTGTAGAAAAACTCTTCTTGGGTCTTGGTTTTGTCACCCCCAATAAACTGAATATCATCCATTAACAGCAAATCTAAGCCGTTGTAATATCTTTTTAATTCATCAAACCCTTGCCGCATTGAAGCTTTTACCACATCCTGAATATAATCATTAGCGTGCAAATATCGAATTTTGGCATTCGGATTTTTTTTATGTACCTCGTTACCAATCGCTTGCATTAAGTGGGTTTTCCCCAAACCAACACCACCATAAATAAACAATGGATTATGATTACGATTGCCAGGATCTTGGGTAACATGCATACCAATCGCATACGCTAGCTGATTGGAGTTACCACGAACTAAACTATCAAAAGTATAATCCTTATTTAGTTTGGTTGACTGATGAAGCTGACTCAAAATTTCTTTATCATGCCGAGCTTTAGCTTGTACTCGCGATTGTGGTGCTTTAGGCTCAGTCGTTGCTAGAGTTTCACGTTCGGTTTTTGATTCCTGATTATTTTTACCACTATTATTTTTATTCTCTGTCGTATCTTGCTGCAAATTAAGTGTTGGTCTAACTTCAGATACTACTAATTCAACACTCACACCACCGGTTAGCTCGGACAACACGGCACTAATCTTAGTCCAAAATTTTTTACTTACAAAATCATGAGTCAAACGGTTGGTTGCTACAATTTCTAACTTACCATCTTTGATTTGTGGTTGTAATGTTTTAAACCAAGTATTATACTCAGTCTCGGTAACGATGCCTTGCTCTTTAATCAACATTAAACATTGCTGCCAAATTATTTCCAATTCGGTCATTTTATTATTTTTCCTACACTAAACAAATATACGTTACATCCGCTATACATCCGCACCCACCTACCACTAAACCGAGACACCGCGACATCGAACAATCGCCGCAACCTACAACAAAAGTGATGATGCGATCAAGTCGCAATTTCAAAAAGCTAAGATTGTACTACCGTATTTTACCAGAAATAGCCCCTGAAGCATAAGCTTATATTAAAGATGATGGTTATCAGTATCTCTGGACATTAAAAAACCGCGATGAATCAAATCATCGCGGTTTTGTATATACCTAAAAACAATAAATTATTTTTTGGCAGTTTTTTTCGCAGCATTAACTGTTGCTGTAGTAGCAGCATTAATATTGCTATTAGTAAATTCAGTAACTTGAGCCGCAACTTTATTCATTGCTGACAAAGCTTGATTAGCACTATTAATCCAAGTTTTTAAAGAGTCCGTAGCCGCTTTAGCACCGCTTGGATTATATTGAGATAAACCATCAACTGAAGTTAATGCAGCTTGTTGAAGATTTTGAACGCTTTCTTCAGCTACTTTATTGATTTTAGATTGAACTTCACTCACGATGTCATAAACATCACGAGCTGAAGCAAGATTTTTTTCAACCGCTTGAGTAGCCATTGCATTTACACGGCTAAACATTTCTTTAGGATCAGTAACACTAGCTAATTCTTTAATTGCTTTAGAAGTTTCTTCCATAATTTGGCGTGAAGTTTCTAATTGAATATGGGTTAATTTTTCAACTGAATGAATTGAGGTTGTAACTAATTCCATCGCAGTATCTATAGCTTTTTGAGTTTCTGTTGCAATTTGTTCGTTTTTAATCATGATAATATTCTCCAAAATTTGGTTAATTTTGCTGCAAGTGCACAATTAATCCATGTTATAATTATTTAGAGGTATAATTAGTACCTTCGTTATCTCACAGACGATATTATTGTGCAGTGCAGCATAATTTGTCAAGTTTTTTTTAATCTTTCTATCAGGTACTTATGAAAAAAGCCCCAGAACATAGAGTTATCAAGAAATATCAAAATCGCCGACTTTACGATACTGCGACCAGCACTTATATCGTATTGGAGGATATTAAGCAAATGATCATGGATGGTGACGTAGTGAGCGTTCTTGATGTTAAGAACGATACTGATGTAACACGCAGCGTTTTGTTGCAAATTCTCCTCGAAGAAGAAGCAACTGATTCGCCAATCCTGTCCAATGATTTTTTAGTACAAATTATTCGTTTTTATGGCAAAGCGTTCCAACCTGCAATTAGTCCGTTTTTAGAACAAGGAATGGATATGCTCCGCCAAACGCAAAAGCGATTCTATGCCCAGCTAAAAGCAACTTACCCTAAAGACGCTATTCCATCAAGTCTAGATCTATGGAAAGAATTTTGGCAGGAACGTGGGCCTCAAGTACAACAAAATATTTTTGACTACCTTAACACCAGCACCAATAACTTCATTCAAATGCAGGAACAAGTACACGAGCAGATTCAAAGCCAAGCTGAAAATTTTATGAATATGATAAAATTTCCGTTTAATGCAAAAAAAGGTAGTAAATAAAGTATGGCAAAAATTGGGTTTATATCATTGGGTTGCCCCAAAGCACTAGTTGATTCAGAAAATATCCTAACTGGTTTAAAGGCAGAAGGTTATGACGTCGTTAACAGCTATGCTGATTCTGATTTAGTCGTTGTCAATACCTGTGGCTTCATTGATTCGGCAGTTGAGGAATCATTGAATGCAATCGGTGAAGCACTTAAAGAAAACGGTAAAGTGATTGTAACTGGCTGTCTTGGTGCTAAAGAAGGTGTAATTGAAACTAAATATCCAAATGTATTAGGTGTGACGGGTCCACATGCAACACAAGAAGTATTAAACCTAATCCACGAATATGTACCTAAACCGCATGATCCATTTGTAGATTTAGTTCCAGCACAAGGTGTAAAATTGACACCTAAACATTATGCATATCTTAAAATTTCTGAAGGATGCAATAATACCTGTTCCTTTTGCATTATACCAAGCATGCGTGGTAAATTAGACTCTTACCCAATCGGTGATGTACTTACTCAAGCAGAAAAGTTGGTTGCAGCAGGAGTTAAAGAATTACTAGTCGTATCTCAGGATACTGGTGCATATGGTAGTGACAAGAAATATGTAACAGGATTTTATAACGGGCGCCCAGTTAAAACCAAGTTCATTGATCTGTGTGAACAACTTGCCAAATTAGGTGTTTGGGTACGCTTGCACTACGTCTATCCATACCCGCATATTGATGAAGTAATTCCTTTGATGGCTGAGAATAAAATTCTTCCTTATCTGGATATACCATTTCAGCATGCCAGCCCTAAAGTATTGAAAGCAATGAAACGTCCAGGAAATGTTGATGGTTTATTGGAACGGATTAACCAGTGGCGTAAAATTTGCCCAGACCTAGCAATTCGCAGCACTTTTATCGTTGGTTTTCCTGGTGAAACTGAAGAAGATTTCCAAATGCTACTAGATTTTCTGACTATTGCACAACTAGAAAAAGTTGGTTGTTTTAAATACTCACCAGTAGAAGGTGCAGGGGCGAATTTAATTGCTGATCATGTCTCGGAAGAAATTAAGGAACAACGTTACCACCGCTTTATGCAACACCAGCAGGCTATTAGCTTAGCAAAATTACAGGCTAAAATTGGTAACCAGATGCCAATAATCATTGACGAAGTTGGGCGTAAGCTAATTGTTGGACGCAGCAAATACGATGCGCCTGAAATTGATGGCTTAATCTATATCAAAAATATGGGGCAATACGACAATATTCAAGTTGGAGATATTATTCAGGTTGAAATTATTGCTGCTAAAGATTATGATCTGTATGCAAAGCCACTTTCCTCATAAGCAATTCAAAAAATTACCAAGTAGAGATTTATAGCTTTACTTGGTAGACAATCTCAACCATAAACTTAGTAGTCCTGTCTTGATTATCTCCATTAAAGTAAATTAATTACAGTATAATATGGTGTTAACCTATGTAAGGATATGCCATGAAACATATATATTTAGCCCTATTTGGCATGCTGCCATTAATCACAAATGCAACTGGATTAGCTGTTAGCATGGATGATTTATACTTAAGAAATAACACATCAAAAACAACTATAATACAAATCAAAAATCTGGATGAAAGCGCGAGTAAATTTACTCTTCCTGCTAATAGCATGTGTAAAATAGATAAATCCATTATGTTTTTACCATTTGAGGAAGAAAGTAATAACTTCGTGGTTATGGTTACTAGCCCAGAAATGGTAAATCCAATTGTGATTGATCAATTTGGTTTATTGGCGCTAGCTTCTGATTCAGCAATTAAGGCACAATATCGTGGCAATGTTAAACAATATAGTTTATTTGGGTTTTGTGGCAATAAATTGGGTCAGTACAAATTTCTCAATGTAGCTCCGCACGACAATGAAAGCGCAGCACCAAATTTTACGCTAGCTAATTGCTCTGAACGTTCAAATTTCGTTTACTTCATAAATGACAAATATATTCGAGTAAAAAACCGTCCTAAGTACTTTGATTTTAACAAAGTACCAAATTGTAAATTAGTCGAAAACCAAGCACCGGCAGCAATAGAGAGTATGCCAGTAGAGTCGCAAACAAAATAAATACAATCGCATTGGATAAAGAACCATTAACTGAAAGAAACATATGAAAAAACTTATAAAATATACGCTTTATAGTATATTGGGAATAGTAGCCGTAGTCGCTATCGCTGTAGTACTCCTAGTAACTGTAGTAAATCCTAACCGCTTTAAACCATTCATCGTTAAAGCTGTTTATCAATCAACGGGTCGAACTATCGCGTTAGATGGCGATATTAGCTGGAAAATTTACCCGAATTTGGGAGTAAATATTAAACAAGTTGCCCTCTCTAACCCGTCAGGATTCAGTGAGTCAAATTTTATGACCCTAAATTCAGCAGACGTATCGGTTGGTTTGATTCCATTATTAAGTAATCATATCGTAGTTAAAACGCTGGCAATTGATGGACTTAATCTTGCGCTTATCAAACAAAATGGAGTTAACAACTGGACTTTTACGCCACCAAATCAAGAATCAAGCACCGCTGGCGCTGAAGGTGGTAAGCCACAACCACTCCGTCTGGACATGAGCGCATTTAGCTTTACCAATGCGACCTTAAGCTATGCCGATCGTGATTTAAAACAAAGCTATGGTGTAAAAAATGCTAATTTAATTGTTGATACTGATTTTAGAGGTGGAATCACTTTTGATCAGGGTGCAGAACAACTTTCACTAAATAAAGTTAAGTTTAAATACAACGATTCAGCAGAAGGTAAACTGAACTTTGAAATAAAACAATTTGCTAAACCGATTTACTCTGGTGATGTAGCAATTGATAAGTTAGCCTTAAATACAATTTTGGATCAATTTAACATAGCAACCAAGCAGCGCCATGGTATGTCACTATTAAACAGCGTAGTTTTTTCAGGTAACATCAATGGTGATACCAATAATCTAACTCTAAAAGACTTTAAATTTAATCTCTCAGATAAATTTAAGGGTAATGTTGGTCTGTCTTTGAAAAATTTTGCCAACCCAGTGTATAATGGTAATCTGGATTTGGAAAAATTTAATCTTAACCAACTACTTGATAGCTTAAATATCGCCGTTGCTGAACGGAAAAACAAACCGTTGCTCAATAGCTTTGCAATTAGTAGTAACGGCTTTAATGGCGATAAAAATAATATTTCACTCAAAGGTCTAAAAGTAAGTGCTGGCGATAGCGTTAGCGCATCTTTTGGCAGCTTACAAGTTAAAAACTTCACTAAACCAAGCGTGATTGGTGATGTAACTATTCCAACTTTCAATCTCAATAAAACGCTGGATGGACTAGGAATTGCGATAGCAGAACGTAAAAATAAACCACTATTAAACAGTTTTGCCTTTAGCGGTGGCTTTAATGCCAATCAAAACAGTGCTAATTTGAGTAATGTTAAACTAAGTGTCGGCGATAGCCTAAAAGCTGCATTTAGTGGTTTACAAATTCAAAATTTCGCTAACCCTAGCGTATCAGGAGCAATTAATCTCTCAGACACCAATTTAAACAAAGTTTTGGACGGACTAGGTATTGCTGTTGCTGAGCGTAAGAATAAACCTTTGCTTAATAGTTTCGCAATTAATACCAGTTTTAAAGCTACACCAAACAGTGTAAATTTGAATGGCGCGAATTTTAAATTTGGTACATTACTAAGCGGAAATACAACCGTGGCAGTACAGAATTTTGCTAATCCTAAATATAGCGGTTCAATCAATCTACCAACCTTCTCATTAAATAGTGTAATGCAGCAATTAGGCATGACGCCACCTGATATCAGTAATAAAACATTATTGAATCAAGTTATGCTTAATACTAGCTTTAGTGGCAGTACGAATGCAATTAACCTGAGCCAATTACGCGCCAAAATTGCTAATTCAACGGCTACTGGTAGTGTTAACGTAAGCTCGTTCAAACCACTGGCATTCAGTGAGAATATCACGATTGATCAAATGGATGTTGCTGATTTTAGTAATGTTAATGGTTATCGTGTTCCGATGCGTCAGCTACAGTTTAGCGGTAATTCCAGCATTGGTAGCAATATGGAATTGGCAACATTAAATGGTAAGCAAAATATCCAGATCGGTAACATAACTGTGCTAGGAATCAGTTTGGATAAATTAGTCGCTCAACTTGATAGCACTATCGGACACACTGGCTCAAATAGTGGAGATATTGTTCATACATTAGCAAATTCTGCACAAGTTATTCAAGCTGTAAATAACATGAAAGCGGAAATAGCTAAAGCATCTTCACCTGCTGCACGAGATTTAAACCAAAAAACTAATTTAGGTAATTTCAGTGCCAATGTAGCAATTAATAATGGTTTAGTTAACCCTTCTGCCTTTAAGCTGAATGGGCCAAGTGTTGGACTAAACGGCTCTGGTTCGGTAAATTTAGCTGGTTCTAAAGCCTTAAACTACAAAACCAATAGCCAACTTTTGGTTAACGGGATTAATCCGATATTCAAAAAATTAACTTTCCCTGCAACCATTAGTGGCACAATCGCTGCACCAAGTGCAAATTTAGACTGGAATGCAATCCAGCAACAACTGCTAAAATTTGCATTTGAAAATAATAAACAGCAGATTCAGCAGAACGTTAAGCAACAGATCAATAATGTTCTTGGCAATCCGCAGCAAGGAAACCCTAATAATCAACAGCAAAATAAAGCAGTTGATGCAGTTAGTCAGGGTGTTACGAATGCCATTGGTAAAATATTTGGAAATTAAAAGGCTAATATCATGCTGAAGTGGCAAATTGATGAGTATATCATTGCCGGTAAATTTACACTCGACGATGCAGCTTCTGTTTTTGCGGTTGTGGATAGCAACCGCATCTATCTTCGACAATGGATGCCATGGCTCGACCAAACGACATCCGTTGCCAATATCGAACAGTTTATCCAAAAAGCACAGGAGGGTTATGCTAGTGGCACTAACCTCATCCTTGGCTTGTGGGATAATACACAATATGTTGGCGTTATTAGCTTTAATAAAATTGACGGTGCAAGCGCTGAAATTGGTTACTGGATTAGCGAAAATTATCAAGGCAAAGGAATTATCTGCCGTGCAGTAAAATTACTGATTGAACACGGTTTTCAGTGCCTAAATTTATCAACAGTCAATATTCAATGTGCAACAAATAATCTCAAAAGCCATGCCGTGGCTCAAAGACTCGGTTTTACATACGTTAAAACCATCCCCAATAATGAATGGCTCTACGATCACTATGTCGATCACGCTTTATATGTTTTAAACCAATAACTGACCAATACATTAGACATTTATACTGCAGCGCATGTATTTTTTCTCCGCATTTTTAGTTTATAATAGCGACTGAACATCTCTTAAAGGCGCACCATCATGAAGAAAAAATACGTTTTAGAATTTATCTTATTCACCAGCTATATGCTCTTCGCCATGTCGTGGGTTGGCGCGGCAACCTTCATGAAAGATATCATGCAAATGACTGGAATGCAAAGCTTGACTCAAGCAAGTGTACTCAGTACTTCACTAACTTTTGCCAAAATCATTGGCACAGCTATTGCCGCATGGACAATTGTTAAATTTGGAATTCGCAATGCCTTTACGGTTGCATCTATTTTAATGTGTTTAAGTATCGTGACTCCTTACGCACCTAATTACCCAATTTTGCTAATTTCACGCTTTTTAATGGGCTTAGGTGGCGCGCTGATTATTGTTTATTTTAATCCAATAGTCTATAAATATTTCGAACCTAGTGAACGCGCAGTTATCAATGGATTAAACGCAATTGCCTTTAACGTTGGTACGGCAATTATGATGTTTGGCGTTCCATTTTTTCTATCCGTATTTGGTAGTTGGCAGAAAACATTACTGGTAATTTCCTGCGTGAGTATTGTGATGCTGGTTGTTTGGTTAATTTTTGGCAAAATTGATCTTGAGAATAACAGCAGTCAAAATACCGCCAATATTACTACAAAATATAGTTTTAGTGATGGTCTAAAAGATCGTTTTAACTGGATTTTTGCTTTCACTTATTCTGGATTACTTGCTTTTTATATCGTGCTCTTTACATTCTACCCTAAAGCGGGGATTATTCAGACTAAACAAGTGATTTTATTTGGGATAATTGGCGCAATAATTGGAATGATTTACTCCAATAAAACTAAAAAACGGATACCTGTGCTCCGCATCTCGGGTTTGATTCAGGTAATTGCTGCATTTGGACTGAGCTTTGCGGGCGATAATCAATTACTCGCAACAGTAAGTGCTGCAGCTTTGGGGTTCTTTATGTTCTTGCCGATGCCAGCCTTGGTTACCTATGCGCAAGAACGCCCCAACACCAACTCACAACAAATTTCGGTAACCTTTAGCCTGTTTTGGTCGCTAAGTTATCTGGTTGCTACCGTTATACCAACTATTTTTGCTAAAATCGTCGATTATAATAATGGTAATTATCATACTGCGTTTATCTTCATTTGTACAATCGAGGGAACCTTTTTATTAGGCTCTTTATTCTTGCGTGAACATAAATAAACCTGGACAAAATTTACTGAATAAACCAAAAATATATTATAATCTGAAGTTATGTCACATCAACAAATTATCCATTTAAGAAAGATAATCGGCTATGGCAAAATTTAGTTATCCTAAGGGGGTTATTGCACTCTCTTCGGTTGAAATGTGGGAGCGCTTTAGCTTCTATACTATGCAAAGTTTATTAGTTCTCTACGCTGCAGCCAAAGTCGGTGACGGAGGTTTAGGATGGTCACAAGCAGACGCCCTCCGCTTGGTAGGTTACTACGGTGCATTGGTCTATGTCTCTCCCATTATTGGTGGCGTTATTGCAGATAAATTAATTGGGCGTAAACTAGCGGTACTAATTGGTTCAATCATAATGATGTTCGGGCATGCTTCCTTGGCATATCCTGGCGTCAAAATGATGTATATTGGCTTGTCACTACTAATCATCGGTTGCGGCTTGATGAAACCAGCAATCAGTGCAATGGTTGGGGAGTTTTTTAAAGCGACGGAAACAGGTCGGAAGGATGCATCTTTTGCAATTTTTTATATGTCAATTAACATCGGCGGTTTTCTTGGTCCAATGATTGGTGGCGTGGTTCAGGAAGCATGGGGGTATGATTATGCTTTTGCTATGGCTGCACTTGGCTTAGCAATTGGTATTATTAATTTTTCCGTTGCAAAAAATCGTAGCCTCAAAGATGTCGGCAATATTATAAACAAAGCACATCACGAAAAACTACCGTGGACAGCTTTAGAAAAGAAAAAAGTATTTACTTACATTTTACTTTGTATTACCAATATTTTCTGGAACATTATCTATGTTCTTCCTTATGGTCTACTAACACTCTATGCAGAAAAAAATATTGATCGGCATTTAGGAAGCTTTACTATTCCAGCAACATGGTATTATGGAATGTACGGTTTACTAATTATAATTTATTCACCAATAGTTGCTACTATGTATCAATGGATAAAAAATAGAACTGGCTCGGATATGACTCTTAGCTGGAAATTAGCTTATGGCTATATCTTGGTCGCTGGTGGTTGCGTGATCTTACTTCCGTTAGTAAAAGCAATTGGTTTAAATCCTAACTATGTTGGAAGCTCATGGTATATCATTGGATTTTATACCTTATTTTGCTTTAGTGAGTTATTAACTCTTCCAGTAATGCTCTCTGCCGCAACTACCTTTGCACCGCATGGTTTCTCTGCGACTTTAGTTTCGTTAAATATGGCGATTTCTTGGGCAATTGGCGCATGGCTTGGCGGTGAATTTGGTGCATGGACTCAAGAAACTAATCCCGTAGTATTATTCTGGTGGCTAATTGCACTGTGCTTAGTATTTGCTGTTGGGCATATTCTTAGTATTAAAAAAATTAAAAAATTATTCCACGTTTAAAAAATTTAACGGTATTGTCGATGAATAATCTATTTTTTTCATTAATTTTAGTAGCTATCACTCTTAGTATCTGGGTGCTACCAAATGTTTACCCCGTAACCGCAGCTATTGTTGTGGCTATATTGGCAGCTTATAACGGAGATATAAATGTTTCATCAGTAGTTATCCTAATTTTACTTGCAATTACTGGCAATCAATACTCGCGTAGTAATGAACATAAAAGCGCATTATTACGCATCAATATTGTGTTGCTGGCTCTGTGGGCTTTATGGAGCAAAGATCATCAGGGGCATCTAATTAGCTGGACTAATTATGTACAATTAGCAGCACAAAACCACGGCATAACAATTCAGATTACCTTTGAAAAAATTATAGCTGCAATTTTGCTCGGTGCATTTTTATTGAAATCAGAACATAGTATTCGCAACCTCAAGTCAGTATTTTCTGGAAAGTGGATGACTTGCCTATTAAGCTACACTGTTCTGTTAATATTAATAAGTACTGTCTTATATCTCTTTGCAGGTCTAAATATCGGTGCAAAATCGCTGAGTGGTCTATTAGCAACGATTTTTTTATTAAGCTTTACCGAAGAAATAATTTATCGTCAATTGTTACAAAATTGGCTGCACCAAATAGTTAAAATCAAGTATAAGGCTGTTGCCAGTTGGCTTCCGATAACAATGATTAGTGTTGCCTATGGTGCACTCCATGCTCAAAATGGAGCAAATTTTGCAATTTTCTATTTTTTAGTGGGCGCTGCATATGGATATATCTACCAAAAATCGGGTAAAATCGAGGTAGCAATTTTAGTTCACTTTGCTTTGAGACTAACTTTTGGATTGGTTTTAACTTTTTGGGGATATGAGCTAGCTTTACCTGCTATCGGGTAAGATTGACTCAAGCTTGAATAAATTTATACATTTTAAGGAATAAATATGAGCATTTTAGAAATTAGAGTTCCAGATATTGGTGGACACAGTGATGTCAATGTTGCAGAAGTATATGTAAAAGTTGGCGACACGGTTAGTATTGACGATAATCTTATAATGTTGGAAACAGATAAAGCCACCATGGAAGTACCTGCTGATAAAGCTGGGGTTATCACGGAAATGTTGGTTGCCGTTGGCTCAAAAATAAATGAAGGCGATGTAATCCTTAAAGTTGAAGCAGGAGGAGCAGCTACGGCAGCTACTCCTCCTGCAGCTCAAGCTGCAGCCGCTCCTTTAGCTGCAGCGCCAGTTGCCGCACCTCAAGCCGCAGCTACTCCTGCAGCAAAAGACGGTGAAATTGTTTGTGATGTAATGGTGCTTGGCGCTGGCCCTGGTGGATATACTGCCGCGTTTAGAGCCGCTGATTTAGGTCTAAGAACAGTATTAATAGAGAAACATCCAACTTTGGGTGGTGTCTGTCTAAATGTAGGTTGTATTCCATCTAAAGCATTATTACACGTTGCTAAAGTTATTAACGAAGCCGATGAAATGAGTCATCACGGTGTGAGCTTCGGCAAACCTAATCTAGATATTGACAAAATCCGTGAGTTTAAATCAGGCGTTGTTGGCAAATTAACCAAAGGCTTAGATGGTTTGGCTAAACAACGTAAAGTTGAAAAAGTTCAAGGTTTAGCAAAGTTTACTTCGCCACATACTATCGAAGTTGCTACTGCTGAAGGTGTTAAAATAGTACGCTTTACCAATGCAATTATAGCATCAGGTTCACATTCATTTAAAGTACCAGGCTTCCCGTTTGATGATCCACGCGTGATTGACTCAACTGGAGCGTTAGCTCTTGAATCAGTGCCTGAGAGACTGTTAGTTGTTGGTGGTGGCATTATTGGTCTGGAAATGGCAGAAGTTTATGGTACATTAGGCTCTAAAGTAACCGTAGTTGAGCTTGGTGATGGCTTAATTCCAGGTGCAGATCGCGATGTAGTTAAAGTTTTGGAAAACCGAATTAAAAAACGCTATGAAGCAATCTATACTAAAACTAAATGTGCTAAAGTAGAACCTAAAGTAGATGGCATCTGGGTTACCTTTGAAGGTCCTAGCGCTCCTGCCGAAGCACAAAAATTTGATAAAGTATTGGTTGCCGCTGGTCGTCGTCCAAATGGTAAAACCATCGGTGCTGAAGCTGCAGGTGTAATCGTAACAGAACAAGGATTTATTCCAGCAGATAAACAACAACGTACCAATGTAGCGCATATCTACGCAATTGGTGATGTGATTGGTCAGCCAATGCTTGCACATAAAGCGGTACATGAAGGTCGTGTAGCTGCTGAAAATTGTGCGGGAATGAAGTCATTCTTTGACGCACGAGTTATCCCAGGTATCGCCTATACTGATCCTGAAGTGGCATGGGTTGGTCTAACTGAGGGCGAAGCAAAAGCTCAAGGTCTTGAAATCGAAGTTGGTAAATTCCCATGGGCAGCATCAGGTCGCGCTCTTGGTAATGGACGTGATGATGGTTTCACCAAAATTATCACTGACAAAAATACTCATCGCATAGTTGGTGCGGCGATCGTAGGCGCTGGTGCAGGTGAACTATTAGCCGAAACTTGTCTGGCAATTGAAATGGATTGTGATATTCATGATGTAGCTTTGACTGTACATGCGCATCCGACATTATCTGAATCTGTAGCTTTTGCGTGTGAAATCGTGGATGGTTCAATCACTGATTTGTATATGCCTAAAAAGAAAAAATAATATATACTCAATCAGATTCATCATCCTAGGTCGTTGATTTACTCCTCACCTACTACTAGTAGGCTTCGTTATAAATCGCCTACTAGTATTTTGAATCTGTTCGAGTATGGTTTTATTAAGCAGACAGCATATGTCTGCTTAATTTTTTACAGAAGAAGAGATCTATGGCAATTCGAATTATAGAATATCAAGAACAATATACATCCCAATTAGTAGAGTTAATTCTCGGGATTCAGGTTGGTGAATATGGGATAGCAACCAGCCTTGAAGCACAACCAGATTTATTACAAATACCAGAGTTTTATCAAGTTAATAACGGTAACTTTTGGCTGGCACTAGATGGTGAAAAAGTGGTTGGAACAATTTCACTTAAAATTTTCTCACCAGCACAAGGCGCATTACGTAAAATGTTTGTTGCCGATGGCTACCGTGGTAAACCACATAATATCGCTCAACAATTATTTGAGCGCCTACGTGCTACTGCAGAGCAACAAAAACTCACCACAATCTATTTAGGAACTACTGACAAATATTTGGCAGCACATCGCTTCTATGAGAAAAATGGGTTTGTATTAATGAATAAAACTCAGTTACCTGAAGAGTTTCCTATAGTTTTGGTTGATAATCGCTTTTATCGTCTGGATATCGCTTAAAAGGAGTTTGTTTTGACTAAAAAAGTTCATGTTATCCGTCATGTAATGTTTGAAGACTTAGGATCTTTTGCTAACGTTCTACAAAAACTAAATTATCAAATTGAATATTTAGATAGTGGCGTGGATAAAATGCCTGATACTTGCGATGCGGATTGGCTAATTGTGCTTGGTGGTCCAATTGGAGTTAATGATGCACATGATTTCCCCTACCTTACCGATGAAATTAATTTAATTACACAATATATAGCTGCCGATAAACCTGTTTTAGGGATCTGTCTCGGATCACAATTATTAGCTGCTGCGCTAGGTGCACAAATCGAAAAGAACTCACAAATTGAATTAGGCTGGTCTAAGCTTACACTTTGCAATTTAGACGCTAATGACTGTTTCCAATACCTATCTGAGGTTAACGTCTTACATTGGCACGGAGACACCTTTAAACTGCCAGCAAATGCTATTCTCAAAGCCTCTACTCCAATTTGTAGCAACCAAGCATTTACAATTGGCAATAAAATTATGGGCTTACAATTTCATCCCGAGGTTACCACACGTGGAATGGAGCGCTGGTTGATTGGCAATGCGTCAGAAATAAATCAATTAGAACATACCTCAATTAGCAAGCTCAGAGAAGAAAATAATTTATATGGTAGCGCTTTAGAAAATGCCGCAAGTAACTTTTTGCAGCAGTGGGTAAATAATTGGGAGACGCAGATTGATAAGTGAGCATGAGTTGGTTCAACAAACCTTTGCATTTGTTAAAAATATTCATCAAAAAGATTTCTCAGGGCATGATTTTGAGCATATCAAACGGGTGTGGCACAACGGACAATTAATTCTAGCGGATGAAAACCATGCCGAGCGCTTTATTGTCGAAATGGCTTTATTATTGCATGATGTTGATGATTATAAGCTAGGTGACAATACTGAGCGCGGTTATACATATCTCAAACAATGTAATCTTGACGAAACCATAATCCAGCGGATATTAACTATTATCGATAGCATTGGGTTTAGTAAGACTGGATATAATCCGCAGTTTAGTGATATAGAAACTAAAATTGTCTATGATGCCGATAAGCTGGATGCGATTGGTGCCTTTGGGATTGCCCGGGCGTTTGCCTATGGTGGTGCAAAAAGCCGCCCACTTTTTATAGCAGATCGCTTGCCACCACAAAATTTAGATCTTAAAGCTTACGCTGCAAACGCCAAATCTGGCGATAACCATACCGTAATTCATTTCTTTGAGAAATTGATTCGGTTGCCAGATTTAATGCAGACTGAACGAGGCAAAGCTCTTGCTCAGACGCGCAAAACTACTATGATTAATTTCTTACGTGCTTTATTCGCTGAGCAAGAGCTTGATAACTGGCAACTGATCTTGGACAACGCAGCTAACTAAAGTAGCTGCGGTGAAAAACGTTCCAAACCAATTAGACAAAGTAATTTTCAATAAAGCAACGTTTCGCTACTTCATTTGCTTTCAGCGCTGCTAGGCACCGATTCTATATTCTTACCAGCTACTGGAGTTGCAATTTTTGAGATTTTACATTTATACAATTTATTGTTTTTGTAAAAACATTCCATCTTCTGTCCCTGATCCGTAATAAAACGAAACCTGGCTAAGTTATTCACATCATCGTCAGCAGAGATATTTACCACTGGAATATTTGGCTGCAAACTATCTGGGCTAGTACTATCGTCATCACTAATATCATTCTGACTATACTTAACTTTATAGTTCTTGCAATTACTCTGAATTATAGACTCTGTTGTATTGCTGGTAATTTTTACACCGTTACATGAATAATTGGAAGTATCCAAATTTATGGTTGTATATGCACTGGCACTAGCAGCACCCAAACCACAAAGAGTCATTAATAATATCTTTTTCATAGAGAAAATCCTTCCTTAATATACGTATTCCGTCATAAATAATGTTGTCCATGCATTAGTTGCTGAAGCAACAGTTGTTGAATTATACGGTGTATACGGATCGTTCCACATATAACCATAGACACCGAAGAATTTCAAGCCTGGAATTTGTTTAACCTTATAATTAAAAACCAAATCAAACTCCTGATCAGGATTGGAAGTTCCTAGAGAACTATTTGCTTGCTGGCCTACAGTGTTTAATATCTGCGAATACGCAGGGGCAACAGACAAAGTATTTTCTAAGAAACTAAATGTTGTCGTAATATTGTACATCTGACCTGATGACGCTTTTTGCACCAAACCAGTCATCCACGAGTTAGCATACATTGGGTCAACGTTTTCATTATAGGTATAAGGAGAAACAATCGCACCATGACCGAAAGCATCCGCAGGACCCCAAACATTCTCGTAACCAAAAGAAACGTTAAACCAACGATGATTAAAAACCGCCTGAGCACCAGCAAAATTACTATTGATATTACCAAGGTTGGCGCTGGTAATTGCATTAGATGTATTACCCCACTCAGTACCACCTTGAGCAGCTATAGTAAAATAAGTGTTAGTATCTTTATCTAAAGTTAATTTGATTGAATTATCGGCATAAACCAAGGTTGCATAATTATCAAACTGGTAAGCCCACGCCCTCACATTATACATGTTATCTGGCGTAAAGTAACTTGTTCCAAAAGCGAGTGTACCATTAGAGCCCTGATTAATTCCAGTACTAATTCCTTGAATGGAGCCTGGGTTATATAATGTGTTCCCTGTAAATCCACTATACCCTGGATAGTTAGCACCATTAAAAGCTATACCAGTAAAGAGCCAACCGCCACCAGGGTTAACATTTACTGATGCACCTTGATAAGTTACTGCGGATGATTGATCTGAGTAATAGTTTGCTGCCAACCATGGGCTATTATTAATACCAATAAATCCAACATCTGCCTGTACAATATGGCTATATTGATATTCGAGAAATCCCTCAGTTAATGCGTAATAAGGCTCAGAAGCCATAAAAACATAGGGACGAAAGCCACTGGCGGTATTATTATTCTGAATAAACGGATTGCCTGCTACAAACGTTCCTCCTAAAGAAAACCCTTCCACTGAACCTGTCTGTCCAAAAATACCCCCAGAAACATTAAAGTTGACTGGCTTATTATTATTTTGCTGAACCGCAGAAAATCCATAAGCATTCCATGTACCATCTGCAAATAATTTCTCAGCAAAGTTCTGTGCCGCTTTCTGCTCAGGAGTTACAAGCTGAGTCCCGCCACCACTTGGTAAACCAAGGTATGGATTTTGCAAATAAGATTGTTCTCGAATGTAGTTATCGTTAGCATTTATATCCTTATATATCGGTGGTGAAACTACAGGAGAAGATTCGTTTGTGCTAATCGATGCTGATTCGTTAGTATTATCAGCAAATACATGCCCTATTGAAAATGTAGATAAGATCATTAATATAACTTTTTTCATTTTAAAAACCTGCAAGAATTATTTAAAATATGGAATCAGGTATCAACCACTACAAATAAAACTCACTGGTTAGAATCATTGTAGCCAAAGTAGGTTGAGTAAAAACTCCAAAGCAAAAATATGATGGGTATTAATAAAAATGCGCAAATAATTAATAAATGCGCATTTTTAAAACTAAAGTTACTGATTCAAACAGCTTCCTGAAGCAGAGCAAATATTATTCGTAATGCCGTACTGAGCGTAACTAGAATCTTGCATCGGAATATCCTCATCAATTTCCCAGGTAAAGTAACCATTTAAGCCCTGCGTATTGGCATAACTAACCTTGTTTGCTGCAGATTGCCCATTATCAAAAGTACCAAAATATGGAGTCCCACTCACAACGTAGTAAAACCAAGGCATCATTGCTGAGCTCGAGTAATTCCACGCAACAAAATTACTGGAAGTTAGTGCTTGTGGCAAATAATCACCTTTAGCCTGAGCACAATAATTGCTGTTATATACGCAACGATAAGAAACTACTCCACCACCTTGAGCAGCCCAAGTTTGACTTGACGCCAGAGTTTGGTAAATCGCAGTACCATTACTTGTTGCTGCATTCGCCAAATTTTCCACTCTTGTATATGTTGGAATACCCAAGTTAAGTTTATTTGTCATGTTTGGAGCCAAGGCAAAATATCCTTGATAACCATTACACTGATTAGAAGTAGTACCACAAGTCAACGTATCATTGATATCGTAGTATTGTTCATAATTCGAGCTACCATAAGAATACTGACTTCGATATAATCCGGCCAAAGCATCACTAACCCCACTACTAGCATCACCAGCATCAAATTGACCATGATAATCATAAGCCATCAAATTCCCATAAGTTACACTTTCGAGAACTGTTTGATAATTACCACCTAAGTTAATATAACTCTGCAATGCATTAATTCCTACAGGAAGAGCAGCAGAAATATTAAATGCCGTTCCGTACAAAGGTGAACCAGAACTTTCAGTAGTAACTTGCTTAGCATAGGTTGATAATGCACTTAGCAGTGCTTGGTAGTTTGCCACAGAAGTAGTATCCAAAACCAAAGTACCATTTACGCACCACGAAGCAGAAATATTACATACTCCTTGTTCAAAGTCAATATCAACACCATTAAAACCATATAAGATAGCAGTGTTGATCATATTTGCCGCGGTCTGCTGAATCAAAGCTGGAGAATTGGCTTCAAAAACCTGTTGTAAATCTTGCGACGGATAACCAGCAG
The DNA here is from genome assembly GCA_964611845.1 of uncultured Neisseria sp. Classification (GTDB taxonomy): domain Bacteria; phylum Pseudomonadota; class Gammaproteobacteria; order Burkholderiales; family UBA11063; genus Aquella. The sequence goes on from CAZTBH010000021.1 coordinate 24,818, forward strand.
TACCGCTACCACTACCCCAACCACCAAATGAGATTGCAATATTTAACCAAGGATGAGCCGCTCGTAAATAAGAAAACTCTTGTAAATATGTTGGATCCGCCCAGTTATCAGCAAGGCCGATGCTGCCATTGCTCCCATTTAAATAGCCAACGTCGTAAGTTAAACTGTTTATATAGGGAATTGGAAAACTATTTAATCCGGCACTTTCGACAGGGAACATTCGTCCGCTAGGTGTACTATAATTGGTCCAGTCAGCAAAATAAGCACCTAATAATTTATTCGCGTTTGGATTTTGTAGATTATTGTAGACTGAACTAGCGCTTGAAGTATAGACATCTCCGGTAGTTGTATTATACCCATAAACATTATGCGCTACATCATTATATAGTGGCAATCCTCCACTGGTAGAGCCACCTGCAGTCTGCGAGTTACCATTTGGCATACCTTCTACCGTAATGTTGCCCCCATTTGCTGCAAGAGTTTGCGGACTACTTAAGGTTAAATCATACATTACATTGCACACACCATTGTTTACGCCATAACATGCCCCAACACTCTGTGAGACACTGCTTAAACTAACACCCCAGATACTCGAAGTACTAATCGCAGGTGCATCTTGTAATGCAGCATCTGCGCGTATAGTAAATTGCAGACCAGTCAAACTAATAGCTGCTGCAGAATTATTAGTTACAATCAAACTATACGAGCTTCCGATTCCTGTGGGTGGCGTATTTGGATAACTGATTTGGTAACTCAAAACTGATAAAGACTCAACATATGACTCAGCAAACTGACACGAAGAAGCACTACATGCAATTGGATTTGTTGTAGCAGCTTGAAGTTTTACGTTTTGATTGGTACTGTATCCCCAATTTGCAAGCTTCTCGCCAACACTGCTATGATTAAAGCATTTTGAGATTGTACTATTGCCATTCTTAAATCGATATGAGACATTAATCGAATTCGTGGCTAACTCTTCCTCCAAACCACCAGCAAATTTACTCGCTAACATAAAATTAGCTTTATCTGTTGTCAGGTAGTACCCTTGTTTCAACGCCGCATTACCAGTCATTTTTACTGTATTTAATCCATTGACACAGTTTTTATCTCCATAGAAGTTTACTTGGATATCTTGTAACTCAACTGGCGAACTGACTGGAATTAGCAGTTGATTTTTATTCGCAGCCAAAGCATCAGCTTTATTTGGATAATACTGTAATGAAGCGATGTACTGCGAAAGCTCTGAGCTATTTGATGCTCCTCCGCTACTGTTCCCGCTGCTTCCATTGCTGCAAGAAACCAACACAAAGGAAGCGCTTGTCAGACACATTAATAAGTTAAATGCCCTTAATTTCATATCTCATCTCCGAATATTATTGTTGTATTTTCTAAACATAAAACGAGAGAATTTTAGCATAAAATATGACATTATAAAAATCTAAACTCCGTTACAGGATAAAAATATGCGTATAGGCAGCTATAATGCATAGTTTGTGTGTTGTATAATACAACACACATCTATCAACTACCCATACATAGGAGCTCATTGATTTCATCTACTAATAGCAACATATTCATACTAAGATATCTGTCTAAAAGAATTACTTATTTATTAAAATAAAGGATAATATTCTTTATGATGAAAAGTTAGAATAATTAAAATATGCTAGAATCTAGATTGTCTAAAACTTCCCTAAGAGAGCATATGAAACGAATTCTTTCCCCATTATTAGCTATCAGCATGCTAAGTGCGTGCAACAGTGGTAACGTTGTGCAAAATAATAGCGTTATTCCACCAACAATAACCGCAATAAATACCGGTCCACTTAATGGCAATTTTAATCAAAGTCTATTTTCTACATATATCAACTTTACTGCCAATCAAACAATCAGTAACTGGCAATTTGGTTTTTATGTAGCAAGAACATTTTATACATATACCGATCCTAACCCAGTAGAATCACAAAACAATGCAAATACTCAAATGGTAATGCAAATATGTGAAATGCCTGCAGCAAGTCCATGTGCACCACTACAGTACCTAAAATCTTCCTCAGTAACACAAGATGACCTTAGTGCTGGATACACTAATTTATTAGCGAGCACAACACCATTTACATTGCTTGCAGGCAAAAATTATCAAGTAAAAATTGTCAACAGTAATCAATGGTCAATTAATAATTTGTCATCTGCGCCGCAAAGTTTATTTTTTATTGTCAACGGGCAAGTCCTAAACACGGTTACTGAAAGCTCGATCTACAATCTAAACATTAATGAGCAGACTAATCAAACAGCGATTGCCTCTTTTAACCAGAATAACTGGGATGTCAATACTAATCTAAATACGGAAAGTAGTATTATTGTTCCATCGCCAGTAAATTACACACTTGGTACAGGCACTTATACTATTCCGGCTAATGTATCCATTCATAATGCATTTAGTGCAGATAATACGGTTGCAAATTTCTTTCAGGAATATCTGACACAAGATCTGAAAGTAACAGCTTCAATAGATAATTCAAATACAGCTAATAGTGGTATTTTGATTCAACAAATCAGCGACCCAAGTGTAACCAACAATAATCCCGAAGGATATCAAATCATTATCAGCGGCAACAAGATTGTGATTAATGTAATAAACAATGCTGGCGCTTTTTATGCGCTGCAAACATTACGTCAGCTGTGGAATGTTAATGCTGGCACTATCAACCAAGCAACCATTACTGATTACCCACGCTTTGCATATCGTGGAATATTACTAGATAGTTCTCGCCATTTCTTTAGCCTCACAGAAGTAGAAAGCCTAATCGACATAGCAGCTACACATAAACTAAATACGTTGCACTGGCATTTATCTGATGATGAGGGAACACGAATTAACTTACAACTCAATAATACGGCAGCATATCTTCGTGGTTATGGTTACAGCATGACTGGAATGATGTTTATTCAAGCAAATCTTGATCCAACTAATTACCTTAATCAAGTATACGCCAGTGTAAATACAAGCTATAGTGGGATGTACTCAAATAGTGACCTGCAAAATATCATAAACTATGCAAATGAACGTAACGTTACTATAATTCCTGAAATTGATAGCCCCGGTCATGCAAGAGCTTTAATTAAAGTCTTACCAGATGCACTGATTGATCCAAATGATCACTCTCAGTACTTTACCAGTGAAGGTTATACAGACGATGCATTACCAGTATGTACTTATGGCACCGATATTACAGTTGGTCCAAAATTTACACAAGTTTATAACCAGCTCTACGCTACACTCAACAACTTATTTAAAAATCAAAAACCACTAAATTCTGCCAATTTTATAGCAAATGAAATTAGTGTTGGCGGCGATGAAGTTGCCAGTCAAACTTGGTACACGCCTCAAGATGTAAGCTGTCTGGAAAATACTGAGTTTGCAGCACTTAGCGCACTAGAAAAAGAACATTTATTTTTCAAAAAGTTTGCAGCTCAAAACCCTAACCTTAAAGTATCTGGCTGGCAACAATTTGTTCAAAGTACTGAATCAACACTAGGGCAACAGATCGTAGCAGCAAATCAGGTTGGGCATGTTTGGATTTGGAATGAATCTATGGGCGGTTTATCACAAGCGGTTACATTGGCACAAGCTGGTTATCCGGTTGTACTGGACTACTCCAACGATACCTATTTTGATCTTGCTTACACACAATCAATTTATGAACCAGGTTTCTATTGGGCGGGCTATAATAATACTTATACAGCATTACAAAGTGCGATTGATGCAACCACTACCATTAACGCAGTAGAACCGCAGTATCAAGGAAATATTAAAGGACTGGAAGGGACGCTTTGGTCAGAGAATCTGGCAACCTATCAGCACCTGATTTATATGGCAACACCTAAAATGGCAGGTCTAGCAGAAGCAGCATGGTCTCCGGTAGCAATTACTAACGGAACAGGCAGCACCGCATCATATCCTAACTGGCAGAGTCTGGCTCACCGTTTAGGCTGCGGTGCGATGACAGCATCTGGTCAATACCAAGGATTTTTAGCTTACCTATCTAAAATCTATGGAATTCACTATCGTGGCTATCCAAATGGTATTAATTTAGAAGCACCTCAAGCATGTAACTAATCACATCCTATACTATAGCCACGATGTATTTGACGTGGCTATAGTATATTCGAATATAATCACAGTTCCTTCGTTTACTATGATTAGCTTTGTATAAAACAACTATATATAACAAGCTCAAATAAGCTGCAAATATAAAATCACTGCGCACAAAAAGATTGCTATCTACTGTGATTGTCATCTCTAAAATTAAAATTCGGATTGATAAGCATACAAACCGGGTGCTCCACCCGTCATCATAAAGAGTATATTTTTTTGTCCGGCAAACTTACCCTGCTTAATATCAGCAACAAGCCCGGCAAATGCTTTACCACTATACACAGGATCAAGAAATAAGCCTTCTTCATGAGCCATCAATCTAACAGCTTCACGCATGCTATCCGTTGGAATACCATAACCAGCGCCGAGATATGAATCATCCAAATAAATCTTGCTTTCATCAACCGATTTTTTGCTTTGTAGCAAATCAAATATTTCCTGTGTAATCTGACTTGTAACTGGTAACGTATCTGCAATAGGTTTCAACACATTATAAGCAATAACCTTGGCTGTGCTTCCAATAAGCTCACAGCCAGCCAATAAACCAGCGTGCGTACCACTACTACCATTGGCTAGGACGATGCTATCAAAATTTACTCCCATTTGTTGCTCTTGCTTCGCAATTTCAACTGCACAGCTAACATAACCTAAACTCCCTAAGGCGCAAGAACCACCAAAAGGAACAATATATACTTTTTTACCCAGCGATTCAAGCTCAGCTTTCCGCGCCAAAGCCAGCACCATCAAATCAGCTGCTGCGTCAGTTTCATGAATAGTTACGCCCATTATCCGATCAAGTAATAAATTACCATTGTGGAGATAATCAGAATCATCGCGAGGCACTTTACGCCCAAGGATGATTTCACAGTTAAATCCAGCATGAAGTGCTGCCGCAGCCGATAAACGAGCATGATTGGACTGCATTGCACCCATCGCAATAATTGTGTCACAGCCAGCTTGAAGTGCTGCACCTAAGTAGAACTCCAGCTTGCGTAATTTACTCCCGCCGCCACCCAAAAAATTAGTATCATCACGTTTTACATAAATATCCGGTCCGCCTAATTGAGTCGAAATACGTTTTAATTTTGTAATTAACGTTGAATGAGGTATTAATTTATAGCTTGGAAAATCATTGATTGTTAACATTTACATCATCCTCTTTTAATTTAGATTTATTATTGCCTAAGAATATTGCGCGTAATGAATTTACACCTATTGATTGCATGATTGCAGATAGCACCACATACGGTACAACCATTAGCCAGTACAGTATATCTAACGAGAAAAATATCTGAATAGATCCTGGTTTTAGCCCAGTAATTGAATCTAAAATATTCTTGCCATGAATCTTCGCCATAATCGACTCTTCAATAGCAATAAGTATCGTTACAAGCATTACATATAGCAAAGAGCGCCCAATAATGTGTAGCATAATTGATTTACCATCATTTAACTTGATAGGATATACTGCCTGACTAACTAATAAAAATTTGGCGCAAATTACCGCTTTCACGAATCCAAGCTCAAAATCAGTATATGGCACTTGAGCATGTTTTAGTACAGCAAAACGAAAATAACTGATTGCAATAAAAAAAACAGTAAAATAAAACGATAAAACCCACATTTTCAATATCTCGTATTTTAATTTGTGTATAATCGAACTAATCTTCATTTTTGCTTTCACTAAAGTGAGTTTGTTAATTGTTTGACATTATATTGATAAATCTGCTCCAACAAATATTCACACATCAACATGATATTAAATAGGCATTTGAAGGTTGCAAGAATACGTAATTAACGTCCAATCATGTGATTATATCAAATTTTATTTACGAAGATTATTTATATAACCATCTGCTAATCAACTGAAGATAAAAAAACTATAGAATCTTCGATATGTTAATTTTACGAATATCATCAATAATTAATTGAAATAAAGGACAAATGCGGGAGGTGACAAATTTGCAGAGCAAAGAACAAAAAAAGTAGCCCAAACAGACTACTTTCAACTATAAACTATAATTTACATACCAATACCATGACTGATTAATACATGCTGACCTGTTAGGGCGTTAGTTTCAAAACCAGCTAAGAATAATGCAACATTAGCCACATCATCCAAAGTAGTAAATTCGCCATCAACAGTATCACCAAGCATTACATTTTTAATAACTTGTTCTTCAGTAATTCCCAAGGTTTTAGCCTGTTCTGGAATTTGTTTTTCAACTAATGGAGTTCTTACAAAACCAGGACACAATAGATTCGCAGAGATATTATGTGGCGCTCCTTCTTCAGCAATTGAACGCACAAAACCTAATTGCGCATGTTTAGCTGCAACGTAAGCGGCTTTATTTTTTGAAGCTTCAACTGAATGGATTGAACCAGTTACCAATACGCGACCCCCAGTTTTTTGGGCAATCATTTGTTGCATACTAGCTTTAGCAACCAAGAAAGTACCGTGTAAATGAATATCAATCAAACGCTTCCATGCATTAGTTTCAAAATCAACAATCGGAGCAATAGTCTGAATCCCTGCATTAGAGATCACAACGTCTAATTTATTAAATTTAGCTACTGTTGCTTTAACCCCAGCATTAACTTGCTCTTCATTGGTTACATCCATAGCAACGGCTAAAGTTTCCACATTGTACTGTGCTTTAATTGCATCAGCAACAACCTGTGCAGAATCTAAATTCAAATCCGCAATAACGATTGCAGAACCATATTCAGCAAATTTTTCTGCCATATGCTTACCGATACCAGATGCCGCACCTGTGATTAACGTAACTTTTCCTTTTACATTACCTAACATATTAAGACCCTCTCTAAAATTAACAAAATTACTGGTAAAAGTTTAACACAAATGCATGATTTACGGCAGATATTTTTATCAAATTAACCCATGAAATAACTCTTGTTGCGCTTGAGAAAATTCTTCTTCTACTCTAAAGCTAACTCCCAAACCCAAAAGGCGAATCGGCTTCTGCAAATATAGCTGATTATTTTTAACCAAGAGCTCTAAAAATATCGCCAATGAAAGTTCAGAAACACTTACTTCAGAAGAACTTTGTGTAAAATCGGCAAATTTTATTTTGATAAACGCAGAACGAATTAAGCTACTAATCTGTGCATCTGCTAAACGCACGGTAAAAGAATCGTATAGTTTACTCAACTCAATTTTGGCAAGTTCAATATTCGTTATATTTTCGACAAAAGTACTCTCAACGCTTAACGATTTACGCGGGCGATTAGGTGTCACTTCGCGATTATCTATACCACGTGCTTGATAGTATAGCGCTTGCCCCAATTTACCAAAGCGTTTACTTAATTCCAATAAAGAGAACTGCTGCAAATCCGCACAAGTTTTAACCTGCAATTGGCTTAATTTTTTTGCCGTTACTTTTCCCACGCCGAAAAGCTTATTAACTGGCAAAGCTGTAACAAATTGCTCAATTTGCTCAGGGCGAACGACACACAAACCGTTAGGCTTATTCCACGCACTAGCAACCTTGGCTAAAAATTTATTCACTGAAACACCTGCAGAGGCTGTTAACTGATGCTCACTCCAAATTCGTTGGCGAATCTCTTCAGCAATCAAGGAGGCGCTGCCGTTGTGATATGGTGAATTACTCACATCTAAAAAAGCCTCATCTAACGATAATGGTTCAACTAACTCAGTATACTCACGAAATATTGCCTGAATTTGCCGTGACACCTGCTTATATTTCGCCATATTTACTGGTAAAACCATTAAACCAGGACACAGACGTAGCGCTGTGGCCGTTGCCATTGCCGAACGTACACCGTATTTACGTGCTTGATAATTACAGGTACAAAGCACACCACGACGCTGCTCGCTACCACCAACCGCAACCGCACGATTCGCTAGCTCTGGGTTATCACGGATTTCTACGGCGGCATAAAAACAATCCATGTCAATATGAATTATTTTGCGCTTTTGCTGAAGAATTGTATTTGCATTCATAAGCATAATTTTAACATGTTAAAATTATGCTTAACGCTCATAAACGGAGCTTATTGTCAATAAAAGGAATAATGTATGCAAACAATTTCAACTGTTTTCTGGGATTTAGATGGGACGCTTATTGACAGTGAGCATTTGCACGAGCAATCAGGAGAATACGCAACAAAAATTCTTGAGCAAGAACTTCAGCTCAAAGCTGCACCACTTAACGGAGATCTAACGGGGATGGAAAATCGTGCCATCTTTGATTTATTATTTGGTAACGCCAGACTCTCTAATAGTCAGGAAATATTCGAACATTGGCAACAGCTTGCAATTGATTTTTTTCTAGATCGTGTTGATAGTTCACAGCAAATCAAACAGTCGATCGAATTAGTTAAATACTTTTCAGCTCAAGGGATCGTGCAATCCGTTGTGTCTAATTCGACCAAGGAGGTTATTGCCCATAGTCTAGGACAATTAGGAATTTTAGACCATTACAGTCAAATTTTTAGCCGTGATCAAGTCGAACGAGGCAAACCTCATCCAGAAATCTACCTTAGTGCACTAACTTATCATGGGCAAGCGCCAGAAAATTGCTTGGTATTTGAAGACAGTGCCACCGGAATTAGTGCAGCCAAATCCGCAGGACTTAAAGTAGTAGGAATCGGTAACGCAGCTATCGCACACAACCCTAATCACACTCTTGATTTAAACCAAAATAATTGGCTGGAAATACTTAGCCTGCACTATTCGTTTTAAATAGCGAGCTATTTATGTCTAAATCAGAACTCTTTAATAAAATTCTTCCTCAGGAACGCATTATCTACGATGAGTTATTGCGTTATGCTTACGCTACCGATGCAAGCCTATATCGCATGCTCCCGTGGCTAGTATTATTGGTTGAAACCGAAGCAGAAGTTACCCAAATTCTTCAAATTGCCAGCCAGAACAAAATTCAACTAACCTTTCGTGCCGCAGGAACCAGTCTTTCTGGACAAGCGGTTACCGATCAGGTTTTAGTCGTACTCTCTGCCGCAAGTTGGCAAAAATATCAGATCAGCCCCGATGGAAGCAGTATAAAATTGCAACCTGGGATTATCGGTGCACAAGCTAATCGCTGGTTAGCAAAATATAAACGCCAGATTGGCCCTGACCCAGGTTCCATTGAAGCGGCTAAAATTGGAGGAATCATTGCCAATAACTCTAGTGGAATGTGCTGTGGCACGACTAAAAATAGTTATGCAACGCTGGAAAATTTACGCGCAATATTTGGCGATGGTAGCTTATTTGATAGCTCTAATTCAAATACAATTACTCAATTTAAGCAAACTCACGCTGAATTGATTACCCAGATTAGTCAAATCCGCGATCAAATCCACGCCGATTTAGCGCTAAGTCAATTTATCCGTAAGAAATTTGCAATTAAAAACACTAGTGGCTATAGCTTGAATGCATTTATTGATTACGATGATCCAATTGAAATTATCGAACGTTTATTGATTGGTTCGGAAGGAACATTGGCATTTATCAGCGAGGTAACGTTACAAACTATTGCAATTGAAGAACACCGTGCATTAAATCTAATTTATGGTAAATTGACTGATTTAATCAATCTGACCGTGCAAATATCTGGCTATGATATATCTTCAATCGAGCTATTGGATTCGCTATCATTGCAATCTGTTGCTCATATTCAGGAGCTACAACCATACCTAATTCAGGTTGATAGTGAGAGTGCCGCTATTATGGTTGAATTGACTGCTCCGAGTAAAGAATTACTAGACACCAAGTTAGCTCAAGTTAATGCGGTTATTAAACAAACTCCAATTATTCAGCAGAGTGGTTTTGTACAAGATGCAAAAACTGCCGGAATTTTATGGAAAGCACGCAAGGGAGTATTACCGACTATTGCTGGACAGCGCCCACTTGGTTCAACGGTAATTATTGAAGACGTTGCGGTACAAATTAAACATTTACCATCATTAATTAGTGATCTACGCCTGATGTTTGAAGAGTTTTCTTACCAAAATGCCGCGATTTTTGGGCATGTATTAGCAGGAAATATTCACTTTGTAATTACGCCTAACTTTACTAACCCAGAAGAATTACAACGCTACGATAAATTTATGCATGCATTCACCGATTTAGTTGCCAATAAATACCAAGGTTCACTAAAAGCGGAACATGGCAGTGGGCGAAATATTGCACCATTTGCTTTAGTTGAATGGGGGCAACAATGTTGGGATATTATGTGGCGAATCAAAGAACTATTTGATCCACAAAATATTTTAAATCCAGATGTGAAACTTACTCGCGACAATACCCTGCATATGCATTCATTAAAAGAATCACCTGCGGTCGATCCTTTAATTGATAAGTGCATGGAATGTGGCTTCTGTGAACCAGTTTGCCCATCACGAAAACTCAGTCTAACTCCGCGTCAGCGCAATGCCGTGTCACGAAGAATGGCACAATTACCAGCTGAGAAACGTACTAGTTGGCAGAAAACCTACCAGTATTATGCAGTTGATAGTTGCGCAACCACTGGAATGTGTCAAGTTTCTTGCCCAGTTGACATAAATACTGGAGCATATATACAGGGCTTAAAGTTAGTTTCTAATACAATTCATGACCATAGTAAATTGATTAATAGTAATCGCAGCAAGGTTAAAGCAGGTAATTTGGCAGCAAGTATTATTGGTAAAGCTAATTTACACCAATTAACCGCTAAAATTCACCAACATTTCCCACAAATTCCAGTCTACTTGGAAACTATGCCGCAAGCACAATACGCCAAGTTTGAAGTAAGTTCAAAAACTACAGAAAAAGTCGTAACTTTAATTCCCGCTTGCCCAAATCGGGTTTTTGCAGCTAGTCAAAATTCAAATAATTACCCCAGCCAGGAAATATTAGAGAAATTAGGTTTCACTGTCGAATATTTGGCTCAAACCAAAGATATTTGTTGCGGACAAATGTATCATTCACAATGTAACTCAACTATGCAGCAGCAAGCTACCACTGGGTTGAAACAACTTATAGATCCAAATGAAATTTATATTATGGATAATAGTTCCTGCAGTGGTTTTGCACAAGATAGTGGAATCAAAATTTGGGAAATTAGCAGCTTCATTGCCGATAAATTAGTAAAAGTAGAACTAAATAAGAAATATCGTAAAATTGCCGTACATATTGATTGTAGCTCGGCCAAGCATAGTTTAGTAAGTGAAGCAGTTTTGAATGTACTAAAAAGATGTGCTGATGAGTTGGTTTTCCCCGAAGGGATAAAATGTTGTGGATTTGCCGGTGATAAGGGATTTACTATTCCCGAACTAAACCAAAGTAGCTTATCTAATTTAGCCACTCAGATTAATGACTGTGAAATTGGAGTAACATTTAATCGTAATTGTCAGATTGGGCTTAGCTACCACGGGCAAGTTGAGTATATCTCGTTTATTGAATTAGTTTTGAACTGCAGCAAATAGTATGTAGACTCGAAGTATTTGATTCTTAAGCGCAAAGTATTAATAGAAAAGATGATAAGTATAGGTAAGGTAAATGCAATCAATAGTTCTTGAATATGCAAACTAAAACAATAGATTATGATTATTCTGATATAATAATGAAAAAAGGACAATCATACGATTGCCCTTTTTGAAATTATTCGGAGAATAATTCTTAGAATAAGTAACCAACTTTAGCAGTAAGAGTATTAGTACCGTTACTTCCTTCTTGTCCTGGTACAGCAGATGTTCCAGTGTTGAATGAATTAGAATAAGTATACGCTAAAGCAAGCATAACAGTTTTGCTAATGTCATATTGTACTTCTGGAGACAAGCTGTAACCAAAATCTTGACCATTGTTAACATAAGAACCACTAGCAGTGCTAGCACCTTGTTGTGTACCAACTAAATTAGCATCTAAAGACACTTTCAAAGCGCTCAAGAAACGATATTCTGGACGAATACCTAAGCTATATGTATAAACTGTACCATCAACAGCACCACCAGCTTGTTGGAAACCAAAACCTACGTGAGGAATAACTTGTAAACCATTAGCATCATCACCGAAGAATTGGAATGCATAACCAGCTTTAATATCCATGTTAGCTAGAGTAGAAGATTGTGTGTAAGTACCATTAGTACCACTAGTTCCAAAAACAGCAGAAGCATTCGCCCATACGTTATTTTTAGATTGGAAAGTACCACCCACACCCCATTGGTCAACGTTCTGTAAAGTACCACCATTTGGAGACATGAAATTGTATTCAGCATACAAGTTGTTATTGAAATCTTGGAATGTATCTGCCATAGCAACAACAGATGAACCCGCTAAAATAATCGCTAATAATTTTTTCATAATTTATTTCCTATCATATATGTTCTAATAATTTACTATTTATTTAAAAGGTCAAAGTCCAGTTCAACCTTTATTGCTCTCATGACGTTATTATAGCCTAGTAATTTAGGCAGCTATTATAAAAAAACGTGATTTTAGGCGTTTTTAGCTAAATAACAGGTTAAAACCCTGATTTTTTGTTGCTATTTTACAACAAACAGCTAATTTCATAAGTATCAAAATATAGATTGTTAATAGTGCTATTTCTAGGAAGTACCCTCAACATTAAAATGACATCCTAAATTATTTTTAATCACAATTAGACAGCTTAGTATATTTAACTACGCCATCCTGACTCATACAAATATTCTCACCATTGGGCTGATTAGCGGCTACCGCTGAAACTGCAATTAGACTGTATCTACTATAATCTTGGGAAAGAATATCAGAGTGTTCGGCAAAAGAAATTTCATAAACTATGCTCGAATCACTATTTTTCAAACTAGTTTTGGGTAATACAGGCCAATTTCCATCATCATTAACATAACGACCATGTTGCTTATAAAATGAATCCATATAGGCAACATCCTCTTTCATAAAACTTATCGCCTGCCTCTGATTCACCAAATTCACTACTTTTTGATAGCCAAATTGCCAACCATAGTAAATACCACCTACCAACGCTACTATAATTAATAGCCCCAAAACGCCTAATCCTTTATTTCTCATGATATCTTTCCCATTATTTAAAAATGAATATATCTAGCTATACTCAAATATGGGATAAGTATAACACACAAAGTAATTAGTAAAATATGCGATAATCACCGACTAATTAATTCATATAAAGAGCCACTAAATGACAAATTTTATTCCTTTTAATCAAATTGATATTAATTATCTTCAAACTAACCTTAACCAGCAATTAGATTCTACTCAAACATTGATCACTCAGCTTGAAAAGCAAGAAAATAGTAGCTGGCAACAAATAATTGCGCCATTGCAAGCACAGCTTTACACTCTCAATCAGGCGTGGGGGCTAGTTGGACATCTACAAAGCGTTAAAGATAGCCCAGAATTGCGTACTCTACATGAAGAGTTTTTACCTAAGCTGACCGAGCTTTATGTAAATTTAGGACAAAATCAAGCGCTCTACAAGCACGTACAAACAATTAAAGATGTAGAATATTCTCAGCTAACTACTGAACAGAAAAAAGTAATCGATAATGAATTACGTGATTTTAAATTAAGTGGAATTACTCTACCACCTGAGCAACAACAACAATTTAAGACAATTCAAAATCAACTTTCAGAGTTAGCAACCCAGTTTGAACATAATGTATTGGATGCCACCGATAGCTATAGCCGCAGTGCTAGTATTGATGAATTAGCCGGAGTTCCCGAAGATAGCGTGGCACTTTATAAAGCAATGGCAGAGCAGGAACAGCAGGAAGGTTATAAAATAACTCTACATATGCCTAGCTACTTACCAATCATGCAGTATTGTAGTAATCGCCAATTGCGTGAAGAGCTATATAAAGCATATGTGACTCGCGCCAGTGAACTTAGCAACGATGCAAAATTTGATAATGGTGGATTGATTGGTAAGATTTTAGCGTTACGTTTAGAAAAAGCTAATTTGCTGGGATTCAATAATTATGCAGAGCTGTCATTATTTAATAAAATGGCGGATACTCCAGTTCAAGTATTAGATTTCTTACATCAATTAGCCATCAAATCACGCCCATATGCCGAACAAGATCTTTTGGAATTAAAAGCGTATGCCCTACAAACTGATGGAATTGCAGAACTATCCGCGTGGGATATTCCTTATTACAGCGAAAAATTGCAGCAGCATAAATATAGCTATTCCAGTAATGAGTTAAAACAATATTTCCCATTACCTAAAGTATTCAGCGGACTCTTTAATTTAATTGGGCAGCTTTATTCGCTCGAATTAGTGTTAAATAAAGAGATGTCTGTGTGGCATTCTGATGTTAGTGCTTATGACATAATTCAGAATGGAGAAGTTAGCGGACATATTTATTTTGACCTTTATGCGCGAGATGGTAAACAACCTGGAGCGTGGATGAATTCAGCGCAAGACCGTAATATGGATGGGGAAAGTGAGCACTTGCCAATTGCTTATGTAATTTGTAACTTTACCAAGCCTGTTGGTGATAAACCGAGCTTACTTACTTTTGATGATGTCCAAACTCTGTTCCATGAAATGGGTCATGCCCTCCATCATTTGCTGACGGTCGTCGATAATTCAAGCATCTCTGGGATTAATGGAGTTGAATGGGATGCTGTTGAGCTACCATCGCAATTTATGGAATATTTTGCCTGGGATTATGCAATTCTAAAAACGATTACTGCGCATATTGATAGCGGTGAAGCCTTACCGCAAGAATTATTTGATAAAGTTTTAGCGGCACGCCATTATCAGTCTGGTTTACAGATGCTCCGCCAATTGGAGTTTGCTATCTACGACTTACAATTACACAGCTCATTTAATCCTGCAGTAGATAATTACTTAATTGAATTAGAGCAAGTTCGTAAGCAAATCGCAGTCTTGATTCCACCGAGTTATAATCGTTTTGCCAATAGTTTTGCACATATTTTTGCTGGTGGCTATGCCGCAGGATATTATAGTTATAAATGGGCGGAAGTTTTAGCCTGCGATGTATTTAGTGTTTTTGATGGTGTTAGCGGTTCTAAATTATCTGAATTAGGTACCAAACTTCAAAACACGATTTTGAGTCAGGGTGGAGTTCGTCCGATGATGGAAAATTTTGTGGCATTTATGGGGCGTGAGCCACAGATTGATGCATTGTTAAAATACTCAGGAATCAAATAATCTATTTTTGTAACTACTCACCCATAACTGCCACAATATGCTGTAAGAGCTAGGAACAAGGCGACGTAGTGTACATGAGAAGTACATGAGGAGCCTTGTGACGAAGCTATTACTGCATAGGGTGAAGCAGTTACCTATTTTTCTAAGATGACGAACGCACTACTTAAGCTGCGCTCGTCGCTAAGCGAGAGATGATAAACCTTAATTTCACGAGCCAACAACCACTGCTCTAATTCAGGCGCTAAAACCAGATACGGTTTACCTAATTCATCATTAAGTACACTGATATTTGACAACAACACCGGAGCACGCAAGCCTGTATTACAAGCTTTAGCAAAAGCCTCCTTGGCAGCAAAACGCTTGGCAACAAATTTAACTTTATCACCGCGTTCTGCGTAAATCAATAATTCTGCTGGAGTCAACATGCGTTGTACCCCTTTATAACCAAAACGTGCAATAAACTCAGCAATCCGCTGGTTTTCAACTATATCGTGTCCAATTGAATAAATTATTTTATGCCCTAACTTTTAAAAATCAAGCAAAAAAGAAAGAAATCATTTTAATCGCCACGTATGCTACCAAGATAATAGTTGCGATATCAATCACAAACCAAACCCGTGGTTGATTAAGTTTATCGGCATATTTACGCGAAATAAAATTTAAACCAAATATCCAAATAAAATCACCAAGTAATGCACCAATTATAAAGGCAACATGATTTATACCGAGATAATGAGTAGATGCACCACCAATTATGACAATTGTGTCAACAATAACTAACGGGTTCAGCCAAGTAAGTGCTAATGCTCTAAAAATTGCAGTTTTTTTATCTAAAATCGTATTAGCAAATTTTACTTCATGTGGTTTATTCAAATCTCGTATTTTTAACCACAGGTAATAGACCAGAAAGATAATTCCAACTACATTAATCAGAAGCAAAAACCATTTTGCTCCAGTCAGTGCCAAACCAATACCACCAAGCAAAATTAAAATTGAATCAGCTAAAAAACAAGTAGTTACGACTGCGTATTCATGATTCCGCCGAATTGCATGAGTCATAATATTTAGATTTTGTGGTCCAATCCCTGCAATAACTCCCAGAACAAAAATGGCTCCACCGAACACTACACTTAAAAATTCCATTTCTAACGCGCCTGTATCATTAATTGTTTCATATCACTTACTGCCTTTGCTAAACCATGAAATAAGCTCTGCGCAATCAGTGCGTGCCCAATATTTAGTTCATGCAATTGAGGGATCGCCGCAATTGCTGAGACATTATGATAATGCAGTCCATGTCCAGCATTCACGATTAAACCCAGCGAATCAGCGAATTCCGTCATTTTAATAATCTTGATTAATTCTTGTTGTTGAGCAATTGAATTACTATCCGCATATTTACCCGTGTGAATCTCTATCGCATAGCTGCCAGCTTGTTTGGCTGCCATGATTTGTTGCCGATCAGCATCAATAAATAGCGATACCCAAATACCTTGACTGTGCAAAATCTGAATCACTTGTTGAATTGCAGCAAAATTAGCCACAACATCTAAACCACCCTCGGTAGTTACTTCAGCGCGTTTTTCTGGCACTAAACACACGTAGTCTGGTTTGACCTGCAGAGCTATTTCAAGCATCTCCTGAGTCAAAGCCATTTCCAGATTCATTTCAGTTTTAAGCGTCTGTCTTAATACAAACACATCCTGATCTTTAATATGGCGGCGATCTTCCCTTAAATGCAAGGTAATCAGATCTGCACCATTGCTTTCCGCCACCAAAGCCGCCTCAATCACACTTGGGTAAATTGTACCGCGTGCATTACGTAGCGTCGCTACATGATCAATATTTACTCCTAAACGCAACATAGCATAATCCTTATTTTTTTATATGGGCGAATTATACACTAACTGCAGATGCTCCGCATAGTAGCCATTATTGAGTAGCTCACTATAAATTATTAAAAAAATTTCATCTATTACAACATACTGGTATAATTATCATCACTCATATTTATAATGCGTGAATCAGAGCTTGTATTAGAACTCCTGCACAACCTTAATCTGGGAATAATCATGGCTAAATTAACTAAAAAACTAGTTATAAAACAAAATTCTATAGCACAAAGAATTGCAAAATTAAAGGCATTAATTAAACCTCCTCTGACAATCCATAAATTAAGCGCTGAGGTGGACGTAATACGCGATGTCAGAGTTGCTATGCGCGATGGCGTTACACTGAGTCTCAATATTTACAAGCCTAAATCTTCTGGTAAATTTCCAGCATTACTAAATTTACACCCCTATTGCAAAGATAATTTACCACAAAATGGAAAAGTTCCTTTTCAATATCGGGTAATTCGACAAACTGGACAAATTGGTTTTTCTGAAGAAACTAGCTGGGAAGCTCCTGATCCAGATTTTTGGGTTACGCAAGGCTATGTGATTGTCAATATTGATAAACGTGGTTTTGGTAAATCTGATGGTGCCCAAGAAATGCTTGATGATGCTGAAGCACAAGATTATTATGATGTAATTGAATGGGTCGCTACGCAAGAATGGTCAAGCAGCAAGGTTGGGCTCTTTGGTGTTTCATATCTGGCAATTAGCCAATATAAAGTTGCCGCACTTAATCCACCACATCTTAGTGCAATCTGCCCGTGGGAAGGATTTAGTGATGCATATAAAGATGCGTTTCGCCCGGGTGGGGTTCGGGAGGATGGTTTTATCTCAATGTGGAGTCATGGAGTTAAGAAAAAATCAGGCCCAGTTTTTCGTGACCAGCAATGTCAACATACATTGCGTGATGAATTTTATTTATCAATGGTTCCTGATTTACATAAAATCAAAGTACCAGCATTGATCTGTGCCAGTTTTTCCGATCATCAACTCCATACTCGTGGCTCTTTTCGCGCTTTTGAGCAAATAGCTTCACAACAAAAATGGCTTTATACTCATCGTACAGGTAAATGGGCAAGTTTTTATTCTGAGCAAGCAAAAGCGATTCAGTTAAAATTTTTTGATTATTTCTTGAAAGGCATACAAAATGATATGCCAAGCCATCCCAAAGCAACAGTTGAAGTTCGTGAATCTCGAGACAATGTTTACAAAATCAGACATGAACACCAGTGGCCAATTGCTAATACACAGTGGACTGAATTATTTTTAAACCATACTCAGTCAAGATTAAGCGCCGAATCAAATTCTGGTAATGCTGAGGTTGATTCATTCTCAACCACATCAGAAAGTTTAAAATTTAGCTATATTTTCCCGCAGGATATGGAAGTAATTGGTCCGATGAAATTAACATTATTTGTCTCATTGGAAGGCATAGATGATGCCAATCTCTTTATCGGGATACAAAAATTTCATGATGGAGAGGAAGTTGATTTTGAAGGCTCATATGGTTTCGCCAATGATGTGGTTAGTAAAGGATTTATGAAAGTATCTCTCAGCGAGATTAATGAAAAAGATAGCCTATTTTATCAACCTGAGCACGATTTTAACCAACCAAAAACCATCGCTGCATCCGGTGAAATTATAAAAATAGAGATTAGTTTATTGCCATCAGCAACATTTTTTCGCCAAGGTGATGAGCTACGCTTAGTGATTCAAGGAGTTCCACTTCTTAAATACGGTAAGTTTCATCAAATTGGTGAGTATGAGAAAAGTGCGGCTGGTAAGTGCCATATTTGGAGCAGTAGTCGCTATCCAAGCGCGCTATTAGTGCCAATGTTATCGGAATAAAGTCCTCGATTAGTACTAGACAAGACTTAAACCTTATAGTCTGGTGTCTGCCATGATTATGAATTGTTGTTGACATTTATACACCAATGATATACAATGTATATCTATTTGAAGGTGAATATTATGGATATAGCAATAACAAAATGGGGTAACTCAATGGGGTTGAGATTGCCAGCATTTATAACTCGGCAACTAAACTTGCATAGTGGGGATAGAGTGCATATCAATATAATTGATAATAAAGTGGTAATTGAGCCAATAAAGGTTAATAACCGCGATATTATTCGGCAAGCATTAGCAAACTTTACCCCTGAGCAATTAACCGTAGTCGATATTGATGAGCTTGATAGCGAGGTCTGGCATGACTAAGTACGTACCTGACCGCTACGATATTATCTGGCTTAATTTTAATCCTCAAGCCGGACGAGAACAGGCAGGAATGCGCCCCGCATTAGTGTTGTCACCAATAGAGTACAATCAAAAGACTAATCTATGCATTATCTGCCCAATAACTAGCAAGAAAAAAGGATATTATTTTGAGGTTGAATTATCCAATACCACGACTAAAGGGGTTATACTAACTGATCAGGTTAAAAGTTTAGATTGGCAAAAGCGAGAGGCAGAATTTAAGGAAAAATTGCCAATAGATATTTATAGCCTGGTACTGGATAAAATAGGGCTGCTTATTTTTGAATAATCGAGTTTGTTAAGATCTATTATAGCGATAAAACACAAGCTGATATAATGAACTTACCAATAACGTTACAATCTAAATATGCTCACTATACTAAATTAATAATGGAGTACGGGGCTGAATGAATGAGGTAAAAGCAAGATGATAACACATGACGAAATGATTGAGAAAATGTTACAAAACCCAGAAGTTAAAGCCGAATACGAACGTTTACAACCTGAATTTGCGCTGTTACGTGCGAGGCTTGAAGCTGGTAAAACGCAGGACGAGGTAGCGCAATTAATGCATACCAGTAAATCAGCAATTAGTCGCTTAGAGAATGGCGGCGGTAAGAGCAAGCACGCCCCAAGTATTGCGACATTACGTCGTTATGCCGAAGCTATCGGGTATGATTTGGTAATTCAGTTAGTTCTAAACAAACCAGCATGTTAATTTATGACCACTGATTTATAATCGGTGGTTTTTTATTGTAATAAATTTGGTCGATGGTATTCGTCTTACTATCATGTCACATCTAGGGATAAATTAACGGAAAATAAAACTATGACTGTAACTTTTTTTACTGCAGCAAATTCTATTGCTAGTCAATTTAACTACTTGTTGGCTATTATACTGGTTACATTATTGCTCAGTAGCAGTGGTATTTTAAATTCTATTTATAAAAAGCATCAATTACTGATGATAATAAGTGCTATGTTTGGGCTTTGGTTTTTAGTTGGTTTATTGCTTTGTTGTATCAATGATACTTCATTTGTAACAGACTGGATTAACTCTGCTGTAGCTATTGGTACTATTGGAACAGTGTGGGTCGCTTTATATCTAGCCAATAAAAAACCTAACCCATATAATTATATTCACGTAAATAGCGTTACTTTGAAACTATATAAATTATCCAATATGAATATGGTTGATATTGCATATCAGATCACTAACTTAACTGATTTTAAGATAAAAATTTCTAGAGTTAGTATTCAGACAAAACAGTTTAAGTTATTTGATAATTTTACTTTAAATCATGATCATGATAACGGTTGGGATAAGCTAAAAGCTCGAAAAACATTCCACGGTGAAAGTAATTTAGGCTGGTTAAATGATAGTTTACAATTTGATATTGAGTTACCTGATGATATTATTTCTGAGTTATTATCTGCAAAATCATCAAATATAAGCTTTCACTTAAACACAAATACCTTTGATTATAAACTAACTCCAAAAAAAATCAAGCATTATACTGAGACAATCCAATGCTTTGAAGCAAATAAAATAATTGAATTAACATTTTAAACATAAGTCGAGCCAGTGATTATTCTAGTTTGATATAATCCACATATACCGCAAACCTATTTTTTATTTGATTGTAATCTGCATGATTAACACCTTAATCTTATTTGTTTTGACGGCAATAGCCGAAATAGTCGGATATTATCTACCCTACCCTTTGGTTAAACCAAGGAAAAAGCCCGTTGATGTATAAAAATATCTGTTATATGCGTACTGAGCTCTTACATGTCTAGAGACCTTAGCTAAAATTATGATAAAATATTTGTAAATAAATGTAAGAGATCATTTTGAACGGAGCACTAAATTGGTAAAGCAAATCTTGCTACATGACAGAAATTAATTTTTTGCATTTTACCTCCATCGGTAAGTA